>DATKLT010000057.1:0-7053 GCA_035542315.1 Solirubrobacterales bacterium | reverse complement strand
TTTCAGCAGTTTCCACAGAGCCGCTGCGCTCATGTGACTCAGCACCGCATCGTCGCCAAGGGCGAGCACTGCGGCGATCCAGCGCTGCTGCCAGCTCGGTGCCGAGTGGCCGACGGCATAGACGCCCCGATGGAGGCGGTGGAGCCTCCCGCGGCACACCCATCGCGAGATCGTCGTGTCGCCGATTCCAGCACCAAGCAACTGCTGCGTGGTTATCGCCCCATGTTGTCGCCCTGCGATCTCCGCGACCCGCGCGTCCACGGTCTCGCCAAAGGCACCTTTCTCCCCCATGGTGGGGGTAATGCGCCTGGTCGCCCGACTTCGCCCCCTCTGGGCGCGCGGGTCAGCTGTAGCGCTGGACTACGCCGTCGGCGACGAGGGCGAGGAGTTGGCGCTGTTCGGGGGGGAAGCTGGAGGACTCGAGGGCGCGCTTGCCCTCGGCGACCATGTCCAGGGCTCGCTCGCGGACGCGATCGAGGGCTCCGGTGGCGGCGATGCGGTCGCAGAGGGCGGCGGCCGCGGCGGTGTCGAGGCCCTGCAGGTCGACGCTGGCGATCGCGGGGTCGGCGGCGACGGCAGTGATCAGCGGCAGGGTGACCGTGCCGTCGAGCAGGTCGGTGCCCCGCGCCTTCCCCGTCCGCTCGGGCGGGCCGCTGACGTCGAGGACGTCGTCGAGGAGCTGGAAGGCGAGGCCGACCTCGGCACCGAAGCGGCGCAGGTGCTCGTCCGCGCTGCCGAGACGGCAAGCGCATTCGAACAGCGTCGCCGTCTTCAGCCGGCAGCGCTCGAGGTAGCGCTGCTCGGAGATCGAGAGGTCGAAGGCGTCATGGCGCTGGGCGAGCTCGCCGCGGGCGAGCGCGACCGAGGCCTCGGCGAGGAGCGCGACCGAGCGCCCGTCGCCGGCCTCGGCGAGCAGGGCGAAGGCACGGGAGAGCAGTAGGTCGCCGGTCGCCACCGCTCGCTCGCGTCCCGACGTGGCGGCGACGGTCGGAACCCCGCGGCGCAGCGGCGCGTCGTCGAGGACGTCGTCGTGGACCAGCGTCGCCATGTGGACGAGCTCGATCGCGGCCGCCGCTCGCAGAGCCTCCTCACCGCCGCCATCGCCGGCGCAAAGCAGGACCAGCATCGGCCGCAGGCGCTTGCCACCGGCGGACAGCGTCGCGGTGGCGTCGCCGCCGAGCAGCTCGCCGTGGCCGCCGACCTGTTCGCGCAGCAGCTCCTCGACCGCACCCATCCGCGCCGGTAGCCAGCGGCTGGAGGCGTCGAGGACCGCCGTCACCGGCGGCGGCACCGCGGAGGGCCGCGTCACTCGCCGGTCGGCCCGCGGACGCCGCTGTGGATCGCGATGATCCCGCCGGCGAGCACCGTGTAGCGGATCTGCTCGAACCCGGCCCCGGCCATCTTCTCGGCGAGGCCGTGGGGGCTGGGGAAGCTGCGGACCGACTGGGGCAGGTAGGCGTAGGCCTCGGGCTCCTCGGAGAGGGCGCCGAGCAGGGGCACGATCCGGTCGAACCAGAGCGAGAAGAACCAGGAGAGCGGCGGCCGGGTCGGCTGCGTGATCTCGAGGATGACGAGCCGGCCGCCGGGCTTCAGCACCCGCGCCATCTCGCGCAAGCCGCGGTCGAGGTCGGCCAGGTTGCGGACGCCGAAGCCGACCGTCACGGCATCGAAGCGCTCGCCGTCGTAGGGCAGCGTCAGCGCATCCGCCCACTCGAACCGAACCCCGTCGATGCCGCGCGCGGACGCCTTCTCGCGCGCCAGGTCGAGCATCGGCTCGGAGAAGTCGCAGCCGACGACCCGCCCCTCCGGCGTCACCCGCGCCGCCAGCTCCAGCGCCAGGTCGCCGGTGCCGCAGCAGACGTCGAGGGCGCTGTCGCCGGGCGCCAGCTCGGCCCGCGAAGCGGCGCGCTCGCGCCAGCGGTGGTGCAGGCCTGCGGTCATCACCGAGTTGAGCGCGTCGTAATGCGAGGCGACGCGGTCGAACATGCGGTTGACCTGCCCGGCGAAGTCGGGCGAAGTGCGGTTGTCGTTGATCGTGTCCATCAGATCAGGACTCCGTAGTTTGGCGCCCCTGCGGCGCTGCGTCTAATCGAGTGACGAAAGGAAGTTCGCCAGCTCTTCCAGCTTCTTCGGAGGAAGTTCGCGGAAGGAAGGCATGATGCCCGGGCCGATTTCGACCGAGCGGATGATTGCCGCCCGCGGTATTCGGGCGCCGATGTGGGTCAGTTCGGGGCCCGGCCCGTTGTTGCCGTTGTCGCCGATTTTGTGGCAGGCGAGGCAGCCGGAGCCGGCGACGACCTCCTTGCCGGCCTCGTATTGAGGCGCGACCTTTAAGTCGATTTCGGTCGGCGGGCCGGCGACGGCACCGGCGTAGGTCAGGTAGCCCATCGCCAGGATCGTCAGGCAGCCGGCCGTGGTCGCCAGCGGGCGGCGCTCCGGCCGGCGCTCGGGGTTGCGGTCATAGAACGGCAGCAGCAGCAGCAGGACCATGCAGATCGTCGGGATGCCGATCGTCGCGATCGGGACCAGCTCCGGCGGCTTGATCACGCGCAGGACCTCGAAGAGGAAGAAGAAGTACCACTCGGGGCGCGGCGTGTAGGTGGTCGAGGTCGGGTCCGCCTTCGGGCCCTGCTCGGCACCGAGGATCAGGGACATCGCGATGATCACGCCGACCACGATCAGCGCCATCGCCGAGTCCTTGAGCACGGCGTAGGGGAAGAACGGCTTCCCCTTCTTCTTCAGGAGTTCGTATTCCTCGAGATATGCCTGCTTGTCCTTCGGCTTCACGCGGTCGACCTCACTTTCGCGGGATCGCCGCCGTTGCCGCTGGCGTCGAGCTGGGCCACCGGCTCGGCGAGTTTCGGCTTGCCGGTCTTGACCCAGGGCGGTGCGGTCGTGCCGAGCTTGACCACGAGGTACATGTGGGCGCCGATCAGGGCGATGATCGCCCCCGGCACCAGCAGCATGTGGATCGCGTAGAAGCGGGCGAGCGTCGTCGCCCCCAGCTCGGGGCCGGCTCTGAGGAAGTCGCTCAGATAGGGGCCGACGATCGGGCCGGTGCCGTTGATGTTGATGCCGACGATCGAGGCCCAGTAGGAGCGCTGGTCGAAGGGCAGCAGGTAGCCGGTGAAGGCCATCGTCATCGTCAGGATCAGGAGCACGACCCCGATCACCCAGTTCAGCTCGCGCGGGTACTTGTAGGCGCCGAAGAAGAAGGTCCGTCCCATGTGGACGAAGATCAGGATCACCATCACGCTGGCGCCCCACTTGTGCATGCCGTGCACGAACTGGCCGAGCGGGACGTCGTTGTTGATGTGGGAGATCGAGGCGTAGGCCTGGGTCGCCGAGGGCGTGTAGAACATCGCCAGGAAGACCCCGGTGACGGCCTGGACGATGAAGGCGAAGAGCGTCGCCGAGCCGAGCGTGTAGAACCAGTTGGTCCCCTTCGGCACCTTGCGGTAGAGCATCCCGGTGAGGAAGCCGCTGGCGCCGGTGCGCTGGTCGACCCAGGCGAGGACCTCGGCCGGGGCCTCTTTGGCCTGGCCTTCGAGGCGTTCGCCGTGGCTGGTGCGCGGCGGCGGGCTCGACTTCAGATCCGCCGGAGCGTCGCCTTGCGGCGCAACGGAGCCCGGCTTGGGCGGTTTGCGCAGGGGCGGCGGGACGACGAAGTCCGGGATTTTCAGGCTCGGTTTCTTCGGCATCAGGGCGGCGGGAAGGTAGAGGGCCGCGGCGGGTAGAGGTATTCCCAGATCCCGCCGGTGAACTCCCCGGGGTCGCGGGCGCGCACCGGTTCCATCTGGTTGGTGACGCTGTAGCGGGGGCCGATCTCGACCTGGCCGTTGCGGACCCGGGTCTGGAAGTGGTCGAGCGGGCGCACCGGCGGGCCGCCGATCCGCGCGCCCTGGAAGTCATAGACACCGCCGTGGCAAGGGCAAATGAAGTTGCCGGCGGCCTCGACGAAGCGGACCGGGCAGCCGAGGTGGGCGCAGCGGTTGGAGAGGGCGACGAACTGGCCGGGTTCTTCTTCGAGTTCCTTGGAGCTCTTGCGCACGTAGGCGACGGTCTTGCCGGCGTCGCCGATCCCCTCGGTTTCGGTGAAGACGACCTGGCGGTAGGTGTCTTCGACGAAGTCGGAGGTCGGGCCAACCGCCTCCCAGCGCTCCTTGCCGCGGTGGAAGATCGGTGCCACGGCGAAGCCGATGGCGGGCAGGACGATAGCCGCGCCAGCGACGCCGCCCAGGGCCTGGGCGCCGATCGTGAAGGCTCTGCGGCGAGTCATCGACTCCCCCTCGAAGTACCCGGGGGGGTCGGGCTTCACCCGCTCCTTGGGGGCCTCCTCGGCCCCGTTCAGTTTGTCCGCGTTATCTGGTGCCACGGTCGAGTCGTTCGGGCGCGGAGTTTATTGCCTTGGGCCGGTGACGCGTTCAGAGCCTGTCAGCGCCCGGCGATCGCGTAGGCCGCTTCGGCCCAGAGCGCCGCCACCTCGGCCTCGCGACCCTCGGCATGGAGCCGCGCGCAGCTCCCGATCAGCTCGGCCAGGACCGCCACCGCGGCGGTGTCGCCGAGCGCCGCGAGCCGGTCGAGGCCGAGCGCATATAGATAGTCGCCGGCGAGCAGCGCGAGGTCGGCGTCGTGCCCGGCGAGCAGTCGCGGCTCGCCGTAATGGAGGAGGTAGCCCTCGCGCACCGCCTCGATCACCAGCGCGTACTCGGCCGGGGCGGCGGCGGCGCGCGGCCCCGCGGCGACGATCTCTCCGTACCTCGGCGCGGCGGCGGGCTCCACGACGTGCGGAGAGATCGGCGTCTGCTCGGAGCGAAGCTGGGTCGCCAATGCGTGCAGCACCTCGGAAGGTCTCAAGGCGCCTTTTGGGTCCATATGGACCACTAAAGCGCCTCGTCGAGGGACTCGGCGGCGGCTTCGAGGGTGCGGTCGACGCTGGCCTCGTCGTGGGCGAGGGAGACGAACCAGGCCTCGAACTGGGAGGGTGGCGGGTAGACGCCGCGCTCGAGCAGCGCGTTGCAGAAGCGGGCGTGGGCAACGGTGTCGCAGGCGGAGGCAGCGGCGAAGTCGCGGACCGGGTCGGGGCTGAAGAAGAGGGTAACGAGGCCAGGCGCGGCGGCGACCTGCAGCGGGCGACCTGCGGCGAGCTCGGCGAAACCACCGGCGAGGCGGTCGGTCAGCACGCCGAGCCGCTCGTAGGCAGCGGCGTCGAGCTGGGCCAGCGTCGCCCGGCCGGCGGCGACCGCGAGCGGGTTGCCCGAGAGCGTTCCCGCCTGGTAGACGTCGCCGGCGGGCGCGATCCGTTCCATCGCCTCGCGCGGCCCGGCGAACGCCGCCGCCGGCAAACCGCCGCCGACGACCTTGCCCATCACGGTGAGGTCCGGTTCGACCCCGTAGAGCTCCTGGGCGCCGCCGCGGGCGACGCGGAAGCCGGTGATCACCTCGTCGAAGACGAGCAGCGCGCCGGCCTCGCGGGTGGCGCTGCGGAGGAACTCGAGGAAGTCGTCGGCGGGCGGGACGACGCCCATGTTGGCGGCGATCGGCTCCGCCAGCAGCGCCGCCACGTCGTGTTCGTTGAGTGCCCGGGCAACCGCCTCACGGTCGTTCCACGGCACCACGATCGTCCCCGCCGCCTGCGCCGCGGTCACCCCGGGGCTGCCGGGGACGCCGAGCGTCGCCAGCCCCGAGCCGGCGTCGGCGAGCAGCCCGTCGGAGTGGCCGTGGTAGGCGCCGGCGAACTTGACCACGACCTCGCGGCCGCTGATCGCCCGCGCCAGCCGCACCGCGCCCATCGCCGCCTCGGTGCCGGAGCTGGTCATCCGCACCATCTCGACCGAGGGGACGCGGGCGACGATCTCCTCCGCCAGCGCCACCTCGGCGGCGGTCGCGGCGCCGAAGCTGGTGCCCCGCTTGGCCGCCTCGATCACCGCCGAGATCACCGCGGGGTCGGCGTGGCCGAGAATCAGCGGTCCCCAGGAGCCGACCCAGTCGAGGTAGCGCTTGCCGTCGACGTCGACCAGCCAGCAGCCTTCGCCGCGGTCGATGAAGATCGGCTCGCGACCGATCTGGCGCATCGCCCGCACCGGCGAGTTGACGCCGCCGGGAAGGACCTTCAGGGCCTCGGCGTAGAGGCCCTCCGACGCACCAGCGGCGCCGCTAGGAATGGGCCGCCTCCCATTCCCTGTAGTCGTCGGTGAAGTAGTGGAGGCGGATCTTCTTGTACTCGGTCGAGGAGTAGAGGGTGGCGCGGTCCTCGGGGCCCATCCCGCAGTCCGCGGCGATCGAGTCGAGGATCGCGTCGCACTCCTGCTTGGAGCGGCCGTGGGCCATGGTGAAGACGCTGTAGGGCCAGTCCTCATAAGTGGGGCGCTGGTAGCAGTGGGAGATGCCGCGAAAGGAGGCCATGCGGCCGCCGACCTCGAGGATCTCGTCCTCGGGCACCCGCCAGACTCCCATCCCGTTGGCGGAGAAGCCGGCGCGGCGGTGGTAGAGGATCGCGGCGACGCGGCGCAGGATCTTGCGGTCGACCATCCCGCGCAGCCGCTCGAGCAGGTCGTCGGTCGAGATCCCGAGCTCCGCCGCGGCCTCGTCGTAGGGCCGCTCGACCGCCGCCATCGGCCCCTGCAGGGCCTTGATCAGGGCGACGTCGTCGGCGTCGTAGGGCTGCATTTCGAGCTCGCGCGGGGGCGCCGCTTCGACCGTCGAGGCGAGCGCCTCGGTCCCCTTCTCCATCTCCAGGTTCATGTTGATCTTGAACAGGGTCAGGGTCGGCAGCTCCCGCATCGAGTCAGCGCCGGCCTCCTCCATCAGGGCCTGCAAGGTCCCCGAGAGGCCGAGCTCGGAGTCGGGCGGAGTGGCGATCGTGAACCAGAGGTTGAAGTCGTGGGTGCGGAGGTAGTTGTGGGAGACGCCGGGGTGAGCGTTGACGACCTTCGCCGCTCGCTGCGGGTTCTCGGAGTCGACCCTGGCGGCGACCAGCATCGACTCGTAGCCGAGCGCGCGGGTGTCGAAGATCGGCGTGATCTCGCGGATGATGCGGCCGTCGAGCAGGCG
>DATKLT010000056.1:0-4532 GCA_035542315.1 Solirubrobacterales bacterium | reverse complement strand
GGACCTGCTACTACCGAACGTTCTGCGTCGGCAGCGTGACGCCTTCTCAGCTCGACGCATACAAGCAGTGTCGCGAGTGGCTCGATGCGGCCATCGAGCTGGTCCGGCCCGGGGCGAGCACCGATCAAATCGCGACGGTCTGGCCGACTGCCGAGGAGCTCGGGTTCGAGAGCGAGGAGGCGTCTTTTGGCCTGCAATTCGGGCATGGCCTCGGCGTTGGTCTCTATGAGGCACCGATGATCTCGAGGCTGCATTCTCTCGAGCACCCAGTCGAAATCGAGGAGGGAATGGTCTTCGCCCTCGAGACCTACTGCCCGGCCAGCGACGGACGCTCCGCCGCCCGGATCGAGGAGGAGGTGGTCGTCACCGCCGACGGCAGCCGAGTCATCACTCGCTTTCCTGCCGAGGAGCTCTTGGTCGCAGGCAGGCAGTACGTGAGCGGGGCGGATCTCATGCCGTCCCAGCCCGAGCCCCTCACGGCGACGGACGGCTCCGGGGTCTCGATTGGCCAGATCGAAGGCTGACACGCCGCCCCGGCGACGCCGTCCCTCCTCCCGCGGCTAGCCGAGCAGCATTGGGACCTGTCCGCGGGCTCAGCATGGATTTCGTGCACGAAACCCCGCCAACCCGGGTCCTGTTCGGCGCCGGGCGGATCGCCGATCTAGCGACGGAGGTCGCCGCGCTGGGAGAAAGGCCGCTGCTGATCGCGGGCAGGACTGCGTCCGGCATCGTCGGGCCGGCTCTCGACGAGATCTGGGCCGAGGCTCGGATCGATCGCGTCCGCCAGCACGTTCCGATCGAGAACGCCGAGAGCGCACGCGCCCTCGCCCGCAGGCTCGACGTCGATTGCATCGTCGCGATCGGCGGGGGCTCGGCCATCGGGCTGGCCAAGGCAGTGGCGCTCACCGAGCGACTGGGAATCCTCGCCGTGCCCACCACCTACTCCGGTTCGGAGATGACTCCCGTTTGGGGACTGACCGAGAACGGCGTCAAAGTCACCGGGCTGGAGCCGGCGGTAATCCCGAGGGTCGTCATCTACGACCCTCGGCTGACCTATGCGCTCCCCGCCGCGCTCACGGCGGCAAGCGGCCTCAACGCCGTCGCGCACTGCGTCGACGCGCTCTGGGCCCCGAAACGCAGTCCGATGACCGAGCTGACCGGGATGCGGGGCATCGCCGTCCTCGCGGAAGGGTTGCCAGGCGCCGTGAAGGCGGGGGACAACGCCATCGCCCGAGAACGTTCTCTTCTCGGCGCCTGGCTAGCGGGGATTACCTTCGCGGCCGCAGGGCCGAGCTTCCACCACAAGCTGTGCCATGTGCTCGGCGCTCGCTTCGATCTGCCACATGCTGAGCTTCACGCCGTGATCCTGCCCTGGACCACGGATCTGGCGATCAGATCGGTGCCGGCGGCGGGGGCGACGCTGGCCAGCGCCCTCGGGGTCGAGGACCCCGTCGCTGGGCTCCGCGACCTCGCGCGGCGGCTCGGCACCCCCACCCGGCTATCGGAGCTGGGACTGAGCCGGGTCGAGGCGTGCCGGGTCGCCGCCGCGGTTGACCCTGATCGACTCGGGGCTTCGTTCGCCATCAGTCAGGACGACGTCAACACCATCCTCCTCGGCGCAACGTGCGGAGGAGCGGGGTGACCTGCCAGGTGACAGGCCGATTCGCCGGCTCGGTGTCCGTTGCCGCGAGCCTCGTTCGTCTCGGGGGAAACGTCGGCAACGAGCCGGCCCAAGCAGAAAGGTTCCGAGAGCATGGCAATTCACCAGGAGGCGATCATCGATGCGATGCCCATGGAGGTCTACGCAGTGCTCACCGATGGTGAGAGGTTTGCCGCCGCGACTGGACTCGCAGCCCACATCGGCGACCGAGAGGGCGACCCGTTCAGCCTCTTCGGGGGCAGGGTCGAGGGGCGGCAGATCGAGCTGGTGCCCGGCGAGCGCGTGGTCCAGGCGTGGCGCTTCGGCGCCGAGCACCCCAGGCCCTGGGAGGCGGGGGTCTACTCGGTCGTGCGCTTCACCCTGACGCAGGAAGGCGCAGGCACGAGGCTCGAGATTGACCATTGCGGAATACCAACGGAGGCCGAGGAACAGCACATCGAGTCCGGTTACCCCGCCTTCTACCAGGAGCCGCTGGCAAAGTTCTTCGCGGCGTCCTGAGGATGACGCCGTAAGCATCGCCGCTGGGCGTCGACCAGGTCGAGCGGACGGAGATGACCGGCCACCTGCGGCTCGAGCCGCCGCCGTCGCGCACGCCCGGATCCTCGGCCTCGACGTCGAGGGATCACGTGCGTGGTCGGCGAGCGCCGCGTCCGCCGCCGCCGGCCGCGTGCGTGAGTTTCGCTAGGCCCTCCTAGCACCTGGGTCACTGGACGATTGACGCATCGCTGCCCCGCGGCTGCGCCACCCATTCCAGCCCCTGCGCCACCGCCACCGCCTCGTTCGTCAGCTCGCCGGCGCGGACGTTGAGGCCGGCAGCGAAGCCGGGGTCGGCGGCAAGCGCTGCCTCGGCGCCCTGCCCGGCCAGGCGCAGGACATAGGGCAGGGTCGCGTTGGTCAATGCCTGGGTGGAGGTGACCGGAACGGCGCCCGGCATGTTGGCCACGCAGTAATGCACGACCCCGTCGACCTCGTAGGTGGGGTTGGAGTGGGTCGTGGGCCGCGAGGTCTCAAAGCAACCCCCCTGGTCGATCGAGACGTCGACGAGCACGGCGCGCTCCTGCATCAGCGCCAGCTGTTCGCGGCTGATCACGTGGGGGGCGCGAGCGCCCTTGACCAGCACCGCGCCGATCACGAGGTCGACCTCCGGCAGACGGCGCTCGATCTCCAGGGTCGAGGCGAAGCAGGTCGAGACGCGACCGTCGAACTCGACGTCGAGCTGGCGCAGGCGGTCGATCGAGCGGTCGTAGACGAAGACGTCGGCGCCGAGGCCAACGGCGACGCGGGCCGCGTTCTGGCCGACGACGCCACCGCCGATCACCATCACGCGGCCGGCCGCAACCCCGGGCACGCCGCCGAGCAGGAGGCCGCGGCCGCCGAGCGGTCGCTGCAGGGCGACCGCTCCGGCCTGGGTCGCGATCTTGCCGGCGACCTCGCTCATCGGCGCCAGCAGCGGCAGGCGGCCGGCGTGGTCGGTGACGGTCTCATAGGCGATGCAGGTGGCGCCGGAGTCGATCAGGCCCGCGGTCAGCTCGGGGTCGGGCGCCAGGTGCAGGTAGGTGAAGAGGGTGTGGCGGGGCTCGAGGCGGGCTACCTCCTCGGCCTGGGGCTCCTTGACCTTGACGATCAGCTCGGCCTCGGCGAAGACCGTCTCGGCGTCGGGGACGATCCGCGCCCCCTGGGCGGCGTAGTCACCGTCGCCGATTGCCGAGCCCTCGCCGGCACCTGCCTGGACCAGCACTTCGTGCCCGGCGTCGGTCAGCTCACGCACGCCGGCGGCGGTGATCGAAACCCGGTGCTCGTCCTGCTTAATCTCGGTCGGGACGCCGATCTGCATCTCAGTTCCTCTCGTGGTGGCGGATGTCCCCGAGATGATCGGCGTTTCCCGTGTAATATCTAGGATTCAGGTTCCAAGATCTCTGAATCCTCAGTGCTAGACGAGATAGATCACCGAATCCTCAGCCTGCTGAGCACAAACGGAAGGGCATCCTTCGCCAGCATCGGCGCCGAGGTCGGCCTCAGCCCGCACGGCAGCGCCGACCGCGTTCGCCGCCTCGAACGCGAGGGCGTGATCACCGGCTACACCGCGCGGATCGACGCCGGCCTCGTCGGCCGCTCGCTCGACGCCCTGATCGACGTCCGCCTCCTCCCCACCACCGACCCGGCGGACTTCGAGCAGCTCATCGCCAGCCTCCCCGCCGTCATCGAAATGACCTTCCTCACCGGCCGCTTCGACTTCCAGCTGCGGGTCGCCTGCGGCGACGCTGACGAGCTCAACCAGACGATCCGCCGCATCCGCCGCGACGCCGGCGCCGCCGGCACCGAGACCCGGATCATCATGCGCTCGGCGAACTACGAGCGCGGCGTCAACGGGAGAGTCTGAGCCACAGCACCGGGCTGCGCCGTAATCACGTTATGTAGACGCCCGATAACGCCCATTCGCGGACACAGACGGGCGACGGAACCGAGGTGAAGGAGTTTCTACGAAGCCCGGAATGGGACTCGAACCCACGACCCCTTCCTTACCATTGGGGGTCGCTGGGCGACGGCCTTTCCGCAAAAAGCGGGTATTAGCAGGGGTTTTACGCGGTGGTACCGGCCGGATTTTGACGACTGAGACTCGCCGGACATGTCGCAATATGCAGCGATTGACCTCGATTTCTGCCACTCGTGGCATCTGAGTGGCGGGCAGGTCGGCGGGAAGCCCGGCTCCGAGGAACCGGCGCCGCCTCAGGCGTGAATCGCCCAGCCGTCGACCGCACGGGCCGCGTCGAGCACGGCCTCCGACACCGTCGGGTGCGGGTGCACGATCCGGGAGAGCTCCTGGTAGCCGCCCTCCAGCGCCATCGCCGCGACCAGCTCGGCGATCATGTCG
>DATKLT010000055.1:0-14214 GCA_035542315.1 Solirubrobacterales bacterium | reverse complement strand
CACCCACGGCGGCTGGTTCGCCGCTAGCGCTGCCAGTCGACGGGGCCGGCACGGAGGACGTGAGCGCCGAGCGGGCGGCCGATGACCTCCTGGGCAGCGCGCGAGGCGGCGAGCAGCGCGTCGAGGTCGACGCCGGTCGCCACGCCCATCTCGTGCAGCATCGAGACGACGTCCTCGCTGGAGACGTTGCCGGTCGAACCCGGCGGGACCGGGCAGCCGCCGAGCTCGCCGAAGCTCGACTCGAAGGAGGTGATGCCCTCTTCGAGCGCGGCGAGCACGTTGGCGAGGCCCTGGCCGCGGGTGTTGTGGAAGTGGGCGGTCAGCTCGACCCCGGCGAGGCGCTCGCGGGCGGCGGCGAAGAACTGGTGGACCTGGCGCGGGTTCGCCATCCCGGTCGTGTCGCCGAAACCGACCTCCTCGCAGCCGGCGGCGGCCAGCGCTTCGGCGATCTCGAAGACGCGCTCGGGGGTCACCTCGCCCTCATACGGGCAGCCGAAGGAGGTCGCGATCACGCCCTCGCGACGCAGCCCGGCCTCGCCCGCGCCCGCCAGAGTCGGCCCCAGGCCTGCCAGCGACTCCTCGATCGAGCGGTTGACGTTCTTGCGGTTGTGCGTCTGCGAGGCGGAGAGAAAGACGCTCGCCTCGTCGAAGCGGTCGCGCATCTGCAGCGCCCGCTCCAGCCCGCGCTGGTTCGGGATCAGGACCGAGAAGGAGACCCCCTCGCGGCGCTTGACGGCGGCCAGCACCTCGGCCGCGTCGGAGAGCTGCGGGATCACGTCGGGGCGGACGAAGCTCGTCACCTCGATCCGCTCCAGGCCGCTGGCCGAGAGCAGGTCGATCAGCGCCACCTTGTCGGCGGTGGCGATCGTCTCCGGCTCGTTCTGGAAGCCGTCGCGGGGCCCGACCTCGCGGATCCGGGCGCGCTGGGGCAGCTCGCTCATCAAGAGTCGAACCGCTCGCGCAGCCGCGGCAGCACGTCGGCGGCGAACTGGTCGAGGAAGCGGACCTGGTCCTCGCCAGGAGCGTGCAGGACGAGGTCCTGGAAGCCGGCGTCGACGTAGGGCTGGATCTTCTCGACGACCTCGTCGGGGTCGTCGGAGACGATGAAGCGGGTGTGGGCGCGGTCGGCGTTTTCGTCGGCGACCCGCTCCATCTCGACCGGGTCCTCGATCCCCTCTTTCTGCTCCGGCGCCAGCGCCAGCGCCGCCCACCAGTTGCAAGCGTCGTGGGCGAACTGGCGGTCGCGGTCGTAGGAAACCTTGATCTCGATCATCTTGCGTATCGCCGCCGGGTCGTGGCCCGCTTCCCCGGAGCCCTCGCCGACTTTCTCCATCAGGGCGCGGTAGAGGTCGGGGTCTTTGCCGCTGGTCGAGATGAAGCCGTCGCCGACGCGGCCGGCGAGCTTTGCCGCCAGCGGCCCCGAGGCGGCGACGAAGATCGGCACCGGCTGCTCGGGACGGTCGTAGACGGTGGCCCGCGCGGTCGCGTAGTAGTCGCCGGCGAAGTCGACCCGCTCGTCCGTCCACAGCGCCCGGATCAGCTCGATCGCCTCGGCCAGGCGCAGGCGCCGCTCCTTGCGACCGGGGAACTCGCCGCCGGTGACCGGCGTCTCGTTCATCGCCTCGCCGGTGCCGACGCCGAGGAAGACCCGCCCTGGGTAGAGCGAGCCGAGCGTGCCGAAGGCCTGAGCGATCACCGCCGGCTCGTAGCGCAGGGTCGGCGTCAGCACACTGGTCCCGAGTACCACCCGCTCGGTCGCGGCGCCGACCGCGCCGAGCCAGACCAGCGCGTTGGGCGCGTGCCCACCGTGGTGGCGCCAGGGCTGGAAGTGGTCGGAGACCGAGACGATCTCGAGGCCGTGGCGCTCGGCCTGGCGGGAGAACTCGATCAGCTCGCGCGGGCCGAACTGCTCGGCCGAGGCCTTGTACCCGATCCTGATGCTCATTCGGTCCTTTCCGGGGGAAGCGCTGGCGGCGCCTTACGGTAGCTGGGCGGCGTCGCCGACAGCCGGATCGGGTTGCGGGTCAGGTCCACGGTCGAGCCGTCCTCGCGGGCGATCGAGACCGTCGGCTCGAGGCCGGTCCGCCGCGCCAGCTCGAAGGCGGCGGCGAGGTCGTTGACGACGCCGGCGGGGACGCGGCGCTCGCTCAGCTCCGCCGCCCACTCGGCGGCCGGGCGGGCGAGCAGCCGCTCCCGCAGCAGCTCCGCCAGCTCGCCGCGGTGCTCGACCCGGGTGGGGTTGGTCGCAAAGCGCGGGTCGGCGGCTAGCTCGGGGACGCCGAGCGTCTCGCAGAGCAGCTCGAACTGGCGATCGTTGCCGACGGCCAGCACGAGCTCCCCCTCCCCGGTGGCGAACAGCTCGTAGGGGGAGATGCTCGGGTGGCGGTTGCCGAGGCGGCTGGGGACGACCCCGGCGACGGTGTAGGCGGCGCCCTGGTTGACGAGCGCCGCGAGCAGCGAAGAGTAGAGGTCGACCTCGACCAGCTGGCCGGCACCGGTCGCTTCGCGATGGCGCAGCGCGGCGAGGATGCCGACGGTGGCGAATAGGCCGGCGAGAACGTCGACCAGGGCGACGCCGACCTTGGTCGGCTCCCCGTCGGGTTGGCCGGTGATGCTCATCAGCCCGCCGAGCGCCTGGATCAGGAGGTCGTAGCCGGGCAGCGCGGCGCCGCCCTCGCCGCTGCCGAAGCCGGTGATCGAGCAATAGACGAGGCCGGGGTTGGCGGCGGCGAGGATCTCGTAGTCGAGGCCCTTGGCGGCCATCAGCCCCGGTCGGAAGTTCTCGACGAGGACGTCGGCCTCCGCGGCCAGCCGCCGGAGCTCGGCCAGGTCCGCGTCGTCACCGAGGTCGAGGACGCGGCTCTCCTTGTTGCGATTGACCGACTGGAAGTAGGTGGCATCCCCGCGCTCGTCGTAGGGCGGACCCCAGGAGCGGGTTTCGTCGCCTCCACCCGGGCGCTCGACCTTGATCACCTCGGCACCGAGGTCGGCGAGCATCATCGTCGCGAACGGGCCGGCGAGGACGCGCGAGAAATCGAGGACCCTGAGCGGGCCGAGGGCCGACTCGCCGGGTGCGGGTTGCGCGGTGCTGCTGTAGGGTGAATCCTCGATTTTCGAAAATCTATCAAGGAAGCCGCCGAATGACCTCCAGCACCGCCTCCGCCCCGCCGATCCGCCCCGAGGACTACCTCGCGATCGACCGCCTCCTCTCGGCCGAGGAGCGCGACATCCGTGACACGGTGCGCGCCTTCGTCCAGAACGAGGTGGTCCCAAACGTCGGCGACTGGTTCGAGCAGGCGACGATCCCACCCGAGCTTGCACTCGAGCTGGGCAAGCTGGGCGTGCTCGGCATGCACCTCGAGGGGTACGGCTGCGCCGGCGCCTCGGCGACCGCCTACGGGCTCGCCTGCATGGAGCTGGAGGCGGGCGACTCTGGGGTCCGCAGCCTGGTCTCGGTCCAGGGCTCGCTGGCGATGTTCGCGATCTGGCGCTGGGGCTCCGAGGACCAGAAGCAGGAATGGCTGCCGCAGATGGCCGCGGGCGAGGCGATCGGCTGCTTCGGCCTGACCGAGCCCGACGCCGGCTCGGACCCCGGCGCGATGCGGACCCGCGCCCGCCGCGACGGCTCCGACTGGATTCTGCACGGGCAGAAGATGTGGATCACCAACGGCTCGCTGGCCGAGGTCGCCGTCGTCTGGGCGCAGACCGACGAGGGCGTCCGCGGCTTCCTCGTCCCGAAGGGAACGAAGGGCTTCACCACGCAGGACATCCACAAGAAGCTCAGCCTGCGCGCCTCGATCACCTCGGAGCTGCTGCTCGACGACGTCCGCCTCCCGGCCGATGCCGCCCTGCCCGAGGTGAGCTCGCTCAAAGGCCCGCTCTCCTGCCTCAACGAGGCCCGCTACGGGATCGTCTGGGGGGCCGCCGGGGCCGCCCGCGCCTGTTACGAAGCGGCGCTCTCCTACGCCAAGGAGCGGGTCCAGTTCGACAAGCCGATCGCCTCCTTCCAGATCCAGCAGCAGAAGCTCGCCTTGATGGCCCTGGAGGTCAACAGGGCGACGCTGCTCGCCCACCACCTCGGCCGCATGAAGGACGACGGCACGCTCCGCCCCGAGCACGTCTCGATGGGCAAGCTCGGCAACGTCAACGCAGCGCTCGAGGTGGCACGGACCGCGCGCCAGGTGCTCGGCGCCAACGGCGTCACGCTCGAGTACCCGGTGATCCGGCACATGAACAACCTCGAGTCGGTCGTCACCTACGAGGGAACCGCCGACGTCCACGCGCTGGTGATCGGCGGCGCAGTCAGCGGGATCCAGGCCTTCCGATGAGCGCTACCGATACCCGACCCGCGGTCCCAGGCACCGCTGCCCAGCACGCGCTGGAGGGCCTGCGGCGGGCGATGGTCGAGGGCGAGCTGCGGCCGGGCGACCGGGTCCGCCAGGAGGAGATCGCCGAGGGACTCGGCGTCAGCCTCGCCCCGGTGCGCGAAGCGCTGGCGGTGCTCGAGCAGGAGGGTCAGGTCACCTACCTGCCGCGCCGCGGCTATTTCGTCGCCCGGCTCGACCTCGCCGAAATGCGCGAGATCTACGAGCTGCGGGCGTTGCTCGAGGAGCGGGCGGCGCGGCAGGCGCTGCCGCTGCTCGACGAGGACGGGGTGGAGCGGATCGAGCTCGCCGCCCGCGACTGCGTCGACGCCGCCGCCAGCGGAGACGTCGCCGCGGAGCTGGAGGCCAACCGCCGCTTCCACTTCGGTGTCATCGGCTCCCCCGACCAGGTCCACACGCTGCGCCTGATCAGGCTGCTCTGGGACTCGACCGAAACCTACCGCGCCCTCTACTACAACTCGCCGCGGGGACGGGGCGAGTCGCTGCGAGCCCACGACCGGATCATCGGCGCGATTCGCGACCGCGACGGCGAGCGCCTAGTGGCCGAGCTCGACGCGCACCGCGAGAGCGCCCTGGCGCTGCTGGCCGAGATCCTGCCCGAGGGCTGAGCCGATCGACCCGCTCAGGCGTCGAGGAAGACGTCGAGCTGGAGGTCGTCGGCGGCGGCGCCATAGCCGTACTCGGAGAGATCGGTGATCCCGTCTTCGGCCAGCACGTCGTCGTCGATGTAGAAGTTGCCGGTCGCCTCGCGGCTGGGACGGGCGAAGATCGCCGCGGCGGCGTCGGCCATGATCTCCGGTTTGCGCGAACGCGCCATCGCCTCGTCGCCGCCGAGCAGGTTCTGCACCGCGGCGGTGGCGATGATCGTCCGCGGCCAGAGCGAGTTGGCGGCGATCCCGTCCCCTTTCAGCTCCTCGGCGAGGCCGAGGGTGACGAGGCTCATCCCGTACTTGGCGATCGTGTAGGCGAGGTTGTTGCCGGCCCAGAAGGGGTTCAGGTTGAGCGGCGGCGAGAGGGTGAGGACGTGCGGGTTCTCAGCCTCGCGCAGATGCGGGATGCAGCACTTGGCGAGCAGGAAGCTGCCGCGGCAGTTGATGTCCTGCATCAGGTCGTAGCGCTTCATCTGCACGTCGGGCGTCTTGCTGAGGTCGATCGCGCTGGCGTTGTTGAGGCAGATGTCGATGCCGCCGAAGGTCTCCACGGTCTTTGCCACCGCGGCTTCGACCTGGGCGTCCTCGCGGACGTCGCCGACGATCGGCAGCGCCTTGCCGCCGGCCGCCTCGATCTCCTCGGCGGCGGTGTAGATCGTGCCCGGAAGCTTCGGGTGCGGGTCGGCGGTCTTCGCGAGCAGCGCCACGTTGGCGCCTTCGGAAGCGACCTTGACCGCGATCGCCAGCCCGATCCCCCGGCTACCGCCAGAGATGATCATCGTCTTCCCCGTAAGCCCTCCCATGCGCACGCACCGTAACGCAAACCGGTGCAACCGGCCGCCAGGCCCCTGTGGAAACCACGAGGAAGCCGGAGCGGCAGCGGTTGCCCTCGCAGTTTGTCGCCCTGTGGGCGACAAACTGCGAGGGCAACCGCAAGATCGGGTCAGACCATGCCGAGGCCGCCGCTGACGCCGAGCGTCTCGCCGGTGACGAAGCTGGCTTCCTCGGAAGCGAGGAACGCCGCGGCCGCGGCGACCTCCTCGGGCTGGCCGAGACGGCCGAGCTGGGTCATTCCCCGCATGTTGTCGATCAGCTTCTCGCCGATCTCACCGAGCTCTTTGGCTCCCATCAAGAGCGGCGTCTCGATCGGGCCTGGGGCGATCGCGTTGGCGGTGATGCCGTAGCGCGCATTCTCGCGCGCGATCGTCTTCATGAAAGCGATCACGCCGCCCTTCGCCGCCGAGTAGACCGCGGAGCCCTTGGAGCCGACCCGGCCGGCCTCGGAGGAGAGGCTGACGATGCGGCCGTAGCGCGCCGCCTGCATTCCCGGCAGCGCCGCAGCGGTGCAGTTGAGGACACCGACGAGGTTGACGGCGATCACCTTCTGCCACTGCTCGGGCGTGGTCTGCGTGAAGAAGCCGAACTCGTCGAGGCCGGCGTTGTTGACGAGTACGTCGAGCGTCCCGCCAGCCGCCGCCACCGCCGCCTGCGAGGACTCCAGCGAGGTGACGTCGTGCTCGACCGCGTGGCCGGCGATCTCTCCCGCGACTCGTTCGGCGCCCTCGGCGTCGACATCCCCGACCCAGACCTCGGCGCCCTCTGCGGCGAGGCGCGCGGCGATCGCCGCGCCGATCCCGCTGGCGCCCCCGGTCACCAGTGCCTTGCGTCCCTCCAGTCGCACTGGCGGCAGCATATGGCCTATCCCTAAACTGGCCCGCCGATGCTGCTCGCGCCCCCCACTCGAGCTGCCCGCTGATGCGGGTCGTGCTGCTCGCCGGCGGCACCGGCGGCGCCAAGCTCGCCGCCGGGGTCCAGGACGAGGTCGGCACCGACCTCGCGGTGATCGCCAACACCGGCGACGACATCGAGGCGCTCGGCGTTCACGTCTCCCCCGACCCCGATCTAGTCACCTACTGGCTCAGCGGTGAAATCGACGAGGAGCGCGGCTGGGGGATTCGCGAAGACGAGTTCACCGTCTACGAGCGGCTGAAGCAGCTCGGGGCGCCGAGCTGGTTCGGGCTCTCGGACCGCGACCTCGCCGCCTGCCTCTACCGGCGCCAGTTCCTCGAGGACGGCGGCCGGCTTACCGAAGCGCAGGCGCAGATCGCCCGCGGGCTCGGCGTCCCGGCCCGGGTGCTACCGATGAGCGACGCGCCGGTGCGGACCAAGGTGATCACCGCCGCCGGCCGCCGCGACCTGCAGGAATACCTGATCCTCGACCGGGGTCAGCCCGAGGTACTGGGGGTCGAGCTGGAGGGGATCGGGGCAGCGGAGCCGAGCCCCGAGGCACTGGAGGCGCTGCGGATCGCCGAGGCGATCGTGATCGGCCCCTCGAACCCGGTGATCAGCATCGGCCCGATCCTCGCCGTACCCGGGATGCGCGAGGCGATCGCCGCCTCCCCCGCCCCGGTCATCGCGGTCAGCCCCTACGTCGCCGGCGCCGTGGTCAAGGGCCCGACCGACCGCTTCATGGCCGGAATCGGGCGGCCCAGCACCGCGGCCGGAGTCGCCTCCCTCTACGCGGGCCTGATCGACGCCATGGTCGTCGACGACGCCGACCCCGACCCGCCGCCGGACGAGATTCCGACCCTAGCGGTGCCGACCCTTATGGAGGGCGCCAGCGGCAGGGCCCGACTCGCCCGCATCGTCCTCGATTACGCCGAGACCCTGGCCCCGTCGTGAAGGCCACGGCAGTCCTCCCCGTCAAGCACTTCGACGACGCCAAGCAGCGCCTCGCCACCGGCCTCGACCCCGAGCAACGGCGGCGGCTGATGGCGGCCATGGTCGAGGACGTGCTGGAAGCGATCCCGGCCGCCCGCCAGGTCGAGCGCACGATCGTCGTCACCGGCGACCCGATCGCGCAGGAACTGGCCGCCGACTGCGGCGCCGAGGTCGTCCCCGACCCCGCCGACACCGGGCATATCCAGGCGGCGCTGGCGGGCGTCGCGAGAGCCGAAGTCGAGGGCGCGGAGTGCGTCGTCCTCCTTCCCGGCGACTGCCCGCTGCTCGACCCGCGGGAGCTCGACGGCCTGCTGTCCGGGCTGCCGACGCCCTACGTCGGCGTCGTCCCCGACCGCCACGGGACCGGCACCAACGCGCTCCTGCTCAACCCGCCGAGCGCGATCGTCCCCGCCTTCGGCGAGGGCAGCTGCGCCCGCCACGTCGAGCTGGCGCGCGCGGCGGGGATCCCCTACGGGATCGAGGAGCTGCCCTCGCTGGGCCTCGACCTCGACACCCCGGCCGACCTGATCGCCCTCACCCGCGAGCTGGCGGCGCGGCCGGGGCGGGCGCGGCGGACCGCCAAGGTACTCGGCATATGAGCGAACTGCGGATCCACGGGGTCGGCGGCCTGCCGGAGATCGCCGAGGGGGCGCCGCTGGGGGCGATGATCGCCGAACGGGCCGAGCTGGGAGACGGCGACGTGATCGTCGTCTCCCAGAAGGCCGTCTCCAAGGCCGAGGGCCGGGTGCGCAAGCTCTCCTCGGCGATCCCCGGGGCCGAAGCGCGCAAGCTGGCGGCGGTGCTCGGCAAGGAGCCGAACCTGGTCGAGCTGATCCTGGAGGAGTCGCGGGCCGTGATCAGGGCCGAGCGCTCGGTGCTGATCGTCGAAACCCGCCACGGCTTCGTCTGCGCCAACGCCGGCATCGACAGCTCCAACGTCCCCGACGAGGACACCGTCTGCCTCCTCCCGGTCGATCCAGACGCCTCGGCTCGACGGCTGAGACGCGAAATTACGAGCGCGGTCCCTTTCAGCATCGCGGTCGTGATCAGCGATTCATTCGGGCGAGCGTGGCGGGTAGGGCAGGCCGAGGTGGCAATTGGTTGCGCGGGTCTAGCTCCAGTCGACGACTGGCGTGGGCGCACCGACGCCGGTGGCCGCCAGCTCGAGGCGACCCTGATCGCGATCGCCGACGAGGCGGCGGGCGCCGCCGACCTCGCTCGCGACAAGGCCAGCGGCGTTCCCGCCGTCGTCATCAGCGGCCTCGGCCACCACGTCAGCGCCGAGGACGGGCCGGGCGCCGCCGCTCTGCGCCGCCCCCCCGAGGACGACCTCTTCCGCTGAGCGATCAGTCGCGGTGGAGGAGGTCCTTGACCTTGTCGGTCACTTTGTCGATGCCGCTCTTGGCCTTGCCGGCGGCCTGGTCGGCTTTGCCCTCGCGCTGCAGGTCCTTGTCGCCGGTCAGATTGCCCGCCGCCTCCTTGACGCGGCCCTTGGCCTCGTCCTTGTTGCTGACCCCATCGCCATCCATACGATTCCCTCCTTAGTTGGTTGGGAACCAGCTACCCGCTATGGCTGGCGTCAAGCGGCGGTCGCCGGGGCCGCCTCTGCCTGCGGATAGCGCTCGATCACCTCATAGAGCGTCGAGCGCTGGGCTGCTTCGCGGCCGGCCTCCCGCGCGGCGGCGATCAGCTGGCTGGGCTCGAGGCGGACGCCGTGCTGAGAGCCGGCCATGCGGCTGATGTTCTCCTCCATCAGCGTCCCGCCGAGGTCGTTGACACCCCAGCGCAGCGCCTCGGTCGCCCCCTCCAAGCCCATCTTCACCCAGGAGGCCTGCAGGTTGGTGACCGTGTGGCCGAGGGCGAGGCGGAAGGCGGCGGTGTGCTTGAGGTTCTCGGCGATCGAGATCTCCTCGATCCCGTGGGTGCGGCCGAGCAAGGTGTTGAAGGGGATGAAGCTGAGCGGGACGAACTCGGTGATGCCGCCGGTCCGTTCCTGCAGGGAGCGGATCACCCGCATGTGACGAGCCAGCTCGCGGGGCTCCTCGATGTGGCCGAACATCACGGTCGAGGTCGAGCGCAGGCCGGCGGCGTGGGAGGCTTCGATGATCTCCACCCAACGGGCGACCGGCAGCTTGTTGGGGGAGATCCGCTGACGGACGCCGTCGTCCAGCACCTCGGCCGCGGTCCCGGGGGTCGAGCCCAGGCCGCATTCCAGCAGGTACTCGAAGACCTCCCGCGGGGAGCGCCCGGAGCGCTCGCAGGCGTGGTCGATCTCCATCGGCGAGTAGGCGTGGAGGTGCAGCTGGGGGGCCACCTCCTTGGCCAGCGCCAACCAGCGCCCGTACTCCTCCAGGGTCAGGTCGGGGTGGATGCCCCCCTGCATGCAGAGCTCGGTGGCGCCAAAGGCGACCGCGTCCTCGATCCGTGCCGCGAAGTCCGCCTCGGAGACTTCGTAGGCGTCGGGTGAGCGACGACCCTGGCCAAAGCCGCAGAAGGCGCAGCCGACGGTGCAGACGTTGGTGAAGTTGATGTTGCGGTTGACGACGAAGGTGACGAGGTCACCGGCGAGTTCGGCCCGCAGTCCGTCGGCGGCGACCCGCATCGCCTCGATCACCTCGGGGCGGGTCTCGGCGAAGAGCGCGGTCAGCTCGTCCTCGCTGAGGATCTCGCCCTCGCGGCCCTTGGCGATCGCCTCCGCAGCCAGGCCCGGGTCGATCGTCTCCTCCGAGCGCCGCCCCGAGCCGCGCCGCGGGATGAAGCTCCAGTACTTCAGCTTGATCACGTCGAGGACGCCCTGCTCCATCCACTCGGGGTCCATGTACTGGGGGTAGACGCAGAGGCGCTCGGTCAGGGCATAGCCGCGCGGGGCCAGCTCCTTCCTGACCTGGTGCGGGCTCGGGAAGGGCTCCTCGGGGCTGATGTGGTCGCCGTTGGCCGAGAGCCCCCCCAGGTCGGTGGCCCCGGCTTCGACCAGCTCCGGCCAGAAGTCGGAGAGGTTGGGCGGCACCTGGATACCGACATCCGGCATCAGGCGCTTGGCCTCAGCTATAAGCCGCTTGATCTCCGGTACGCCAACCGGATTGGCCCAATCCGGAAGGGGCACCCCCGAACCCGATGAGGCCGGTGGGGACGCCCTCTCGGGAGCCTCCCCATCTGTTGCTCCCGAGAGGGTGTCCCCACCGGCCCACCGCTCACGCGATGCAGCATTGGCGATGTCGGCCACCTCGGCCCCGTAGTAGCGGGGGTGCGGCACGAAGTTCTGCAGGATGACCTCCTGGATGTGGCCGTGGCGCTGGTGGACGGCAGCGAGGGCTTCCAGGGACCCCACACGCGACTCCTCGCTCTCGCCAATGCCAACGAGGATGCCGGTCGTGAACGGGATCTTCAGCTCACCGGCTGCTTCGATCGTCGCCAGGCGCGCCTGAGGGTGCTTGGTCGGAGAGCCGGCGTGGACGGTGTCCGCCAGGCGCTCGTCGACGGACTCCAGCATCAGACCCTGGGAGGCGGTGACCTCGCGCAGGCGGGCGAGATCTTCCTTGTTGAGGACGCCGAGGTTGGTGTGCGGGAGCATGCCGCGCTCGAGCGCCCGCTCGCAGGCCCAGACCACATAAGCGGTGAAATCCTCGTGCCCCCAAGTCGTCAGCCGCTCGGCGACGACGGGGTTGACCTCGGGCCGCTCCCCAGTGAGGACGAGCAGCTCCTTGGTCTTGCGGCGGACCGCCTCGTCGAGTATCCGTTCGACGTCCTCAGGGGCGTGGAGGTGGGCCTGGTGGGTCGCGAACGCGCAGTACTTGCAGTAGCACTGGCAGGTCCGGGAGAGGGAGAGGGTGAAGTTTCGGGAGAAAGTAACCCGCTGCACCTGCCCCAAACTACCGCACGCGCCCTGCGGGCCAACGCGGGGCTGGCGGCGTCCGCCAGCTCCTCTCAGCCGAGTGCGTCGCCGCCTATTTTTTCGGCGCGGCGGCGGGCGCCACACGCTGCGGCGGCTCGGTCGGAGCCGGGCCGCCGGCCTCGATCACGAAGCGCCAGACAGCAACGGCGAGCAGTGAGCCGACGATCGGACCGACCAGGAACGGCCAGACGCCGCCCCACGATTCGCCGACCAACGCGGCGCCGAACCAGCGGGCGGGGTTGTAGCAGGCCCCCGTCAGCGGGCCGCCGACCATGACGAGGAAGACGAAGGTGGTGCCGATCGCCAGCGGACCCCAGTCCTTGACGCTCTTTTTCGAGAAGACGACGGCGAGAATGACGAGGACGAGAGCGAATACGCCGATCCCCTCGACGACCGAACCGGCGAAGTTGCCGCTCAGCAGCGGGCTGATCTTGCCGGCCCCGTAGTGGGTGGCCTGGCCCTCGTCCTTGAGCAGCTCCTTGGTCAGCAGCGCGCCGAGGACGGCGCCGATCAGCTGGGCGAGGACGTAGATCACCGCGTCGAGCGGGTTGATCTTGCGGATCGTCGCCGCGGCCAGGGTGACGGCCGGGTTGAAGTGGCCGCCGCTGACGGCGCCGAACATCACGATCACGCCGAACAGAGTGAGCCCCTGGACGAAGCCGACGACGGCGAAGTCGGACCCGAATGCGGTCGAGCCGCCCACAGACACGAACAGCGTCACGACGCTGGTGATGAAGAAGACCAGCAAGAACGTGCCGATCAACTCAGCCAGGTATGCGGACAGCCCTCTTTCCTGCACTTCACTCCTCCTCGCCTGGGATCGCTAAACGGCGGGCAGTCTACCCATATTCGCTTAATGAACTAGGTTGCCGGCCCAGATGAGACGGGCTGTCGCGCTGCTGGCGGCCGCTCTGCTGCTCGCCGGCGTCGCCGGCTGCGGCGGGGGCGGCGCGGAACCGGGCGCGCCGAAAGGCGCGAGCCTGGTGCTCGACTTCACGCCCAACGCGGTCCATTCCGGCATCTACGCGGCCTCAGCCGAAGGCTTCTACGCCGACGCCGGCATCGACCTCACGGTCCACCAGCCGGGCGAATCGACCGACGCGCCGAAACTCCTCGCCGCCGGCCGCACTGACTTCGCGATCCTCGACATCCACGACCTCGGCATCGCCCGCGAGCGCGGTCTGCCGCTGGTCGGGCTGATGCCGCTGGTGCAGCGGCCGCTGGCCGCGGTCCTTGCCCGCGGCGACGAGGGCATCCGCTCGCCCCGCGATCTCGAAGGCCGCAGCGTCGGCGTCACCGGCCTGCCCTCCGACGAAGCCGTCGTCGACTCCGAGGTCAGCGCCGCCGGCGGCGACCCCGAAGCGGTGAACGAGGTGACGATCGGCTTCAACGCGGTCTCCTCGCTGGCGGCGGGCAGGGTCGCCGCCGCGACCGGCTTCTGGAACGCCGAGGGGGTCGCGCTGGAAGGCCTCGGCGTGCCGCTGCGGATCTTCAAAGTCGACCGCTACGGCGCTCCTCCCTACCCCGAGCTGGTCCTCGCCACCTCCAAGAAGACGCTCGAATCCGACCCCGAGCTGGTCGAAGCGATGGTCGACGCAACCCGCCGCGGCTACGCCTTCACCGAGACCCACCCGCAACAGGCCCTCGGCGACCTGCTGGCCGCCGACCCGGCGCTCGAACGGGCCGACCAGGCGGCCCAGCTGCGCGTCCTCCTCCCCGTCCTGCACCCGCTCCCGTTCAAGCTCGGCATCCTCGAAGCCTGGGCCGCCTGGGACCTGGAACACGGCCTGCTCGAAAAGCCGCTCGACGTCGACGCGGCGTTCGACCTAGGCGAGTAGGCGTTCAACCAGGTCCGGGAGCTCGCGGGACATGCGCGAGCGCGGGACGACGAGGTCCAGACCGGCCGTCTCTGCCACCGCACGCGTGTCGGTGTCGACGTGCGAGTAGTAGCCGAGCACCGGCACGCCGGTGGCGGCAAGCTCCCGCGGGTCCGCGACGTCGAGGTCGGCGACGATCAGCTCCGCCTCGTCGAGCGGCGCCGCCGCGACCGACTGGGCGAGGATCACGTGGTGGCCGGCGGCGGTGAGGCCGGCGTCGACCCGGCTGGCAAGCATCAGGTCGGTGGCGATGCTGAGGACGCGGGCCACCGCTAGATCGCGCGGCGCTGGCGGAACTCCTCGCGGACGCTTTCCGGGCGCCCCCACATCTGCACCGCCTCGGAGCGGCCCTCGCGAACCTCGGCGACCCGCATCTCGCCGCTGACGCCGTCGGCGTCGAGCTTTGCCAGAACGCCCTTGACGCTCTCGGCGGCGGCGGCGTGGCCGAAACTGTGGGCGACGAGCAGCCGCCAGTGCCACTCGTAGCGCGAGTAGGGCTGGGCGTTGACCTGGCTCAGCGCCACTGCGCAGTCGATGTAGCGGCTCTCGTCGGCGATCTTCAGATCGACCTCGAGGTCCGTCCAGTCGGGCGGAAGCGCGTCGAGGATCCCTTGGAAGTCGTCGGCGAGGGCCATCGGGTGGGAAGCGTAGCGGGCGGGGCGGTGTGGACACCCCCTCTCTCACGAACA
>DATKLT010000054.1:0-22259 GCA_035542315.1 Solirubrobacterales bacterium | reverse complement strand
CTGCTCGATTTCGGCGACGACCGAGTCCATGTCGAACTGCAGGCGGCCGCAGGTCGGACAGGCGATCAGGACCGGGCCGCGCTCGCGCAGCTGCAGCGCCTTGAGGATCTCCCAGGCGACCTTGACCTCCTCCTCGGCGTGAAAGGTCGAGAGGCTGATCCGGATCGTGTCCCCCACCCCGTCGGCGAGCAGCGTCCCCAGGCCGACCGCCGATTTCAGCGAGCCCGACCATTTCGTCCCCGCCTCGGTGACGCCAAGGTGCAGCGGGTAGGGGATCTTCTCGGACAGCAGGCGGTTGGCGGCGATCGTGTAGGGCACGTTGGTCGACTTGATCGAGACCTTGAAGTTTTCGAAGTCGAGGCCCTCCATCAGCTCGACGAACTCGACCGCGGCGGCGACCAGCGCCTCGACCGGGCTCTCGCGCTCGAGCTCGTGCAGGTGCTTGGGCAGCGAGCCGGAGTTGACCCCGATCCGCATCGGCACTCCCTTTTCGTTGGCCTTGACCGCGACCTCGGCGACTTTCTCGCGGCCGCCGATGTTGCCCGGGTTGAGCCTGATGCAGTGGGCACCGGCGTCGATCGCTTTCAGCGCCAGCGTGTGATTGAAGTGGATGTCGGCGATCACCGGGATCGGCGATTCCCTGACGATCGTCTTCAGCGCCTCGGCGTCCTGCTCGCGCGGCACCGCGCAGCGGACCAGGTCGGCGCCGGCGTCGGCGACCTTGCGGATCTGCTCCATCGTCGCCGCCAGGTTGGCGGTCTCGGTCTTCGTCATCGTCTGCACCGCGACCGGCGCGCCGCCGCCGATCGGCACGCTGCCAACGAATATCTGGCGTTTTGATGCCATATGCAGAGGTTATCTGGGTCCGGTGGCGGACCTGTTACCGGACGTTGAAGCCTTCGCCCGTGATCCTGCCGATGTCGTTCGAGAGACCGATGAAGAAAAGCATCGCGACCAGGGCGAAGCCGATGATGCTGGCCCGTTCCATCACCCGCAACGAGACCGCTTCGCCGCGAAGTTTCTCGATGATCGCCCAGAAGATGTGACCGCCGTCGAGCGGAAGGATCGGCAACAGGTTGATCACCCCGAGCGAGAGACTGACGAGGGCGAGGAGCAGCAGCGCCTGCCGCCAGCCGGCTTCGACCGCCTGGTGACCGACGTCGGTCACCCCAACCACCCCTGAGATCTGTTCCCTCTGCTTCGATTCGAATATTCGGCCGAAGACGGAACCCGTCTTGCTCGCAACTTCCCACATGTCATCGAGCGAGCGACTGATCGCGCTCGACGTGCCAACCGGGACCCAGTGGCCGTTCACTTCGAACGCGAGGCCGACAAGCATGCGCCCTTCTTCGGCGCTGTAGGTCGGGCGGACCTCGAAGGTCTTGAGCTGACCGTTGCGTCTAACGGTAATGCTGACGGGCGTTGCCGCCACACAACCGTCGACCTGCGTGCCAGAGCACTTGTGCGAGGAAACCGCCTGTTTGAACTCGTCGAACCAGGCGTTGCCTTTGGATTCCCGCACCGACTGACCGTCAACGGCAACGACCGCATCTCCAGGACGGAGCACTTCGGCAGCCGGAGAGCCGTTGCTCGTCGCGCCAACCACCGGCCGGGATTCTTCGACCGCCACCCCGCCGATCCTGAAAACGGCGAACAGAATCAGGAACGCCAGCACGATGTTCACCGCGGGTCCCGCCGCGACGACCACGATCCGCTTCCAGACCTTCTGCCGGTAGTAGGCGCGGTGCTCTTCCCCCGGAGGCATCTCTTCCTCCGGGTTCATGCCGTTGATTTTCACGTAGCCGCCGAGCGGGATCGATTTGATCCCGTACTCGGTCTCGCCGCGCTTGAACGACCAGATCGTCGGCCCGAAGAAGAGGAAGAAGCGTTCGACCCGCATCCCGGTCGCCTTGGCGGCGACGTAGTGGCCCGCCTCGTGCAGCATGATCAGCAGGCAGAAGCCAAGGAATACGAGGAGCCAGCTCATGCCGTCGTCAACCCCCGAACCTGCTCCTCGGAGCGCTCGCGAGCCTCGGCGTCGGCGGCGAAGAGGTCGTCGAAGTGGGTGACCGGCTGGGCCGGCATCTCCTCCAGGACGCGCTCGATCACGGCGGCGATGCCGGTGAACGGGATCCGCTCGGCGAGGAAGGCGGCGACGGCGACCTCGTCGGCGGCGTTGAGGACGGTCGGCGCCGTCCCCCCCGCCTCGCCCGCAGCCAGGGCAAGGCGCAGGCAGGCGAAGGTCTCGAGGTCGGGCCGCTCGAAGGTCAGCGAGCCGACCGCGGCGAGGTCGAGCTGCGGCACGTCGACGTCGGCGCGGTCGGGGTAGTGCAGCGCGTAGGAAATCGGCACCCGCATGTCGGGATGACCGAGGTGGGCGAGCGAGGCGCCGTCATTGAGCTGGACCAGCGAGTGGATCAGCGACTGCGGGTGGACGACGACCTCGATTCGCCCGTAGGGGACGGCGAAGAGATGGTGCGCCTCGATCGCCTCGAAGCCCTTGTTCATCAGCGTCGCCGAGTCGATCGTGATCCGGCCTCCCATCCGCCAGGTCGGGTGCGCGAGCGCGTCCTCGACGCTGACGCCGCTGAGGTCGGCGCGGCCGCGGAAGGGGCCGCCGGAGGCGGTCAGCACCAGCTTGCGCACCGTGCCGGGCGCGGTCGCGGCAATCAGCTGGTGCAGCGCCGAATGCTCGGAGTCGACGGGCAGGAGCCGCGCCCCCTTCGCCTCGGCCAGCGCCATCACCAGCTCGCCGCCGAGGACGAGGCTCTCCTTGTTGGCCAGCGCAACGTCGATCCCCTCGCTGAGGGCAACGACGGTCGAGGCGAGGCCAGCGGCGCCGACGATCCCATTGAGGACGAGGTCGGCCCCGGAGGTCGCGATCAGCTCGCGCACGCCCTCCTCGCCGGCGAGCACGCGGCCGCTCCAGGACTCGGCCGCGCTGGTGGCGGCGTCGCGATCGGCGATCGCGACCGCAGGCACGCCGAACTCGCGCGCCTGCGCCAGCGCAAGCTCCCAGCCCGAGCCAGCGGCGAGGCCGACGACCTGCAGCTCCTCGGAAGCGGCGATCACCTCCAGCGCCTGGGTCCCGATCGAGCCGGTCGACCCCAGTATGAGCACCTTCTTCATCCTCGCCAGAGGATACGGAGCCAACCCTACGAGTCCTCTAAAGCCACCCGCTTCGCCGAGGTTGCCTTTTGCCCGGTATGCGAGGGCAAAAGGCAACCTCGGCGTCAGTAGACGAGGGCTACGGCGAGGTAGTAGCCGACTACTACGGTGAAGAAGACGGCGTCTAGGCGGTCGAGGATGCCGCCGTGGGGGCCGAAGAGAGTGCCGGTGTCCTTGCGGCCGAGATCGCGCTTGACCATCGACTCGAAGAGGTCGCCGACCGGGGCGGCGGCGGCGACCGCCGCGCCGATGATCAGCGCGTCGACCCCGGAGAGCCAGTCCTGGTAGAGGCCGGCGAACCAGAAGCCCATCGTGCCGATGATGAAGCCGCCGATCAGCCCCTCGACGGTCTTGTTGGGCGAGATCGTCGGCGCCACTTTGTGACTGCCGAACATGCGCCCGGTCGCGTAGGCGGCGGTGTCGGTGACGAAGGTGCCGACGAGGACGTCAACGAGCAGCGCGGCGCCATGGTTGGGCAGGTCCCGGAGCAGGACCGCGTGGACCAGCGGCAGCCCGATCCAGACGATGCCGAGCAGGGTGATCGCGAAGGAGACGGTGAAGCCGTCGCGGTTCTTCGCGTTGACGCCGAAGACGAAGATCACGGGGAAGGCGGCGGCGAGGACGAGCAGGACGCTGTAGGCGGTGCCGAAATGGGCGGCGACGATCATCGCGGCCACCGCCAGGTAGGCGGGGATCGCGAGCGGCCGCGCGTCCTCGGTCAGATCGATGTACTCGCGCAGGCAGATGGCGCCGATAGCCAGCATCGCGACGGCGAAGACGATGCCGCCGGCGACGGTGATCGCGATCGCGAAGACGATCCAGGGCAGGGCGACGAGGATCCGCTTCGCCGTCTCCCCGTTGAGACCGCGTTTGCGCGGCTGGCGCGGAGGCGGCGGTTGGCGCCGCGGCGGGCGCTCGGGCTCCAGCATCTCGTCGTCGAACAGCTCCACGGTCACGTCCGAGCCCCGAAGCGGCGTTGCCGCGTCTCGTACTCGGCCAGCGCCGCCTCGAAACAGGCGCGGTCGAAGTCGGGCCAGAGCTCCTCGCGGAAGACGAGCTCCGAGTAGGCGCACTGCCAGAGCAGATAGTTGGAGATCCGCTGCTCGCCGCTCGTTCTTATGAGGAGGTCTGGATCGTGCATCTCTGGTGCGTAGAGGTGACGGCGGAAGTCCTCCTCCGTCCCCTCCGTAAAGCTTCGCGCCGCGTCGACGATCTCCGCCCTGCCGCCGTAGTTGAAGGCGACGAAGAGCGTGATCCGCTGGTTGCCGGCGGTCTCGGCTTCTGCCCACCGCATTCGCTCGACCAGCTCGGCCGCGACCCCCTCGCGGCGGCCGACGAATCGCATCCGCACCCCTTCCTGGTTCAGCTCCGGCGTTTCGGAGGCGATCCGCTCGCCGAACATCCGCATCAGCCCCGCGACCTCCTCCTCGGAGCGGCTCCAGTTCTCGGTCGAGAACGAGAACACGGTCAGCTCCTCGATCCCGAGCTCGGCCGCGTCGCGCAGCCGTTCCTTGACCACGTCGGCGCCGGCCCGGTGGCCCTCGATCACCGGCAACCCGCGCCGCTGCGCCCAACGGCCGTTGCCGTCGGTGATGATCGCCACGTAGCGGGGGCCACCCATGCGGCCCGCTTACACCTCGAGGACTTCTTGTTCCTTGGCCTTCAGCAGCGAGTCGATCTCGGCGACCGCCTCGTCGGTCTGCTTCTGCAGCGTCGCCTCGGCGCGGCGCTCGTCGTCCTCGCCGGCTTCGCCTTCCTTCTTCAGCTCGCGCAGATCGCTCATCACGTCGCGGCGCACGTTGCGAACCGCGACCCGGCCCTCCTCGGCGACGCCGTGGACGACCTTGACCATCTCCCGCCGCCGCTCCTCGGTCATCTCCGGGATCTGCAGCCGGATCAGGTTGCCGTCGTTGCTCGGCGTGAGGCCGACGTCGGACTCCTGGATCGCCTTCTCGATCGCCCCCAACGCGCCCTTGTCGAAGGGCGTAACGGTCAGCAGGCGGGCGTCTGAGGCGGCAACGTTGGCGAGCTGCTTGAGCGGGGTCGGGCTGCCGTAGTAGTCGACGACGATGCGGTCGAGCAGGTGCGGGGAAGCACGCCCGGTGCGCACGGTGGCCAGCTCGTTGCGGCTGGACTCAACCGACTTTGCCATCCGGCCCTTCGCGTCATCGAGAAGTTCGTCGATCATCTCCACCGGTCTTGGCTCCTCACTCTGCGGCCGGCCCGTTGGAGACCAGCGTGCCCACCTTCTCGCCGGAGACGATCCTATCTATGTTCGTCTCGTCGGCCATGTTGAAGACGTAGATCGGCAGCTCGTTGTCCATGCAGAGCGAGAGCGCGGTCGAGTCCATCACCTTGAGCCCGCGCTCGATCGCTTCGCGGTGGCTGATCTTGGCGATGAACTTGGCGTCGGGATTCGTCGCCGGGTCGGAGTCGTAGACGCCCTCGACCCCGTTCTTGGCCATCAGGATCGCCTCAGCGTGGATCTCCAGGGCGCGCAGCGCCGCCGCCGTGTCGGTGGTGAAGAACGGGTTGCCGGTGCCGGCGGCGAAGATCACGACGCGGCCCTTCTCCAGGTGGCGCATCGCGCGGCGGCGGATGTAGGGCTCGGCTACCTCCTTGACGTCGATCGCGGAGAGCACCCGCGTGTACTGGCCGAGCTTCTCCAGCGCGTCCTGCAGGGTGAGCGCGTTGAGCACGGTCGCCAGCATCCCCATGTAGTCGCCGGTGGCGCGGTCCATCCCCTTGGCGGCGCCGTCGAGGCCGCGGTAGATGTTGCCGGCGCCGACGACGATCGCCACCTCCACCCCGCGCCCGCGCACGGCCGCCACCTGGCGGGCGATGCGCTCGACCTCGGCGCCGTCGGTGCCGTACTCCAGCTCGCCCATCAGGGCCTCGCCGGAGAGCTTCAGCAGGATGCGCCCGAATCGTGGCTCGGGAGGACTGGTCACGTCGCGAAGACTCTAATCCGTCGGGATCAGTCTTCGCCGACGCGGAAATACGCGAAGCGCGCGATGCGGACGTTCTCGCCCGTCTTCGCCGCCAGCTCCTGGCGCAGCTCCTCGATCGTCTTCGAGTCGTGTTTCTCGGCGTTGACGTGAGTCTGATCGAGCAGCGCGACCTCGCTCGCCCACTTGCTGAGCTGGCCCTCGACGATCTTCTCGACGACGTTGTCGGGCTTGCCTTCTTCGCGCGCCTTCTCTTCGAACACCTTCTTTTCGGCGTCGCGCTCCTCGGCCGGGATCTCCTCGCTGGAGACATAGCTCGGCGCCGTCGCCGCCACGTGCAGGGCGACCTGGTAGGCGAAGGCCTTGAAGTCCTCGTTGCGAGCGACGAAGTCGGTCTCGCACTGGACCTCGACCATCGCCCCGACCCTGTCGTTGGCGTGGATATAGGAGGAGACGACGCCCTCTTCGGTGCCGCGCCCTTCGCGCTTGGCGGCGGAGGCCTGGCCCTTGACCCGCAGCAGCTCGATCGCCCGCTCGGTGTCGCCCTCGGCCTCGGTCAGCGCCGCTTTGCAGTCCATCATCGCCGCCCCGGTCCGATCCCGGAGCGCCTTCACGTCAGCAGCGGACACGCTCATTTCGACTCCTCAGCATTCTCAGTCGTCTCAGCCTCGCCCGAGGTCCCGCCAGCTCCCTCGGCGGGAGCCGGAGTGGTCTCCTCGGTGGCAGCCTGAGCGGCAGGAGCCGCGGCAGATTTCTCCGGAGCGGCAGGAGCCGCGGCTGCCGCCGGCGCGGCCTCTGCTGCGGGTGGCGCGGGTGGGGGCGTCTCGCCCGCAGCCTGCGAGGACGAGGCGCCTCCACCGGCGACAGGACCCGCAGCCCGGGGCTCTTTCGCGGCGGCAGCCGCGGCAGCAGTGGCTTGAGCCGCTTTCGCGGCTTCCTCGGCAGCCTTTTTAGCCTCCTCGGCCGCAACCCGCGCTTTCTCTTCCTCCTCCCGCTTGCGCCGCTCTTCCTCCTCCTTTTTGCGTCGCGCCATTTCCTCCGCGAGACGCTTCTCCTCCTGCACCCGCCAGGCGCTCGAGCCCTCCTCGACCGCGCCGCCGATCGTGCCGATCACCAGCTCGCAGGAGCGGATCGCGTCGTCGTTGCCGGGAATCACGTAGTCGACCGGCGTCGGGTCGCAGTTGGTGTCGACCAGGCCAATGATCGGGATCCGCAGCCGAGCCGCCTCGTGCACCGCGATCTCCTCGGTTTTGAGGTCGGTGACGAAGACCGCGTCGGGCAGCCGGTCCATGTCGCGAACGCCGCCGAGGTTGAACTCGAGCTTGGCGAGTTCGGCCTCCATCCCCATCCGCTCCTTGGTCGGCAGGAGGTCGAGTTTGCCCTCCTCTTTCCAGCCGTTGAGCTCGTGCAGGCGGGCAATCCGGCCCGACATCGTGTTGAAGTTGGTCAGCAGCCCGCCCAGCCAGCGTTTGTTGACGTAGGGCATCTGGCAGCGTTCGGCCCATTCCTGGACCGTGTCGCGGGCCTGCTTCTTGGTGCCGACGAAGAGCACCGTGCCGCCGCCGCTGGCGAGCTCGCCAGCGAAGCGGCGCGCGTTCTCCAGCAGCGCCTCGGTCTGGATCAGGTCGATGATGTGGATCCCGTCCAGTTCGCCGAAGATGAAACGGCGCATGTTCGGGTTCCAGCGGCGCGTCTGATGGCCGAAGTGAACTCCGGCCTCGAGCAGCTCTTTCAGGCCTGCCTCTGGCATTCTTGCTTCTCCTTGGGTTTTGGGCGAATCGCCCCGCTCCGCTCGCCTGGACCCGACTTCGTAGGTGGTCGGGCAGGACCAGGCTCGCTCGCGAACGAGGGTTAGTTTTCCGAAGCGCGGATTGTAGAGGGCCGAGCTCGGGAGGGTCTAGAGAAACCCGCGCCCGCGCCCGGCGGCGGCGGACACGGCGCGCTGCGGCGTCCTCGGTCGGCCAAATAGCGCTGCTATTCGGCCTCCCTGCGTCCTTGCATCGCTTGGTCCGGCGCTCGCCGGTCGACAGCCGCGGGTTTCGCTAGACCCTCCTAGGCAACGCGGGCGGCCTCCAGGGCCGCCTCGAGATCGGCCGGCAGCGGCGAGGTGAAGCTCATCCGCTCGCCGCTCCCGGGGTGAGAAAAGGCGAGCCGGTGGGCGTGCAGGAACTGGCGCTGGAGGCCGTACCGAGCCGCGCCGCCGTAGGTCTCGTCGCCGCTCAGGGGGTGCCCGATGGCGGCGAAGTGGGCACGAATCTGGTGGGTGCGCCCGGTCTCCAGCTTCGCCTCCAGGTAGCTCTCCCGCGGCAGCAGCTCGAGCACCTCGAAGTGAGTGCGGGCCTGCCGGGCGGCGGCGCCCGAGACCGCCATCCGGTGCCGCTGCCGCGAAGCGCGGCCGATCGGCGCGTCGATCGTCCCGGTCCGCGAGCCGAGCCGCCCTCCGGCCAGCGCCAGGTAGACGCGTTCGACCTCGCGGCGCTGCACCTGGGCCTGCAGCGCCGCATGTGCGGCGTCGTCGCGAGCGACGACGAGCAGTCCGCTGGTGCCCTTGTCGAGCCGGTGGACGATCCCTGGCCGCTCGGGGTCGGCACCACCGCCGAGGATCTCGACCAATGCATCGACCAGAGTCGGGCCGCTGTGGCTCGGCGCCGGGTGGACGACCAGCCCCGCCGGCTTGTCGACGACCGCGAGCGAGTCGTCGAGGTGGACGACCCGTGGCGTCAGCTCAGGTTCCATCTGGTACCCGCTGGGCTTCGCGGAGATAGATGAAGGCGAGGATCAGGACGCCGCAGGTGATGGCGCTGTCGGCGAGGTTGAAGGGCGGCCAGTGCGGCAGGTCGACGAAGTCGGTGACCGAGCCGTGGCGGACGCGGTCGGTGAGGTTGCCGAGCGCGCCCCCGGCCAGCAGGCCTGCCGCCAGCCACATCAGCGGCCGCCCCGGCTCGCGAGCGAAGAGGTAGAGGACGACGCCGAGGCCGATCAGGGTGAAGACGACGAGGGGCGCGCCCGAGCCGCCGGCGAGCCCAAAAGCGATTCCTTCGTTGTGGGCGAGAGTCAGCTTCAGGGGGCCGACCGCGTCGACCTTCTCGCCGACGACCAGGTCGTGCTCGACGACCGCCTTGCTGGCCTGGTCGGCGGCGAGGACGGCCAGGCAAACGGCACCGGCTCGCCACCAGGCGCCGGAGGCGGCTCTGGTCATCTCAGGATCGCGCCGACCAGGACCCCCTCGGCGACGAGGAGGACGACGATCGCGATCATCGGGGCGATGTCGATGCTGCCGACGCCGCCTACGCCGACCGGCCGGGTGAAGCGCCGGAAGAAGTTGATGTAGGGGTTGGTCGTCTCCGTGATGAAGTCGACGACGGCGCGCAGCCACGGCCGGTACGGCATGCGCGGCACCCACGAGAGCAGGATGTTGAGCAAGATCAGGATGAAGTAGACGGTGAACAGCGCAGCGACGTAGTCGGCGACGCTGATCTTGGCCGAGGCGAGGATCATCTGCGCATTCTCTCCAATGAGGCCGCGACGGCCGCTTCGAACGCACGGCGGGCGCCGGCATCGTCCAAGGTAAGCAGCCCCGCCTCGGTGCTGCCGCCCGGCGTCGAGACGGCGTTTCGCAGCTCGGCGAAATCGCGGCTCCGCAGCAGCTCGGCGGTGCCGACCGCTGCCTCCACCACCAGCTCGCGCGCCAAGTCTGCCTCGAGGCCTGCGTCTGCGCCAGCGTCGGCGACCGCCTCCAGCGCCAGCGCCAAGTAGGCGGGAGAGCAGCCCGCCACGGTGCTGGCAATCTCGAACCGCTCCTCGGGGACCTCGACCACGCGCCCGAGCGCGTCCAACAGCTTGCGGGTCTCCGGCGAGGCGTCCCCGGCGAGACAAATGACCCCGCGGCGCACCTCGACGCCGACGTTCGGCAGCGCCCTCACAATTTCCGCAGCGGCAGGAAAGGCGGCGCGCAGCTGCACCATCGGGATCCCGGCCAGCAACGAGACGATCCGCTGTGCCGCGCCCAGCTCGGGCGCCACCGCCGTCAGCGCATCGGGCTCGACCGCGAGCACAACCAGGTCGGCACGGTCGGCGATCTCCTCGTTGGCGAGCGCCTCCCCACCGAGCTCCTCGGCGAGCCCCCGAGCCCGGCCGGACCCAGAGTCGGAAAAGAGCATCCCCTCCCCCGCCCAGCCGCGCGCCAGCGCGGCCGCGATCCTGCCAGCTCCGACGAAGCCGATGGTCACGTTGAGAGCCTAGCCCCCGCCCTATCCGCTGCGGGGCGCAAGCCTGCGCCAGACCTAGGACTGGTTGAAGAAGCCCTTGTCGATCAGCCTCGCCTTTTCCTCGGCGGAGACCTCGACGTTGCGCGGCGTCAGCAGGAACATCTTCTCGGCGATCCGCTGCATGCCGCCGTCCAGCGCGTAGGTGAGCCCGGAGCAGAAGTCGATCATCCGCTTCGAGAGGTCGTGATCGGCGGTCTGCAGATTGAGGATCACGGGGACCGAGCGTTTGAACTGGTCGGCGACCTGCTGGGCGTCATTGAAGTTGCGCGGGATCACCAGGTGGACCTGGATGTCGCCGCCGCTGTCGACCGGGCGCAGGGTGCGGGTGCGGCTGGCCGCGATCGGCTCATCGTCGGCGAAGATGTCATCTATCTCGTCGCGCCGGGCGCGGCGCGAGGTGGGCAGGCGGCGGACCGACCCCTGGTCGCGTTCGCGGCGCGCCTCGAAGACTTCCTCCGAGCCCGTTTCCGGCTCGAAGTCGTCTTCGTATTCGGGGCCGTAGTCGTGGTCCTCGGCGAGGCCGAAGTAGACGAGTGCTTTATGCCAGCTATCGCGAAGAGCCATCTGTAGGGCGTGTTTCGGCCCCGAACGGCCGACTCCTTTTTGCCACTTGCAGGGAGATTAGCGCCGATTCACACGAACAGCACGGTCCCCAAACGGATGATCGTCGCCCCCTCCTGCGCGGCGACCCGCCAATCCTGCGAGGTTCCCATCGAAAGCCGGCTCAGGCCGTTGGCGGCGGCGAGCTCCGCGAGGCGGGCGAAATGAGGCCGCGAGGCCTCTGGGTCGGCGCTGAACGGCGGCATCGTCATCAGGCCGGAGACGCGGACCGGACAGCGCGCGATGAACTCGGCGAGGTCACCGGGTGCGACACCGCCCTTCCCCTCCTCCTCGGCGACGTTGACCTCGACCAGCACCTCGGTCTTCTCGGTGCCGTGCTTGCCGAGCTGGTCGAGCACCGAGTCGGTGGCGACCGAGTGGATCAGCCGGACGAGGGGCAGGATCTGCTTGACCTTCCTGCTCTGCAGGTTGCCGATGAAGTCCCAGGTGAAGCCAGCGCCCCAGCGATCGTGCTTGGCGGCGAGGTCCTGCTGGCGGTTCTCGCCGACGAGCGTCACCCCCGCCTTGGCCAGCGCCCCCATCTCCTCCAGCGGCACGTACTTGCATGCGACCAGAATTTCGACGTCCGGGCCGACCTCGGCACGGACCTGTTCGACGTTCGCACGGACGCGCGCGGGGTCGATGTCGTGGACGAGCTCTGCCATCAGCTGCCGCCGACGGCGGCGAGGGCGCAGGCTAGCTCCTGCTTGCGGCCGGCGACTTCACCGTCGAGCTTGGCGTCGAGCGCGGCGGCGAGGCCGCGGCCGAGCGCCGGTCCGCGGGGGACACCGGCGGCGATCAGGTCGTCGCCGTCGATTTCGAGTGCGACCGCACGCCACTCCTCCAGGTAGCGGTCGAGCCAGGCGACGCCGAGCGCCCGGGCCAGAACCAGCTCGACGCCGCTGTGGCCGCGGGCGAGGGCGACCGCTCGGGACGGGCGGTCCGGGGATTCCTGCGCCAGCTCCATCTCTCGGCCGGGTGGACCGCAAGCGGCGGCGAGAACCGCCCCGGGGCGCTCCGCCTCCCCCCTCCACCGCTCGCCTTTGAGCAGGGCCGCGACGGCGGCAGCCAGCTCAGCGCCGCCGGGGCGCAGCTCGACCAGGCCCCACGCCTCGAGCAGGGCAAAGCCCGCGGGCCCGGTCGGTTCGCTCGCGAGGCGCAGTAGCTCGGCCCGGCGGCGCTCCTCCGACACGGTCGCGAGGTCGGCGGCGCGGAGCAGGTCCTCGGTCCCCGGCTCCAGGGCGAAGCCGAAGCGCGAGGCGTAGCGGGCGGCGCGCAGCGCCCGGGTAGGGTCGTCGGCGAAGGAGCCCGGGTGCAGGACACGGAGCAGGCCGGCACCGAGGTCGGCGCGGCCGCCGTGCGGGTCGAGAAGCCGACCGGGCTCGGCCAGCGGCACCGCCATCGCGTTGATCGTGAAGTCGCGGCGCGCGAGGTCGGCCTCGATCGTCGCGGCGGGCGCCACCGTGGGCAGTGCCCCTGGGCTCTCGTAGGCCTCGGTGCGGGCAGCGGCGAGGTCGAGCTCGTGGCCGTCGAGCCTCACCTTGGCGGTGGAAAAGCGCTCGTGGGCGGCGACGGTGTCGGCGCCGAGCGCCGCCGCCAGCACCTCCGGATCGCCGATCACGGCGACGTCGAGATCGGAGCGGCCCTGGCCGAGCAGCAGATCGCGAACGGCGCCGCCGACGAGAAAGACGCGATCGCCGCCGACGGCCGCGACGCGCTCCAGCTCGGGATAGGTCTCGCGCAGCGCCTGGGCGAGATCGTCTTGTCTGGCGGTTCCTGGACTCATCGGGTTCGACTCGACATCGCGAGCCTTCCCTACCATGATCGCCTGCGCGGATGGCGAGCGAGGGAGCAAACGGACCCGAAGTACCGGACGAGCGCCGCCAGGCGTTGCAGCGCCGCCGCGTCGACCGCAAGCGCCAGATCCGCCGCCGCCGCATCGTCGCCTTCGGCGCCCTGGCAGCGGTGATCGTCGCCGTGATCGCAGTGATCGCCCTGGCCTCCGGCGGCCGCTCCTCCTCGCGTGGCAGTGGTTCGTCTCACATAGCGAGACAAAGCTCTGCCACGACGGGGAAGCAGGGTGGGGAGAAGGGCTCGGGTGGCCAAGGGGGAGGCTCGGAAGGCGGCAAGGTGCGCAACTCGACCCCGCAGCCCGACTGGGAACCGCATACCGGGCCGGTGCCGATCCTCGAGTACCACGTGCTCGGCGAACCGGAGGGCGAAGTTCCTTACCCCGAGCTCTACGTCTCCCGCCCGGACTTCCGCCACCAGCTCGAATGGCTCGACGAAAACGGCTACCAGGCGGTGACGCTGGAACAGGTCGAGGCGGCTTGGTATCACGGCGGCACCCTGCCGCCGAAACCAGTCGTGCTCAGCTTCGACGACGGCTACCGGCCGCAGTTCACCTTCGCCCTGCCGCAGCTGCGCAAGCACGGCTGGGCTGGCGTCCTCAACCTCAAGGCCGAAGGCTCCGACCTCTACGAAAGCAACGTCAAGGCGATGATCGCCGCCGGCTGGGAGCTGGCCGCGCACACGATCCACCACCTCGACCTGACCGAACTCGGGCCCGAACAGCTCGAAGAAGAAGTGGCGGGCTCGAAAGCGATGCTCGAAGGCGAATTCCACGTCGAGGTGAAGAACTTCTGCTACCCGGCCGGCCAGTTCGACGAAACGGTGATCGCCGCGGTCGAAAAGGCCGGCTACGTCGGCGCCACCACCGAGATCCCCGGCTACGCCGAAAAGGACGCGCCCTACGAACTCGCGCGCTTCGAGATCCTGGGCTCGACCGGCGTCGAAGGGCTGGCGCAGGACCTCGAAACGGGCGAAGGCGAAACCGGGGAACTCGGGGCCTAGAGGCGGACGCGGATGCCGTCGGCGGCGAGGCGTTCCTTGGCCTCGCGCACGCGGTGCTGTCCGTAGTGGAAGATCGAGGCGCAGAGAACCGCGTCGGCGCCGCCCTCGACGATCGCCTCGCTGAGGTGGCCAAGCTCGCCGGCACCGCCGGAGGCGATCACCGGCACCGGGACCGCGTCGGCGACCGCCCTGGTCAGCTCGATGTCGTAGCCGTCGTTCGTGCCGTCGCGATCCATGCTCGTCAGCAGCACCTCCCCCGCCCCGCGCCGCACCGCCTCTTCGGCCCAGGAGACGGCGTCGCGGCCCTCGACCCGCTCGCGCCCGCCCTTGACGTAGACGCCCCAGCCGTTGCCCTCGCGCTTGGCATCGATCGCGATCACCACGCACTGGGCGCCGAACTGCGCCGCCAGCTCTTCGAGCAGCTCGGGGCGCGCCAGCGCCGAGGAGTTGACCGAGACCTTGTCGGCACCGGCGTCGAGCACCGCCTGCGCATCCTGCACCGAGCGGATGCCGCCGCCGATCGTGAACGGGATGAAGACGTTGTCGGCGGTGCGACGGGCGAGCTCGACGATCGTCTCGCGCTTTTCGTGCGAGGCGGTGATGTCGAGGAAGACGAGCTCGTCGGCGCCCTCGGCGTCGTAGCGCTCGGCCAGCTCGACCGGATCGCCCGCATCGCGCAGCCCGACGAAGTTCGTCCCCTTCACCACGCGTCCCGCGTCCACGTCGAGGCAGGGAATGACGCGCTTCAGCACCATGCCGAGAGCGTACCTACCCCGCCGAGGTTGCCTTTTGGCCGTATATAGCGGGCAAAAGGCAACCTCGGCGTCAGTTGAAGGCTTGGAGGGCTTCGGCGACGGTGAACTTGCGCTCGTAGAGGGCGCGGCCGACGATCGCGCCTTCGAGGTTGGGGGCTTCGGTGGCAAGCGCGGCGAGCGCTTGCAGGTCGCCGAGCTCGCCGACGCCGCCGGAGGCAATCACCTGCGCCTCGGTCGCCGCGGCGATCTCGCCCAGTTCGTCGAGCGCCGGGCCGGCCATCGTCCCGTCGACCTCGATCGCGGTGCAGAGGAAGCGGGCTACGCCGCGCCCTGAGAGCTCGGCGACGGTCGCCGCGACCGCCTGCTCGGTCACCTCGGTCCAGCCCGAGAGCGAGACCCTGCCGGCGCGGGCGTCGACGGAGACGACGATGCGCTCGCCGTGCTGCGCGACAGCCGCGTCGAGGAACTCCGGGTCGCGCAGCGCCGCGGTCCCGATCACCACCCGCTCCACCCCACAATCGAGAGTCCTCGCCACTGCCTCTGGCCCGCGCAATCCACCGCCGACCTGAATCGGGCAGCCGAGCGCCGCGATCCGTTCGATCGCCGCCAGGTTCTGGGGCTCCCCGGCCTTGGCGCCGTCCAGGTCCACCACGTGCAGGAACCCCGCCCCTTCGTCGATCCACCGTTTCGCCGCCTCGGCCGGGTCGGCGTCATAGACGGTCTCGCGCGCGTAGTCGCCCTGCAGCAGGCGAACCGCCTGGCCGCCACGCACGTCGATCGCCGGATAGAGGATCACCGGGCCCAGCTCCCGCTCAGGCGGGGACCGAGGCGCAGACCCCGGCGAAGTTGGAGAGCAGCCGCAGGCCGGCGGCGCTCGACTTCTCGGGGTGGAACTGGACGCCGAAGACGTTGTCGCGCTCGGCCGCGCAGGCGAAGCGAGCGCCGTAGGCAGCGCTGCCGAGCAGCTCCTCGCCGCTCGGCCGCGGCGCGAAGGAGTGGACGAAATAGAAGGGCGTCTCGCTCGCGATCCCCTCGGTCAGGCGGGAGTCATGCTCCCAGCGGACAGGAGACCAGCCGATGTGCGGGACCTTCAGACCCGCGGCGTCGAGCTCACCGACCGGGCCGTCGAGCAGGCCGAGGCCCTCGGCGCCGCCAAGCTCGGTCGTCGACTCGAAGAGCAGCTGCAGCCCGAGGCAGATCCCCAGCAGCGGGACGCCGGCGCTGCGCCGCTCCGCGATCAGCTCGTCGAGACCGCGCTCGCGGATCCGTTCCATCGCTCGCGGGAAGGCGCCGACGCCGGGCAGGATCAGGCCGTCGGCGGCGCGCACCTCCTGCGGGTCGAAACTGATCTTGGCGGTGGCGCCGACGTGCTCGAGCGCCTTCTCGACCGAGCGCAGGTTCCCCATCCCGTAGTCGAGGATCGCGATCCTGGCGCTATTCACTGAGAGTTCCCTTGGTGGAGGGTACGCCGCTCTCCTCGGGGTCGATCGAGACCGCCACCCGCAGGGCGCGGGCAAAGGCCTTGAACGAAGCCTCGATCATGTGGTGGGCGTTGGTGCCGTAGCGGACGGTCACGTGCAGGGTCAGCTTGGCGCTGTTGGCGACGGCGCGGAAGAACTCCTCGGCCAGCTCGGTATCGAAGCCGGCGATCGAGGTCACCGGCAGGTCGGCGTCGAAGTGGCAGTAGGGGCGACCCGAGATGTCGATCGCGCACTCGGCCAGGGACTCGTCCATCGGCACCATGGCGGAGCCGTAGCGGCGGATCCCGGCGCGGTTGCCGAGTGCCTCGTCGAGCGCCTGCCCGAGGACGATGCCGACGTCCTCGACCGTGTGATGGGCTCCGGTCTCGAGGTCGCCGCTGGCCTCCACCCGCAACCCGAGTCGGCCGTGGCGGGCGAGCAGGTCGAGCATGTGGTCGAGGAAGCCGACGCCGGTCGCGGCGCTTGCCTCTCCCCCGTCGAGGTCGAGCGAGAGCTTGATCTGGGTCTCGGCGGTCTGCCGCTCGCGGCTTGCGGTGCGGGTGCTCATCGCCTAATCATCGCTGACTCGCCGTGGACTGGGAAGCCCTCGGCACGGGCGAGGGCGTCGACGTGCGGCGCCAGCTCGGTCGCGGCGGCCTGCGGGATCTCGACCGTGGTGATGCGGCGACGGAAGGCCGCGGGCCCGAGCGGCCCGGTAAAGCGCCCGGCGCCGCCGGTCGGCAGCACGTGGTTGGAGCCGGCGACGTAGTCGCCGAAGGCGGTGGCGCCGTTGCGGCCGGCGAAGACGCAGCCGGCGGCGAAGACGCGGTCGGCGAGCAGCGCCGCGTCCTCCTCGAACAGCTCGAGGTGCTCGGGGGCGAAGGCGTTGGCGAGGTCGGCGGCGTCGCTGAGGTCGGGGACCGTGAGCAGCGCCAGCGGCGCGTCGGCGACGCTGGGCCGGGCCGCGGCGGCGCGTTCGGTCGCCTCGGCGACGGCGTCGAGCACGTGCTCCTCGACGGCGACGAGAAGCAGCGGGCTGTCGGCGCCGTGCTCGGCCTGGGCGCAGAGGTCGAGCGCTGCCCACTCGGGATCGGTGTCGTGGCCGGCGACCAGCATCAGCTCCGACGGCCCGGCAAGGGAGTCGATGCCGACGGTCCCGTAAACCCGCCGCTTCGCCTCCCGCACCCATTCGTTGCCGGGGCCGGCGATGACGTCGACCTTGGGCACCGAGGCGGTGCCGTGGGCGAGCGCGAAGATCGCCTGGGCGCCGCCCATCGCATAGATCTCTTCGACCTCGCAGAGCGCGGCAGCCGCGAGCACCAGCGGGTGCAGGTTGCCGTCGGGCCCCGGCGGCGAAGCGAGCGCGATCCGCTCTAGACCGGCGGCGCGGGCGGGGATCGCGCACATCAGCACGCTCGAGGGGTAGGCGGCGCGACCTCCGGGCGCGTAGATGCCGGCGGCGCCGACCGGCACCCAGCGCACGGTCACCTTCTGCCCCTGGGGGAGCTTCACCTCCGTGCGCGGCTCCGCCAGCTGCGCCTCGGCGACTGTGCGAACGTTGGCGGCGGCGACGTCGAGCGCAGCTCGCAGCCCTGGGTCGAGTGCGGCGAGTGCGGCGGTCGCCAGCTCGGGGTCGACGCGCAGCGACTCGGGTGCCCGCTCGGTCGCGTCGTGGCGAGCGGTGAGGGCGAGCACAGCCTCGTCGCCGAGCTCGATCACTTCGCGCTCGATCGGCGCCACGTCTACCGGCTCGGCCGCCTCCGCGGCCCAGGCCCGGATCGCGGCGGCGCTCTCCTCCGCCCCACCCCAATCGAAGCGCCGCGTCCTCATCCGGCGCTCGCCTCCCGCAGCCTCGCGGTCAACTCGTCGACCTCGGCGGCGCGCAGCTTGTGGGCGACGCGGTTGGCGACGAAGCGGGCGGTGCAGACGACGATCTCCTCGCGCACCTCGAGGTCGTTCTCTTCCAGCGTGCGGCCGCTGGCGACGAGGTCGACGATGCCGTCGCCGAGCCCGATCAGCGGCGCCAGCTCAACCGAGCCCTTGACCTCGATCGTCTCGATCTGGCGGCCGGTGCCCTCGAAGTGGCGCTCGGCGATCCGCGGGTACTTGGTCGCGATCCGCATCATCCCCAGCCGCCGCTGCGCCTCGCCCAGGCGTGTGTCGCCGCGGCGCCCGGCAAGGACCATGCGGCAACGCCCGAAGCCGAGGTCGAGCAGCTCGTAGACGACGCGGTCGGCCTGCTCGAGCAGGACGTCCTTGCCGGTGATGCCGACGTCGGCGGCGCCGGCCTCGACGTAGGTGGGCACGTCGGAGGGCCGCATCGTCACCAGGGTGATCCCGTCGGTCTCGAAGATCAGCGAACGCGAGTCGCTGCGCGGGCCGGAGGTGTCGACGCCGATCCGGTCGAGCACGTCGAGCGTTTCGCCGAGGAGAGCGCCGCGCGGGACCGCCAGCTTCAGCGGTCCATCGGCCTTGGCGCGGCTGGCGGCGATCCCGGTCGCGCTCACGAGACCGCCTCCCGCCGCCGCTCCTCCTCCATCTGGGCGACGTGCACGCGCTCCAGGTACAGCGCGAAGCCGCAGGCCGGGAGGTTGACGCCGAAGCGCTGCATCAGGTTGTCGTAGCGACCGCCGCCGCCGAGGATGTGGCCGAGCGCCGGGTCGTAGACCTCGACGATCGCGCCGCTGTAATAGCCGATGTCGCGCAGCAAGCCGAGGTCGATCTGGACGCGGTCGGCGGCACCACGCCGCTCCAGCGCCTCCAACGTCGCCTGCATCTGCGCCGTCGCCCGCTCGACCGCGGCGCCGCCGAGGCCACGCGCTTGCTCGAGCACCTCGGCGCCACCCCGCAGCTGCGAGAGCGCGACGCAGGTCGCAACGCGCTCCTCGCCGATCCCAGCGTCGGAGAGCTCCTGCTCGAGGCCGACGAGGTCATGGGTGGCGAGCCGTTCGAGGATCGAGTCGCGCGCCTCGCCCTCGACGCCGAGCTCAGTCAGGAGCTGGCGGTAGAGATCGGCGTCGCCGAGGCCGATCACGGCGCGGTCGAGGCCGGCGGCGTCGAGCGCCGCCTCGAGCACCTCGATCACCTCGGCGGTCCCGTCCGGCGCCGGGGCGCCGACCAGCTCGACGCCGGCCTGGACGAACTCGCGCATCTGACCCCGCTGCGGACGCACGGCGCGGTAGGCACTGGCCAGGTAACAGAGTCGCAGGGGCGGCTCGGCGCCGGCGTAGCGGGTCGCCACCAGGCGGGCGATCGGCACAGTCATGTCGGAGCGCAGCGCGAGCAGCTCGCCGCTCTCGTCAAAGAAGCGGTAGGCGCTCTCGGTGCCGCGACCGCCACGACCGAGGACCTCGTCGTACTCGATCGCCGGCGTCGCCACCTCGCCGTAGCCGCGCTCCTCGAAAACCTCGATCAGAGCACGGTTGAGCCGGCGCAGCTCGCGCATCTCGTCGGGCAGGACATCCCGCGTTCCGGGTGGGATCGGATGGATCATCGGGCTGACCTTACGAGAGATCGGCGCAAAAGCCTGCTTGGATCGGGAGATCCGAGCCCGAGCGGCCTAGGCGGGACCCTCGTCCGAGACGCGCTCGATGCGGGCACCGAGCGCGCGCAGTCGTGCGTCGATCTGCTCGTAGCCGCGGTCGATCTGGCGGATGTTTCCGATCTGGGAAGTGCCCTCGGCCGCGAGAGCGGCGATGAGCATCGCCATCCCGGCGCGGATGTCGGGGCTCTCGACGCGCTCGCCGTGAAGCCGGCTCGGACCGCTGACGATCGCCCGGTGGGGATCGCAGAGCATGATCCGAGCGCCCATCGCGACCAGCTTGTCGACGAAGAAGAGGCGGTTCTCGAACATCTTCTCGAAGATCAGCACCTCGCCCTCGGCCTGGGTGGCCAGGGCCAGGGCGATCGAGGTCAGGTCGGCTGGGAAGGCGGGCCAGGGACCGTCCTCGATCTTCGGGATCGCGCCCCCGAGGTCCTCTTCGACCCGGAGCTCCTGCTCGGGCGGGACGACGACGTCCTCGCCGTCGATCTCCGAGCTGAGGCCGAGGCGGCGGAACTGGCGTCTGGTCATCGTCAGATCCCCGGGGCCGGCGTCGCGGATCCGCAGCGACCCCCCGGTTGCCGCCGCCAGCGCCATGAAGCTGCCGACCTCGATGTGGTCGGGGGTGACCGTGTGCTCGGCGCCGCGCAGGCGCTCGGCCCCATGCACGGTCATCACGTTCGACCCGATCCCCTCGACCTCGGCGCCCATCTTCGAGAGCAGCCGCGCCAGGTCCTGTACGTGGGGCTCAGACGCGGCGTTGGAGATCTTCGTCGCGCCCGGCGTCAGCGCCGCCGCCATCAGCGCGTTCTCGGTGCCCATCACCGAGGGCTCGTCCATGAAGATCTCGCAAGTGCAGAGGCCATTCGGTGCGGAGAGCTCGATCCAGCGGTCGCCGGCGACCTCGGCGCCGAGATCGCGGAAGGCGTCGAGGTGAGCGTCGAGGCGCCTGCGACCGATGAAGTCCCCGCCCGGCGGCGGCATCTTGACCGCGCCGAAGCGGGCCAGCAACGGCCCGGCGAGCAGGAATGAAGCGCGGATCTGGCTCGAGAGCTCCTCGTCGACGGTGTAGTCGGAGACGCCGCGGGCGCAAAGCCGGACGCTGTTGTCGCCGGTCCACTCGACCTCGACCCCGAGCTGGGCGAGCAGCGCGATCTGGGCTTCGGTGTCGCGGATGCGCGGCACCCGGTGCAACAGCACCTCCTCGTCCGTCAGCAGGCAGGCCGCCAGGATCGGCAGAGCCGCGTTCTTGTTGCCGGCGACGTCGACCTCTCCGCTGAGCGGGACGCCGCCCTCGATGACGAATTTCTCCATGAGCAGCGGCTAGTGCCGTGTCCGGTTACGTTTGCCCGGCTCTGACGCAGGCATCGCCGCGGCTGGCAAGGACGCAGGCCCGAAGGCGTGGCGGTGCCACGCCAAGCGGCCGAGGACGCCGCCAGGCGCGGCGAGGGCAAGCCAGAGAGGGCGAACGTTGCCTGACACGGCACTAGCGTACAGACCCCTTGCGACCGCTCTCCCGACGGTCTAGGATCCATCTGTGACGGACGTCACGGGGCGTGGTTACCAGACCACAGCGAAGCCCCGTCAAGGCGTTCCTCAATTGCGCTTCTGGGGTTCGCAGCGCTACTGGCGAGTCAGTAGCGCTGCGGCATGCGCGGCTTTCCAGAGCCAAAAACAACCCCTCTCTGCAACTCTCCGTGCAAACCGCACAAGCCGTCCGAGCCCCTCCGTACCTTACGAACCCATGTTCGATTCTAAGCAAACGCTAACGACCCGCCTGGCCGACGCCACGGACCTCCTAATCGACTTCGCAACCCTCGGCGAGTACGGCCTAGAGCCCGTTGGGAGCGCCCGCCAGGGTTGCGAAACCCGTCGCCCCCTCCCGATCGCGGAGCGCAGCTCCTTCAACGAGGTGCTCTTCCCCAATCAATGCAACTCCAGGACCCGCGGTTCGGGCCCGAAGTTGTCGCGGAAGCGAGGGCGCCGAGGAGCAAGCCTGGCGACGTCGGCGGGCGGCGCGGCGTAGCAGAGCTACGTAAGCCGGCCGACGGCGGCGCCAGGCGCCGCTCATCGGTGGCCGCAGCCCGCGCCAACTTCGGGCGCGGACCGCATAAGTAAGAACCGGCGGCGACCTACTCTCCCAGGGGGTTGCCCCCCAAGTACCATCGGCGCTGAAAGGCTTAACTGCTCTGTTCGGAATGGGAAGAGGTGTCTCCCTTTCGCTATGCGCCACCGGAGGTTTGCGAGACGCTCGGTGAACCTTGAAAACCGCACAAAGCCGCTGGGTAAATAAGAAAATATCCGTCAAGCCCTCGACCCATTAGTACCAGTCGGCTGAGCACATCGCTGCGCTTACACCGCTGGCCTATCAACCTGGTGGTCTACCAGGGGTCTTACTCCCTCAAAGGGGATGGGAGAGTTCATCTCGAGGACGGCTTCCCGCTTAGATGCTTTCAGCGGTTATCCGTTCCATGCGTAGCTAACCTGCGGTGCCCTTGGCAGGACAACAGATACACCAGAGGCATGTTCATCCCGGTCCTCTCGTACTAGGGATGACTCCTCTCAACTCTCCAACGCCCACGGAAGATAGGGACCGAACTGTCTCACGACGTTCTGAACCCAGCTCGCGTACCGCTTTAATGGGCGAACAGCCCAACCCTTGGGAC
>DATKLT010000053.1:0-9634 GCA_035542315.1 Solirubrobacterales bacterium | reverse complement strand
GCCCACCGCGGCCGGAGGCGGTCCTCTACGGCTTCACCAAACTGCAGCGCAAGATCATGGGCAGCCCCGACCCGGGTTGGCGCCAGCGCTACAACGCGGTCGGCACCGAGGAGTGGGCCCGCGGCGGCCCGGCCTCGACGCCGAGCCCCGAGGCGGCCGAGGCCTACCTCGCCGCCAGGGAGATGTCCCTTGCCTGACGCACCCGGGCTGGAGCTGATCCGGGGCGAAATCGAGCGCGACCACCCCGGCGCGGTGACCTCCACCTCCTTCGACCGCGAACAGGCAGCGCTGCTGGTCGACCCCGCGCAGCTGATCGCCGTCCTCACCTGGCTGCGCAACACCCCCGGCCAGGGCTACCGCTTCCTCTCCAGCCTGCACGCCGCCGATTACCTGCCGGCCGAGCCCCGCTTCGGCGTCCACTACGAGCTGATCAACCGCGAGCGGGTCGAGCGGATCCGGGTCAAAGCGATGCTGAGCGATCCGGGCGACGGCTCCCTCCCCCAGCTCGACTCCTGCGTCGAGCTCTTCCCCACCGCCAATTTCCAGGAGCGCGAAGTCTTCGACTTCTTCGGGATCGAGTTCCGGGGGCACCCCGAACTGACCCGGATCCTGCTCCCCGAGGACTACGTCGGCTGGCCCCAGCGGCGCGACTTCCCGGTCGGCGGCGAGCCCGTCACCTTCACCTACAACGAGCGCAACTATGGCTGAGCACGAGGTCAGAGAGGCGATCGCCTTCGAGGACGCGGCCGCGCTCACCACCGCCGACCTCACGGGCGAGCTGAGCGAGGACCGCACGACCGAGCTGATGACGGTCAACATCGGCCCGCACCACCCGGCGACGCACGGCGTCCTGCGCCTCGTCGTCGACCTCGAAGGCGAGGTCGTGCGCGACCTCAAGCCGGTGATCGGCTACGTCCACACTGGGATCGAAAAGTCCTGCGAGGACAAGAGCTACTGGAAGGTCATCCCCTTCGTCGAGCGGATGGACTACGTCTCCTACTTCTTCCAGATGCAGGCCTACTGCGGCGCGGTCGAGCAGCTGGTCGGGCTCGAGATCCCGCCCCGCGCCAAGTACCTGCGCACCCTCTTCCTCGAGCTCAACCGGATTCACAGCCACCTGGTCTGGCTCGGCACCACGGCGCTCGACCTCGGCGCGATCTCGATGCTCTGGTACTGCTTCCGCGAGCGCGACCGGATCCTCGACCTGTTCGAGATGGCGGCAGGTCAGCGCATGCACACCCGCTACTTCCAGGTCGGCGGCGTGATCGAGGACATCCCGCTCGGCTTCGAGCAGAAGTGCCGTTCCTTCGCCGAAGACATGCCGGTCCGCGTCGGCCAGTACGAAGCGCTGCTCGACCGCAACGAGGTCTTCCTGCAGCGGACCAAAGGCGTCGGCATCGTCGATCGCGAGCGGCTGCTCGACCTCGGCGTCACCGGCCCGCTGCTGCGCGCCGCCGGCGAGCCCTGGGACCTGCGCAAAGCGACGCCGTACCTCGTCTACCCGGAGCTGGACTTCAAGATCCCGGTCGGCACCGTCGGTGACAACTACGACCGCTACCGCGTCCGCGTCGCCGAGATGGTCGAGTCGGCGAAGATCGTCGCCCAGTGCCTCGACGCCCTGCCCGAGGGGCCGTTCATCGCCGAGGACCGCAAGTACGTGCTGCCGCCGCGCTCGGAGCTCTCGACCTCGATGGAGTCGCTGATCCACCACTTCAAGCTCGTCACCGAGGGCTTCCGGGTCGAGGCCGGCGAGGTCTACAACGCGATCGAGTCCCCGCGCGGGGAGCTCGGCTGCTACGTCCTCGCCGACGGCTCCTCGAAGCCCGCCCGCGTCCACTTCCGCGACGCCTCCTTCGTCAACCTGCAGTCCTTCGCCGACATGGCGGCCGACAGCTACATCGCCGACATGATCTGCAGCCTCGGCATGCTCGACCCGATCCTCGGGGGCGTCGACCGATGAGCCCCGTCGACGGTCCGGGGATCTTCAACCCGAACCTGCCGGTCGACCGGGCCGTGACCGAGGGCCGGGTGCCGCCGCGCGCCGAGGAGCAGATCCCCGAGCTGCACGAAGTCGGCTGCCCCGAGGAGCTGCGCGAGCGGATCGAGACCCTGATGTCGCGCTACCCGGACCGCAAATCGGCCTCGATCCCGGCGCTGTGGGCGGTGCAGGAGCGCTACGGCTGGTGCACGCCGGAGGGGATCCGCCAGGCGGCTGCGGTGATGCGGGTGACGCCGGCCTACCTCGAGTCCGTCGCCAGCTTCTACGACCTGCTGCACACCGATCCGGTCGGTACCCACCGGATCGAGGTCTGCACCAACATCAGCTGCTGGATGCGCGGCGGCGACGAGCTGCTCGACGCCTTCAAGACGGCGGCCGAGGGCCAGGACGCCGAGTTCTTCGTCACCGGCTTCGAGTGCCTCGGCGCCTGCGACATCGCGCCGATGGCCTCGATCGACCAGCGCTACTACGGGCCGCTGGAAGCGGCCGAGGCGCAGACCGCGATCGACCAGCTCAAGGCCGGCGAGGAGGTCCTGCCGGCGAAGGACCTGCTGAAGCGGCCGCTCGCCGCCGACCTTCCCGGAGGCTCGAATGGCTGATCCGCGCGAGACCCGCATCCTCCTCGACAAGGCCGAGGACCCGGCGCTGGCAACGCTCGAGGGCTACAAGCGCCTCGTCGGCGGCTACGCGACGCTGGAGCAGGCCTACCGCTCGATGGAGCAGGACGAGGTCCTCAAGGAGCTCGAAGACTCCGGCCTGCGGGGCCGCGGCGGCGCTGGCTTCTCGATGGGCAAAAAGGCGAGCTTCCTCCCCCGCGGCGAAATGGCGAAGTACCTCTGCTGCAACGCCGACGAGTCCGAGCCCGGCGCCTTCAAGGACCGCGAGCTGATGCAGCGCAACCCGCACCAGCTGATCGAGGGGATCGCGATCGCCGCCCTCGCCGCCGACGCCGGCCACGCCTTCATCTTCATCCGCGGCGAGTACGACGCCCAGGCCGACGTCCTCGACCGCGCGGTCGCGGAAGCGTACGAGGCGGGCTATCTCGGCAAGGACATCCTCGGGTCACATCGCGACCTGGAGCTGGTCGTCCATCGGGGAGCGGGCGCCTACATCTGCGGCGAGGAGACGGCGCTGCTCGACGCGCTCGAGGGCAAGCGCGGCAACCCGCGACTGAAGCCTCCCTTCCCGGCCGTCCAGGGCCTCTACGGCGGGCCGACGCTGATCAACAACGTCGAGACGCTCTCCAACGTGCCGCGGATCGTCGCCAACGGCGCCGACTGGTTCAAGGGCTTCGGCACCGAGCAGTCGCCCGGGACCAAGGTCGTCTCGATCTCCGGCGGCGTCCGCCGCCCCGGCAACTTCGAGGTCGAGCTGGGGATGCCGCTGCGTGAGCTGATCTACGGCCTCGCCGGCGGCCCTGAACCCGGCCACGAGGTCAAGGCCTTCTACCCCGGCGGCTCCTCCTCGCCGGTCCTCACCCCGGCCGAGCTCGACCTCCCCTACAGCTTCGAGGCGATGGCCGAGGCGGGCTCGATGCTCGGCTCGGGCTCGATCATCGTCGCCGACGACCGCGTCTCGATCCCGCACATGGCGCTGCGCACGGCGCGCTTCTACCACCACGAGTCCTGCGGCAAGTGCACCCCCTGCCGCGAGGGCACCAACTGGACGGTGAAGATGCTGGAGCGGGTCGTCCGCGGCGAGGCGACGCCGATGGACCTCGACATCATCAGCTCGGTCCAGCAGAACATCATGGGCCACTGCCTCTGCGTGCTCGGCGACTCGATGGCGATGCCGGTCTCGGCGATGGTCAACAAGTTCCGGCCCGAGTTCGAGGAAGTGATCGCCAACGCGGGTCTCGACCCCCACGCCGTGGTCGATGCTCCGCCGGAGCTACTGGGGGCCTCGACGTGAGCCCCGAGCAGCGCAGCGTCACGATCACTGTCGACGGCCGCGAGATCGAGGCGGTCGAGGGCGAGATGCTGCACGACGCCGCCCGCAAGGGCGACGTCGAGATCCCGGTCTTCTGTTACGAACCGAAACTCGGCGACCCGGTCGGCGCCTGCCGCATGTGCCTGGTCGAGATCGAGGGGATCCCGAAACTGCAGACCTCCTGCTCGACCCCGGTCCGCGACGGGATGGTCGTCCACACCCGCACCGAGCAGGTCAAGCACGCGCAGAGCGCGGTGGTCGAGTTCCTGCTCGTCAACCACCCGCTCGACTGCCCCGTCTGCGACAAGGGCGGCGAGTGCCCGCTGCAGGACATCACCCAGGGCTGGGGCCCGGGCCAGTCGCGGGTGATCGACGAAAAGCGCCACTTCCAGAAGCCGATCGAACTCTCGCCGCTGGTCGCGATCGACCGCGAGCGCTGCATCCTCTGCTACCGCTGCGTCCGCTTCAGCCAGGAGGTCTCCGAGGACGCGCAGCTGCAGCTGCTGGAGCGCGGCGACCGCACCTTCGTCGGCACCTTCGACGACCGCCCCTACGTCGGCCCCTTCCACGGCAACATCACCGACATCTGCCCGGTCGGGGCGCTGACCAGCTACACCTACCGCTTCCGCGCCCGGCCGTGGGACATCGAGCAGGCGGGCTCGGTCTGCACGCTCTGCCCGAGCCAGTGCAACGTCAGCTTCACCGTCCGCGACGAGAAGGTGAAACGGGTCCTCGCCCGCGACAACCACGACGTCGACGACGGCTGGCTCTGCGACAAAGGCCGCTACGGCTTCGAGATGTTCAGCGCCGAGGAGCGGGTGACCGAGCCGCGCTTCAAAGGCGGCACCAAGGTCGAGTGGGAGAAAGCGATTGCCCGCGCCGCCGAGGGGCTGCGCAAGGCCGGCGCCGGCAAGGTCGCGGCGCTGGTCGGCGACGCCTCCAACGAGGAGGCCTTCCTGGTCCAGAAGCTGCTGCGCGAGGCGCTCGGCTCGGCGCACGTCGACTCGCGGCGCGCCGGTGGGCCAGGCCGCGACACGATCGTCGCCCTCTCGCAGCCGAACCTGACCGCCAAGGTGCGCGAGATCGACGACGCCGACGCGATCCTCGTCCTCGGCACCGACCCGCTGCACAGCAGTCCGATCCTCGACCTGCGGGTGCGCAAGGCGATCCGCCGCAACGGCGCCCGCCTGGTCGTCGCCACCGAGCGGCCGACCGCGCTCGACGGCGGCGCCGAGGCGATCGCCCGCTACGCGCCGGGCGATGCGGCCGTCTTCGTCGACGAGCTGGTCAAGGCGCTTCGCGGCGAGGAGAACGTCGCGACGCCGCTGGCCGAGACGCTGAAGGAGGCCGAGAAGGTCGTCGTCCTCTGGGGCGAGCGGATCGGTGATTTCGCACAGAGCGGGCTGCTCAACCTCGCCGGGGCGCTGAAGATCGCCGAGACCGGGGGCGCCGGCCTGCTCGAAGTCCCCGACTTCTCCAACGCCCGCGGCCTGCGCGAGGCGGGCTGCCTGCCCGACGCCGGCCCGGGCCTCTCCGAGGTCGCCGTGCCGGGCAAGGGCACCGAGGAAATCCGCGCCGGCTTGGAGTCGGGCGAGATCGAGGGCCTCGTCCTCGTCGGCGTCGACCCGCTACGCGACTTCCCCGACACCGCCGCCTGGGACAACGCGCTCAACGCGGCCAAGTTCGTCGTCGCCTTCTCGACCTTCGCCACCGCGACCGCCGCCAAGGCCGACGTCCTCTTCCCGCTCGAGACCCACGCCGAGAAAGACGGCACCGTCACCCACGCCGACGGGCGGCTCCAGCGCGTCCGGCCGAGCGCCGGCCGGCCGGGCGACATCCGCCCCGGCTACCTCGTCCTCAGCGAGCTGGCTGAGGCCTTGGGTCTCGAGACCGGCATTTGGTCCCGACCGTCAGCCTTCGAGGCGCTGACGGCGGCGGTGCCTTTCTACGGGTCGATCAGCGACTCCGACATCGGCGGCAAGGGGATTCGTTGGCAGGAGACGGCAGGAGCCGAGAGAGTTCCAGCGTCTGCGGGGGCTTCCGGGGAGGGGTCCCCAGACGCCCTTCGGGCTGGAGTGTCTGGGGACCCCTCCCCGAAATCCCCCAATGGCACGGGGGCAACTTCACTGCTGCTCGGGACCTACCGGGACCTCTGGGCGGGGCCGATTACGGAGCTGAACCCGCCGTTGAAATTCCTTGCACCGCAGCAGCGGCTCGAGATCTCCGAAGCTGACGCCGAGGGACTGGGGCTGGTCGCTGGCGACAAGGTGCGGATCGGCCAGAACGGGAGCTCCGTCGAGGCGAGCGTCGTTGTCAAGGAGCGCGTGCCGGCGGGGATTTGCTTCCTAGCTGAGGGCATCGCCGAGGGCAACGCCAACTCGCTGCTCAACGGCGGGCCGGTGCGGGTTGGGATCACAAAGCTTTCTGAGGTGCCCGCGTGATCCCGATCGCCGACACCCAGTTCGTCGAAGCGACCTGGATCATGATCGTCAAGTCGCTGGTGATCTTCGCGATCATCTTCGGCATCCTGCCGATCCTGACCGTGGTCGAGCGCAAACTGATCGGCCGCTTCCAGCATCGCTACGGCCCCAACCGGGTCGGGCCATTCGGCCTCCTGCAGCCGCTTGCCGACGTCGGCAAGCTGATCTCCAAGGAGTCCTTCCGGCCCGAAAACGCGGTCTCGACCCTGTTCATCCTCGGTCCGCTGCTGCCGGTCCTCTCCGGCGTCCTCGCCCTCGCGATCATCCCCTGGGGCAACGTCCAGGACGGCGTCGGGCTCTACGGGATCGACGTCCCGATCGGGATCCTCTACTTCTTCGCCGTCGGCTCGATCGCCTTCTACGGCCTGCTGCTGGGCGGCTGGTCCTCGGGCTCCAAATACAGCCTGCTCGGGGCGATGCGCTCGGCTGCACAGCTGATCTCCTACGAGGTCTCGATGGGGCTGGCGCTGCTCGGCGTGATCATGATGAGCGGCTCGCTCTCGCTCGTCGACGTGGTCGAAGCGCAGGGCAAGATCTGGTACGTCGTCCCCCAGATCGTCGGCTTCCTGATCTTCATGCTGGCCGGCTTCGCCGAGACCAACCGCACCCCGTTCGACATGCCCGAGGCCGACGCCGAGCTGGTCCAGGGCTTCATGACCGAGTACGGCGGCATGCGATTCGGCTCCTTCCTGCTGGTCGAATACATGGAGATCCTGGTCGTCTCCGGGATCGCCGCGGCGATGTTCCTCGGCGGCTGGATGGGCCCCGGCCCCGGCTGGCTGGACCCGATCTGGATGCTGGTCAAGATGCTGGCGCTGGTCCTCGTCTTCATCTGGGTGCGGGCGACGCTGCCGCGCCTGCGCTACGACCAGCTGATGACCCTCGGCTGGAAAATCCTGCTGCCGCTGGCGACGCTCAACGTCGTCGTCACCGCGGTCCTGGTGGTGACGACGTGAGTGGCGCGTTTGTATCGCATAGCGATGCTTTCGCGCCACGGAAGGGTCGGCCATGACCTTTGACCCGAAGAGCGCTCCGTATCTCGACTCCGGCGACGTGGTCGAGGTCCAGCGCGGCCCCGAGCCGGGCGGCGTCGGCGGCGCCTACCGCGCCTTCGGCGAGACCCTGCGCGGGCTGAAGACGACGATGGCGCGGCTGATCGAGGGCCCGATGACGATCGAGTACCCCGAGGAGAAGACCCCGGTCTACCCGCGCTTCCGCGGCCGCCACAAACTGCACCGCTTCGAGGACACCGGGCACGAGAAGTGCGTCGGCTGCTCGCTCTGCGCCGCCGCCTGCCCGGCCGACTGCATCCGCGTCGTCGCCGCCGAGAACGACCCCGAGCACCGCGTCTCCTCCGGTGAGCGCTACGCGGCGGTCTACGAGATCAACCTCTCGCGCTGCATCTTCTGCGGCTACTGCGAGATCGCCTGCCCGTTCGACGCGATCACGATGGGCCACGACTACGAGATGGCCGACTACGACCGCGGCGACCTGATCTTCACCAAGGAGATGCTGCTGGCCGAGCCGATCGAGCGCACCCCGCTCAAAAACGAGGGCGAAGGGCTCGAGGACGCCTGATGGAAGCCGTGATCTTCTTCCTCGCCGCGATCGGCGCGATCGCCGGAGCGATCGGCGTCGTCGCTCTGCAGAACCCCTTCTACAGCGTGCTGGCGCTGGTAGTCCACCTGTTCTCGCTGGCGGCCCTCTTCCTGCTGCTGACCGCGGCCTTCATCGCCGCCGCCCAGGTCGTCGTCTATGCCGGCGCGGTGATGGTGCTCTACGTCTTCGTCGTCGCCTACGTCGGCGGCGGCGGCGAGCCGGTCGAGGACCCGATCCACGGCCAGCGCTTCCTCGGCATCCTCGTCGTCTCCTTCCTCTTCGTCGAGCTCTCCGCCGCGATCCTCTCCTCCGCCCTCAAGGCCCTCGACACCCACGGCCCCGACGTCCCAGCTGGATTCGGAGACCCGGCGGCCATCGGGAATTTGCTGCTTGAAAAGTTCCTGCTGCCCTTCGAGGCTTCGTCGATCCTGCTGCTCATCGCCGCGGTCGGGGCGATCGTCCTGGCAGCCCGCCGTCGTGAGGGAGCCGTCCCATGAACATTTCGTGGTACATCGTCCTCAGCGCGCTCCTGTTTGGAATCGGCGCGGTCGGCATCCTGGTCAGGCGCAGCCCGATGGTGATCCTGCTCTGCCTCGAGCTGATGCTGAACGCCGGCAACCTGGCGCTGGTCGCCTTCAGCCGCGAGGTCGGCAACGGGCAGGGCCAGGTCTTCGCCCTCGTCGTCATGGTCGTCGCCGCCTGCGAGGTCGTCGTCGGCCTCGGCCTGATCGTCGCCATCTTCCGCCGCAAGCTGCCGCTCAACGTCGACGACCTGAGAGAGCTGAGGGGTTAAGTGAGCGCTACCTCCTGGGCCTGGCTGGTCCTGCTCTTCCCCCTGCTCGGCTCGATCGCGATCGCGCTCAGCTTCCGCGCCACCCCGCCGAAGCTCGCCGGCGCGATCGGCACCGCGGCGATCGCCCTCGCCTTCGCCTGCGGCATCGCGACGCTGATCAGCCTGCTCGGCGAATCGCCCGACGCCCGCCACCACGCCTCCTCGCTGTGGGAATACGCCAGCGTCGCCGGGCTGCAGATCAAGCTCGGGATCTACGTCGACCCGCTCTCGGTCTTCATGGTCCTGATCGTCACCGGCGTCTCGACCCTGATCCACCTCTACTCGTTCGGCTACATGCAGTCCGACCGGGGCTACCACCGCTTCTTCAGCTACCTCAACTTCTTCGTCTTCTCGATGCTGTTGCTGGTCCTCGCCGGCAACTTCGTCCTCCTCATCGTCGGCTGGGCCTTCGTCGGCTTCGCCTCCTACGCGCTGATCAGCTTCTGGTACCGGCGGACGACGGCGACCCGCGCCGGGATGAAGGCCTTCGTGATCAACGTCGTCGGCGACATCGGCCTGGTGCTCGCCGCCTTCCTCATCTTCCGCGAACTGGGCACCTTCGAATACGGCGAGGTCTTCGCCAAGGCGCCACAGGTCTTCCACACCAACGAGTGGTCGATCACCGCGATCTGCCTGCTGCTCCTGGTCGGCGCCTTCGCCAAGTCGGCGCAGCTGCCGCTCCACACCTGGCTGCCGGACGCGATGGAGGGCCCGACCCCGGTCTCCTCGCTGATCCACGCGGCGACGATGGTGACCGCCGGCGTCTACCTGATCGCCCGCACCCACGTCCTCTTC
>DATKLT010000052.1:0-25325 GCA_035542315.1 Solirubrobacterales bacterium | reverse complement strand
GGTCCATATGGACCCATAACGCGCCTCGTCAGTCAGGGTCGACGATGGTGACGACGCCGCTCGGCGCCTCCAGCAGCTCGGCGGTGCGCTCCGCCGCGGCGTCGATCTGGATCCGCGGTTGCTGCGGCGGCTCGGCCTCGTAGTAGGTCCCCTGGCCGTGGAACTGGCCGTAGCGGAGGACGCCGCCGCCGAACTCGAGCACCGACCGCTCGAGGTGGTCGATCGCCCGGGCGCCCTCGCCGGGGATCTCCCAGGCGATGCTCTGGGCGAGGAAGCGCTCGGCGCCGGCGGCGCGCGCGGCGGCCAGCAGGTTGTCGGTTCCCTCGACCCGGATGCGGGCGTTGGCGGCGCGGCTGGCGGCGACCTCGGACGCGTGGTCAGGGAGGTCGGTGAGCTGGTGCATGACGAGCTCGGCACCGAACTCGGTGACGGCCGCGGCGAGGGCGTCGGCGTCGTAGACGTCGACGACGAGCGGCTCGGCGCCGAGCTCGCGCAGGGTCGCCGCCTTGCGCGGGCTGCGCGTCGTCCCCGCGACCTCGTGGCCGGCGCCGAGCAGCAGCGGCACCAGCCGCAGTCCGATTGCGCCGCTGGCCCCGGCGAGGAAGATCCTCATCGGCTCACGCTACCCGCTGGCTAGGGTGCGAAGCGCCGATGGTTCCGGCGAGGACGGGCCGACCCCGATGATTGGGGGGAATTTGCGTGAGTCATATACGGAGCCCGTGACTCCGCTTAGCTAGCATCGCCGAATGGCTGCTGAAGCCCAGGCGAACGGTCACGATCCCAACGCCCTCGACCGCGAGACGATGGTCGTCGCCGGCGTGGTCCTGCTGGGGGCGGTGATGTCGATCCTCGACACGACCGTGATCAACGTCGCGGTCGACCGCCTGGCAATCGACTTCAACGCCTCGCTGACGACGATCCAGTGGGTCGTCACCGGCTACACGCTGGCGCTGGCGGCGGTGATCCCGGCCACCGGCTGGGCCGCCGATCGCTTCGGCACCAAGCGCATCTACATCTGGTCGCTGGTGCTGTTCATGCTCGGCTCGATCCTCTGCGCCGCCGCCTGGAGCGCCGGCTCACTGATCGCCTTCCGCGTCCTCCAGGGCGTCGGCGGCGGAATGATCATGCCGGCGGTGATGACGATCATGACCCGCAAGGCCGGCCCGCACCGGATGGGGCGGGTGATGGGGATCCTCGGCGTGCCGATGCTGGTGGCGCCGATCCTCGGCCCGATCCTCGGCGGCTGGCTCGTCGACGACGTCTCCTGGCGCTGGATCTTCCTGATCAACGTGCCGATCGGGATCGTCGCGATCATCCTCGCCCTGATCGTGCTCGAGCGCGACCAGCCACAGCCTGGCCACAAGCTCGACTGGCTGGGGATGGCATTGCTCTCGCCGGGCCTGACGCTGCTGATCTTCGGCCTCGCCGAGTCCAACAGCGCCGCCGGCTTCGCCGCGACCAAGGCCTGGCTGCCGATCGTCAGCGGCGCCGCCCTGATCGCCGGCTTCTTCTGGCACAGCTGGCGAAAAGGGGACGGCGCGCTGATCGACATCCGCACCTTCACCCACACCCGCGCCGGCGCGGCCGCGGGCGTCTTCATGCTCTTCTCCATCGCCTTCTTCGGCTCGCTGCTGCTGGTCCCGCTCTACTACCAGACGGTCCGCGGCGCCTCGGCGCTGGAAGCCGGCCTGCTGTTGGCGCCGCAGGGGATCGGGGCGATGATCACGATGCCGCTGGCCGGCCGCCTGACCGACCGCTACGGCCCGAAGTACTGGGCGGCCTGCGGGATCCCGTTGCTGGTGGTCGGGCTCGCGCCCTTCGCCTTCGTCACCGCCCACACCTCCTACCTCCTGCTCTGCAGCTTCAGCTTCGTGCTCGGCCTCGGCATGGGCCTCTCGATGATGCCGACGATGACCGCGGCGATGCAGGCGGTGCCGGCGGCGGCGATCGCCCGGACCAGCACGGCGATGAACATCATCCGCCAGTCGGGCGCCTCGATCGGGACCGCGATCCTCTCCGTCCTGCTCGCCTCGGCGATCAGCGACAAGCTGCTGGCCGGCAACCACCCGGAAGGCGCGCAGGGATTCGAAGCGCTGCACGCGCTCTCGCCGGCGGCGCAGGCGCGGGTCGCCGAACCGCTCGCCGAAGCCTTCGCCCAGACCTTCGTCTGGGGCTTGGCGCTGCTCGCCCTCGCCTTCATCCCGGCGCTGGCGCTGGCGCTCGGCAAGTGGCAGCAGCCCGCGCCCGCCGGTCAGGTGAGCGAGCAGCCGGCGGGCGAGGCACACGCCGTCGCCCTCGACTGACCCTCGGTACCACGGGGCGCCCGCCAAAGGCCGCTCGCCGGTCCCCTGGACAAGCGCCCCGTGGGTCCCCCAACTACCCCGTACGCCGGGCCGAAAACGGGCCGATCAAAGGAGGGCGAGAACGCCCAGGGCGATTACCGAGACGACGATCATCGCCAGCGCGGCGCCGGTCGCCCGACGGCCCCAGGGGCCGAGCGCGTGCTCGCCCATCAGCTCGCGGTCGCGGCCGAGGCGGCGCACGAACGGCAGCAGGACGAGCAGCAGCACGGCGTTCAGCGCCTGCGAGAGGAAGAGGATCTTGACCAGCGGCACGCCGGGGATGAGGACGAGGCCGGCGGCGAGGGCGACGACGGCGCCGAAGCTGAGGTAGAAGAGCCGCGCCTCGGCGAAGCTGTCGTCGAGGTCGGCCTTGCGGCCGAAGGTCTCGGAGATCGAATAGGCGGTCGAGAGCGGGACGATCGCCGTCGCCAGCAGCGCGGCGCCGAGGAAGCCGAGGCCGAAGAGGGTCGCGGCGGCGTCGCCGGCCAGCGGTTCCAGCGCGGTGGCGGCGTCGCGGGCGTCGTTGACGTCGATGCCCTGGACGTGCAGCGTTGCCGCGCAGGCGACGACGACGAAGAGACCGATGACGCCGGTGAGGACGGCGCCGACGATGACGTCGACCCGCTCGTATTTGAGGTCCTCGACCCGCAGCTTCTTGTCGACCGCGTAGGACTGGATGAAGGCGAGGCCCCAAGGCGCCAGCGTCGTGCCCACCGTCGCCACCGCGACCAGCAGCGCGTCGCGGGTGAGCGGGATGCCGGGGACGACGGCGCCCCGCGCCGCCGCGCCCCAGTCGGGGTGGGCGAGGAAGCCGGAGACGACGTAGGCGACGAAGACCGAGCTGAGCGCGAGCAGGAAGTGCTCGACGCGGTGGAAGCTGCCGCGCAGGACGAGGATCGAGACGGCGATCGCCGCCAGCGGCACGCTGAGGTAGCGGCTGGTGCCGAAGAGCAGTTCCGAGCCGGCGACGACGCCGGCGAACTCGGCACAGAGGGTGCCGAGGTTGGCGAGGACGAGGGCGGCGAGGACGAGGCGGGCGGCGTGCATCCCGTAGCGCTCGCGGACCAGGGTGAGCAGGCCCTTGCCGGTGACGATGCCGAGCCGGACGCCGAGCTCGTGGAAGACGATCAGCGCCGCGGTCGAGAGGACGAGGACCCAGATCAGCTCGTAGCCGTAGCGGGCGCCGAGGATCGAGTAGGTGGCGATGCCGGCGGGGTCGTCGTCGGAGAGGCCGGCGAGGACGCCCGGACCGACGACCGCGAGCAGCGCCGCCAGACCGCCGGCACGGAGAAGGACCGAGCGCCGTCGCGTCAGGTGCCAGTGGGCACGGCGGCCAGGGGTGTGGCGGGCGCGGGAGTGGGACGTCGCCCCTTGGGACTTAGACATACGGGGCTGAAGAGATATACATTGACATTTATATAAAGATATGGTTATCTAGTGCCATGACCAACGCATTCAACGCCGTCGCCGAGCCTGCACGCCGCAGCATCCTCGATCTGCTGGTCGGGGGGCCCCGCTCGGTCGGCGAAATCGTCGCCGCCACCGGGATGAGCCAGCCCAACGCCTCCCGGCATCTGCGGATCCTGCGCGAGGCGGCGCTGGTCGAGTCCCGTCCCGAGGGCCAGCGCCGCCTCTACGAGCTGCGCCCGCAGGGCCTGGCCGAGCTGATCGGCTGGCTCGCCCCCTACCAGCGTCTGTGGCAGGGGAGCCTCGACGCGCTCGAACGACACCTCGACGACAGCGACGAAACGGAGTGACGATGACCGAACATGCGATTTTGGAAGAACTGGACGGCCGCCCGGTGCTGCGCTTCGAACGTGTCCTCTCCCACCCGCCCGAGCGAGTCTGGCGCTCGCTGACCGAGCCGGAGGAGATGCGCGCCTGGCACCCGACCCCGGCCCGGTTCGAGCCGGAGGTCGGCGGCCGGGTCGAATACGTCGAGGGCAGCAACGTCGCCGATATGCCCGACGGCGAGGTGCTCGAGTACGAGCCGCCGCGGCTGCTCGCCTACACCTGGTTCGTCGCCGCCCGCGGCACCGACCGCCTGCGCTGGGAGCTGCACCCGCGCGAGGAGGGCTGCCTGCTGGTCCTCCTCCACAGCTTCGCCGACCGCACCACCGCGGCGAACTACGGTGCCGGCTGGCACCTTTGCCTCGATTCCCTGGCCGAGCGGCTGGGCGGCGGGCCGGGGCGGGGCGGTGCCCCGAGCCCAAGCGAAGAGCCCTGGCAGCGGCTCAACGCCGAATACGAGCGCAGCTTCGGGATCGCGCCCGAGCAGGCGACCTCGCCGACCCGGGCCTGAGGTCCGACGAGGACGTGGTTCCTTTGTTGCGCTGCGCGCAACAAAGGAACCACGCGATGGCGGCTGCGGGGAGCGATACTGCGGCGCATCGAGGGTGGCGACGACAGCGGATCGGTGAGGGCGGGGGATCCGCGGGGGACGGTGCCGCTGGCGACGGTGGCGCGGGAGTGGACGCGGATCGGCGTCACCGGGTTCGGCGGGCCCCCGGCCCACATCGCGCTGCTGCGCCGGCTGGTCGTCGACGACCGCGGCTGGATGGACGCTCGCGCCTTCGAGGACGCCAACGCGGCCTGCTCGCTGCTGCCCGGGCCGGCCTCGACTCAGCTGGCGATCTTCTGCGCCTACCGGGCCGGCGGCTGGCCGGGGGCGATCGCCGGCGGCCTCGGCTTCGTCGTCCCCGCCGTCGTCTTCATCCTCGCCCTCTCGGTCGTCTTCCTCGCCCAGGCGCCGCCGCTCTGGATCCGCGGCGCCGGCGCTGGTGCGGGCGCCGCGGTGGCGGCGGTCGCGGTGCGGGCCGGGATCGACCTGATCGGCCCCAGCTTCGCCCGCGTCCGCGAGGACGGGCGTGAGGAGCGCCGCTGGTTCGCCTTCCTCCTGGTCGGCGCGGTCGCGGCGGCGCTGATCGGCCCCTACCTGGTGCTCGTCCTGCTCGCCTGCGGCGCCCTCGAGCTGGGGCTGCGCCGCCGCCGCCCGACGACGCTGCGGCTCCACGCCTGGCCGCTGGCGCTGCTTGCCGTCGTCGGCGCCAGCGGCGGCATCGGCGCCCTCGCCTGGACCGCGTTCAAGGTCGGCGCCCTCTCCTTCGGCGGCGGCTTCGTGATCATCCCGCTGATGCAGGGGGACGCCGTCCACGTCTACCACTGGATGACCGACGCCGAATTCCTCAACGCCGTCGCCCTCGGTCAGGTGACCCCCGGCCCGGTGGTGGCGACCGTCGCCGCCGTCGGCTATGCCGCGCACGGGATCGGCGGCGGCCTGCTGGCGGCGTTCGTTGCCTTCGTCCCCTCCTTCTCCTTCATCCTCCTCGGCGGCGGCCGCTTCGAGCGGCTGCGCGCCAACGCCGACGCGCGCGCCTTCCTCGACGGCGCCGGCCCGGCGGCGATCGGCGCCATCCTCGGCTCCGCGATCCCGCTTGCCGGCGCCCTCTCGGAGACCTGGCAGGCGGCGCTCCTCGCCGCCGCTGCGGTCTGGCTGCTGGCGCTGCGCCGCGGCGTCGTCGAGACCCTGCTCGCCGCCGCCGCGATCGGCGTCGCCCTGGTTCTCCTCGGCGCCCCCGCCCCCTGACCCCCGACCGCGTGGTTCCTTTTGGACGCTATGGGTCCACAAGGAACCACGGGATGCGTGGCCGGGGCGGTTAGGGATCCCGTGGTTCGTTTCGGACGCTCACCGTCCAAAAGGAACCACGCGATGGCGGCGGAGGGACAGGGCCGCCAGTTGGACCAGGAGGGCTATGGCGGTGGCGAGGAGGAAGGCGGGGCCGGTGGTCAGCGAGGGCAGCGCCCGGGCGAGGAAGAAGCAGAAGGCGGCGAAGCCGTAGTAGCCGACGAGAAAGTTGCGGAGGAGGACCTTGACCTGGTCGGGCCCGCCGTGCAGGTGGGTGAAGACGGCAAGGACGCTGGTGATGATCGGGAACGGGGCGAGCAGGCCGCTGAGGCCGGGGCCGAGGGCGCCGGAGGCGGCGCTCAGCGCCAGCACCATCGCGGCCGCCGCGAGACCGCGCGCGGGCAGGTCCCACCAGGGCAGCTCGCCGATCTCTTCGAGCTCCCCCGGCGGGGCGTGGAGGAGGAAGGGACCGGCCGCAATCACCGTCAGGGTCAGGGCCAGCGCCAGCCAGTGGGGCGGGTGGATCTGGTCGAGCAGCGCTACCGCGACGAGGAACCCGGCCCAGCCGCAGAGGACGCTCGCGGCCGGCCCGAGCCGCGGCGAGACCCGGCCGTAGACGACGACGAAGACGACCAGCGCGCTGAGGCCGAGCAGCGTCCCGGCCGACGCTTCGGCACCGAACTCGCGGCCGTGGATCAGCGTCAGCACCAGCAGGATCGGGCCGGCGACTACCGGCAGGCCGCCCAGGACGCCGGCCACTGCGGTCCCCCAGCGCCGCCCGGCGAGCGAGACCGCGAGCACGCAGAGCGGCGCCAGCAGCAACTTCGTCGCCAGGATCACGGGAGGAGTAAGTTGACTGTGTAGATCAAGAGTTCGAAGGTGGAAAGGAGCAGTTTGATGGCATTGCGACTGGGCGACACGGCGCCCGATTTCCAAGCTGAGACGACCGAGGGCCCGATCAGCTTCCACGACTGGATCGGCGATTCCTGGGCGGTGCTGTTCTCGCACCCGAAAGCGTTCACCCCGGTCTGCACGACCGAGCTCGGCTACATGGCCTCGATCGAGCCCGAGTTCGCCAAGCGCGGCGTCAAGATCGCCGGCCTCTCGGTCGACTCGCTCGAAAAGCAGGAGGGCTGGGCCGACGACATCGCCGACACCCAGGGGACGGCGCCGAACTACCCGATCATCGCCGACACCGACTTCGCGATCTCGAAGGCCTACGGGATGCTGCCGGCCGAGACCGCGGGCGACACCGACGAGCGCACCCCGGCCGACAACCAGACGGTCCGCAACGTCTTCGTCATCGGCCCCGACAAGAAAATCAAACTGATCCTGGTCTACCCGATGACGACCGGTCGCAACTTCGACGAGGTGCTGCGGGTGATCGACTCGCTGCAGCTGACCGCCAACAGCAAAGTCGCGACCCCGGCCCAGTGGCAGAACGGCGACGACGTGATCATCGCCGGCTCGGTCGACAACGAGAAAGCGAAAGAGCTGTTCGGCGACTGGGAGGAGCCCCGCCCCTACATCCGCATAGTCCCGCAGCCGCGCTGAGAAGCGCGGCCGCGGCCAGCGGCTAGCGGAGGGCGAACCTCAGGGTCTCGCCGCTGCGCTCGGCGTCGAGCGTACGCTCGTCGAGCAGGAGCGCGGCGGCGGGCTCGAGGTAGATCGAAGCTCCCTCGACGACCTGGTCGCCCGGCTGCGGCTGCTCGACGACCTGCAGCTGCACCTCCGGGGCGACGTCGTCGCCGGGCGGGTTGAACTCGGCGGTGACGCGGACGCCGGCATCCTCGGGCATGTCGCGCGCGGCGAGGATGCCGTCGATCGCGGTCGCGGCTTCGTCGGTGACTGTGAGCATCGTCGATCCCCCCTCCTAGGATTGCGTCAGCTCCCTATCCCCGGCTGGGGAGCCGCCGAAACCTCAGCGTGGCGCCGCCGTCGCCGACACCGACGATCGCGCCGCGAAAGCGGGTCAGGGCGCGGATCGCGCGCCGGGTCCCGAGCGACTGCGGCTGCCAGGTGAGCCCGTCGGCCGAGACGATCGCGGTCCCTTCGCCGCTGGCGAGAAAGGCGCTGCCGGTCCAGATCACCGCGTCGAGGTTGACTTCGACGCCGCTCTTGCCCGCTTCCCAGGTCTGGCCGTCGTCGGCCGAGGAGAGCGCCTGGCCGTTGTGGCCGACGATCACGTAGCGGCCGTTGCCGTAGGCGACCCCGGTCTGGAAGTGCTGGAAGCCGGCGCTCTCCAGTTCCCAGCGCGCGCCCGGGCTCGGTCGCCGCGCGATCGTCCCGGCCCCGGCGGCAATCACCGAACGGCCGTCGCTGGCGAAGTCCCGCACCGAGTGGAAGGCGGGGAAGGAGAGCCGGCGCCAGTTGCGTCCGTCGCGCGAGGCGATGACGCGGCCGCGGTCGCCGCCGGCGAGGTATTCGCGCCCGGTCCAGAAGACGGTGTGGAGGTTGAGCGGCACCGGCGAGCGACGCGGCTGCCAGCTGCGGCCGTCGCCGGAGCGCAGGACCGTACCTTCGGCGCCGACCGCGACGAAGCCGCCGCGGCCGTGGGCGACCGCGTAGAGGTCTTCGCCGGTCGGCCGCTTCACCGGCTTCCAGAGCCTGCCGTTGCGCGAGAGGAGGACCCGTCCGTTGCCGCCGACCGCGACCAGTCCCTTTTGGCTAGAGGCGAGGCCGAGCAGCGAGCAGGGCATCGCCGAGGCGGCAACGCGCCAGTGGATCCCGTCACGGGAGAAGATCACCGTGCTCTGGTCGCCGACCGCGAACCAGCCGGCCGGGGTGTGGACGACGCCGCGCAGGTCGGCCGTGGTCGGATCGCTGCCGAGCCGCCAGCTGCGGCCGTCGCTCGAGTAGAGGACGACGCCGCCGGAGCCGACCGCGACCCAGCGACGACCGGCGTGGGCGACGCCGCGGAGGATCTCTTCGGTCGGGCTCTTCACCCCGTAGAGGCCGCCGCCGAGGGTGCCGGTCAGGATCGAGCCGAAGTCGCCGACGGCGACGACGCGTTCGCCGACGGCGCCGAGCTGCCAGAGGAAGGGGCGGGTGGCCTCGGTCGAGTCGGTCGGGCGCGGGAAGGTCGGGACGGCGGAGAAGCTGCCGCCGGCCGGGCTGGCGACGACCGTCGTCTCCTGGCCGGCGAGCGCCAGAGTCGAGCCGACCGCGGTGCCGCCCCAGAGGGTGCTGGCCGTGCCGCTCGCCAGCGGCGTCCAGGTTTGGCCGAGCGAGGTGGAGCCGACGACCCCGCCCGCGGTCCCGGCGGCGAGCACGCGGCCGGCGCCAGCGACGACGCCGCGCAGGGAGAGGGGCGGCACGCCGGCGGCTTTCACCCAGCCGCCGTCGCCGCGGACGAGGATCGTGCCGAGGTCGCCGACCGCGATCCAGCGTTCGCCGCTCCAGACGACGCCGCGGACGTCGTGGCGGGTCGGCACCGCTTCGACCTTCCAGCTGCCCGGCCGGGCCGCGTTCGCTGAAGCGACCAGCCCGTTGGAGCCGACCGCGACCAGTTCGGCGCCGTTGGCGGCGACGTTGGTCAGGGTCAGGCCGCGGCCCGGCGCCAGGTTGCAGCGCGGGGCAGCCGCGGCGACGGGGGGCGCGACCGAGGCGAGGCAGGCAAGGACGAAGACGAGGAGGGCGGCGAGGCGGCGCAAGATCGGCGCGATCCTCCCATAGAGTCGGCGCATGCGCCGCGAACAGCGAGGGGAGCTCGTCGCCTACCGCTTCGAGAGCCTGCCGGCGACGGTCGAGGCGCTGGTCTCGACCCGGCGCGGCGGCGTCAGCCCGCCGCCCCACGACTCGCTCAACCTCGGCCTCTGGACCGCGGACGAGGCCGAGCGGGTGATCGAGAACCGCCGTCGCCTCTTTGCCGGCTTCGAGCTTCCCTTCGAGCGCTCGGTCTGGTGCCGTCAGGTCCATTCCGACGGGGTCGTCGTCGTCGGCGAGGCCGACGCCGGCCGCGGCGCCGCCGACGAAGCCTCGGTCGTTCCCGACGCCGACGCGATGGTCACCGACACGCCCGACCTGCCGCTCTGCGTCAAGGTCGCCGACTGCGTCCCGGTCGTCGTCCTCGACCCCGGGCGCGGCGTCCTCGGCCTCGCCCACGCCGGCTGGGGCGGCACCGTGGCGCGGATCTGCTCGGCGACGGTGCGGACGATGGGCGAGCGCTTCGGCTCCTCCCCGGCCGACCTGCTCGCCGCGATTGGCCCCTCGATCGGTCCCGCCGGGTACGAGGTCGGCGCCGACGTGATCTCCCGTGCCCGCCAGGCCTACGGCGAGCGCGCCGCCGAGATCCTCACCCAGCGCGGGGAGAAGGCGCTGTTCGACCTCTGGGCGGCGAACCGGATCGACCTCGAGGAGGCCGGCGTCGCGGCGGGGCGGATCGAGGTCGCGGGGATCGCCAGCGACGAGCGGCTCGAGGACTTCTTCTCGCACCGCCGCGAGGACGGGCGCACCGGCCGCTTCGCGCTCGTCGCTTGCTTGCGTACCTAGTTCTCGCTTCCGAACTTAACTGTAGGGACGCACTTTGCGGACGACGCGAGCCTATGGTGAATCTCTGCAAATCGGTTAGGGAGTGTTAACCGAACCGCCAGTCGCAGTTTCTACTTCGGGGGGAGTGACGTGACCTCGTTCGTCAGCAACAAAGCAAGCGAGTACTACACCAAGTTCACCACCGTCGCCGGGGAGGTCTCCTACACGCTGACCGGCGTGGTGGTCGTCGAACCCCCGTTCCAGGGCCAGGGTGGAGACTGGTTTCGCGAACGGGTGCAGTTCGCCGTGCCGGTGCCGAGCCTGGCGAAAGGAAGTCAGCTCAAGCTGATCTACTGGGCGCCGTTCGTCACCCTCAGCTCGATCTCCAACGACCGCACCGCGACCAACGCCGGCTGGGCGGTCGACGGCTTCGGGATCGCCTCGCCGAAAAACCTGATCGGCGAGACGGTCGGCGTCTACTGCGACCTCGCCGTGCGCGACATCGACGGCTTCGTCGTCAGGCTCGCCTACAACGTCCACCTGATCGGCAAGGAAGTTCGGGTCTAGGGATGAGTCCCGGGCCGAGCGCCGCGATCGACAGCGTCGCCGAGGTGCTGGCGCGGCTGGAAGCGATCGAAGCCGACCTGCCCCAGCGCGACGGGGTCAAGTGGTTCAACCGGCTCTACCTCGAAATGACTCAGCAGGTCGCGGCCGACCCGCCCAAGCACGAGGCGGCGCCGGGGTTCCTCGCCGCGCTCGACGTCGTCTTCGCCCGCCGCTACTTCGCTGCCTACGAAGCCGCCGGCGCCGGTCCGAAGCTGCCCGCCTCCTATCCCTTCCACGCCTGGAAGCCGCTGTTCGAATCCCGCTTCGAGAAGGGCATCGCCCCGGTCCAGTTCGCGCTGGCCGGGATGAACGCCCACATCAACCACGACCTCTCGATCGCCCTCGTCGCCAGCTGCGAAGAACGCGGCGTCGCCCCGAGCGACGGCAGCCCCGAGCACCGGGACTACCAGTCGGTCAACGGGATGATCGCCAAGGTCGAGGAGCAGATGAAGAGCTGGATGATGACCGGCCTGCTGAAGGACCTCGACCAGGCCTTCGACCACCTCGACCACGCCGACGACGTGGTCGCCGTCTGGGACGTCGAAGCCGCCCGCGACGCCGCCTGGGTCCGCGCCGAAGTGCTCTGGAAGCTGCGCGACCTGCCACCGCTGCGCCAGGGCTACGAAGAGATGAACGACCGCGCCACCGGCTTCGCGAGCCGGGCGCTGCTGACGCCGACCTGAGTGAGCGCCGGCGAGCTCAAGTGATGACGAGGATCCCGATCTGGGTATCGCCCTTTGCGTCGCCGCGGCACTTCTCCCCGGCGCACACTGAGGCCCCGAACTTCGGGCCGGCGAGGCGTACCGGGCCGATGCCCGGCAGTTCGACGCTCAGGTCGCCCGTCCAGGTCGAGGACTTCGGCGAATCGAGGTGAAAGGTCGCCGAGCCTTGGAAGGGCGCCGGCGGTTCGATTATCGCTTCCTCGGGCGCGACCCCCGGCCCGGAAGCGCTCACTTCTCCCGCCTTACCGGTGACCGTGACCGATGAGGAAACGAAGAGGCCGTGGTGTCGCCTCGTGACGGAGGCGTTGAACTGGACCACCGGGTTGTCCCTCGCGAACCCGATGTCACCTTCGAACGCATAGAAGTGGAGCGACCTGCGGCCGTGGTCGAGCTGGCTGAAGAGGATCGTCTGTTTCGGACGTCGCTTGCTTCCGCCGCCCTTTTCGACCGGGCCGTAATGGCAGACCTGGCGAAACGATTGGGCGACCTGTCCTGGGGCCTGTCGGCGGTGAACCTCCGTGTAGTCGCGCTCTCCGTGGACGGCGATCGTGCCGCGGAAGACGCCTTCCTGGATTACGCTCGCGCGCCCATGGCAGAGCCTCGAGACCGTTTCGTGCCTGACGCGGGTCGGCTGGAAGCGGACCGCGATGCGCCCGACTCCGGGCAGTCTGGCGTCGATCTCGCCATCGGCGCTGACGCGGCCATGGACTGCGTACTGGACGGCATAATCGCCCTTGGTCGCCAGGACACTCACGTTTGGACTGTGCTTCCCGCGCCCGGAAAAGGTGAAGACCGAAAGGTGGTAGCCGTTGGAGGCCGGCATCTGGAAGTAGATCGAAGTCTGAGCCGGCAAGACGTAGACGCCCGGCTTGGCCTGCGCCGCGGCGGGCAGCGCCATGAGGGCGAACAGGGCGAGGACGAGCGCGGCGCGGATCTTCACCGGCGGCAACTTATCTGATTGGAAGTGCTTTGCCACCTCGATCTTGCGCCGCGCCGCGCCACCTGTGAGAATCTCGCGGCCTTGCGTCAGCGCGCTGCGATATCGGCCTTTGCAGTGGCGGTGCTGGTTGCCGCGATGCTGCCGGGCGCCGCCTCGGCCTCGTTGCGCTTCGTCTCCCCTCACACCGACCAGTTCTTCGGCCGGCGCTCGGTCGAGGTCGTCGTCCGCGGCGGCAAGGGCGAGACGGGGATGCGCGCGCGGCTCAACGGCAGGGACGCGAGTGCCGCCTTCAAGCGGGTCGCTCCCGGCAAGTGGCGGGCGCGGCTGGGGGGCAAGCGCCTCCTCGCCGGCGCCAACAACCTCAGCGTCTCGGTCCACGGCAAGGGCGGGCATCGCGAGTACCGCTCGCAGCGGTTCGTGGTCGGCAAGCGCCGACACGGCTTTCTCACCGTGGCCGCCCCGCGCCGGACCTCAGGCAGCGTCGCCTGGACGCTGCAGACCCGCCGTCGCGCCGACCTGCTGCTTCGCGCAAGCCTCGACGGCAAGGGCATCGACTACCTGCTCGACCCCGGCGCAGCCGCTCGCCAGCGGCTGCGGCTCGGTGCCGACGACGGCCTCCATTTCGGCCGCAACGTGCTGCGGGTGCTGGCGGCGCGCCAGGACGGCAGCTTCGACGTCGAGCGGCGGACGATCTTCGTCCCCCGCAGCGGGCCGCTGGTCGGCGCCGGCCGCGACCGCCGCGCCGCCGGCCGCAACGGGGTCCGGCTCGACGGCAGCAGCTCGCGCGCGGCCCAGCCGGGGGCGACCCTGAGCTACCGCTGGCGGGTGCTGAGGCGGCCACGCGGCTCGAAGGCGCGCCCGCGCCGCGCCGGGACCGCACGGGCCGGCTTCCGCCCCGACGCGCTCGGCACCTACGAGCTGCGGCTGACCGTGAGCGAACACCGCCGCGACGGCAGCGTCCGCAGCGGCAGCGATGTCATCAAGCTCCTCGACCGCCCCAACGCGAAGCCGATCGGGGTGCCGATCCAGACGATGGTCTGGAACGGCGGTCGCGAAGAAACGAACGCGGACACCGCGGTCCGCGTCGGCGGCGAAACGTTCCCGCTCGGCGCTCCCAAGGGCAACGACGTCCAGGTGGTCGTGCTCGACCGCTCGACCCTGAAGCCGCTGTACGACGAATCCTTCCCCGGCACGGCGGCCAACGCCGAAGCCGCCGCGGCCAAGATCGGCGAATACGGCAGCCGCGCCCTGGTCGTCGTCTCCAACCCGGACCTGTTCCCGAACATGGAAATCTCGAGCGCCTGGATCAAGGTGGTCAAGTCCCTCGGCGCCTCGACCAAGTGGCTCGAACCCCCGGTCGAATCGCCGGCGATCGTCGACGGCTGGTCGGTCATCGGCGTCCCCAAGAGCAACGGCGGCGCCTGGGTCAGCGAGGGCAGCAACGCGCGCGAACTGCCGCGGGTGCGGGGCTCGCTGAACGGCTATCTGCAGCTCGACGGCTACGAAAACTTCACCTTTGTGCCGCGGCTGAGCGAAGGGTTCGACACCCAGGCGGCGGGCTCGGCCGGCCTCCGCAACACGATCGCCGTCGGCGGCGCCAAGTACGAATCGGCGGCGCTCGCCGGCTGCGGCAGCGGCGGCTTCCAGGTCGAGGTGGTTCTGGCCGAGACGCTGGCGCCGGTCGACGGGCAGACCTTCACCACGAACGGCTGTGGCGCCGGCGCCGACACCACCGCCGAGCAGCAGATGTCCTCCTACCTGAACGGCATCCAGCTGCTGCCCACCGGCCCGACCGAAGGCAAGAAGCTGGTCTTCGTGCAGAGCATCGGCGATCCCCGCGACGAATCCGCGAGCGCCTGGAGCGAACTGACCACCGCCCTGGAACGGGTCGGTGCCACCGCCTCGGTGTTTGCCGCCGACAAGGGCAGCTACGCGCTGGTCGGCTCGGTTGGCATCTCGAGCTTCCCCCTGGTCGAGGGCAGCTCGACCCTGACCGGCAAGGCCGCACGCGCGACCGGCGTCCTCCGACAGGAACGCCGCGACGCCTTCGTCCCCAGCCTCTCCGGCAGCTCCGGCGAACCCAACTTCAAGCTCTCGCTGCTCGCCTACCAGCCGGCGCAGGCGTGGCCGCTCTCGGAAGGGAAAGAAGCCAGGGCGGCGCTTGCCTACGCCGCCGAATACCTGAAGCTGCCGAGGCCGACCGCCGGCTCGGCCTGTTACGTGACCTCGCCCCCCGACGTTCGCTCCGAGTACTGCGACAGCAACCTGCGCGGCCTCTGGTCCGGCTACGGCTCGTCGATCGAAAAGGCGCCCTACGTCGCCGGCAAGGGGTTCGAATCCGAAATCTGGGGAAAAGTGCGGAAGGAGCTCAAATTCGAGTTCGACACGGTGCAGCAGGTCTGGGAAATGACCCGCTCGCTACAGGAAGTCTTCAGCGGCGGGCAGATCACCCAGCCGGCCGAACTCAACTCGCTGGCGAGCACGATCGAGCGTGCGATCAACCCTCCCAAATACAGCCGCAGCGCCAGCTCCTGGTTCTACGTCGTCAGCGCGATCGCCAACCTCGCCTCGTTCTTCGCCGGCGACAACGAAGACCTGGCGTCGGGGCTCGGCATCTTCTCCGGCGCGATCTGGCTCGGTGAGGAAACGATCGAGGGGCTCGGCGGCTCGCCGCAGCTGGAACGGTTCGAAATCAAAGCCGAAGAAGTCGCGGTCGAACTCGGCAAGAAGTACAAGCAGGCCTCGAGCGGGATCAATCGCGTCGCGGAGCTGCTCGTCTCCGACTACGGCAAGCTCAAAGCCTTCTCCGAAGAACCTGAATTCGGCTTCAACACGACCAGCATCGAATCCCTGGTCGACCGGGTCGAAGTCGCCGGCAAGCAGTTCGCCTACCAGGCGCTGCTGCCGACCGCCTACTGGGCGGTCGACCTGGCGCCGGGATCACGCAACAGCCCGCTGCCCGCCGAAGCCAAGGAATACGAATGCGATTACGAGGAGGCCGGTCCCAGCGGCCCGATCCAGGGCGTCTACAACCCGTACCACCCTGCGGTTGACGCCGAATTCTTCTCCGCCGCGCCGAAGCGCTCGCTCAGCGTGCTCTCGAAGGCGGCCGCACGGCTGCCCAGCGAAGGCGGCGAAGAGGAGGAACCGCTGACCCCGCCGCAGTCATTGATGGAACCGCTGTTCAAGCCCTTCGACGAAAAGGGCCTGGGGATGTTCAAGCCCTGGTTCTGGCGCTCCGCCTTCGAATACCCCGGCGGCCCAGAAGTCAAGACCGTCACCTGCTGAGCCCGCCCTCAGCGGCGTGACAGCGCCCAGCCGCCGAGACCGCCGAGGACGAGGCCCAGCTCCGGCATCAGCGGCAAGTCGGTGAGCAGGCTGACGCCGATCCCGACAGCGAGGCCGGCGACAGCGCCGATGGCGATCGTCATCCCGGGGCTCACAGCAGCGCGATCCCGGTGGCGATCATCCACAGCGACCAGACCACGTAGGCGATCGGGGTGAGGCTGGCGGCCAGCGCCCAGCCGTCGGGCTCGAAGCCGCCGACGAACTCGAGCGAGCAGAGCGCGAGCGCGGCGCCGACGAGAACGCCGATCAGGCCGATCCAGTCCGGGACCGCTCCCGATTCGGTGATCGCGAAGCCGACGAGCAGCGTCCAGGCCCCGGTCAGCAGGTAGCCGAGGTGCTCGCCGACGGCGACGCCGAGGTAGCGGTTGAAGGACTGGAAGACGACGTCGACGGCCTCGCGGCGGGCGGGGTCGGTTGCCTCCGCCTCGACGCGGGCGAGGTAGGGAACGAGGAACGGCCAGCGGACGAGGCCGAGGAATTGGACCGTCGCCGCCAGCGTGCCGACGATCACCGAGAGCAGCAGCAGGGTTCCCTCGGCGCCGACGAGCGAGTCGGCGACCAGGACCGCCAGCGGCGCCAGCGCCACCGCGGTCAGGGCGAATGCCCACCAAAGGAGGACGAGGCCGGTGCCGCCGGCGCGGAAGCGGGCCAGCACCTCGGCGGTCGGCTGGCGCAGCACGTCGGGATAGTCGAAGCGGGCGGCAAGCAGGGCGAACAGCGCGTTGAAGGCAAGCGGCAGGGCGATCAACGCCAGCCCGGCGACGGTCGCGGTGCTCATGGGGCGCCACCGTACTCCCGAGTGCCGACGTAAAGGCGCTGCGGCACAGCGTCGATACGGGGGTATGAAAAGCCGCACGTCTCGTCTCCGTCGCCACCTCAGCTACGCCAACGTAATGGCCAGCATCGCCGTCTTCCTCGCCCTCGGCGGGGTCGGCTATGCGGCGACCTCGATCAACGGCAACAAGATCGTCAAGCACAGCATCGGCGCCGGCAAGCTGAAGAACGGGACGCTGACCAGCGCCCAGGTCAAGGCCAACGGCCTCGGCGGCAGCGTCATCGACGAGTCGACGCTGGGGATCGTGCCGCAGGCGCAGACGGCGGTCACGGCGGGGTCGGCGGCGACGGCGGGCTCGGCGACCAGCGCAGAAACCGCGACCAGCGCCGAAACCGCGCAGACCGCCGCCACCGCCGCCGAAGCGGAAACGCTGGGAGGCGTCACCGCGGAAGAGCTCGAGGTCGCCTGCCCGAGCGAAACCGAGCTGTACGGCGGCATGTGCTGGGACGAATCTCCACGTGCCGCCCACACCTGGGTCGGCGCCTCGATCGAATGCGGCGAGGCGGGTGGGCGGCTGCCGACCCTGAGCGAGCTCGTCGCCTACCTCGTCCACAAGGCCGGCGAACAGTTCCCCGGCGATTCCGCCTGGTCCAGCGACGTCGTCGACGTCCAGGGCGGCGCCGGGGTGGCGGTCGGCGTCGACGACTCCGAGGGGGTCTCGACCCCCGGCGGCAGCCACGGCTTTCGCTGCCTCTTCTACCGCGTCAACTGAGCGGCGGCTCAGGGGGTTGGCGTGTTCACCCCTGGGGTACCTGGGCGGCGCTCGCCGTCGGGACGACGATTGAGGCATAGTCGATCCCAACGCCCAGGAGGCACCCAATGTCCCGCACGATCTCCAGCACCGTCCGTCCCCGCGTCGCCATCCTTCTCGGAGCCCTCGCTCTGCTGGCACTTGCCGCCGCCCCGGCCCAAGCGCGGCCGGCCGGTGGGCCCGGCCGCATCGTCTTCGTCGCCGGCAAGCAGCGGCACTGCGTCCAGGAAGCCTGCCACAACCTCGACCTGGTCCGGGCGATCTTGCCGCACGGCGGGCGCAGCCAGGTCCTCGCCGGGATCCGCGAAGTCGCCGAGACGGCGACCGCCGACGATGGCACCGTTGCCGTCCTCTCGACCAACCATGCCGGCGGCGGCGCCAACAGCGGCTCCTTCGTCCAGATCTACCTGATCCACCCCGACGGCAAGCGGACGGCGGTCTTCCCCCGCCGCCTGCAGCGCTTCAACGCGACCGGCCTCAGCATCTCCGCCAACGGCCGCGTCCTGGCGCTCGCCGGTCGCTACACCGAAGGCCAGCCCGAACCGTCCCGGATCTGGATCCTGCGCGCCGACGGCAGCGGCATGCACGCGATCACCGACGGGCCTGGCGGCGACGAAATGCCGTCGATCTCCCCCGACGGCAAGCAGGTCGTCTTCTCTCGCACCCTGCACGACGGGACCAAAGCCGGCCGCAAGGCGGAGCTGTTCACCGCGCCGATCGCCGGCGGCGAAGCAGTGCGCCTAACCGAAAACGAGGTCGACGACGTCAACCCGGTCTGGAGCCCCGACGGCCGCAGCATCGCCTTCGGCGAGTTCGTCACCAGGGACGGCCTCCACGGCAGCGTCCAGATCATCCGCGCCGACGGCAGCGGCCAGCACCGCATCGCCTCGACCGGCGCCGAGTTCCCCGACCCCGACTACTCGCCGAGCGGCCGCAGCCTCGTCTTCGTCGGCCAGATCCCCGGCGCCAAGGTCTGGGAAGAGGCGCTCTACACCGTGCGCGCCACGGGCAGGGGCCGCAAGCTGCTCAGCCGGGCCTTCGAAGACCCCGGCCTGCCCCAGTGGACGGTGCGCCCCTAGCCGGACCGCACACGCGGGTTTCGCCAATCCCTCCTAGGGCTCGACCCGGCCGGCACCGAGAGCATCGTCTCGGTGCCGGCCGAATGACCGGCGCCCCGGCCGGTCAAACCACCCCGTCACGGAGTGGGGCCTAACGCATCCTCGGGTCGGCGAAGACGTCGTCGACCGCCCAGGCACCGCCGTAGGCTTCGGGCTTCAGCACGAGCCGGACGGAGAGCGTTTCGCCGTTCTGCCACAGCGGCAGGGTCGTGCCCAGCGCCATGATCGGGGTCGGCTTCCACGAGGTTCCGCTCTGCAGCGAGCCGACCGTCGTGTCGTGGATCGCGCCCTTCGCGTCGGTCCAACGCAGGATCACGTTGAGGACCGCCCAGCTGCCGCTGGTCTGACGGGCGAAGAAGCGCAGCGTCGGATGAGCGACGTCAACGCAAAAGGCGGGCGAGACCGCCTCGCCGCCGGGCTGGATCGCCAGCGACTTGGAACCGCCGGCGACGCCGTAACTCTCGTTGCCGGAGGCGACGCTCGATCCGCTCAGCGACCAGCCGCCGTTGCCCTGCTCGAAGGAACCGCCGGGCAGGGGGGCGTAGTTGGCGTTGTCGCCGAAACGGGCGAACGGGTTGCCGAGGGCGTCGTCGCTACAACCCGACGCCGTCGTGGTGGAGCTGGACGCCGTCGCGGCCGAGCCGGCAGCAAGTGCCGGGGCGGCGGTGATGGCGAGCGCAGCAACGACGAGACTCGCCACCAGGGCGAGCTTGATTCCGAACTGATGTGCCGTGGGGCGAGACAGAGACATTGAGTCCTCCGTGACGTCCACTGGCGACCGAGCTATCTCAGACTGTCCGAGACCTCTGGCTTTGCGTCCCCGCCTCGCGACGGGTTTGCCTTTTTTCAGTGTTGTGGGTTTATTGGTTGGGGTTGAGCAGGCGGCAGTATCAGGCCCGCAAATAGCGGATTTCAAGGCTTTGGACGCATGTCTGATGGCGCCGATCGTCCAATCGGCTATGGAGGAATGAAGGCCGAGTGGTCGGTCAACTGCGCTCTTAAGCACGCGTCGGAGCGCGGGCGATACATGACACAGCGATGTCGGTGCACGCGATCAGAGAAGCGGAGCGGATGCGGGACTCCTACGCGCAGCGGGGCCAGCCGATGGACCCCGAGCTGCTGCGCGGCGAACTGCTGATCGGTGGCGTCTACCTGATCGTGGCGCTGGCGCTGGCGCTGCTCGGCGACACCGGCGGCTTCTCGATCGCGACCGCGGTCGTCTACGTCGCCGGGATCGCGATCGCCGGCCAGGTGCGGATCGACGTCGGCGCCGGTTTCACGGTGCCGACCCAGCTGATCTTCGTGCCGATGCTCTTCGCCCTGCCGGCGGCGACGGTGCCGTTGCTGGTCCCGGTTGCGCTCGGGATCGCGATGGCGCCGCGGATCCTGCGGGGCGAGATCTCACCGAGCTGGCTGCTGACCGCGATCGGCAACAGCTGGTTCGCGATCGGCCCGGCGCTCGTCTTCGCGCTCGCCGGCGACTACAGCCCCTCCGGCCCCTGGGGCGTGCTGATCCTCGCGCTCGCCGCGCAGTTCGCCGGAGACTTCGGCGCCAGCGTCGTCCGCGAGCGGGTCTTCGGCGGCGTCGGCGTCGCCGAGCTGGCGGCCGAGGTGCGGCCGATCTACGCGATCGACCTCGCCCTCTCGACCCTCGGACTCGCCATCGCCTTCGCCGCGATCAGCCTCGACAGCGAGCTGCTCGCGGTCCTCCTCGTGGCGCCGATGTTCGGCGTGCTCGGCTACCTCTCGCGGGAGCGCCACGTGCGCCTACGCCAGCTCGCCGAGCTGAACGACGCCTACCAGGGCACGGCGCTGCTGCTCGGCGACGTGGTCGAGGCCGACGACGCCTACACCGGCGAGCACTGCAAGAGCGTCGTCCGCCTCTCGCTCGACGTCTGTGACGAGCTCGGCCTCGACGCCGACCAGCGCCGCAAAGCCGAATTCGGCGCCCTCCTGCACGACGTCGGCAAGATCGCGGTGCCGGACGAGATCATCAACAAGCCGGGCAAGCTGAACGAGCAGGAGTGGGCGCTGATCAAGACCCACACGATCGAGGGCCAGCGGATGCTGGAGAAGATCGGCGGCTTCATGAACGAGGTCGGCCTCGTCGTCCGCGGCTCGCACGAGCGCTGGGACGGCGGCGGCTACCCCGATGGACTGGTGGGCGAGGAAATCCCGCTCGAGGCCCGCGTCGTCGCCACCTGCGACGCCTTCAACGCGATGACGACGACCCGCTCCTACCGCCGCGCGATGCCGCTCGCCGAGGCGATCGCCGAGCTGCGCCGCTGCGCCGGAACCCACTTCGACCCCGAGGTGGTCGAGGCGCTGCTGGCGACGGTCGAGGCACCCGAAAGCGCTGCCGCCGAGACGGCGCGAGAGGCGATCGAGCGGGAGAAGCGCGCCGCGGCCCGGGCCCCAGGCCTCTACGTCGGCGGCTGAATCTCCGGTGCCGCGCGGCGGGCGATCTGGCGCATCAGGGCGGGGTAGACGATCAGGTAGCGGAAGGGCTTGATCGCCGCCATGTAGGCGTGGCCGAAGCGGCCGCGAGGCTTGACGTAGACGGCCATCTGGCCGCGGTAGCGGCCGCCACCGCGCTCGACCCAGGCGAGGTGGGCGACGCCGTGGACGGTCTGGTTGGAGATCTCGGCGGCGGCCTCCAGCTCGGTCCGGTAGAGCGGGCGGAAGGGGAGGGAGCCGAAGTCCTGGCCGGCGGCGGTGTTGCGCAGGTCGGCGGGCAGGCGGCCGGCCAGCGAGGCTTCGGCGGTGCCGGGGATCGGCAGCCTTGGCTTCGGCGCCTCCGCTCCCGCCGGGACCGAGATGCGGCCGAGGTCGAACCAGGCGCCGAGCCGGTCGCGCAGGCGCCAGAGGAAGCGGGTGGCGGCGGAGTCGGAGTGGGCGGGGTCGAGCGAGCCGGCCAACTCGAGCAGTCTCGGGAACTCCTCGCGCTCACCCTCGACCGGCAGCGACCAGACGTCCTCGAGGGTGAAGTCGGGGACGATCTCGTGGATCCGCCAGGGCCGGGAGAGCTGGACGGAGTTGGGGACGCGGCCGTTGTCGATCAATCCATACGGCATCGTATGGAAGAGGCTAGCGATCTGGTGCGGCTCTGTCAATACGGCGGCGTATAGATTTGCCCGATGGCGAAGGCACGAACCCCGCGCGGCGCCTGGATCGAGGCGGCGCTCGCGGCGCTCGCCGAGGGCGGCCCCGAGGCGGTCCGGGTCGAGGCGCTTGCCAAACGGCTGGGTGTCTCCAAGGGCGGCTTCTACTGGCATTTCGACGACCGTGCCGCGCTTCTTTCCGAGGCGCTGGACGCCTGGGAGAAGGGCATGACCGAGGACGTAATCGCGACGGTCGAGGCCGGGTCGGAGGACCCGGAGGGCAAGCTGCGCCTGCTCTTCCAGCTCGCCTCCGCAGCGCGGGGCAGCTTCGCGGTCGAGCTGGCGCTGCGCGACGTCTCGCGCCGCGACCGCGACGTCGCCAAGCGGCTGCGCCGGGTCGACCGTCGCCGGCTCGACTACCTGCGCTCGCTGTTCAGCGGCATCTGCGCCGACGAGGACGACGCCGACGCGAGGGCGATGCTTGCCTACTCGCTCTTCGTCGGCAGCTATTTCGTCGCCGCCGGGCCGGGCGGCAGGAGCCGGCGCGAGGTGATGCAGCTGGCGATCGAGCGGCTGTTCGGCGAGCGCTGGGGTTGAGCTGTCACTGAGTGCGTCCCGACTTCGTCACATGAGTAGACCGGCGTCGAGCCGGGCACACTGTGAGAAGGAGGACGCGATGCGAGTACTGGTAGCCGGAGCCGCTGGGGCGGTCGGCAAGCAATTGGTGCCGCGCCTGGTCGCGGCTGGGCACGAGGTCTACGGGACGACGCGATCCGCCGCCAACGCGGACACCGTCCGCGCCCTCGGCGCGAAGCCGCTGATCGTCGACGCGCTCGACCCCGACCAGGTGGCGCGGGCGGTTGCCGAGGCCGAGCCGGAGGCGATCGCCCATGAGCTGACGGCGCTGCGCGGCGACTGGGACCTGCGCCACTTCGACCGCACCTTCGAGCTGACCAACCGCCTGCGCACCGAGGCGACCGCGCACCTGCTCTCCGCCGGCCACGCGGTCGGGGTGAAGCGGTTCGTCGCGCAGAGCTACGCCGGCTGGCCCTATGCCCGCGAGGGCGGCCCGGTGAAGAGCGAGGAGGACCCGCTGGACCCCAAGCCGGTGCCGGCGATGCGGACGACGCTGGCGGCGATCCGCCAGCTCGAGGAGTCGGTGACCGGGGCCGAGTGGACGGTCGGGATCGCACTGCGCTACGGCGGCTTCTACGGCCCCGGGACCTCGCTCGACCCGGCCGGCGGCGATCACGTCGAGCTGATCCGCAAGCGCAGGTTCCCGGTGGTCGGCGACGGCGCTGGCGTCTGGTCGTTCGTCCACATCGCCGACGCGGCGGCGGCGACGCTGGCGGCGCTGGAACGCGGCGAGCGCGGCGTCTACAACATCGTCGACGACGAGCCGGCGCCGGTCCGCGAGTGGCTGCCGGCGGTGGCGGCGGGGTTCGGCGCGAAGCCACCGCGGCGGGTGCCGCGCTGGCTCGGCCGGATCGCAGCCGGCGAGGCGGCGACGGTGATGATGACCGAAGTGCGGGGAGCGTCGAACGCGAAGGCGAAGCGGGAGCTGGGCTGGTCCCCGGCCCACCCGAGCTGGCGCCAGAGCCTGGTGGGGGCGCCGTCGTGACCGACGCCGATCGGCTCCTGGCCGAGCTGCGCCCGGTCGCCTTCGCGATCGCCTACCGGATGCTCGGCAGCCACGCCGAAGCCGAGGACGTCGTGCAGGAGGCGCTGCTGCGCCTGCACGGCGCGCTCGAGCGCGGCGAGCGGATCGAGTCGCCGCGCGCCTACCTGGCGACGGTGACGACGCGGCTGGCGATCGACGAGCTGCGCTCGGCGCGGGCACGGCGCGAGACCTACGCCGGCGAGTGGCTGCCCGAGCCGCTGCTGGCGGCGCGCGAGGAGCCGGCGGCGCGGGTGGAGGAGGCGGAGTCGCTCTCCTACGCCTTCCTCGTCCTGCTCGAGAGCCTCACCCCAGAGGAGCGCGCGGTGCTGCTCCTGCACGACGTCTTCGACTACGGCTACGGCGAGATCGCCGAGACGATCGGCAAGAGCATCGACAACACGCGCCAGATCGCGGTCCGCGCCCGCGGCCACGTCGACGAGCGCCGCCCCCGCTTCGAGCAGTCGGCCGAGCGCCGGCGGGAGCTCGGCGACCGCTTCTTCGCCGCGGCCCAGGAGGGCGAGCTGGAGGGGCTCGAACGGCTGCTGACCCGCGACGTCGTCCTCCGCGGCGACGGCGGCGGCAAGGTGCCGGCGCTGGCGCGGCCGCTGCAGGGACCGAACCGGGTCGCGCGGGCTCTGCTCAACTGGATCCGGGCTGGGATCAGCCGCGGCGCGACGTTCGAAGCGGTCGAGATCAATGGCCTGCCGGGCGCGATCGGCCGCGCTCCCGACGGCGGCATCGTCTCGGCGATGGTCCTCGACGTCTCCGTGGACGGGATCGCTGGCGTCAACTCGGTCGTCAACCCCGACAAGCTCGCCCACCTCGGCCCGGTAGGCGACATGCTCTCCCTCCTCCGCGACCGTGGTTGAGCTTTCCGTCGGATAGCGAAGGAAAGCTCAACCACGCGGGGCGGGGGGCGTGCCGGTGAGGCGGCCGAAGGCGGAGTCCTTGAGCCGCGTCGGCGTCACCGCGCTGAGCGCGGCCTGGAGCTTGACGTCGGCACCGACCAGGTAGCGGGCGCGGGGGCGCTTGTCGGTCAGGGCGCGCTCGATCGCGGCGCTGACGGTCTCGACCGGTTTCGCCATCTTCTGGATCCGGGGAATCGCCTTGCGCATGCCGGCGAGGTGGTCGGCGTAGAGCTCGCGGTGCTGGGCCGACATATCCGCTTCGCCCTCGTCGAGGGTCTCTGGCGCTTTGCGCCAGAGGTCGGTGTCGGTCATCGCCGGCTCGACCAGGATCACCCTCACCCCCCAGCGGCGCAGCTCCAGCCGCCAGGCGTCGGCGATCGCCTCGAGCGCGAACTTGGAGGCGTTGTAGGCGCCGGTCATCGGGGTCGAGACCATGCCGCTGAGCGAGGAGACGAAGACGACGCGGCCACGGCTCGTGCGCAGCCTCGGCAGGGCGAGGTTGGTGAGGGCGACGGCGGCGACGACGTTGACCTCGAGCTGTTCGCGCATGCCCTCGGCGGAAAGGGTCTCCAGCGGGCCGGAGACGACGACGCCGGCGTTGTTGACGAGCGCGTCGAGCCGCTCGGGCAGGGCGCTGTCCAGCGCCGCGACCTGCTCGTCGTCGGTGACGTCGAGCTGCAGCGTGCGGACGCCGCCGGCCGCCTCGGCGAGCAAGGACTCGCCGTCCTCGGCGCGGCGCACGGTCGCGTAGACATCCCAGCCGGCGCGCGCGAGGCGCAGCGCGGTGGCGCGGCCGATGCCGCGGCTGGCTCCCGTGATCAGCACGCTTGGCACGTGCCGATCTTAGTCGCGAACGGCGGGTCCCTCGGTCGGCAGGTGGCAGAGCCAGATCCCGGTTC
>DATKLT010000051.1:0-89091 GCA_035542315.1 Solirubrobacterales bacterium | reverse complement strand
GCTCGTCACCCAGCAGCCGCTGGGCGGCAAGGCGCAGTTCGGCGGCCAGCGCTTCGGCGAGATGGAGGTCTGGGCCCTGGAGGCCTACGGCGCCGCCTACACGCTGCAGGAGATGCTGACGGTGAAGTCCGACGACACGGTTGGTCGCGTCAAGGCCTACGAGGCGATCGTCAAGGGGGAGAACATCCCCGAGCCGTCGATCCCCGAGTCGTTCAAAGTGCTGCTCAAGGAGATCCAGAGCCTTTCGCTCGACGCAAACGTCGTCTCCGAAGGTGGCGACGTGGAGATTGCCGAGGAGGACGACGACCTGCTCAAAGCCGCCGAGGAGCTGGGCATGGACCTGACCGGCGTGCGCGCCGACTCCAGCAACGGAGCGGCCGACGAGCAGGAGGAGCAGGTCTTGGCCGAGGGCGAAGGCGGAACCGATAGCGAGAGTGCCGACGAGGTTGAGGCCAATCCGGCGCCGGCCGAGGTGGAGGACTGATGATCGACATCAATAATTTCGACGCGATCGAGATCGGGCTCGCGTCCTCGAAGAAAATCCGCTCCTGGAGCTGGGGCGAGGTAACGAAGCCCGAGACGATCAACTACCGCACGCTGAAGCCGGAGAAAGACGGGCTCTTCTGCGAGCGCATCTTCGGTCCGACCAAGGACTGGGAGTGCTACTGCGGCAAGTACAAGCGCGTCCGCTACAAGGGCATCGTCTGCGAGCGCTGCGGCGTCGAGGTGACCCGCTCCAAGGTCCGCCGCGAGCGGATGGGGCACGTCGACCTCGCCTCGCCGGTCTCCCACATCTGGTTCTTCAAGGGAGTCCCGAGCCGGATCGGCTACCTGATCGACATGGCTCCGAAAGAGCTCGAGAAGGTCCTCTACTTCGCCGCCTCGATGGTCACCTGGGTCGACGAGGAGGCCCGTGACAAAGACGTCGGGAAGCTCGAGAAAGAGGTCAAGAAAGTCACCGACGCCTACGAGGCGGAACGGCAGAAACGGACGCAGGAGCTGAGCGAGTCGCTCGAGCGCCGGATCAAGTACCTCGAGGACGGCTCGCAGGACAAATTCGACGACGAAGACCACCTCTGGGCGGACTCGCTGAAACTGACCGCGGCGCAGCTGCGGAAACTGAAAGACGAAGACCGCACCAAAATGGTGAAAGAACTGCGCAAACAGTTCGACGCCGAGATCTCCGACACCGAGGCCTACCTCGACGAGGCGATCGAGCGGATGGCCGAAGTCTGGAAGATCTTCACCGAGATGAAGCCGAAGGACGTCGTCAACGACGAGACCGTCTTCCGCGAGCTCAAGGACCGCTTCGGCTCCCCGTTCGGCTGGGGCGAGTACTTCCGCGGCGGCATGGGCGCCGAAGCGGTGCGCGACCTGCTCGAGCAGGTCGACCTCGCCGCCGACTGCGAGGAACTGGAGCAGATCATCAACAGCTCCAAAGGCCAGAAACAGGCTCGCGCGGTGAAGCGGCTGAAAGTCGCCTCCGCCTTCCTTCACTCCGAGAACCAGCCCGACTGGATGATCCTCGACGCGGTCCCGGTGATCCCGCCGGAGCTGCGGCCGATGGTCCAGCTCGACGGCGGGCGCTTCGCGACCTCGGACCTCAACGACCTCTACCGCCGGGTGATCAACCGCAACAACCGGCTGAAAAGGCTGCTCGACCTCGGCGCCCCCGAGATCATCGTCAACAACGAGAAGCGGATGCTGCAGGAGGCGGTCGACGCGCTGTTCGACAACGGCCGTCGCGGCCGCCCGGTCACCGGTCCCGGCAACCGTCCCCTGAAGTCCCTCTCGGACATGCTCAAGGGCAAGCAGGGTCGCTTCCGCCAGAACCTGCTCGGCAAGCGCGTCGACTACTCCGGCCGCTCGGTGATCGTCTCCGGCCCGAGCCTGCGGCTGCACCAGTGCGGCCTGCCGAAGCTGATGGCGCTGGAGCTGTTCAAGCCGTTCATCATGGCCCAGCTAGTCGAGCGCAAAGCCGTCCAGAACATCAAGGCGGCGAAGAAGATGGTCGAGTCGATGATCCCCGAGGTCTGGGACGTGCTCGAGGAAGTCATCCACGAACACCCGGTGCTGCTCAACCGGGCGCCGACCCTGCACCGTCTCGGCATCCAGGCCTTCGAACCGGTCTTGGTCGAGGGCAAGGCGATCCAGGTCCACCCCCTGGTCTGCCACGCCTTCAACGCCGACTTCGACGGCGACCAGATGGCGGTCCACGTGCCGCTGTCGGCCGAGGCCCAGGCCGAGGCGCGGATCCTGATGCTCTCGGCGAACAACATCCTCTCGCCGGCGCACGGGGCGCCGCTGGCGACCCCGACCCAGGACATGGTGCTCGGGATCTACTACCTCACCTACGGCCCCGACGCCGAGGAGCTGGGCAAGCGCGACGAGGAGCTGAAGGCGGGCAAGGGCGGCAACGGTGCCGGTCCCAAAGTCAAGGTCTTCCGCTCCGCACAGGAGGCCGAACTCATCTACGAGAACGGCGGCTGCAAGCTTCAGGACGAAGCCGAGTACCGCCGCGACGGCAGCCACTTCCTGACCACGGTCGGCCGCATCATCTTCAACGAGAAGATCGAGCGGGCGCTGGCCGATGCGCTGGAAGACGAATTCGACCCGAGCTCGTTCCAGTTCAAGAACTACTCGCTGAAGAAGAAGGACATCAACGCGATGGTCTCTTCGCTGGTCGAGGCCTACGGCGCGCCGGCGGTCTCGCAGGTGCTCGACGCCTTCAAGGACCTCGGCTTCCAGTACGCGAGCCAGGCCGGCATCACGGTGGCGAAGAACAACGTCGTCTCGCCGCCCGAGAAGCCGGAGATCCTGGAGCGCTACGAGAAGGAGACCGAAGCGATCCAGGCCCAGTACGACGAAGGCTATATCACCGCCGAGGAGCGTCATGAGGCGGTTACGGCGCACTGGAACCGGGCTACGGACGAGGTCGCGCAGGCGATGGAGGACAACCTCGACGAGCTCAACCCCATCTTCATGATGGCCAACTCCGGTGCTCGCGGATCGTTCAAACAGATCCGTCAGCTGGCCGGGATGCGCGGCCTGATGGCCAACCCGAAAGGGGAGATCATCGAGCGGCCGATCAAGGCCAACTTCATGGAGGGGCTCTCGGTCCTGGAGTACTTCATCTCCACCCACGGGGCGCGAAAGGGGCTCGCCGACACGGCGCTGCGGACGGCCGACTCCGGCTACCTGACGCGGCGCCTGGTCGACGTCGCCCAGGACGTGATCGTGCGCGAGGAAGACTGCAAGACCAAAGATCACATCGAGATGGAGCTGCGCAAGGACGACGGCACGCTCAACGACAACCTGATCGGCCGTCTGGCGGCGAAAAAGCTCGAGACCAAACGCGGTCGCGAGCTGCTCAAGCGCAACCAGGAGCTGACCCTCGCCGACGTCGAGGAGATCGCCGAGGCCTTCGGCGACGAAGAGGTCAAGGTCCCGGTCCGCTCGGCACTCAAGTGCGAGGCCGAATCGGGCGTGTGCCGCTCCTGCTACGGCGTCTCGCCGGCGACCGGCTCGATGGTCGACATCGGCGACGCGGTCGGGATCATCGCCGCGCAGTCGATCGGCGAGCCCGGCACCCAGCTGACCATGCGGACGTTCCACACCGGCGGTGTCGCCGGCCAGGACATCACTCAGGGTCTGCCGCGGATCGTCGAGCTCTTCGAGGCGCGCAAACCGAAGGGTCTGGCGCAGATGGCCGAGGCCGCCGGGAAGGTCTCGATCGAGGAGACCGACAAAGCGCTGAAAGTGATCGTCACCGAGTCCAGCGGCGAGGAGCACGCCTACTCGTTCCCGCTGCGCACCCGCCTCCACGTCGCCGACGGCGACAAGGTCGAGGTCGGGCAGCAGCTCAACGACGGCTCGCTCTACCCGGCTGACCTGTTGGCGATCCGCGGCCGCACGGAGACCGAGCTCTACCTGGTCGACGAGGTCCAGAAGGTCTACAGCGCCCAGGGCGTCGACATCAACGACAAGCACATCGAGCTGATCGCGCGTCAGATGCTGAAGAAGGTGCGGATCGAGGCCAAGGGCACGACCAGCCTCCTGCCCGGCCAGCTCGAGGATCGCGGCAGTCTCAAACGGATCAACAAGAAGGTCAAGGAAGAAGGCGGGACCCCGGCCAAAGGCGAGGAGGTCATCCTCGGGATCACCAAGGCCTCGCTGGCGACCGAGTCCTTCCTCTCGGCGGCCTCCTTCCAGGAGACGACCAAGGTCCTCACCGACGCCGCCCTGGAAGGCAAACGCGATCGGTTGGTCGGCCTCAAGGAGAACGTGATCATCGGCAAGCTGATCCCGGCTGCAACCGGGCTCAAGCACTACCGCACGGTCGCGATCGAGCCGGCGGTTGCGATCGAGCCGCCCAGCGACGAAGACCTGCTCGAAGAAGACGAGCTCGCGGCCGAGCTCGGCGTCGACGGCGTCGAGACCCCGGTCGAGGGCTTCGGCCTCTCCTTCGCCGAGGAGCTCGAGGAGCTCGCGCAGGAGATCGAGTCGACCTCCGAAGAGCCCAAATAGCCTTTGCCTGAGGGGCCACTCGCCTCTCTGGCAAGTCGAAGCAGCAGAAACCCGCGGCGACCGCGGGTTCTGCTGCTTCGGGCAGCTGCCGCGAGACATGCGGTTTCGCTGAATGGTCAATAGGGTCTCGGCCCATGTCGATCGGAGCGCGCGTTTTCCTCGTCTGCCTGATGGCGGTGGCGGGCCTAGCGGCGGTCCCGGCCGGCTCTGCCGCGGCGCCCGGCCTTTCCCACCTCGGTCTGCCGGGACGCGCATCCGCCGTGGCGCCGTCCGGCTCGACGCCGACGCCGCGCGTCGTCGGCGGGACGGCGACCTCCAGCTCCGGGTTTCCCTGGCAGGTGGAGCTGATCATCGAAAAGACCGAAGGAACCTTCCTCTGTGGCGGCACGCTGATCCACCCCTACGTCGTGCTGACCGCGGCGCACTGCCTGACGAACGAATATGGGGAACTGGAAACGGGAACCGAAGTCACCGCCTGGCTCGGCCGGACCTCCCTCGAATCCGGCGGCACCCCAATCGAGGCATATGACCTTTGGGTCCCCAATGCCTACGATCCCTACGCCCACTCCTTCGACATCGGGTTCGTCTCCCTCTGGGAACCCTCCAGCTTGCCGCGGCTGCAGATCGCAGGGCCTACCGAGCGAGCGCTCTGGACTGCTGGCAGGTCGGCGACGATCAGCGGCTGGGGCCTGACCTCAGAAGAAGGCAGCCTGGCGCCGGTGCTGCAGGCTGCGACGGTGTCGATCATCGACGACGCGACCTGTGCCGGGCCCGGCATCAACGGGCTTTACGGATTCTCCGCCACGACCATGGTCTGCGCCGGCAATCTCGCCGGCGGCACCGGTACCTGTCATGGCGACAGCGGCGGTCCCCTGCAGGTGCCGATCGACGGTGGCGGCTATCGCCTGGTCGGGGTCACCGACTGGGGCGTCGGTTGCGCACAACCGAACAAGCCCGGGGTCTTCGCGCGGGTCGCCGACGAACCGCTGCGAGGCTTCATCGCCAACGCCTTGCCCGAAATCGAATCGGCCGACGAAATTCCGCCGACCGGGACCAGCGTGATCGGGTCCGGCGCCCGTCCTCCTGGCTGCGGGGCGGCCGAAGCGGGGGTGACCGCCGCGGCGGCGGGCGCGGCCCGCGCCCGCGGCGCGCTCAGGAGCGCCAAGGCCGCGCTCCACCGGGCCGAGAGGACGGAGCGGCGCCGCCCTTCACGGCGGGCGGGACACCGGGTGAAGGCTCGTCGCCGGGGCCTCCGGCTCGCTCGCCGCAATGCGGCGGGCGCCTCGGCGGCCGTGGCCGCGGCGGAAGAAAGCCGCACGTCCATCTGCGGCTGAAATCCAAGCGGCCGAGCCCTCGGGCCCGGCCGCTTGCGGTTTCAGTTGGCGTGAGCCCCGTTGCTACTGCAGCAGGCAGACGACGAAGGCCTTGATCGTCGAGGCGGCGCCGCTGTTGTTCTTGGCCTGGTAGAGCCAGCCGTTGCCGCTGGGGATGCTCGAGGTCATCTCGACCCCGAAGTTGCCCGGCTGGCCGCCGCCGCTCAGCATCTGTTCGCCTTCGGCGCACTGGACGCTGACGCTGCCGTTGGCACCGGCTGCGATCGCCTGCGAGGCGCTGGTCCGGATCGTCGCCGGCCCCAGGTCCGAGGCCCGGATCGAGTCCGGGGCGACGTCGGCGCCGGTGATCGTGTTGTCGGCGATGTCGCTGCCGGTCAGCGACTCGTTTTCGACCTTGAGCGAGTCGACCGAGTTTTCGGCCAGCTGGTCCTTGCCGACCGCCGCCGGGTGGATCTTTTCGGTTCCGACCGAGCCGTTGTGGAGGTCGACCGTGCGGACGGTGCCGTCGACGATCTGCGGCGAGCGGACGCTGTTCTTGGCGATGCCGACGGCGAGGGCGCTGCCGGTCAGGGCGAGGAACAGGGCCACGCAGCTGACGATCATGGCGGGGGAGACGCGGATGGAACGGATCTTGCTGGTCATCGGGGACTCCTTTCAGTTGGTTTCAATTCCCGATGGACCCAGCTTCGGGCCGATCCTCGCTCCGCTCTACGGACCCCAGGGGTGGACTCGACCACCCCTTCACGCCTCTCAGCGCTGGCGATATTGATCACACCAGGGGCTGGTCAATATCGCGAGCGCTTCCGACATTGACCCCAGCCTGGTGTGGTCGATGTCGGAGATGGTTCGGGGCGGGCGAGTATGGCCTGGCCACTCAGCCAGTCCGGTAGATTCCCGGCCCATGCCCGCGGAGAAGGTCTGCATCGTCGGAGCCGGCAGCTCCGGCATCGTCGCCGCCCAGGTGCTCGGTGCGCGGGGGGTGCCTTACGACCTCTTCGAGAAGGGGTCCTACATCGGCGGCAACTGGCGCTACGAAAACGACAACGGGATGTCGTCCGCCTACCGCTCGCTGCACATCAACACCTCGCGGCGGGTGATGGCTTACAGGACCTTCCCGATGCCCGACCACTACCCCGACTACCCCGACCACTTCCAGATGGCTGCCTACTTCGATGAATACGCGGACCACTTCGGCCTCCGCGAGCGGATCCAGTTCCGCACCGAGGTGCTCGAGGCCAAGCCGGTGGAAGGGGAGTGGGAGGTGACGGTCGAGGGTCCCGAGGGGAGGCAGACGGATCGCTACCGCGCGTTGCTGGTCGCCAACGGCCACCACTGGGACCCGCGCTGGCCCGAACCGGCTTTCGCGGGCTCAGAGGACTTCGAGGGCGAGCAGATCCACGTCCACCACTATCGCGAGGCCGACGTCCTGCGCGGCAAGCGCGTCGTCGTCCTCGGCATCGGCAACTCGGCCACCGACGTCGCCGTCGAGTCCTCGCGGATCGCCGACGCCACCTTCATCTCGATGCGGCGCGGCGCCTACGTGATCCCCAAGTACATCAACGGCAAGCCGATCGACGAGCTCTCCAACCCGATCACCTCGATGCTGCCGATCGCCGTGCAGCGCTTCTTCGCCTCCCGCGCACTGGGGGTCGCCGCCGGCAACATGACCGCCTACGGCCTGCCCAAGCCCGACCACAAGCTGTTCGAGGCGCACCCGACGGTCTCCTCGGAGCTGCTGCCGCGGCTCGGCCACGGGGACATCGAGGTCAAGCCGAACATCGACCGCTACGCCGGCGGCCGCACGATCCGTTTCGCCGACGGCTCCGAGGAGGAGATCGACCTCGTCGTCTACTGCACGGGCTACAAGATCACCTTCCCCTTCTTCGCCCCCGAGGTCCTCTCGGCGCCCGACAACAGGCTGCCGCTCTACCGCCGGGTCGCCGCGGTCGACCGGCCTGGCCTCTTCTTCATTGGCTTCATTCAGCCGCTGGGGCCGATCATGCCGCTGGCCGAGGCGCAGGCCGAATGGGTCGCCGATCTGATGGCCGGCGGGGCGACGCTACCGCCGGCGGCGGAGATGCGGAAAGCAATCGGGGAAGAGGAAGCGAAGATGCGGCGGCGCTACGTGGCCTCTAAGCGTCATACCGTCGAGGTCGACTTCTATCCGTATCTGCGCGAGATCCGGCGCGAGCGAAAGCAGGCTGCGCAGCGGGTCTGACGACCCGGGTGCGACCGCCCGGCGGGCAATCCGGCAGGGGCAGGGCGGCGCCGCCTCCGTGCGGTCCGCGGCGCGGGCCGCGCGGCAGCCGCGGCGGCATCTTGCGCTTGCGCGAGCCGCCGCCGCCGTCTTCGGCGCCCTCGGGCTCGGGCGTCTGGTTGCTCGCCCACCAGACGAGCCAGATCGATCCCAGAACCGGGATCTTCAGCACCACGAGGAGGAAGAAGATTGGCCAGAAGCCCGTCACGGCGCTCAGTCTAAAGACTCGCCTCGCCGCGTCCAGGGGGCGCGTCGAGGTTTTCGGCCCAGGCGAACAGCGCTTCGGTTTGGGCCTCCTCCAGCCCGCGCTCGGGCTCGGTCGGGACCAGCAGGGTCGGCTCCGCTCGCCGCTGCGCCCACTCGAAGCAGCTCTCGTCGAGGTTGTCGTCGATCCAGGCCAGGGCCCGCCCGCGGCAGTAGTCCTCCAACGGCCCCAACTTCCAGTGCGCTGTGCCGAAGCGGGCGGCGCCATCGAAACTGAGGTGGGGCAGCTCCGGCAGCCCCAGCACCGTCGGCAGATAGTAGTTCGCTTTGTCCTCCCAGCCGCTCGCCCAGACCAGCTCGAAATGCTCCTCCAACCGCCGCACCCGCCCCGCCGCATCCGGCGACAGACAGTGCATCATCCCGTCGACCAGCTGCATCCGAGCCCGCGGCGGCGGCTCGTCGAACCCAAAGAGAGAGATGACCCCGTCGATGTCAACCGCGAGGATCGGCTTGGGCATGTCCTAAATCCTGAACCTCAGAAGAGGTCGTGAGGGCGTGGCTGGCAAGGACGCAGGGAGTGAGGCGAGGGGAGCGCACTAACAGTGCGTGACCCGACCCGAACGACTGAGGACGCCGCCAGGCGCGTCCTCACGACCTCTACCAACGGTAATGCGCGAACGCCTTGTTGGCCTGGGCCATGCGGTAAATGTCATCCTTCCGCTTCCAAGCGCTGCCCTGCTGCTGGTTGGCGTCGAGGATCTCGCTGGCGAGGCGCTCGGCCATCGAGTACTCGCGGCGGGCGCGGGCGAACTGGACCAGCCAGCGGACCGCGAGGGTGCGGGCGCGGCGGGCGGGGACCTCGACCGGGACCTGGTAGGTGGCCCCGCCGACGCGGCGCGAGCGGACCTCGAGCACCGGGGTCAGCGCTTTGATCGCCGCTTCCAGCGTCTCGACCGGATCCTCTCCGCTGCGCTCGCCGACGATCGCGAGGCTGTCGTAGACGATCCGCTCGGCGAGCGACTTCTTGCCGTCGGTCATCACCTTGTTGATCAGCTGCTGGACGAGCCGGTTGCGGTGCTGGGCGTCCGGCTCGACCGGGCGGATCTGGGCAGCGGAGCGGCGCGGCATTAGGAAGCTTTGACTCCGTAGCGGGAACGGGCCTGCTTGCGGTCGGAGACCCCGGCGGCGTCGAGGGTGCCGCGGACGACCTTGTAGCGGACGCCCGGCAGGTCCTTGACTCGACCACCCCTGATCAGGACGACCGAGTGCTCCTGCAGGTTGTGCCCCTCGCCGGGGATGTAGGTGGTGACCTCCATGCCGTTGGTCAGCCGCACACGCGCGATCTTGCGCAGGGCCGAGTTCGGCTTCTTCGGCGTCACCGTCGCCACACGCGTGCAGACGCCACGGCGCTGCGGCGCGGCTACGCGCTTCTTGCGACCCTGGCCGGACTTGAGGCCGGGGGTCGTGGTCTTCTTCTTCGGGCGCTTGCGGCCCTTCCTGACGAGCTGATTCGTATTAGGCACGGCCGCGCATAGTAGAGCAGTCCGCAAAAAACCAGCGCCCCCGCTGCTGCAAGCTCGGCGTAGTAGCCGTCGTCGAGCACCGCCGAGGCGTCCGAGAAGCGGGTCGCCTGGGTGCCGAGGTCGAGTCCCGCGGGGCGATCGACGAGCAGGATCAGGAGCACCGAGAGCAGCCCCAGGCCCGCCACCGAGAGCCCGAGCCGGGGCCGCGAGCGGCGCGCCGCGAGCAGGCCGAGCACGGCGACGAGGAGCCCGACCGGGACCAGCAGGTAGGCGTGGGCAGCGCCGGCGGTGCGGACGTCGACCGTCGGCGGCGCGGCGACGTCGGGCAGGCCGGTGTAGCCCGGCTGGCCGATCTGGACCCCGCGGTAGTCGACGAACTGGGAGGCGACGAGGAGGAGGCCGGCGGCGACGATCGCCCCGCCGGCGGCACGCCGCGGCGTCAGCACGGCGCTGGCCGCGGTCGCGGCGCCGGCCAGCGCTCGGCAGGCGCGCCGCACGGCGGCCTCGGCCAGCGCCAGGCCGCGGAAGAAGGCGGCGGCGAGCGGGCGCAGCCGCGGCCCCAGCCAGGCGACCGTCGCCGCGGCCGCAGCGGCGCCCCGCCGGCCGATCTCGTGCAGCTTCGGCGCAGCCCGCTCGAGCTCGCGGTTGACGACGCGATCGACCCGCCAGGACCACTGGACGATGTGGCGCCGAGCCGCTGCTATCATCGCCCGTCGCTTAGGCTTCGCAGCACGAATCGCCGGGCCCGCTGGGGCCTTTTTTTTGGGCTGGTTGCGCAGGTTGCCCCGCCGCGGGCGCCCGGGCTCAGCCACGAGACAGCTTTCGATTTGCCCTGAACAACATCATCTGAGAGACGACCCCCCGCTAGGAACCATGCCACGCAGCTTTCCACTCGAGAAGACCCGCAACATCGGGATCATGGCGCACATCGACGCCGGCAAGACGACGACGACCGAGCGCATCCTCTACTACACCGGCCGCACCCACAAAATGGGCGAGGTCCACGAGGGTGCGGCGGTGATGGACTGGATGGAGCAGGAGCAGGAGCGCGGGATCACGATCACCTCCGCTGCCACCGCCTGCGAGTGGAAGGACCACCGGATCAACATCATCGACACGCCCGGCCACGTCGACTTCACGGTCGAGGTCGAGCGCAGCCTCCGCGTCCTCGACGGGGCGATCGCCGTCTTCGACGCCGTCGCTGGGGTCGAGCCGCAGTCGGAGACCGTCTGGCGCCAGGCCGACAAGTACGGCGTCCCGCGCTTCGCCTACATCAACAAGATGGACCGCACCGGCGCCGACTTCTTCTACTGCGTGCAGACGATGAAGGACCGGCTCGGCGCCAACGCGCTGCCGATCCAGTTGCCGATCGGCGCCGAGGAGGGTTTCCAGGGCGTCGTCGACCTGGTGAAGATGAAGGGCCTGATCTGGACCGACGAGCTCGGCGCCGCCTACGACGAAGTCGAGATCCCGGCCGAGCTGCAGGATCAGGCCGAGGAATACCGGACGCAGCTGATCGAAGCCTGCGCCGACTACGACGAAGAGCTGATGGAAGCCTTCCTCGGCGAGGAAGAGATCGCCGCGGAGAAGCTGATCGCCTCGCTGCACAAGGCCTGCCTCTCGACCGACGTCACCCCGGTCCTCTGCGGCACCTCGTTCAAGAACAAGGGCGTGCAGCCGCTGCTCGACTCGATCGTCTCCCTGTTGCCCTCGCCGCTCGAGGTGCCGCCGGTGACCGGCGTCATCGCCGCCGGCAAAGGCCAGGCCGAGGACAGCGAGGGCGAGCGCCCGGCCGACGACAGCGGCCCCTTCGCCGCGCTCGCCTTCAAGGTCATGACCGACCCCTACGTCGGCAAGCTCACCTACTTCCGCGTCTACTCGGGCAAGCTCGAGAAAGGCGGCCGGGTGCTCAACGTCAAAACCGGCAAGACCGAGCGCATCGGCCGTCTCCTGATGATGCACGCGAACAGCCGCGAGGAGATCGAGGAGGTCTACTCGGGCGACATCTGTGCCGGCGTCGGCCTCAAGGACACCGGGACCGGTGACACCCTCGCCGCCCCCGACGCCCCGATCGCGCTGGAGAGCATCGAATTCCCCGAGACGGTGATCGCGGTCGCGATCGAGCCGAAGACCAAAGCCGACCAGGAGAAGATGGGCAACGCCCTGCAGCGCCTGGGCGAGGAGGACCCGACCTTCCGGATCGAAAGCGACGAGGAAACCGGCCAGACCCTGATCCACGGGATGGGCGAGCTTCACCTCGAGGTGATCGTCGACCGCATGCTGCGCGAGTTCAACGTCGAGGCCAACGTCGGTAAGCCGCAGGTCGCCTACCGCGAGACGATCCGCAAGCGGGTCGAGAAGGTCGAGGCCCGGTTCGTGCGCCAGACCGGCGGTCGCGGCCAGTTCGGCCACGTCGTCATCAACCTCGAGCCGGCGCCCGGCGAGGGCTTCGAGTTCGAGAACAAAATCAAGGGCGGCGTCATCCCCGGCGAATTCATCGGCCCGGCCGAGCAGGGGATGCGCGAGGCGCTGGAAAACGGCGTCAAGGCCGGCTACCCGATGGTCGACGTCAAAGTCGAACTGGTCGACGGCTCCTACCACGACGTCGACTCCTCGGAGATGGCCTTCAAAATCGCCGGCTCGATGGCGATCCAGGAAGGCGCCCGCAAGGCCAACCCGGTCCTGCTCGAGCCGGTGATGGCGGTCGAGGTGGTCACCCCCGAGGACTTCCTCGGCGACGTGATCGGCGACCTCTCCCGGCGTCGCGGCAAGGTCCAGGGCCAGGAGCAGCGCGGTAATGCACTCGCGGTTCAGGCCTTCGTCCCGCTCGGCGAGATGTTCGGCTACGCGACTGATCTGCGCTCTTCGACCCAGGGCCGCGCCAGCTACACGATGCAGTTCGAGCGCTACGAGGAAGTGCCTGGAAACATCGCGGAAGAGATCGTCGAGAGCCGCTCCGGTGGCTCTGGAGGTTCAGACTCCTAGGCCCAACCGCGGTCGGCTGGCGCATCTGGCTATATTTCCCAGGTTCGCCCGCAGGCAGGGTGAAACGCCCTGCCGGGCAACCGCCCACAGACTCAACCACTTAGATCAGACAGAACACAACTTCGAAAGGCGAAACGGAGAGAGATGTCCAAGGAGAAATTCGAGCGCGATAAGCCGCACGTGAACGTCGGAACGATCGGTCACATCGACCACGGGAAGACGACGCTGACGGCCGCGATCACCAAAACGCTCTCCACCGTGGGCGGTGCCGAAGCGCATAGCTTCGAGGAGATCGACAACGCTCCCGAGGAGAAGGAACGCGGCATCACGATCGCGACCTCGCACGTCGAGTACGAGACCGAGAACCGCCATTACGCGCACGTCGACTGCCCGGGCCACGCCGACTACGTCAAGAACATGATCACCGGCGCCGCGCAGATGGACGGCGCGATCCTGGTCGTCTCCGCCGCCGACGGCGTCATGCCGCAGACCCGCGAGCACATCCTGCTCGCCCGTCAGGTCAACGTTCCGCACGTCGTCGTCTTCCTCAACAAAATCGACATGGTCGACGACGAGGAACTGGTCGAGCTGGTCGAAGAGGAGGTCAAGGACCTGCTCAACGAATACGACTTCCCGGGCGAAGAGACGCCGATCATCAAGGGCTCGGCGCTGAAGGCGTTGGAAGGCGACGAGGAGGCCCAGAAAGCCGTCTTCGAGCTGGCCGCGGCGCTCGACTCCTACATCCCGGAGCCGGTCCGCGAGCTCGACAAGCCCTTCCTGATGCCGATCGAGGACATCTTCTCGATCACCGGCCGCGGCACCGTCGCCACCGGCCGGATCGAGCAGGGCGTCGTCAACACCGGCGACGAGGTCGAAATCGTCGGCATCCACCCGGAGACGTCGAAAACGACCGTCACCGGCGTCGAGATGTTCCGCAAGATCCTCGACGAGGGTCAGGCCGGCGACAACATCGGCGCTCTCCTCCGCGGCACCAAGCGCGAGGAGATCGAGCGAGGCCAGGTCCTCTGCAAGCCGGGCTCGATCACGCCGCACACCAAGTTCAAAGCTGAGGTCTACTGCCTGAAGAAGGAGGAGGGCGGTCGTCACACTCCGTTCTTCTCCGGCTACCGGCCCCAGTTCTACTTCCGCACCACCGACGTGACCGGGATCGCCAACCTCCCCGACGGGACGGAGATGGTGATGCCGGGAGACAACGTCGAGATGACGATCGAGCTGATCCAGCCGATCGCCATGGATCAGGGCCTGCGGTTCGCCATCCGCGAGGGTGGCCGCACCGTCGGCTCGGGGGTCGTTGCCGAGATCGTCGAGTAGCGACACCCCAGGGGCGGGCGCGAGCCCGCCCTTTCGCCGCCCCGGCCGGGGCGCGAGACAACCGCAAAGACATACGACCGGGGCGGCGCCCCAAAGCACAGGGGCCCCGCCCTCTTTGCGCCCTTGAACGGGCACGAAAAAAGACGAGATAGAGAGACAGCAGAATCAAGTGGCAGCGATAGCGGCACAGAAAATTCGAATCAGGCTGAAGGCGTACGACCACGACGCCATCGATCGCGCTGCCCGCGAGATCGTCGAGACGGCCGAGCGCACCGGTGCCACCGTCTCCGGTCCCGTGCCGCTGCCCACCGAGAAAAACGTCTACTGCGTGATCCGCTCGCCGTTCAAGGACAAGGACTCGCGCGAGCACTTCGAGATCCGCACCCACAAGCGGCTGATCGACATCCTCCAGCCGTCGCCGAAAACCGTCGACTCGCTGCAGCGCCTCGACTCGCTGCCGGCCGGCGTCGACATCGAGATCAAGCTCTAGGTGCTGACGTGGCGGCGATCCTCGGCAAGAAGCTCGGCATGACCCAGGTCTTCCAGGAGGACGGCACCGTCGTGCCCGTGACCGTGATCGAGGCCGGCCCCTGCAAGGTGACCGCGGTGCGCGAGTCCGAGCGCGACGGCTACCGGGCCGTCCAGCTCGCCTTCGGCGAGGTCAAGCAGGGCAAGCTCAGCAAGGGCGAGGAAGGCCACCTGAAAAAGGCCGGCGCCCCGCCGATGCGCCACCTGGTCGAGTTCCGCGACGAGGACCTCGGCAGGGGAGAGGACGAGCCGATCAAGATCGGCGACGACGTCACCGTCTCCGGCTTCGAGGCCGGCGAAAAGGTAAAGGTCGCCGGGATCTCGATCGGCAAGGGCTTCCAGGGTGGGATCAAGCGCCACAACTTCAGCCGCGGCCCGGTCAGCCACGGCTCCCACAACGTCCGCGCCCCGGGTTCGATCGGCGCCAGCGCCTTCCCCGCGCGCGTCTTCAAAGGGATGCGGATGCCGGGCCAGATGGGCAACAAGCGCGTCACCCAGAAGGGCCTCGAAGTCGCCACCGTCGACGCCGAGCGCAACCTGCTCCTGATCAAGGGCTCGGTGCCCGGCTCGCGCAACTCGATCGTCGAGGTCCGGACCGACGGAGGCTCGCTGTGAGCGCCAAAGCCACCGTTCTCGGCAAGACGACGAAAGCCGATCTGCCGAAAGAGCTCTTCGCCGAGCCCTTCCACCAGTCCTTGATCCACGAGGCCGCCCGCGCCGACCTCAACTCGCGCCGCCAGGGCACCGCCTCGACGCTGACCCGCGGCGAGGTCTCCTTCACCACCGCCAAGGCCTGGCGCCAGAAGGGAACGGGCCGCGCCCGCGTCGGCACGCTCGGCGTCTCCAGCCGTTACGGCGGCGGCGTCACCTTCGGCCCCAAGCCGCGCCACTACACGGTCAAGGTCAACCGCAAAGCGCGCCGCCGGGCGATGCGCTCAGCCCTCTCGGTCCACGCCGAGCGCGGCTCGGTCGCCGTCCTCGACGCCACCGCCTTCGAGACCCCTTCGACCAAGCAGGCCGCCGAGGCGCTCGCCAAATGGGGCGCCAAGACCCCGACCCTGCTGGTCCTCACCGCCGAGGAGACCGGGGCGATGAAAAGCTTTCGCAACATCGAGCGCGTGCACGTGATCGAGGTCGGCGCCACCGGCGTCGCCGACGTCATCGGTGCCGCCTCCGTCGTCCTCTCCGAGACCGCATTGGCGGCCCTCGAGCAGCGGCTCGGCGGCAAGGAGAAGAGCTGATGGACGCGCGCACGGTCCTGATCCGCCCGGTGATCTCGGAGAAGAGCTACGCCCTGATCGCCGAAGGCAAGTACACCTTCCGCGTCGACGACCGCGCCCACAAGACCCAGATCGCGCAGGCGGTCGAAGAGGTCTTCGGCGCCCGCGTCGCCCAGGTCCGCACCGCCAAGGTGCGGCCGAAGCCCAAGCGCCGCGGTCTGATCAAAGGCCGCACCCGCGGTTGGAAGAAGGCGATCGTCCAGCTCGCGCCGGGCGAACGGATCGAGCTGTTCGAGGGCGGCCAGACCGCGTAGGGAGCAGAGAGATGCCGAACCGCAAAACCAAACCGACCAGCCCCGGGCGCCGCTTCGCGACCTACCCGCTGCGCGAGCAGCTGACCGCGTCCGAGCCCGAGCGCAAGCTGACCGAGGGGCTGAAAAAGTCCGGCGGCCGCAACGCCAACGGCCGCGTCACCGCCCGCCACCGCGGCGGCGGCGCCAAGCGGCGCTACCGCAAGATCGACTTCAAGCGGCTCAAGGACGGCGTGCCGGCGAAGGTCGCGACGATCGAGTACGACCCCAACCGCAGCTGCTACATCGCCCTGCTCCACTACGCCGATGGCTTCAAGGACTACATCCTGGCGCCGGCGCAGCTGGCGGTCGGCGACGTCGTCAAATCCGGCCCCGAGGCGGACATCAAACCGGGCCACGCGATGGCGCTGGGGCAGATGCCGACCGGCACCATCGTCCACAACGTCGAGCTGATCCCCGGCCAGGGCGGCAAGCTCGGCCGCGCCGCCGGCACCGCGATCCAGCTCGTCGCCAAGGAGGGCGAGATGGTGACCCTGCGCCTGCCCTCTTCGGAGATGCGGATGGTCCGGGCCGAGTGCCGCGCCTCGATCGGCGTCCTCTCGAATGCCGAGCACCAGAACCTCAAGGTCGGCAAGGCCGGTCGCAGTCGCCACAAGGGCAAGCGCCCGCACACCCGTGGCGTCGCGATGAACCCGGTCGACCACCCGCACGGCGGCGGCGAGGCGCACCACACGCCCGGTGGCCACCCGGTCACCCCGTGGGGCAAGCCGACCCTCGGCTACCGGACGAGGAAGAAGGGCAAGCAGTCCGACCGCTACATCGTCCGCGGCCGCCGCCGCGGCAAGAAGAAGGGTGGCCGTTAAGCCATGGGTCGTTCGACGAAAAAGGGCCCGTGGGTCGAGGAGCGCCTGATGGGGCGGATCGAGTCGCTCAACGAGGCCGGCAAAAAACAGATGGTCAAAACTTGGTCGCGGACCTCGACGATCTTCCCCGAGATGGTCGGCCACACGATTGCCGTCCACGACGGCAAGAAGCACGTGCCGGTCTTCATCTCCGAGTCGATGGTCGGTCACAAGCTGGGCGAGTTCGCCCCGACCCGCAACTTCCGCTCGCACGGCGGCGGCAGGGACTAGCGATGGCGGACGAAGAGAAAAAAGACAAAAAAGCGCCGGCCAAGAAAGAGGCCAAAGCCAAAGCCGAGAAAAAACCGGCGAAAAAAGCCGCTGCCAAAAAAGAGCCGGCGAAAAAAGCAGAGGCGAAAAAACCGGCTGCGAAAAAAGAGAGCGCGAAAAAAGCTCCCGCCAAAAAAGAGGCGAAAAAAGAGACTTCGAAAGCCGCCGGCAATGAGAAAGCCCCGGCGAAGAAAGCCGCCGCGAAAAAAGCGCCGGCCGCCCCGGTCGCGCCGCCCGTCGTCCGCGCCAGCGCTCGTTACGTGCGGATCGCCCCGCGCAAGGCGCGCCTGGTCGCCGACCAGGTCCGCGGCCTGCACATCGAAAAGGCGCGGGCGCTGCTCCAGTTCTCCCCGCGCGGCGCCGCCCGCGACATCCACAAGCTGATCGACTCGGCCGCCTCCAACGCGGAAAACAACCACGACCTGATCGGCGACGAGATGAAGATCACCTCGATCACCGTCGACGAGGGCCCGACGCTGAAGCGGTACCGGCCGCGGGCCCAGGGGCGCGCCACCCCGATTCACAAGCGAACCAGCCACATCGCCGTGGCTCTGACCCCAGTCGAAGACTAGGAGAGACCTGATGGGACAGAAGATCCACCCCGAGGGTTTCCGCGTCGGCTACATCCACGACTGGAAGTCGAACTGGTTCGAGGAGAAAAACTTCGCCGACGTGCTCCAGGAAGACCTCGCGATCCGCGACCACATCACGAACAAGCTCTCGCACGCCGGCCTCTCGGACATCACGATCGAGCGCCGCGGCGAGGTCGCCGTCGACATTCACACGGCGCGGCCCGGGATCGTGATCGGCAAGTCCGGCAGCGAAGTCGACGCCCTGCGCAAAGAGCTGCACAAGCTCACCGGCAGCCCGGTCAAAGTCAACATCCGCGAGGTCAAGCGCCCCGAGCTCGACGCCAAGCTGGTCGCCCAGTCGATCGCCGAGCAGCTGCAGAACCGGGTCGCCTTCCGCCGCGCGATGAAACGCGCCCTGACCTCGGCGATGCGCTCCGGCGCCAAGGGCGTCAAGGTCCAGGTCTCCGGCCGCCTCGGCGGCGCCGAGATGGCGCGGACCGAAAGCTACTCGGACGGCCGCGTGCCGCTGCACACGCTGCGCGCCGACATCGACTACGGCTTCTTCGAGGCGCGCACGACGACCGGCCGGATCGGCGTCAAATGCTGGATCAACAAGGGCGAGGTGATGCCCGAGGGCTTCCGCTCCGACCTCATCTCCGAGGCCGACGCGCCGCCGGCCGGCGGCGGTCGCGGCCGCGACCGCGACCGCGGTGGAGACCGCGGCCCCGGTGGCGGGCGTGGACCCGGCGGCGGCCGCGACCGCGGTCCCGGCGGCGGCCGCGGACCCGGTGGACGTGGACCCGGTGGCGGTCGTGGGCCTGGCGGCCCCGGCGGTCGCGGCCCCGGCCGTGGGGGCCCCGGCGGCGACCGCGGCGGTCGTGGAGGTGGTCGCTGATGCTGATGCCGAAGCGGGTCAAGCACCGCAAACAGTTCCGCGGCCGCATGCGCGGCAACACCAAGGGCGGCAGCACCGTCGCCTTCGGCGAGTACGGGATCAAGTCGCTCGACCGCGGCTGGGTCACCAACCGCCAGATCGAGGCCGCCCGTATCGCGATGACGCGCAAGATCAAACGCGGCGGCAAGGTCTGGATCAACGTCTTCCCCGACAAGCCTTACACGAAAAAGCCAGCGGAGACGCGGATGGGTTCCGGCAAGGGCAATCCCGAGGGCTGGGTCGCCGTGGTCAAGCCCGGCAAGGTGATGTTCGAGCTCGCCGGCGTCCCCGAGGAGCTCGCCCGCGAAGCGCTCCGCCTCGCTGGCCACAAGCTTCCGGTGCGGACCAAATTCGTCAAACGAGAGGGCGTCGAGGGCTGATGAAGGCTGCCGAGGTCCATAACCTGAAAGACGACGAGCTGGTGGCGAAACTGATCGACGCCAAGGAGGAGGCCTTCAACCTCCGCTTCCGCCACGCGACCGGCGAGCTCGAGAACACGGCCCGGCTCGGCCAGGCCAAACGCGACGTGGCGCGGCTGCTGACGGTGGCCCAGGCTCGCGGCATCGATGTTGAGAAAGAGACGCGCAAGATATGAGCGACGACGAGACGAAAAAAGACGAGACGGCCGAGGAGACTCCGGTGCAGGACGAGGACGCGCAGTCCGCGGGTCCTGTCGCCGATGAGGACTCTTCGTCCTCGCAAGCTGCGGGCGAAGAGCCCTCATCCGCGCCACCCGCGGAAGACGCGCCTGCGGCCGACGCCGGGGATGCCTCGGCCGAGTCGGAGGGTTCGTCCGACGACGCTCCAGCCGCGGAAGCTGATGAGGAACCGGCCGAGAATGAGGCTCCCGCTGAGGAGGCTCCGGTTGAGGAGGCTGCTGCGGAGGCGCCTGTTGCTGAGGCTGCGCCGGCGGAGCCTAATCCTGAGGACGATCTTCCTTGGAAGGAGCGGCGGCGGCTGCAGAAGTCGCGGCGGCCGCACAAGGCCAGCCCGGCCGCCACTCCCGAGGAGCGCGCCGCGTCGCGCGACGCCCACCGCAAGTCGAAGGCCAACGAACGGCGCAAGGAACGGGCCGCGACGAAGGCTGCGAAGACCGCCGGCAGCGGCACGCCGAAAGCCGAGCGCGACTCCAACGCCGCCAAGGTGCGCCAGGGCATCGTCGTCTCCAACAAAGGCGACAAGTCGATCACCGTCCGCATCGACATCGCCCGCCGTCATCCGACCTACGAGAAGATCGTCCGCCGCTCGCGCACGCTGCACGCGCACGACGAGCGCAACGAGGCTGGCGAGGGCGACGTCGTCCGCGTGATCGAGACCCGCCCCCTGTCCAAGACCAAGCGCTGGCGCCTGGTCGACGTGGTGGAGAAGGCACGATGATCCAGCAAGAGTCCAGACTGAAAGTCGCCGACAACTCGGGCGCCCGCGAGCTGCTCTGCATCCGCGTCAAGGGCGGCTCCCACCGCCGTTACGCCAGCGTCGGCGACGTCATCACCGCCACCGTCAAACAGGCGAGCCCGCAGGGCAGCGTGCGCAAGGGCGAGGTCGTGCAGGCGGTCGTCGTCCGCACCCGCAAGCCGCTCTCGCGGCCCGACGGCACCTACATCTCCTTCGACGAGAACGCCGCGGTGCTGATCGATCCGGCCAGCAACAACCCGCGCGGGACCCGCATCTTCGGCCCGGTGGCGCGCGAACTGCGCGACCGCAACTTCATGAAAATCATCTCGCTGGCGCCGGAGGTGCTCTAGCGATGGCGAAGAGCATGCGGATCCGGACCGACGACCAGGTGATGATCATCAGCGGCAAGGACGCCGGCAAGAGCGGCCGCGTCGTCCGCACCGAGCCGAAACGGCGTCGCGTCTACGTCGAGGGCCTCAACATGGTCAAGCGCCACGAACGCGCCCGCTCCAGCGGCGACCTCTCGACCGCCAGCCCCGGCGGCATCGTCGAGAAGGAGGGGCCGGTCCACGTCTCCAACGTGATGCTGCTCGACCCGAAAGGCAGCAAAGGCACCCGCGTCGGCGTCCGTCGCGACGACGGCGGCAAGCGGGTGCGTTACGCGAAGCGCAGCGGGGCGGCGATCGACTGATGGAGGCGACTATGGCACCCACCTCGCAGGCGGCTCCGCCGCCGCGCCTGCGCGAGAAATACGAGAACGACGTGCTGCCCGCGCTGACCAAGAAATTCGGCTACTCGACGCCGATGGAGGCCCCGCGCCTGCTCAAGGTCACGCTCAACATGGGGCTCGGCACCGAGAAACAGGACGCCCGTTCCTTCGAGCTGGCGCAGAACCAGCTGGCGACGATCGCCGGCCAGATGCCGAGCGTGCGCCGCGCCCGCAAGTCGATCGCCTCCTTCAAGCTGCGCGAGGGGATGCCGGTCGGCGTCTCGGTGACGTTGCGCCGCGCCCGCATGTGGGAGTTCCTCGACCGCCTGACCTCGATCGCGGTGCCGCGAATCCGTGACTTCCGCGGCCTCAACCCGCGCTCCTTCGACGGCCGCGGCAACTACTCGATGGGCGTCAAAGAGCAGCTGATCTTCCCCGAAATCGACTACGACTCGGTCGACGTGGTCCGCGGCCTCGACGTCACGATCACGACTTCGGCCAAGACCGACCTCGAGGCGTTCGAGCTGCTGCTCGGCCTTGGCATGCCGTTCGCGCAGGAGGGACGGCCCGGCCAGGAGGAGCGCGAAGCGCAGAAAGCCGCGGAGGAAGAGGAGCAGCGCAAGGAGGAGGCCCGGCTCAAGGCTGAGGTCGAGCACGAAGCGCTGGAGCAGCTGAAAGAGGAGAACCCCGAGGCCTACGCCAAGCCCGAGAGCGATGAGGGCGGCGAGGAGGCCGAGGGCGGAGACGACGCGGCCGGCGAGAGCGCTGCCGACGAGGAGAGTTCAGAGGATGGCTAAGACTTCCCAGAAGGTCCGGCAGGGCCGTAAACCCAAGTTCAAGTCGCGCGCTTACAACCGCTGCCGTCGTTGCGGGCGCCCGCGTGCCTACTACCGCAAGTTCGGCCTCTGCCGGATCTGCCTGCGCGAGGCCGCGCACGAGGGGCACATCCCCGGGATGACCAAGTCGAGCTGGTAGCGAGATGCACACCGATCCAATAGCCGATTACCTGACCCGCATCCGCAACGCGATCCGCGCCGGGCACGACGAGGTGGACATTCCCGCTTCGGGCCTGAAGATGGAGGTCTCGCGGATCCTCAAGGAGCAGGGCTACATCAAGGACTTCAGCAAGAAGCCGGCCCCGGTGGGCGAGGCGATCACGGTCGAGCTCAAGTACACCGAGGATCGCAAGCCTGTCATCCTGGGAATCGAAAGGGTCTCCCGGCCCGGCCGCCGCCGCTATGTCAACCACAACAACGTGCCGCGGGTCGACGGCGGGACCGGAACCGCGATCGTCAGCACCTCCCACGGTGTGATGACCGGCCACGAAGCCCGCGCCAAGGGCGTCGGCGGCGAGGTCGTCGCCTACGTCTGGTGAGCGAGTGAGCAAGCAATGAGTCGAATCGGAAGAAAGCCAGTCCCTGTGCCCGAGGCCGTCACGGTCGAGATCGGCGCTGGCAACATCGCCGTCAAGGGGCCCAAGGGCGAGCTGACCCAGACCTTCTCCGCCGACATGACGGTCGAGCAGACTGACGGCGTCCTCACCGTCGCCCGGCCGACCGATCGCGGCGAGCACCGCGCCCTGCACGGGCTCACCCGCAGCCTGATCGCGAACATGGTCGAGGGCGTCACCGACGGCTTCGAGAAGCGCCTCGAGATCCAGGGCGTGGGCTACCGCGCCGCGCTCAAAGGCAAGAACCTGGAGCTGGCGCTCGGCTACTCCCACCCGGTCGCGATCGAGGCGCCGGAGGGGATCGAGTTCGAGGTGCCGCAGCCGACCGAGGTGATCGTCCGCGGCATCGACAAGCAGCTCGTCGGCCAGGTTGCCGCCGACATCCGCAAGCGGCGCCCGCCGGAGCCCTACAAGGGCAAGGGCATCCGCTACAAAGGCGAGCACGTGCTGCGCAAGGTCGGGAAGAGGGCATAGCGATGACCGTTCTTACGAAGCGTCAACGCCGGCTCAAACGGCGCCGCCGGGTCCGCGCCCGCGTCAGCGGCACCGCCGAGCGCCCGCGGCTCAGCGTCTACCGCTCCAATCGCGGCGTCTTCGCCCAGCTCATCGACGACAGCAAGGGACACACCCTGGCCGCGGTCAACTGGATCGAGCCGGATCTGCGCAAGCTCACCGCCTCCGACCAGGCGAAGAAGGCCGGCGAACTGCTCGCCGAGCGGGCCAAGAAGGCCGGCGTCGAGACCTGCGTCTTCGATCGCGGCGGCTACCAGTACCACGGCCGCGTCAAGGCGCTGGCCGACGGAGCGCGAGAGGGGGGACTGGCTTTCTGAACCCGTTTCGCTACGGTGAGCCGCTGCTATGAAGGGAATGGATACGAAGAACGTCGAGACGGTCAGCCCCCGCGGGCTCGACCTGCAGGAGCGGGTGATCGAGATCAACCGAGTCGCCAAGGTGGTCAAGGGCGGCCGTCGCTTCTCCTTTACCGCGCTGGTCGCCGTCGGCGACGAAGAGGGCGTGGTCGGGATCGGCTACGGCAAGGCCCGCGAGGTCCCGCTGGCGATCCAGAAGGGCGTCGAGGACGCTCGCAAGAACTTGATTCGCGTGCCCAAATACGGGCAGACGATCACCCACCGCATCATCGGTCGCTTCGGCGCCGGCCACGTCGTCCTGCGCCCGGCCAGCCCCGGTACCGGCGTCATCGCCGGTGGCGGCGTCCGCGCCGTGCTCGAGCTGGGTGGGGTGCGGGACGTGCTGACCAAGAGCATTGGGACGCAGAACCCGATCAACCTTGTGAAGGCGACGATGGACGGCTTGGTTCGTCTGCGGCGGCCAGAGGAGGTCGCCGAGCTGCGGGGGCTGACTGTCTCCGAGGTGCTAGGACTCAATGGGAATGGTGCTTCTTCCACTAATGGGGAGCATCTGGATGCGGGTCCTGTCGCCGATGAGGGCGCTCCATCAGACAGCGAGGCTCCGGCCGCTGAGGCTGGCGCCTCGGATGAGGGTCAGGCCGCTGAGGCTGCCGCTCCGGCCGTGGAGGCGAGTGAGACGTCCGAGTCCGCTCCCGAGGTGGCTGATGAGGCTCCGGTCGTTGAGGCTGAGGCTCCGGCCGCCGAGGAGGCTCAGTCGTGAGTGGGGTGAGGATTTCTCAGGTGCGGTCGGCTAATGGGACCAATCCGAATCAGAAAGCGACTCTGAAGGCGCTTGGTCTGGGCAGCATCGGCAAGTCCGTCGAGCGCGAGGACAGCCCGCAGCTGCAGGGGCAGATCAAGGTCGTCTCGCACCTGGTGGAGGTCTCCTGATGGCCGAGACGCCGCGCTCCGAGGAGATCGGTCTCCATAACCTGAAGCCGAAGCCCGGCTCGCGCAAGCCGCGCAAGCGGATCGGTCGCGGCGAGGGCAGCGGTCTGGGCAAGACCTCCGGCCGCGGCCACAAGGGCGCCGGCTCGCGCTCGGGCGCCAAGCAGAAGGCCAACTACGAGGGCGGCCAGAACCCGATCCACATGCGGATGCGAAAGCTGCGCGGCCCGCACAAAAAGCAGTCGATGCCGTTCGAGAACTTCCGCACCAAGACTCAGCCGGTCAACCTCGCCGACCTCGAGGACCGCTTCGACGCCGGCGCCGAGGTCACCCCCGAGGCCCTGAAGGAGAAGGGCCTCGCCACCCGCAAGGACCCCATCAAGATCCTCGCCCGCGGCGAGATCACGAAGAAATTGACGGTCCAAGCGCACGCCTTCAGCGCGGCTGCCAAAGAGAAGATCGAGGCGGCCGGCGGTTCCTGTCAAACTCTGGAGCTGTAATGCTCAGGACTATTCTCAACGCGTTCAGCGTTGCCGACATTCGCAAGAAGCTTGCGTTCACGGCAGCGATGCTGGCGCTGTACCGGCTCGGTGCCTACATCCCGGCGCCGGGGGTCAACGTCGATGCCGTCAAGTCGGTCTCGAACAACTTCGGCGGCGCCGGCATCCTCAGCTTCCTCAACACCTTCTCGGGAGGCAGCCTTTCGCGGCTGAGCCTCTTCGCGCTGGGGATCATGCCCTACATCACGGCTTCGATCATCCTGCAGCTGCTGACCGTGGTCGTCCCCTCGCTCGAGCGCCTGCAGAAAGAGGGCGAGGTCGGGCAGCAGAAGATCACCCAGTACACGCGCTACCTGACCGTCGGCCTCGCCTTCGCCCAGTCGATCGGCTACGTCTTCCTCTTCCGTTCCTTCGGCAACGAAGCGAACACCAGCGTCGTCGGCACCCTCACCTTCCCGAAGACGATGCTGATCGTGATCAGCCTCACCGCCGGCTGCACCCTGCTGATGTGGCTGGGCGAGCTGATCACCCAGCGCGGGATCGGCAACGGCATCTCGCTGATGATCTTCGCCTCGATCGCCTCCTCGATCCCGACCGGCCTGACCAAGTGGTGGAACAACCCCGATCAGGTCTTCGTCGTGATGATGCCGTTCATCGCGCTCGCCGTGATCGTCGCGATCGTCTTCGTCCAGGAGGGACAGCGGCGGATCCCGGTCCAGTACGCCAAACGCGTGGTCGGCCGCAAAATGACCTCCGGCGGGTCGACCTACCTGCCGTTGCGGGTCAACATGGCCGGCGTCATCCCGGTCATCTTCGCCGCCTCGATCATGGCCTTCCCGGCGACGATCGGGCAGCTCCTCAACACGCCCACGGCGCTCGACTTCGCCAGCTTCTTCAGCCCCAACAGCTGGGCCTACGTGGTCGGTGAGATCTTCTTCATCATCCTCTTCACCTACTTCTACACGGCGGTCACCTTCAACCCGGTCGACCAGGCCGACAACCTCAAAAAATACGGCGGCTTCATCCCTGGCGTGCGCCCCGGCAGGCCGACCGCCGAGTACCTCGACCGCATCCTCTCGCGCCTGACCTTCCCCGGCGCCCTTTACCTCGGCGCGGTGGCGGCGCTGCCGACGATCCTGATCAGCCAGACCTCGGCCAACTTCTACTTCGGCGGCACCTCGATCCTGATCGTGATCGGCGTCGCTCTCGACACGGTCAAGCAGCTCGAGGCGCAGCTGATGATGCGGAACTACGAGGGCTTCCTCAAATAGGCGTCGGCTCGCGGCCGCTCTTCGACTAGGGTTCCGGCGATGGCTGAGCTGAATCTCGTTCTCCTCGGGCCCCCCGGATCGGGCAAGGGGACCCAGGGGGAGCGTCTCAAGGAAGACCTGCGGCTGCCGTATTACGCGACGGGCGACATCCTGCGCGCGGCGGTGCGCGAGGAAACCGAGCTGGGCCAGACGGCGAAGCAGTACATGGACGCGGGCGACCTCGTCCCCGACGAGGTGATCGTCGGCGTCATCGCCGAGGCGCTCGATTCGGACGAGTCCCGCGACGGCTTCATCCTCGACGGTTTCCCGCGCACCACACCTCAGGCCGAGGCGCTCGACGCCAAGCTCGACGAGCTGGGGCGGGGCCTGACCGCGGTGCTGCTGATCGACGTCTCCGACGCTGAGGTGATCCGCCGCCTCGGCGGTCGCCGCACCTGCGTCGAGAACGGTCACGTCTTCCACGTCGACTTCAACCCGCCCCAGCAGGAGGGCGTCTGCGACATCGACGGCTCGGAGCTGATCGTCCGCGACGACGACAAGCCCGACGTGATCCAGAAGCGGCTCGACACCTACCACGAGAAGACCGAGCCGCTGATCGGCTACTACGACCACCGCAGCGTCCTGCGCCGGATCGCCGGCGAGGCGCCGCCCGACCAGGTGACCGAGGAGCTGCGGCGGACCCTGGCGACGATGCGGCTCGAGCAGGACGAGGCGGTCTGACCCGCGAGGTCGGGTTCGCGAGGCCTAGCCTTGTACCGGATGATCATCCGCAAGACGCCCGAGCAGGTCGATCAGATGGCGGCCGCCGGCGACATCCTGGTCCGCTGCATGAAGATGCTCGGCGCCAAGGTGCGGCCGGGGATCACGACCGAGGAACTCGACGCGGCGGCCGAGAGGTTCATCCGCTCGCAGGGGGCGCTGCCCTCGTTCAAGGGCTACCGCGGCTTCCCCGGCTCGATCTGCTCCTCGCCCAACTCGATGGTCGTCCACGGTATCCCCGGCCCCTACGAGTGCAAGCGCGGCGACGTGATCTCGATCGACGTCGGCGTTACCTATGAGGGCTGGGTCGCCGACGCCGCCGTCACCTTCCCGGTCGGGCCGATCAGCACCGAGGCCAAAAAGCTGCTCGACGTGACCAAGGCCTCGCTCTTCGCCGGCGTCGAGCAGATGCAGCCCGGCAATCACCTCGGCGACGTCTCCGCTGCGATCCAGCGCCTGGTCGAGGCCGAAGGCCTCTCGATCATCCGCACCCTGGTCGGCCACGGCGTCGGACGCGAGATGCACGAGGAGCCCCAGGTCCCCAACTTCGGCGAGCCCGGCAAGGGACCGGAGCTGGAGGAGGGGATGGTGCTGGCGATCGAGCCGATGGTCAACGCCGGCGGCCCCCTGGTCCGCATGGGCGACGACGGCTGGTCGGTCTTCTCCGAGGACGGCTCCCTGGCTGCCCACTTCGAGTTCACGGTCGCGGTAACGCCCGACGGCCCGCGCGTTCTGACGCCCTGGCATTTGGACTGAGGTCACGTTGGAAGGCGGGTCCCGGGGAGCGTGGTTGAGCTTTCCTGGCTATAGCGCGGGAAAGCTCAACCACGCCGAGCCGAGCCAGCTCGAAGTCGACCTTTGGGCCCTTATAGGGGCCACAAAGCCGACAGCGCTCCCGCGTCCCGCCCCAAACGCCCCGAACTCGGCCTGACCCGCACACCTACCTGCCCACGGAGGTGTGCGGGTCAGGCCCTTCTCCAAGCCACCTCCCCCCGCCCCTTGCCGGCCAGCCAACCCGACCGGTAGGGTTCTCCGCAGCGGTGTGGGGGCGCCGCAATGGGAAGGAGAGGTTTTGCTTAGTCGAGTCCGCAAGCGCGTTGCGCTGCCCCTGGTCCTTGTCGCCCTCGCGCTCGCTGCGTTCGCACCGCAGGCCGGTGCCGCGGTGGAACCGTATGGCGCCAACGACGCGGGTGGGTTCCGCAACGTCCTGCCGCCCGGGGAGAACGGGCTCGTCAACCTCTCGCAGCTGTTCGAATTCAAAGGGCTCGGCAAGAAGCTGCCGCCGCACTTCGCCGACCAGCAGCCGCTCTACGAAAACCTCGTCTACGGGGCACCGGGGCTGACCGAAGCCCAGATTCCGGACTACTACAAGGACGCGACCTTCGGCGTCCCCGCCGGCGAAGTCGAATCGACGATCGAACCGAAACCCGGCGTCACGATCCTCCGCGACAAAGCATTCGGGGTGCCTCACATCTACGGCACCACCCGCGCCGACACGATGTTCGGTGCCGGCTACGCCGGCGCCGCCGACCGTCTCTTCCTGATGGACGTGCTGCGGCACACCGGCCGCGCCGAACTCGCCTCCTTCCTCGGCGGCTCCAACGCCGGCACCGACGCCAGCCAGTGGGCCTTCGCGCCCTACACCGAAGCCGACCTCGAAAAACAGATCGCGCAGATGCCGCAGATCTACGGCCAGGCCGGACAGCAGGCGGTGGAAGACCTGAACGCCTACGTCGAAGGGATCAATGCCTACATCGCCGCGGCCAAACTCGACCCGGCGCTCACCCCGGCCGAATACACGCTGCTCGGCAAGCCGATGCAGCCGTGGAAGGCGACCGACGTCATCGCGATCGCCTCGCTGGTCGGCGGCATCTTCGGCCGCGGCGGCGGCAACGAGCTGAACTCGGCGCTGACGATGCAGGCGTTCGTCGAACGGATGGGGAAGAAGGCGGGCCGCAAGGCCTGGCTCGGGTTCCGCTCCAAGAACGACCCCGAGGCGCCGACGACGATCTCCAAGCCGTTCCCGTACGAGACGCGCAGCGCCTTCGCCAAGAAGGGCCTGGCGCTGCCGGACCCGGGCAGCGTCAAGGAAGTGAAGACTGCGACCGCGTCCTCGGCGGCGCCCGCCACCAGTGGCATCGGCGGCGTCGGCGCCCGGTTACAGGCGGCAATCGAGAAGGCCGGCCACGCCTCCAACTGGGAGCTGGTCTCCGCCAAGCACTCGGCGACCGGCCACCCGATCGCGGTGATGGGGCCGCAGGTGGGCTACTACGTGCCGCAGATCCTGATGGAGGAGGACCTGCACGGTCCCGGGATCGACGCCCGCGGCGCCGCCTTCGCCGGGGTCAACCTCTACGTCCAGCTCGGCCACGGCCGCGACTACGCCTGGAGCGCGACCACGGCGACCTCCGACAACGTCGACACCTTCGCCGAGGTCCTCTGCAAGGACAACTTCCACTACATGTACAAGGGCAAGTGCCGGGCGATGGAAAAGCTCGAAAAGTCCGAGAGCTGGACGCCGAACCAGATCGATTCGACCCCGGCGGGCTCGCAGACGCTGACCACCTACCGCACCGTCCACGGCCCGGTCTTCGCCCGCGGCAAGGTCGGCGGCAGGAAGGTCGCCTTCGTCCATGAGCGCAGCACCTACTTCCACGAGGCCGACTCGGTGATCGGGTTCGCGCAGCTGAACGAACCGGGCGTCGTCACCGGCGTCGCCGGCTTCAAAGAGGCGGTGTCGAACATCGGCTTCCTCTTCAACTGGTCCTACGTCGACTCCGAACACATCGCCTACGCGCTCTCGGGCGCGATGCCGCAGCGGGCGCCGGGCACCTCGCCGGACTTCCCGATCCTCGGTACCGGGCAGTACGACTGGAAGGGCTTTGACCCGCAGACGCAGATGGCGACCTTCCTGCCCTTCGCCAAGCACCCGCAGCAGACCGACCCTGCATACCTGGTCTCCTGGAACAACAAGCAGGCGCCGGAATGGGCTGCGGCCGACGACAAGTACGACTACGGGCCGGTCTTCAGGTCGCAGATGATCTCGGACAAGGTCAAGGCGGCGACCAAGGGCAAGAAGAAGATGACCATCGTGCAGCTGATCAAGGCGATGGAGGAACCGGCGACCCAGGACCTGCGCGGCTACAAGCTGCTGCCGATCATCTTCAAGGCGATCGGCAAGCCGAAGTCGGGGAAGCTGAAGCAGGCGCTGGCGACGCTGCGCACCTGGCAGCAGCACGGCGCCCATCGCCGCGACCTCAACCGCGACGGGGTCGACGAAGAAACGCCGGCGATCGAGCTGATGGACGCCTGGTGGCCGAAGCTGCTCGAAGCCGAGTTCAAGCCGGTGCTCGGCGCCAAGGCCTACGGGCGCCTCGAAGGGATGGTCGAAACGGGCTCGGTCGTCGGTGGCTCGCCGCGGGCTCCCGACTACGACGACGGCTGGTACAGCTACGTCTCCAAGGACCTGCGCGACGTCTTCGGGCCGAAGCCGCGCGGCGCCTGGAGCCGGGGCTACTGCGGCGGCGGCTCGAAGAAGAAGTGCCGCCAGCTGTTGCAGAAGACGCTGAAGCAAGCGCTCCAGGTCTCGCCGCAGAAGCTGTATGGCGGTGGCAACGGCGATTGCGCCTCCGACCCGCAGCCCGCCTGCTTCGACCAGAACCGGCCGCAGGTCACCTCCGGCGTCGAACTGGGCCCGTTCCCGTTCCAGAACCGGCCGACCTTCCAGCAGGTCGTGACCCTGACCCAACGCCTCCCCCGCTGACCCGGAGCGGGCCGGGTGGGGGAGTTGGCAGAATCCCGGGCGTGGATCAGGAGACTTTCAGCGCGGTCGACGCGTTCATCGGTGAGACGGTCGTTCCGCACGACGAGGCGCTCGAGGGGGCGCTGGCGCTGGCCGAGGCCGCCGGCCTGCCCTCGATCCAGGTCTCGCCGCCGCAGGGACGGCTGCTGCAGCTGCTGGCGCGGCTGGCGCGGGCGAGGACGATCCTCGAGTTCGGCACCCTCGGCGGCTACAGCACGATCCTGCTGGCGCGGGCGCTGCCGCCCGGCGGGCGCCTGATCACGCTCGAGGCGAACCCCGAGTACGCCAAGGTGGCGACCGAGAGCATCGCCGCCGCCGGACTCGAGGGCTCCGTCCTGGTCCGCGTCGGGCCGGCGCTGGAGGCGCTGCCCGAGCTCGACGACGAGGGCGCCGGGCCCTTCGACCTCGTCTTCATCGACGCCGACAAGATCAACACGCCCAACTACTTCGCCTGGGCGCTCGACCACACCTGGCCCGGTGGCTTGATCATTGCCGACAACGTCGTTCGCGACGGCAGCCTGGCCGAGGCCGAGAGCGACGACGAGGTGATCCAGGCGCAGCGGCGCCTGCATGAGATGGCCGCCGCCGAGCCGCGGGTCAGCGCGACGACGATCCAGACGGTGGGAGTGAAGGGGTACGACGGCTTCCTGATCGCGCGCGTCGAGGAGTAGAGGCACCAGCCGTCCGGCCGGGGAGCCGCCCGCGGCGCGCACCCTGCTATCTTTCCCGGTCGGCCCTTAGGGCCGGTCGTAGTGTCCTGCCCATCCGATTCATGGGGTGGGTGGGGGTCCTGTAGTCGATCCAGATCCGGAGCAATGAAGGTCCGAGCTTCCGTAAAGCCGATGTGCGAGAAGTGCAAGGTCATCCGCCGCAATGGCGCGGTCTTGGTGATCTGTCAGAACCCGCGACACAAGCAGCGGCAGGGCTGATCGATGGCGCGTATCGCAGGGGTCAACATCCCCGTCAACAAACGGATCGAAATCGGCCTCACCTACATCTTCGGGATCGGTCAGTCGACCGCGAAAAAGATCCTCGAGGAGACCAAGATCGATCCCGGGACCGCGGCCAAGGACCTGACCGAGGACGAGGTGATCAAACTGCGCGAGGCGGTCGAGAGCCGCGAGGTCGAGGGCGACCTGCGCCGCGAGCGCTCGCAGAACGTCAAACGGCTGATGGAGATCGGCTCCTACCGCGGCCTTCGCCATCGCCGTGGCCTGCCGGTCCGCGGCCAGCGGACCAAGACCAACGCCCGCGGCCGCAAGGGCCCGCGCCGGCTCAGCGTCGCCGGTAAGCGCAAGGCGTAGAGGAACAGAGGATGGCTGAGAAAAAACCCGCCAAAGGGCGCTCCCGTCGCCGGGTCAAAAAGAACGTCACCTACGGGCAGGCCCACATCAAGACTTCGTTCAACAACACGATCGTCACCCTGACCGACACCGACGGCAACGTGATCGCCTGGGAGAGCGCCGGCTCGGCCGGGTTCAAAGGCTCCCGCAAGTCGACTCCGTTCGCCGCCCAAGTGACCGCTGACGCCGCCGCCAAAAAGGGCATGGAACACGGCCTCGAGCGGGTCGAGGTCTTTGCCAAGGGCGCCGGCTCGGGCCGCGAGACGGCGATCCGCTCGCTGCAGGCCGCCGGCCTCGACGTGACCACGGTCAAGGACGTCTCCCCGCAGGCCCACAACGGCTGCCGGCCGAAGAAGCGGAGGCGTGTCTAGATGGCCCGCGACACCTCCCCGCAGTGCAAGCAGTGCCGGCGCGAGGGCCAGAAGCTCTTCCTCAAGGGCGAGCGCTGCTTCACCGACAAGTGCGGCGTCGAGCGTCGCTCCTACCCGCCCGGCGAGCACGGCCGCGGGCGCCTGCGCCAGTCCGAGTACCGACTGCAGCTGCGCGAGAAACAGAAGACGCGCCGCTACTACCAGGTGCTCGAGAAGCAGTTCCGCGCCTACTACGAGAAGGCCTCGCGCCAGGACGGCGTCACCGGCGAGAACCTGCTGCGGCTGCTCGAGTCGCGCTTCGACAACGTCCTCGTCCGGCTCGGCTTCGCCGCCTCGCGGCGCCAGGCCCGCCAGCTGATCAACCACGGCCACTGGATGGTCAACGGGCGCCGCGTCGACATCCCGTCCTACCAGGTGCGCCCGGAAGACATCATCTCGATCAAGTCGACCTCCTCGGCAACCGAGACGGTGCAGCGCGCGACCGAACTGGTCTCGACCGTGCCGGCCTGGCTGCAGGCCGACCACGACGCCCTCACCGCCAAGGTCCTGCGCTACCCCGAGCGCTCCGAGATTTCGGCGCCGGTTCAGGAGCAGCTGATCGTCGAGCTGTACTCCAAGTAGCCCGGAACCCACGATTTCTGAAACACGCAACGAAGGAACTCATGACCACTGATTTCCAGGTCCCCCGCATCATCTCCGAGAAAGTCGACGACCGTCGCGGCACTTTCACGATCGAGCCGCTCGACAAGGGCTTCGGCTACACCTTCGGCAACAGCCTTCGCCGCGTCCTCCTCTCCTCGCTCGGTGGCGCCGCCATCACGAGCGTCCGGATCGAGGGGGTTGCGCACGAGTTCTCGACCGTCCCCGGCGTCAAAGAGGACGTCACCGACATCGTCCTCAACCTGAAGGACCTCGTCGTCCGCATGCACACCGACGCCGACGAGGTCGAGGCGCCGCTGGTGGCCACCGGCCCCGGCGAGGTCAAGGCGAAGGACATCGACCTGCCCTCGGGCGTCGAGATCCTCAACCCCGAGGCGCCGATCGCGACGCTCGAGAAAAAAACCAAGCTCGAGGTCTACCTGACGATCGGCCGCGGCCGCGGCTACTCGCCGGCGGAAGAGAACAAGTCCGACGAGCAGCCGATCGGCGTGATCCCGATCGACTCGATCTTCTCGCCGATCCGGCGCGCCTCCTACGCGGTCTCCTCGGCTCGCGTCGGTCAGCGCACCGACTTCGACCGGCTCGAGCTCGACCTCGAGACCGACGGCTCGATCGAGCCGGCAGCCGCCCTGCGCGAGGCCTCCGAGATCCTGATCAAGAGCCTGGCGATCTTCACCGACGCTGAGCGGGTCGAGGAACTGACCGCCCGCGAACCGATGCCGACGATGAGCGCCGACGCGCTCTCCTCGCCGGCCGGCGACGGCGTCGCCGGCGCCAACGGCCTCGATGAGATCCTGATCGAGGAGCTCGAACTCGGCGTTCGCTCCTACAACTGCCTCAAGCGCGCCGGCGTGCAGACCGTCGGCGACCTGGTCCGCAAGTCGCGCGCGGAACTGAACGCGATCCCGAACTTCGGTCAGAAGTCGATCGAGGAAGTGATCGAGACCCTGCACGCTCGCGGCCTCGACCTTCAGCAGGACTAGAGAGACCGGACGAGAGCGGAGGGGAGAGGACTGTGCGCCATCGCAAGAAGCGGAATAAGCTCAGCCGCGACTCTGCCCACCGCGAGGCGTTGCTCACCAATCTCTCCAAGCAGCTGATCGAGCACGAGCGGATCCAGACCAGCCAGGCGAAGGCGAAGGCGGTCAAGCCCGAGGTCGAGAAACTGATCACCCTCGCCAAGCGCGGCGACCTTCACGCCCGCCGCCAGGCGCTCTCCTCGCTGCACAACGACAAGTTCATCGTTCACAAGCTTTTCGACGAGGTGGCTCCCCGCTACGCCGAGAGGCCCGGGGGGTACACGCGCATCGTCAAGCTCGGTCCGAGGCGCAGCGACTCGACCGAGATGGTTTATCTCGAGTTGGTCTAGCGCCTGGGGCTCCGGCGGGCGGGTCCTGTCACGGCAGGGATCCCTCCCCTTCCGGTAGCTAAAGCTTCCTCAGGGGAGGGCTCCCTGCCGCGCCACCCGCCCGAGGAGGGTCAGTAGCTGACCGACTCCAGGTACAGGCCATGCGGGGGGGCCGTGTCGCCGCCCTCGGAGCGGGGGGCGCCGTTCAGCAGGCCGGTGAAGCTCTCCACGGTGCGGCGGCCGGAGGAGGCTTCCAGCATCGTGCCTACGAGCGCCCGGACCATGTTGCGCATGAAGGCATCGGCCGTAATTCGGAACGACAAGATGTCATTTGGTTCGTCTTCCCAGCTGGCGGCGAGGACGTCGCGGTCGAAGCGGACGTGGTCGGTTTGGGTGGGGGTGAAGGCGGTGAAGTCGTGGGTTCCGGGGAGGGCGGCGGCGCAGGCGTCGAGGGCGGCGCGGTCGACGCGGTGGGGCCACCAGAGGGCTCGGCCCTGCTCGAAGGGGCTGGGGGAGGAGCGGGCGAGGAGGCGGTAGCGGTAGCTGCGGGCGCGGGCATCGCGGCGAGCGTCGAAGCCCTCGGCGACGACTGCCGCAGCGGTGACGGCGACGTCGGCGGGCCCGAGGCCGTTGAGGCGCCGCGCCAGGTCTCCTGGCACCTCGGCGTCGATCTCGAAGCTCGCCACCTGGCCGCGGGCGTGGACGCCGGTGTCGGTGCGGCCGGCGACGGTCAGCTCGACCCCCTGGCGCAGAATCGTCGCCAGCGCCGCCTCGAGCTCGCCCTGGACGGTGCGCAGCCCCGGCTGCCGTGCCCAGCCGCGGAAGCCGGCCCCGTCGTATTCGATGTCGAGCCTCACCGTCGGCACGGGGGCAGTATCTCGACAAGGGGGCTTTTGCCGGCCGCTCCTTAGAATCGGGGGCGGTGCGCATCCTCCTCACCAACGACGACGGGATCATGGCCCCTGGCCTGCAGGCGGCGCGGCTGGCGCTGCGTGCGCTCGACGGCGTCAGCGTCGGCGTCGTCGCTCCGGACCGCAACCGCAGCGCGATCGCGCGCGGCATCACCACCCGCTCGCCGCTGACGGTCGAGGAGGTCGAGTTCGACGACGGCGAGACCGGCTACGCGACCGACGGCACCCCGGTCGACTGCGTCCGCTTCGCCGAGGTCGGCCTGATCGGCGGTCGCCCCGACCTGATCGTCTCCGGGATCAACCACGGCGCCAACCTCGGCGACGACATCACCTACTCGGGCACGGTCGCGGCGGCGCTCGAGGGGATCATCCTCGGCATCCCGGCGCTCGCCCTCTCGCAGCAGTCCTCGCGCGGCCTCGGCTACGTCAGCGGCAATTTCGACTTCACCGTCGCCGCCGCCTTCACCGCCGCCCTGGTCGATTCTCTGCGCAGCGCGACGATGCCCGAGGCGACGCTGATCAACGTCAACTTCCCGCGCGGGGAGCCGCAGGGGGTCGAGGTGACGAGCCTCGGCAAACGGATCTACAACGACGAGCTGAAGTTCCTCGAGGAGACCGAGAACGGCCACAAGCGCTACGAGATCTACGGCTGGCAGCCCTCGCACGAGCCGATCGAGGGGACCGACCTGCACGCGGTCGCCGAGGGCCGGATCGCGGTGACGCCGGTTCACTTCGACCTCACCGACCGCGAGGGCCTGGCGGCGCTCTCGGGATGGGACTTCGAGGCGATGCTGGCGGCGACCGGCAGCGCGGCGGCGTGAGCGAGGTCGCCGCCCAGCGCGCAGCGGAGCTGCGCGAGGAGCTCGCCCGCCACAACCGCCTCTATTACGTCCTCGACGATCCCGAGGTCGGCGACGACGCCTACGACGCTCTGCTCGACGAGCTGCGCGCGATCGAGGCCGAGCACCCCGAGCTACGCACCCCCGACTCGCCGACCCAGCGGGTCGGCGCGCCGCCGCTCGATCGTTTCGAACAAGTCGAGCACCACGAGGCGATGCTCTCGCTCGGCAACGCCCGCAACGAGGAGGAGCTGCGCGGCTGGGAGACGCGGCTCGCCAACTACCTGAAGCGTCTCGACATCGCCGCTTCGGAGTTCAGCTACACGACCGAGCCGAAGATCGACGGCCTCGCGATCAGCCTCACCTACGAGGACGGCGTCCTCGTCCGCGGCGCCACCCGCGGCGACGGCCGTATCGGCGAGGACGTGACCCAGAACCTGCGCACGATCGGCTCGGTGCCGCTGCGGATCCCGAACGCGCCGGAGCTGATCGAAGTCCGCGGCGAGGCTTACCTGCCGATCGCCGCCTTCAAAGCGCTCAACGAGCGCCGCGCCGAGGCGGGCGAACCGACCTTCGCCAACCCGCGCAACTCCGCCGCCGGCTCGATCCGCCAGCTCGACCCGACCCTTGCCGCCGAACGGCCGCTCTCGACCTGGATCTACGGGATCGGGGCGGTTCGCGGGCTCGACCTCGCGACCCACAGCGACGAGGTCCAGTGGCTCGGCGAGCGCGGCTTCAAGGTCAACCCCGACACCCGCCACCACGGGGGCGTCGAGGGTGTCGTCGAGCGCTGTCACTGGTGGGAGGAGCAACGCGACCGCCTCGACTACGAGATCGACGGCGTCGTCGTCAAGGTCGACGAGCGGGCGCTGTGGCGCGAGCTCGGCGTGGTTGGGCGCGAGCCGCGCTGGGCGATCGCCTGGAAGTTCCCGCCGACGACGGCGACGACGACGATGAAGAAGGTCGTCTGGAACGTCGGCCGCACCGGCCACCTCGTCCCCTTCGCGATGCTGGAGCCGGTCCACGTCGGTGGCGTCACGGTAACCACCGCGACCCTCCACAACGAGGAGGACCTCGAACGCAAGGACGTGCGCGAGGGCGACGAGGTCGTCGTCATGCGCGCCGGCGACGTCATCCCCCAGGTCGTCTCGCCGAAGCTGCCGCGCAAGAACCCGCGGGCGAAGAAGCCGAAGGCGCCGGCCCGCTGCCCGATCTGCGACACGCCGACGGTCAAGCCCGAGGACGCCGTCTTCACGATCTGCCCCAATCGCCGCGGCTGCCCCGGCCAGGCCTTTCAGCACGTCAAGCACTTCGTCAGCAAGGGGGCGATGGACATCGACGGGCTCGGCGAGAAGCAGGCGCTGACCTTCCTCCAGCAGGAGGTGATCGGCGACGTCGCCGACATCTACGACCTGACCGAGGAGCAGCTGGTCGGCCTCGACCGCTTCGCCGAGACCTCAGCCCGCAACCTGGTCGCGGCGATCGACGCCTCGCGCCGGCGCCCCTTCAAACGCGTCCTCTACGCCCTCGGCCTGCCCGGCGTCGGCTACGTCACCGCCGAGGCCCTCGCCGACCACTTCGGCTCGATCGACAGGCTGCACGAGGCCGACCCGGAGGCGATCGAGGAGGTCGAGGGGGTGGGGCCGATCATGGCGGTCCAGATCAACGAGTCGCTCGCCGACGATGCGACCTGGGTGCTGGTCGAGAAGCTGCGAGAAAAGGGCCTGCGAATGGAAGCCGACCCCTCCGAACGGCGCCGGGAGGGCGGGGTGCTGGAGGGCAAGACGGTCGTCCTCACCGGGACCCTGCCAGAGCTGACCCGCGAGGAGGCGGCTGCCCTGGTCAAGGCAGCCGGCGGCAAGGTGACCAGCTCGGTCTCGAAGAAAACCGACTACGTCGTCGCCGGCGAGAACCCGGGCTCCAAGCTCGCCAAAGCCGAGAAATTCGGCACCGAGATTCTCGACGAGGACGCGCTCAAGGCGCTGGTCGCTCAGTAGGAGGCGACCATGCCGGCGATCCGGTCCTGCTCGAGGTGGGCGAGCGAGAGGTCGCTGACTCCCGCCATCAGGGTCGAGAAGATCATGACTTTGCCGCTGGCGTTGAAGCAGTAGCCCGAGAGGTTGGAGACGCCGGTCAGGGTGCCGGTCTTGACTCGGCAGCGGCCGTAGGCGGCGGTGCCGCGCATGCGGCCGTCGACGGTGCCTTCCTTGCCGGCGAGGGCGAGGTCTTCGATGAACTGGTCGGCGACCTTCTGCTTGCGCATGCCGACGAGGAAGGCGGCGACCTGGCTCGGCGAGGCACGGCCGGAGCGGGTCAGCCCCGAGCCGTCCATCGCGTGCAGGCCGGAGCCGAGCGAGCGGGCGAAGGCAGTGACGACTTCGGCGCCGGCCGCGGTGGTGCCGCCCTTACCTAGTTCGGCGCCGAGCAGCTTGATCAGCATCTCGGCGAAGTAGTTGTAGGAGACGACGTCGGTGAAGTTGACGATCTGGCTCAGGCTGGGAGAGCGGAGGGTGGCGATCGGGCGAGCGTTGGGGGGCGTAACGGCGAGCGCAACGGTCGGTGGGACCGCGATCCCACCGGCGATCAGCGAGCGCGCCAGCTTCGAGGCGGCGAGCTTGGCTGGTTCCGAGGACCAGCCGCTGTAGATGCTCGAGGTGGCATGGCCGGCGTTGAAGTCGAGCCCGGAGAGGGGGCCGATTTCCGAGCTGGTCGCGTAGCCGGAGTCGGCGACCCCGCGCAGGCGGTCGAAGATCGAGTCGTCGGCGTAGAGCCGCCCGGTGACCGATTTGATCCCGGCGGCGCGGACCTCGGGCCGCAGCGCCAGCAGGTTGGTGCCGAGGCCCGGAAAGGCGTGTTCGTAGAAGCCCGGCGTGCCGAGCGTCGGGTCGCCCGCTCCGCGCAGGTAGAGGCTGCCGTGGTAGACGCCGTCGGCGGTCAGGCGGCCGTCGCCGAAGAGCTTCGTTTCCAGGCGCTTTTCCGGTCCCAGACGGGAGAGCACGGTGCCGCTCGTGAACAGCTTCATGTTCGAGGCGAGCGGCCGCTGGCGGCCGGGAGCGCTGGCGCAGACGACGCGCCCAGTTTCGGCGTCGAGGACGATCAGGCCGCTGGCGGAGCCGCTGCCGCGATGCAGCCAGGTGCGCATCTTGGTGCAGGCGGGGCCGGCTGCCTGGGCGCCCTGGGCAACGAGCAGCGCCAGTGCGCAGGCAGCGACGAGGGCGATCGCGGCGCGTCTCATCCTTGTTAGCAACACGGGAAGGCGTCAAGGTAGCGGCGTCATCGGCCGCTGACCCTGTGATACTTCGACTCAGGCATGGGCAAAGTAGTCGACATCGACTCGAAACCGCGACGCAAACCGCGCCGCCGGAAAAGGCCCTCGAAAACCGCTCTGGTGCTGGGCGGCGGCGGTTTCACCGGTGGCGTCTACGAGATCGGCGCCCTGCGCGCGCTCGACCTGCTCGCGGTCAACAGCACCGTCAACGGCTTCGACGTCTACGTCGGCACCAGCGCCGGCTCCTTCGTCGCCGCGATGCTCGCCAACGGCGTCACCCCCGACGAGATGATGCAGGTGATCAACTCGCGCGTCCCCTCCGAGCTGGAGGACCTCGACCTCGACCGGGTGCTGAAACCCAACTACATGGGCTTCGTCAAGAAAGCCCTGGGGTTGCCGCTGCGCAGCCTCGAGCTGGTGCGGGCGCTGGCCCGGATCGGCGAGCTCTCGGCGATCGACATCGGCGTCGGTCTCGCCGAGGCGCTGCCGACCGGCCTCTACTCCAACTCCGGCCTCAACGACTACATCGCCGAGGTCCTGACAGAGGGCGGGCGCAGCAACGACTTCCGTCTCCTCGACCCCGAGCTCTACCTGACCGCGACCGACCTCGATACCTGCGAGCGGATCGTCTTCGGCGAAGAGGAGTGGCGCGACGTGCCGATCTCCAAGGCGGTCCAGTGCTCGACCGCGCTGCCGATCGTCTACAAGCCGGTCGAGCTGAAGGGACGGCAGATGGTCGACGGCGGCATCCGCTCGACCACCAACGTCGACATCGCGGTCGAGAAGGGCGCCAAGTTCATCGTCGTCGTCAACCCCCTCGTTCCCTACGTCAACGACTTCGAGAAGACGATCCCGACCGTGTTCGGGACCCGGGTGCGCCGCGTCGCCGACATGGGGCTGCCGGCGATCGCCAACCAGACCTTCCGCCTCATTGCCCACCAGCGCCTGCATCAGGCGGTCGGCATGTGGCAGGAGAAGTACCCCGGTGTCGACATCGTCCTGGTCGAGCCCGAGCCGACCGACGAGCTGATGTTCGGCACCCCGATCATGGACTACTCGCGGCGGCTGACGATCGCCCGCCACGGCTTCGAATCGGTGACCGCGACCCTGGCCAAGGACTACGAGCGCTTCGACGAGATCGCCAAACGCCACGGCCTCGAGATCTCCGGCGACCGCGTCCGCCGCGTCGTCGAAGCCGCCGAGGACTCCGAGCCCGAGCAGTCCGCCTGGCGCCGCGTCCTCACCCAGACCACCTCGGTCCTGCTGCGGCAAAGCGGCGAGGCGTCGTAGCTCGTCGCTGACACGCTGTTACTCAAGTAACGCTCACTACTCACTATCGGTCTTGCCCGCGAGCGGGCGCGAGTCGATACTCCGGCGGTTGCGGAGTGTCCAAAGCGAACTTCGACGGGGGAAGTCATGGTTGAACTGAACACCACGGGTGACACGGTGTGGATGCTCGTAGTCACCTTCGGGGTAGGACTGGTCGGCGGCCTGGCGGCGGCCTTCATCGAATGGCGGAAAAACTGCGCGCAGCCGAGCGCCAAGGCCTGCAACCGCTTCTGGGGTGCGGTGTCGTGTGTCTTCCTCGGCGCCGTGGCGGCGGTCGCGATCCTCTACTTCTTCCCGCCGACGACGACCGAAACGAGCTCGGCCGGCGAAACGGTGACCAGCTATGACCTGGTCAAGCTGGTCGCCCTCTCGCTGATCGTCGGTTCGGCCGGGGCGTCATTCCTCCAAACCATGCAGACCCGAGCACTTGCCCTCGCCAGCGCCGAACGGACCGAAGCGACCAAAGCGACCGCCACCGAAGCGCTCGAAGGCCTGCCCGCGCAGGCCGAAAAGGCAGCCGAATCCGGGATCGAAGCGGCCGCCAGTCAAATCCAGGACAAGCTGCGGAGCAAAAAAGAGCTGAAACCGCGGGAAGCCGAAAAAGCGATCGAAGAACTGGCCACGGAAGCCTCGAAGACCGTCGCCGACTTGCTCGGCTCGCAGGTCGACACCGCCCAGAAGATGGTCGCCGCCGCGGCGACGGGCGAAAGCAGCTGACGGTCAGGCCGCGTAGAGCTGCTCGATCGCGTCCTCGTGCTTCTGGGCGACGACGGCGCGTTTGACCTTCAGGGTCGGCGTCAGCTCGCCGCTCTCCTGCGATAGGTCGTGGGGGAGGATCGTGACCTTCTTGACCTGCTCGACGCGGGCGTAGTTCTTGTTGATCTCTTCGACGTGGGCCATGATCAGGGCGTGCACGTCGGGGTTGGCGGCGAGCGCCTCGGGGTCCTCGGGAAGGTTGTTTTCCTGGGCGTATTTGACCGCCTCTTCGGGGTCGAGGGTGACCAGCGCCACGAGGTAGGGCCGGCGGTCGCCGACGACCACGCACTGCGAGACGAGCGGCTGCTGCTTGATCTCAGCCTCGAGGTTGGCGGGGGTGATGTTCTTGCCCCCGGCGGTGATGATGATGTCCTTTTTGCGGCCGGTGATCTTGATGAAGCCCTCGGCGTCGACCTCGCCGATGTCGCCGGTGTGCAGCCAGCCGTCGACGATCGTCTCCGCCGTCGCCTCGGGGTTCTTGTGGTACCCCTGGAAGACGTTGGGGCCCTTGACCAGGATCTCCCCGTCCTCGGCGATCTTCACCTCGCAGCCGGGGAACGGTTTGCCGATCGTGCCGATCTTGAAGTCGTCCGGTTTGGAGATCGTCGCCGCGGTCGAGGTCTCGGTCATCCCCCAGCCCTCGAGCACGAGGACGCCGGCGGCGTCGAAGAAGCGCAGGATCTCGGGGTTGATCGGGGCCGCGCCGGAGACCGCGAGGCGCAGGTTGCCGCCGAACAGGCCGCGGATTTTTGAGAGCACTTTCTTGTCGGCGAAAGCGTACTCGCGGCTGAGCAGGAAGCCGGGCTTGCGGCCGGAGCGTTCGACCTCGCGCATCTTCTTGCCGACCTTGATCGACCAGTCGAAGATCGCTTTTTTGAGGCCCCCGGCTTTTTCCATGCCGCTGGTCGCGGCGGTGTAGATCTTCTCGAAGATGCGCGGTACCGAGGGGAAGTAACTCGGTTTCAGTTCGGCCAGGTTGGGGAGGATCTTCAGCGGGTCGCGCTCCCAGTAGGCGATCGTCGTCCCCAGGTCGAAGCTGCCGAACTGGATCAGCAGGGCGAAGGAGTGGGCCAGCGGCAAATAGAGGTAGCTGACGTCGCCCTCCTCGATCACGCTCGTCTCGTTGACCATGTCGAGCATCGCCCGGTAGTTGCCATGGCTGATCACGCAGCCCTTCGGCGGCCCGGTCGTGCCCGAGGTGTAGATGAAGGTGCAGACGTCATCCGGCGTCACCGCCGAGTAGAGCCGCTCCCAGAGCCCGGCGTCGGCGTCGGCCCCGCGGGCGGTGAGGTCGGCCATCGAGAGAGCGTCGTCGGCCTCGCCGACCATCAGCACGACGTTGCCGAGCTGCGGCAGCCGCTCGCGCACCTCGCGCACCTTGGCGAGCTGCTCGTCGTCCTCGACGACGACCACCTTGGCGTCGGAGTTCTCGAGCACGTAGCGGCACTCCTCGGCCGAGTTGGTCTGGTAGATCGGGACCACGGTGGCGCCGATCGAGAGAGCGGCGAAGTCGAAGTAGGTCCACTCCGGCCGGGTGTTGCCGAGGATCGCGACCCGGTCGCCCTTCTCGACCCCGAGCCCGACCAGGCCGAGCCCAAGCGGGCGGGCGATCTCGAGCACTTGGTCGAAGCTGCGGTCGACCCACTGCTCGCCGTCCTTGAAGCGGACCGCGGGCTGGTCGCCGTAGCGCTCAGCCGCCAGCGGCAGCAGGTCCGCCAGGGTCTTCGAGTTCGTTCCCCTCCCCTCCATTTGGGGGGAGTCTAGTCAGCGTTGCGCAGAAGCGGGGGATCGACCGCTCTGGACCGCGGCCAGATGACGCAGCGAGGTTTCGAACAACGTCCTGTCGATGCGGCCGTGGAAGATCGGGACGCCCATTTCCACGCACCTCCCGATCACCTCCTGCCGTTTCATCTGCAGCTCGTCGGCGAGCTCACTGGGCGTCAGGTGATTGGCCATCGAGGACCTCCCATGTAGCGGAAAGTGGGTAAGCCCATGTTTATCGCTGGCAGCGGACATGTCAATGCCCCGATCGGTCGCCGCCGCACGTTGCGAAGTCGCCGGCGATCGGGGCTCGCGATAATGGGCGGCCGATGTCCGAACTTGCCGTCAAGCCGGTCGCCCGCCGCGGCCGGATCTGGGTCGTTCTCATGCTCAGCCTCGGGCTGATCGCGCTCGGCTACGCGATCGTCAACATCTCGACGCAGAAGCCCGACCTCGACATCGTCCACATCGAAGGGATCTCCGAAGCGCAGGAAATCTTCGGCGGCATCCCCCAGGAAGGCGAACGCCTCGGTTCCTCCGACGCGCCGGTGACGATCCAGGTTTTCAACGACCTGCAGTGCTCGAGCTGCCGCGAAGCCTTCCTCACCACGATCCCGACGCTGGCCGAAAACTACGCCCGCCCGGGCAGCGTCAAGCTGCTCTACCGGCACTACTCCAACAGCGAAACCGAACTCGAGCGCGGCTTCTTCGGCGCCGAAGCAGCCGCCGAACAGGGTTACGGCTGGCAGTACACCTACCTCTTCTTCCGCAACCAGGAAGAAATCAAGGGCGCCGGCGAAGCGCGCTTCGAAACCTTCGTCGACTCGGTCGCGGGAAGCGTCGAGGAACTGGAAACCGGCGAATGGGAAAAGGCGCGAGAAGAAGCCGAAGCGGGCGAAGGCCCGATCCCCGGGCGCCTCAAGAGCGACGCCGAACTGGGCGAAGACCTCGGCATCAGGTTCGGCCAGGCGATGATCGTCAGCGGACCGAATGGGAGCCGCACCCTGCAGGACAGCCCCACGCTCGCCGAAGCCGAAAAGGCGATCGCGGAAGTGGAATAGCGCTTAGGGCTCGGGTCTGCGTTGGGAGTGGACCGGGGCGAAAACGCGTGGCGCGTTTCGATCGAATAGCGATTAAAACGCGCCACTCGATCCGGCAGCGCTCCCGAGTCCGCCAATCCGCCCTCACGAAACGGCCCGAGCCCTCGCTCGGAGCTCCTTCATGCCACGCGCCGCAGGCGAGCCCTCTGGGCGAGGACGTCGGCCCAGTCGGAGTCTTCGATCAGGGCGGGGCGGGTGGTGGCGAGGAAGTCGCCGAGGACGGCAGCCAGGCCCTCGGGGTCTTCGAGGTTGGGGAAGTGGGCGGCGCGGGGCAGGGTCTCGAAGCGGCAGTTGGGGATCGAGGCGCTTGCTTCGAGGCCGTGGGAGATCGGGATCGTGCGGTCGCGCTCGCCCCAGACGATCAGGGTCGGCATCTCGCCGAGCAGGTAGAGGCGGTCGCGGGCGCTGACCTTCTGGCCGTGGACGTCGATCACGGCCCGCAGCGTCTGCACGAAGGCGCGCCGCGACCCGGCCTCCTGCAGCGGGGCCAGGGCGCGGGCCACGGCTTGCACGTAGACCCCGGTTGAGACACCGCGCTCGCGCAGGCGGGCGCCGGCGGCGGCGAGCGAGCCGACCAGGCGAGGATTGGCTGCGAGTCGCAGCAGGCCGGCCGAGCCGGGCAGGGCGGCGCCGCGCAGCAGCGGGCTGACCTCGTGGCCGAGGCCGCCGCTGGAGATCAGGACCAGGCGCTCGGTGCGCTGGGGGAACTGGTAGAAGAACTGCATCGCGACGCCGCCGCCGAGCGAGTGGCCGACGATCGTCGCCCGCTCGACCCCGATCGCGCTCAGCAGGTCGCGGATCGAGGCGGCGTGGGCGCCGAGCGAGTAGTCGCCGCGTGGCGTCGCCGCGTCACCGTGGCCGATCAGGTCGGGGGCGATCACCCGGTGGGACTCGGCGAGCCGCGTCGCCACTGCCTCCCAGTGGCGGGAGGAGTTGATCATGCCGTGGATCAGGACGAGGTTCGGGCCGCTGCCCGCAGTCCGGTAGACGGCGCGGTGGCCGTGAAGGTCTGCCTCGTGCGCCTCGAACGGCCCCGCTCCCATGGCCTAGACCCTAGATCACCCCGGCTCAGACCTGGTTTCGGCGGAAGCAGGAGATCGAGTGATCGTTGACGATGCCGACCGCCTGCATCCAGGCGTAGACGATGGTCGGGCCGACGAACTTGAAGCCGCGGCGCTTCAGCTCCTTGGAGATCGTCTCCGAGAGATCGGTCCTCGGCGGCACCTCGACGCCGTCGCCGACCAGTACCTCGCCGGCGGTGAAGGACCAGCAGAAGTCGGCGAAGTCCTCGCCCGTGTCCCGCATCTCGAGGTAGGCGCGGGCACCCCCGATCGTGGCCTCGATCTTCGCCCGCGAGCGGATGATGCCCGGGTCTCCGAGGAGAGCGTCGACCTCCTCCTCGCCGAAGCGGGCGACGAGCTCGGGCTCGAAGCCGGCGAATCCGCGGCGGAAGGCGTCGCGCTTGCGGAGCACCGTGATCCAGGCCAGCCCAGCCTGGAACCCGTCGAGCATCAGCTTCTCCCACAGCGCTCGCGGGTCGCGCTCGGGGACGCCCCACTCCTCGTCGTGGTAGGCGCGCATCAGCGGATCGCCCTCCGCCCACGCGCAGCGGACTGACGCTTCGGTCTCATCGACGCTCATCGCGGGTTCGGGCCCATTCTTCCTCAGACTGCCTCGCCGGCGAGGATCATCGCCTGCAACTGCGTCGTCTCCGCCGCCGGCTCGACCCCGAGCTCGAGGACCAGTGCGTGCCGGCACTCGAGGTACTGGCGCAGGGCGTGGCTGGTGCGGCCGCTGCGCCCGTAGGCGCGCATCAGCGAGCGATGGGCGGCCTCGTTGACCGGATCGACCTCGAGCAGGCGGCGCGCGGTGCGGATCTGCTGGTCGAGCTCACCGGCGGCCGCCTGGCCCTCGATCAGGGCGGCGAGGACCTCGACGTAGGCGTGGAGGAGGCGCTCGCGCCAGGCGCTCGCCCAGTGTTCGTAGCGGTCCTCGGGCAGCGGCTCCCCGCTCCACAGCTCTGCGGCTCGTTCCAGCGCTGCCCGCCGCCCCTCGCCGTGCTCGGCCAGCGCCACTGCCGCAGCGGCCTCGAACTGGACCGCGTCGACCGTGTCGCGCTCGCGCAGGTGCAGGCGGTAGGTGCGCTCGCGGGCCTCGATCGCGCTCTGCTCCGCCCCGGGCAGGTCCAGCACTTTGCGCGCCCGCGAGACCGCGACCGCCAGGTGCTGGCGGGCGGCGTCGGCGTCGCGGTCGGCCCAGAACGCCTCGAACAGGGCGTCCTCGGGGACCGCGACCGGTCCCTGGATCAGGAGGAAGCGGACGACGCGGGCGGCCATCGGCCGCTGCCAGGCGGCCTCGTCCAGCTCCCAGCCGGCGCGGCGCAGCCGGAAGCCGCCGAGCAGCTCGAAGCGCAGCGGCGGCGGCGAGGTGCGCAGCCGCGCGGCCGCGGCGCCGGCCGCCGCCGCGACCTCGCCATCCTCGTCCTCCTCGAGCTCGGCGAGGCGGGTGAGGGCGGAGGGATGGTCGGAGGCGAGTGCGGCCAGCAGCGCCGCCCGTCGCACCGCCGGCTCGGGGTTGTCGGCAAGTGCCGCCAGCGCCTCGCCGCGGGGGAACGCTTCCTGCAGGCCACCGAGAACCGCCTCTGGGTCGACGGCGCCAGCGGCGAGCGCCGCCGAGAGCGCCGGTCGCACCCGCGGCCACTGGGCGCGCAGCAGGCGCCCGCGTTCGGGGCCCGCCTCCTCCCAGGCCGCGGCGAGGGAGGCGCAGGCGGCCTCTTCGTCTCCCTGGCGCTGCTCGAGGCAGGCACGGGCGGCGAGGCACCAGGATCGGTGCAGGCTGCCGGGCGGCCCGGCGAAGCGCTCGGCGAGCAGAGCCAGGGTCACCTCGAGCCCCTCGGCGGCGGCATCGAGCGCTCCGCTCTCGGCCAGCACCGCCGCCATCTCGACCGTGGCCAGCCCGCACCACGGCATCGGCGCCCCGGCGCAGCTCGCCAGTGCCTTGCGGGCCGCTTCCGTCGCGGCCGCCTCGTCGCCGCGCAGCAGCGCCAGATGGGCTTCGGCCTCGAACTGGTAGACGTCGCGCCAGATTTCCAGCTCGCTCGCTCCGGCGGCGGCGAGCGCGGCCTCCGCCTCGCCCAGCTCGCCGAGCTGGGCGAGGAGCGTCGCCCGCTGCAGGCGGAAGTCGCGCACCGCGAAGCCGAGCCCGACGCGCTCGCCCTCGCGCTCGCAGCGAACGACCCACTCCAGCGCCTGCTCGCGCTCGCCGAGGTTGCGGAGGATGACCAGCACCATGCCCATCGCGTAGGGGAGGCGGCCAAACGGGTCTTGCAGCTCGAGCCCGGCGATCATCGCCCGCAGCAGGGCCAAACCCGACTGGGTTTCGCCCGCCGCCAGCGCGGTGCCGGAGAGGGCGAGCACGTCGAGCAGCTCGAACTGGGGAGCGGCGGGGTCGGCGAGGAGGCGCTCACGAAGCTCCGTCGCCGCCTCCCGTTGCCCGAGCGAGAAGAGGGCGACGACCTCGAACCAGGCGACCGCCATCGCCGCCGCCGCGGCGATCGGCCCCTCGGCTTCCTCCCAGCCTGCGGCGACCGCCGAGACGTCCTCGAACGCGCCGGTGAAGACGAGCGTGTCGGCGTGGAAGAAGCGGGCGATCCAGGCACGGTCCTGATCGCCAGCCGCCTCGAAGCCGGCCGCTGCCTGTGTCAGCCGCTCGACCGCGCGCAGGTGCCCGCCCGCGCCCCAGAGCAGTTGCGCTTCGAGCAGGAGGTATTCGGGCGAGCCGTGCAGCTCGTCTGGCATCTGCTCGAGCCAGCCGGCGACGGCGCCGGGGGAGGTTCTCAGCAACCCGGCCCCGGTGGTCGCGAGATGGGTCAGCGCCTGCCCTGGCTGGCCGGCGGCGAGCCAGTGGTTCATCGCCTCGGCCGGGCGCTCGGCGCCGGCATGGGCGGCGGCGAGCGCGGCGTGCAGCTCGGCCCGTTCGCCCTCGTCCCGCAGCTCGCCGAAGCGCTGGCGGAGGAAGTCGCGGAAGAGGGGATGGAAGGAGCGGGCCCCAGAGGGGAGGGTGCGGAGGAAGAGGCCGCGCAGCTCGGCTTCCTCGAGGAAGCCGTCGGGCAGGCCGAGCGCGGCGGCGAGCGCTTCGTCGAGCAGGTCGGGGACGCTGGCGTCGACCAGGTGCAGGCGGGTCCGCTCGTCGAGCCCGTCGAAGACCTCCTCCGCCAGGTAGCCGAACAGCTCCTCGCGTGAGAGAGCGGCCGCGCCGTCGGCATCGACCGTGCCGGCGAGCCCGCTGAGCGCGACCCCCATCGGCCAGCCCTCGCTGCTGGCAAGGATCGCGCCGACCTCCGACTCGCTCGGCTCGCGGCCGTGGCGCAAGCGCAGGACCTCCTCGCACTCGGCGGCGCTGAAGCCGAGCTCGGCCGGGCCCACCTCGGTCAGCTTGCCCGAGGCGCGCAGCTTCGCCAGCTTCAGCGGCAGCGGCCGCCGGCTGGCGATGGCGATCGCCAGCGGCACGCCGCGGGCGCCGAGCAGGCGCTGCAGCAGCGCCAGCGCCTCGCGGTCGGACTCGATCCGCTCCGCATCGTCGAAGACCACCGCGAGGGGCTCGACGAGGAGCCGTTTCAGCTCGGCGAGGAGCGCCGCCGTGGCGGAGTCGACGTCGACCGGCTGCAGCGCCGCGGCCAGCGATTCGCCGACCACGTCGGCGGCGCCCGGAAGCGCCGCCCGCAGGCCGTCGAGGAGGGCGACGAGCAGGCGACCGCCCTCGCCCGGCCCCTCGTTGCAGGAGAGCCAGACGGAGCTGAGTTCGGCCATCTCGATTGCCTCTTCGAGGGCCAGCGTCTTGCCGTACCCGGCGCCGGCAACGACCACCAGCGAGCCGTTGGCGAGGCCGTCGCGGAGCTGTCCGGCGAGCGCCGGACGGGCGATTCTGGTCGCGCTGCGGGTCGCCACAAAGGAATCGTCGTCTGGTCCGACGTTTCCGTCAAGGATTCGTTCAAGGCCGCCCGTCAGCCTCGGCACCGATCCGTCCGAATTACCGACCCGAGGAGGACCGACCTTGAACCCCTACGTACGAATCCGAGCCTGGATGCGGCCCAACCGCGACGATCTCGCACGCTCGCTGAGGCAGATCGCTCGCGACGAGGTGCCGGCGGCCGCCTTCGGCGCCCGGCTCTCGGCGCCGCGACCGCACGTCGAGGGCGCCCGCGCCGAGCTCGAGCGGCTCGCCGGTCGCCTCGCCGGTCCCGCCCCCGTCGAGGCGGACGGGGTGGACCTGACCCGCGAGCTGCTCGGCGACGGCGCCGGACCGCTCTGGCGGGGAAGCAGCGACGAGCTGCGCCAGCGGGCGCGTGAGGCGCTGACGGCGCTGGGGCCGGTGGCGTCGTGAGGGCACTGATCGGCGCCCACATCGCCCGCGCGATCACCGCGGACCGCCAGCCGCCCCCGCGGCCACAGCGGGCACGCCCTGCCCAGAGAGCGCAGAGCGTGAGCCGGGCTCAGGCCCGCTCGAGCAGGACGATCGGGATCTCGCGCTGGGTCTTGCGCTGGTACTCGTCGTAGCTCGGCCACTCGGCAACCAGCGTCGGCCACAGCCGCGCCTTCTCCTCGGAGCTGGCCGTGCGCGCCCGCGCCCTGAAGCGGTCGCCCTGGACCTGGACCTCGACCTCGGGATTCGCCGTCAGGTTGAGGTACCAGGCAGGCGGCTCGTCGGAGCCGCCTTTGGAGGCAACGATCGCGAAGGCCTCGCCGTCGGGGGCGTAGATCAGCGGCGCCGTGCGCTGCTCGCCGCTCTTGCGCCCGACCGTGGTCAGCAGCAGCGTCTGCGTCCCCTGCCAGTCATGGCCCTCGGCGCCGTCGGTGGCGCGGTAACGGTCGACGTGTTCCTGACCGAAGAGCATCTGCTCCGAAATATAGGGAACGGGCGGGGCCGGCCTTGGGAGCCGCTGGTAGGTTCGCTCGGTGAGTGTCGAGTTCAGGATGCTCGGGCCGCTCGAAGTGCTCGTCGACGGCGAGCCGGTGGCTCTGGGCGGCCGGATGCAGCGGGCGGGGCTGGCGATCCTGCTGGCCGAGGCGAACGACACGGTCTCGGTCGAGCGCCTGGTCGACGGCGTCTGGGACGAGGACCCACCCGAGACTGCGGCCAATCTCATTCAGGGCTACGTCTCTCAACTGCGCAAGGCGCTGGGGCGGGAGCGGATCGCGACCAGGGGGAAGGGCTACGCGGTGACCGTCGGCCCGGGCGAGCTCGACCTCGAGCGTTTCGAAGCGAAGGTCGGCAGCGGGTCCGCGGCCGATCTCAGCGAGGCGCTGGGGTTGTGGCGGGGCGGTGCTCTCTCGGACCTTGCCGACGTCCCCGGGGTGCGGCCGATCGCGGCACGACTGGACGAGCTGCGGCTGGTCGCCACCGAACAGCGGATCGCGGCCGATCTCGAGGGCGGGCAGGCGGCCGAGGCGGCGGCTGAGCTGCAGGCCCTGATCGCCGAGCACCCCCTGCGCGAACACCTCTGGGGGCTGCGGATGCTGGCCCTCTATCGCGCCGGTCGACAGGCCGAGGCGCTGGAGGCCTACCGCGAAGCCCGTTCGGCGCTCGTCGCGGAGCTCGGAATCGAGCCCGGCACCGAGCTGCGCGCCTTGGAGCAGGCGATCCTGCGTCAGGATCGTTCCCTCGATCCGCCGACGGGCGCACGGCCGGTGGCGGCCGGGGAGCGGCAAGCCCCGCGCCGGTCCGTGCTGGCGGCAGCGCTCGCCGGCGATGCCCTGGCGCCGCTTGCCGATCTCGGCGCAGCCTTGGCCGAGCACGCAGACCACGAGCTGATGCTCGCCGCGACCGTGACCAGCACGGCCGAGCTGGCCGATCTCACTTCCCGCCTGCGGGAGGTGGGGGAGCCCCTCTCCGCCCGCGGCGTCGCGGTCCGAACCGGTGCGTTCACCTCGGTGGCTCCGGGCAGCGACCTCTCGAGGCTGGCTCGCGAGCAGGACGTCGACCTCCTGCTCGCCGACGCTCCCAGCGGCCTGCTCGAAGACCCCCGGGTGCTCCACCTGCTCGAGGACTCCCCCTGCGACGTCGCGATCGTCGTCGGCGACGGCGTTCCCAGGCCCGGCCCGGTGTTCGTCCCCTTCTCGGGATTCGAGCACGACTGGGCCGCGATCGAGCTGGGCGCCTGGCTCGCGCTCGCTCTCGAGCGCCGCCTCCAGCTTGCCGGTCCGAGTACCGGCCCCAGCGGTCGCGACGCGAGCCGCATGCTGGCCAGCGCCTCCCTGGCCCTGCAGCGGGGCCTCGGCGTCGAGGCCGACCCGGTCATCGTCGAGCCCAGCCCGCAGGCGCTGGTCGAGGCCGCTGGGGAGTCCGGCATCGTCGTCGTCGGCCTCACCGAGCGCTGGCGGCGCGACGGCTTGGGGGGCGCCCGAACGGCACTGGCCACGTCGGCTTCGACGCCGACCCTGCTGGTCCGTCGCGGGCTGCGGCCGGGCGGCCTGGCGCCGCGCCCAGGCGACACGCGCTTCACCTGGACGATCGCCGCCAGCGAAGGCTGAGCGCGGCTGCGGTCAGGGCCGGGACGGTGACCGCGCCCACGGCGGCGGAGATGCCCCGGCCTTGCATTTGGCGGGACGATCGGTGGGGACCATCGACGGCTCGAGCAGGCCGCCGATCGACTGGTCGACGCCGCGCACGGTCCCCTCGCGGGCGAGGCCAGGTGCCGGCGCATCGCCCGGCTCGATCCGGACCAGCGAGGGGGAGACGACGGCCTGGCCGTTGCGGTCGAGGTGGACCGGCCCGCCGAGCAGGTCGACCCGCAGGTGGGCAAGCGCCGCGGGCAGAGCGGCGGTGCTCCCATGCGCCTTTTCGAGGCCGGAGAGGAGCGCCGCGACCGAGTCGTGGTAGCCGGTCACCAGTTCGTCGCCGGCGACGTCCGCCGGGGTGCCGGGGAAGGCACGGCCGAAGGCGCGCAGGTAGCCGCGCATCCGCGCGGGGTCGACATAGGAGCTGCCGGTGACCCCCGTCAGCGCTCCCCTGACCGACCGCAGCAGCGTCGGATCGCTGGTGATCGTCGGGCCGAGGAGGATGTGGCCGGCGGGGTCGGCGTAGCCCGAGGCCAGCCGGCGGAGGAAGCCGGTGGGATCGATGAATGGCGGCGCGAAGACGGCGACGCCGTCGGCGCCCCGCGGGATCCGGGCGACGTCCCGGCCCGAGGGATCGAAGGATTCGATCGGGATCTGCTTCGAGATCCTGCCGCCGAGCGAGCAGAATTCGGCGACGAAGGCGTCGCGCGCTCCCCAACCGGCATCCCAGTTGATCAGGACGACCGCGGCGTCGCGCCAGCCGAGCCGGCGGTAGGCGTAGGTGGCGAGGCCGGCGACGCCCTGGCCGTGGTCGGCGGCGAAGCGGAACAGGTTCGCCGGGCGGTGGCGCAGGGTGAGCTCGCGGGGGCCGTGCGCGACCGCGATGAAGACGACGTCGGGATAGAGGCGCGCCACCTCCGCCAGTACCACCTCGTCGGGGCCGCTGCCGGCGGCGACGATCGCGTCGACGTGCTCGCGCTCGACCAGGCGCCGGACCTCGCTGGTGAGGATGCTGAACTCCCAGAGTTCGGTGCAGCCGGGGACCAATTCGACCGCACGGCCGCCGACCTCGGCTTGACCGACGCCGCCGCTGGGGAGCTGTCCCCGCAGCTCGGCGCCGCGCTGGATCAGCGGCAGCTCCGCCCCCGCCAGCTCCTCGTCGTGGAGCGAGCGGTTGACCCCGACGCAATCGGCGACCACGCCGACCTTGAACGGTGCCTGTCCGCCGCCGCCGCAGCCGGCGGCCACGAGCGCGGCGACCGCCAGCAGCACGAGCGCCGCTGGCAGCCGGCGGAGCTCAGCCCGCATACTCGCTCACCCAGACCGAGCCGCGTCCGACCTCCACCCCTCGCGGCAGGCCGCCGACCGCGATCGTCGCGACCACCCGCCGCGACCTCGGGTCGATCCGCGAGAGGGTCCCGGCGATCGTGTTCGCGACCCAGACGCTTCCCGCCCCCGCCGCCACCCCGCTGGCGCCGGCGCCGACCCGGAGCGGGGCCAGCACGCGGTTGTCGGAGGTGTCGACCGGGAAGACGCGGTCATGCAGCCCGTCGGTGATCCAGGCGGCTCCCCCCGCCACCGCCACCGAGGTGGGCGGGAAGCCGAGCGCGATCGTCGCTTCGACCCGGCCGGTTCTCGCGTCGAGGCGCCAGAGCCGGCGGTCGAGGGCGTCACCGAGCACCCAGAGCGATCCGTCGCCGACGCCGAGCTCGCGGAACTGGACCCTGCTGTTCTCGACCGTGGCCGGCGAGCGGAAGGGGAGAAAGACCTGGTGCAGGATGCGGAGCGGCAGGTCGTCGGTGCTCAGCCGCTGCACGAACGGGCATCCGGCAGCCCAGACCACGCCTTCGCCGGATCCCATCGCGCAGGCAAGCAGGTCGATCGAGTCGTCGCGTTCGGCGGTGATCGCGTCGTAGGTCGAGACGACCCCGGAGAGATGACGCCCGTCGGCGCCGACGTAGACCTTGTCCCCGAGCGCCGCCAGGTCGCGTGGCTCGCCGTCTGAGGTGATCAACTCGGGCGCTCCTGCGCCCGGCTGATAGCGCCAAAGCACGCCGGAGCGGAAGTCGGCCATCCAGATGCCGCCGGGCGTCACCACCAGCTGCCCGGGGTAGCCGCGAACCGTCGTGCGGGAGACCACTTCGTTGCTTTGCGGATCGACTCGCACCAGCGCCCCGGTCGCCGGCTTCGCCCCCGCCTTGCCGCCGCCGCCGCCGGAGAGGACGATGACGATGACCGCAAGCGCGGCCAGGGCGACGGCCGCGGCCCCTGGAAGCCAGCGGCGGCGCCGGGCGCCAGCTTGGTCGGGCGCCAGTCCCACCGCCTCGCGGGCGGCGGCGACCAGAGCGGAGCAGCTCTCGAACCGCTCCTCCCGATCCTTCGCCATCCCGCGCCCGAGAACGGGGTCGATCGCGACCGGCAGCCCGGTGCCCTGCTCGCTCGCCGGGGGGACGGGCTGCTCCAGATGGGCGAAGAGGGCGGCGACCTCGGAGCGCTCCTCGTGCGGCAGCCTGCCCGTCAGGCACTCGTACATCAGGCAGGCGAGGCTGTACTGATCCGCGCGGCCGTCGAGCGTGTCGCCGCGAATCTGCTCGGGCGAGATGTAGTCGACGGTCCCCTGCAGCTGGCCGTTGGCGGGCCCCTCGTGGGCTGCGCTCTGGGTGAGGCCGAAGTCCGCCAGATAGCAATGCTCGTGGCCGTCGTCGCGGTCGACGAGGACGTTGCTGGGCTTGACGTCGCGATGAACGAGGCCTCGCCGGTGCGCGGCATCGAGGGCGTCCGCGATCTGGCTGAAGATCGGGAAGGCACGGGCTGGGTCGAGCGGCCCCTCGGCTCGCAGCAGCGCCTTCAGGTCGCCGCCGGGGACGAAGCGCATCGCGATGAAGAGCCGGCCCTCGTCCTCGCCCGCCTCGTAGATCGGGATCACGTTCGGGTGGTCGAGACTGGCGGCCAGGCGCGACTCCCGCAGCAGCCGCTGGCCGAAGCGATCGTCTTCGGCGAGAACGCCGGCGAGGACCTTGAGCGCGACGGGGCGGCCAAGACGCGCGTCGGTGGCGCGGTAGACCTCCCCCGTGCCGCCTCGGCCGAGGAGCTCCTCGACGCGGTATCCAGCCACATGGGCCCCGGCGTGACCGCCACCTTCGTTCATCTCGTCCTCCCGGGGAGCCTTACCGAGCGCCCCGGCGATTGCAACCACCGGACCGCGGCGAGCGGCGCCGCGGTCCGGTTGGGTGTGTCGGGTTACCCGCAGTGCGCCGTTGCCGACGCCGATGCTGCGGCGCGGGCCGCGCTCGGGGACCCGAGCGTGATGTTGCCGGTGTAGCTGGTGCTGACCCCTTTTGCGGTTGGGGTGTCGACCATCGTCAGCACCCCGCGTGCGTGCTTGAAGTCGCCGGTCCCGCCGACGACCGGATGCCAGCACGAGCCCCAGACGAGCGTGTCGTCGGCTTCGAACTCGCCCCAGTAGAGGTAGGTGAAGGAGAGCGTGCCCGACGGGTCGCCGGCGCAGCTGCGATCGCGCCGGAGGTCGAGGCAGCCCTTGAAGCGCTCGGTGCCCTTGGCGCGGAAGATCGAGCCGCTGCCGAGTTCCTTGAACGAGGTGACTTCCCACTTGCCGACGAGGCCGCCGTTCATCTTGTACGTGCCCGCGGCTTCGTCGACGACGATCTGCTTTCCGGAGACCGGATAGGTCGCCGCACTAGCCGATCCGGCCAGTGCGAGCGCCGTTGCACAGGTCGCCATTAGACAGCAGGTGGTTGCAAAAAGGCTCTTGGCTGACATCGATTCCTCCTTGGATGGTTCGGGTCGGCCAAGGCTCGCCGCAGGCGCTGGAGATTCGCTGGAGGTTCGCTGGGGCGGGCCCCCAGCGGGGATTGCTTCGGCTATTTCGTTCTCGTGCCGGTTGGCCTCTGCTTCAACGCGTTGCTCGAAATCGCTCACCATGAGGCGAGCCCCGCGTCATAGCGATGATCGCTTCGCCCTAAGAGCAAGCCCCTGTCAGCTTCCTGCGGCCGATACTCGCCTCGCGGCTTCCAGGGATCGGGCCATGTTCTTGGGCCGGGTCATCGGGTTGAAGGCAAACTGGGCGACGTTGCTCAACACCAGGAGCGCCATCGCGCCCACCAAGGGGCCGTCTCCTTGAATCGCTGCAACGACACCGAGAGTTATGCCTACGACGATGAGCACGACAGCCAGCCCACGATGCAGCGGCACTTCGCGCTCTCTGCGTTGACATTTCTCGGCCAGCTCGACGGCGGCGGCTGCCATCCGCGGGTCCGGCGGGGCCTCCCCCTTCGCTACCAGCCTGTTGACGCGCCGCTTCTCGCCGTAGGACAGCGCTCGGAACATCCCCATGTCGTCAGAGGCAGTCACCGTGCTCGGCGTCGAGAGAGTGCGAGCTTCTCATACATCGGCGGCGAATCGCTTCCGCTTTGCGCGAGAAGCGACTGCGGGCGGACCTTAGAGACCGAGGACCAGGGTGAGTGCTTCGTCGACGGCTTGCAGCTCTGCGGAGTCGAGGCGTCCGGCGGATCTTCCTAAGCGCTCGGGGTCCACGACCGTGGTCTGCTCGACCAGGACCTTCGTCTCGGTGTCGTCGAGCGAAATCGTCGGGCGGAAGGTAGCCGGGCGAGCGCTGGTCGAGGTGGGGGCGACGAGGGTCGTGCTCAGCGCCATGAACTCGTCAGCCTGGACTACGACGGCGTAGCGCGCCCCCCGCTGCTCCCTCCCTCGAGTGCCCCGAGGAGCCGGCAGCCGGAAGACCTCGCCACGAACCACCTAGTCGACCGGATCCGGCGCGAGCTCGGCCATCTGCTCGCGGACGACCCGCATCTCTGCGCGGTCGGTCTCGTCGGCTGCCAGCCGCTCGACCTCGGCGGCGATCGAGGAGCGTGCCCGGCGGCGGGCGGCCGACTCCAGCAGGGCGGCGCGAACCGCCTCGGAATCGGTCAATGATCCTCCTCGGACAATCCGCAGGGCCGCTTCGGAACTGTCGTCCAGACGAACGTGAAGAGATCGACTCATGGAGGTCAATGTAGCACGCATCGTGCTACAAAAATCGGGGCGCCCGGATTTGAACCGGGGACCTCACCGACCCGAACGGTGCGCGCTACCAGGCTGCGCCACGCCCCGAGAGCGGCGATTATCTCAGAGCGGCGTCGGCCGAGCAGCGCCGCCTCGGACGGGGCGCTACTTTCGCCCTCGTGCCGGTTATCGCAGACATGCGCCGCAAGATCTCCCGGCTGCTGGTCCTAGCCGTTTTCCTGTTCGGGCTGGTGCCGGCGGTGGCGGCGGCCTATGTGCCGGCGGGCTTCATCGGCATGGCCCCGCAGGGACCGACCAGCGCCAAGGACTACGAACTGATGCGGAAGGCCGGCATCCGCAACGTGCGGATGCCGCTCAACTGGGCCGAAATCGAGCCCGAAGACCCCTACTTCTTCCCTCAGAACTGGGCTCATTTCGATCGCGTCGTGGAACTCGCGGCCGAAGCCGGGTTGCAGGTGATGCCGGTGGTCCTGGGCACGCCGAAATGGGTCGCCCCGGAATCGACCGTGCTGCCGGTCTTCTCGCCCTGGCAACGCCGCGGCTGGGCTCGCTTCCTGCGCGATGCCGTTGCCCGTTATGGGCCCGAAGGCGAATTCTGGGAGGACCACGTCAAGCTCGACTACCTGCCGTTCGAACGCTGGGAGATCTGGAACGAGGAGAACATCGTCAGCTTCTCCAGCGAACCGAATCCGGCCGCCTTCGCCAGGCTGGTTCGGATCTCGGGCCGGGCCCTGCACGGCGCGGACCCCGAATCGGAAGTGCTGCTCGGCGGGCTCTTCGGGCGGCCGCTGCAGATTCCGCCCAACGTCGGCTCGGGCAACTTCCTCCAGCGCCTCTACCGGGCCGGGAACGTGCGGCCCTACTTCGATGCGGTCGCGCTCCACCCCTACGTCGCCGACGCCCACGCGATGGCGGCCCAGCTGCGCAATCTGCGCCGGATCATGCGGCTCCACCACGACGGCTACAAGAAGCTCTACGTGACCGAGCTCGGCTGGGGGTCGCAGTCGGGGCCGACCCGCTGGCAGCGCGGCCTCCGCGGTCAGGCCGACCAGCTCTCGAAGGCGTTCGCGATCCTCTCGGCCAACCGCGTCCGCTGGCGGATCGGCGGCGCCTGGTGGTTCAGCTGGGCCGACGCCGAAGGCGGCTGCAGCTTCTGCACCTCGGCCGGCCTGCTGACCGAAAATCGCGAAGCAAAGCCTTCCTGGTACCGGTTCAACGAATGGACCGGCGGCAACCCCGACACGGTGCCGCGGCTGAACCTGCACGGGGAAGCCGGGGAAGTGGAAGTCGCCGAAGAAGCCGGTGTCGGCGGCGACTGAGCGGGTAGCCGAGGGGGCGCGGCGGTTAGGCTGCGCGATGAACTTCCAATCGACCAAGGGAGACCACGGATGGCCTACTCAGTACCCGACTTGCCGTACCCCTACGACGCGCTCGAGCCCCACATCGACGAGGAGACGATGCGCATCCACCACGACAAACACCACCAGGCCTACGTCGACAAAGCCAACGGCGCCCTCGAGGGCACCGAGTGGGCCGACAAGGACGTCGCCGAGGTGCTGCAGAACCTCGACAGCCTGCCCGCCGACAAGCAGGGCCCGGTCCGCAACAACGCCGGCGGCCACTACAACCACTCGCTCTTCTGGCAGATGCTGAGCGGCGATGGCGGCGGCGAGCCGAGCGGCGACCTGGCCGACGCGATCGACAGCGCCTTCGGCTCTTTCGACGCCTTCAAGGAGGAGTTCAAAAACGCCGGCATCGGCCAGTTCGGCTCCGGCTGGGCCTGGCTGGTGAAGAACGCCGACGGCAGCATCGCCGTCACCAAAACGCCCAACCAGGACTCGCCGATCTCAAACGGCCAGACCCCGCTGCTGGGCTGCGACGTCTGGGAGCACGCCTATTACCTGAAGTACCAGAACAAGCGTCCCGAATACCTCGACGCGTTCTGGAACGTCGTCAACTGGGATCACGTGGCCAGCGCCTACGCGTCCTAGCGGTACCGCTTCTCAACCGGCCGACGGGGCCGGGCTCGCCTCCTGGCGCGGCTCGGTCCCGTCCTTGGCCGGGATCTCTGCCATGGCGTGCTCGGCCAGGGCGGTGATGGTCAGGCTCGGGTTGACGCCGACGTTGGCGGGGACCGCGGCGCCGTCGCAGACCAGCAGGTTCTCGTAGCCGAAGACGCGCTGGCGGGAGTCGACGACCCCGTCCTCGGGGCCATGTCCGATCACCGCGCCGCCGAGGATGTGGGCGGTGGTGGGGATGTTCAGCAGCGCCTCGGTGGTCGAGCTCTGGGCGACGCCGCCGGTGCGCTTGGCGAGCCATTCGGAGAAGGCGTTGGCGGCCGGGATGAAGGTCGGCATCGGCCGCTCGGGGTCCTGCTCGGTCTGCAGGCGGACGTCGCCGTTGCGCTTCAGCGTCGGCCGCAGGGCGATCGCGTTGTCGAGCGTCTGCATGACGAGGACGATGATCGTCCGGCTCGACCAGTTGCGCGGCCACAGCGTCTTCGCGAAGCGACCGGGGTGGCGGAGGATCTGTGCCAGCAGCTTCAGCGGCCGCGTCACCCGCGAGCCGTCGCCGACCATCAGCGTGTAGAGCAGGTGCATCGAGTTGCCGTCCTTGCCGTAGGTGACGGTCTCGATGTGGGTGTGCGGGTCGGGGTAGATGCTGGAGGTGATCGCGACCCGCTTGGTCAGGTCGTCGGGGTAGTCGTCGGGGACGGTGACGGCGAGGATCGACTCGCTGTTGGTCCGCACCAGCTCGCCGAGGCGGTTGGAGATACGCGGCAGGGCGCCGCCGAGGCGGCAGCGCTGCAGCAGCTTGTTGGTCCCGAGCGGGCCGGCGGCGACGATCACGCCGCGGGCGCGAAGGGTGCTGGCGCCGCGGCCGCGGAGCAGTCCCGAGCGCTCGCTGGTCACGGTGTAGCCGTCGCTGCCGTCGTCGGCTCCGAGTGGGCGGATCTCGGTCACGGTCCGGTCCGCCTCGATCCGGACGCCGCGCTGCTCGGCCAGCCAGAGGTAGTTCTTGACCAGCGTGTTCTTGGCCCCGTGCGGGCAGCCGACCATGCAGCGGCCGCACTGCATGCAGCCGGTCCGGTCGGGGCCCTCGCCGCCGAAGAACGGGTCGGGCACGGTCTGGCCGGGGTTGTCGAGGTAGATCCCGATCGGCGTCTTCTGGTAGGTGTCGCCGACGCCGATCTCCTCGCCGTACTCGCGCAGCAGCTGGTCGGCGGGGTCGTCGCGGTCATGGACGACGACGCCGAGCATCCGCTGCGCTTCGGCGTAGTGGGGCGCCAGCGTCTGCTCCCAGTCCTCGAGGTCGGCCCATTGCGGGTCCTCGAAGAACTGGCTCGGCGGCACGTAGAGCGTGTTGGCATAGCCGAGGCTGCCGCCGCCGACGCCGCAGCCGCTGACCACCGAGACGTCCTTGAACGGGGTCAGGCGGAAGATCCCGCGCAGGCCCAGCCTCGGCGCCCAGAAGTAGCGGCGCAGGTCCCAGGTCGACTTCGGGAAGTCCTCGTCGCGGAACCGCTTGCCGCACTCCAGGACGGCAACCGAGTACCCCTTTTCGGCCAGGCGCAGGGCAGAGACCGACCCCCCGAACCCGGAGCCGACAACCACCCAGTCGAAGTCGAACTGGCTCACCAGCCAACCCTAACCGGTTGGCTGGTGACAGGTGGCTCGCGCTGGCTCAGGCCTCGCCAGGCTCGAGCGGGCGGAAGTCGCTCGTGCGGGCGCCGCAGACCGGGCAGAACCAGTCGCTGGGAATGTCCTCGAACTCGGTTCCGGGCGGGATCCCGCCGTCGGGGTCGCCGATCTCCGGGTCGTAGATGAACCCGCAGCTTTCGCAGATCCAGAGCTTCGTCTCGGTCGCCGCGCTCATTTGTCGAAGCTCACCGAGACCGGTTCGCGCTCGGCTTTGTCCTCGATTTCGAAGTACTCGCGCGCGGTGAAGTTGCCCTGGTTGGCGATGATCGAGCCGGGGAACTGCTGGATGTCGGTGTTGTAGGACTGGACGTTGGAGTTGTAGATCCGGCGCGAGGCCTGGATCTCGTCCTCGAGCTCCGACAGGTTGCGGCTGAGCTGCTGGAAGTTCTCGGTCGCCCGCAGGGTCGGGTAGTTCTCGGCCACCGCGCGCAGGTCGGTGAGGGCGCCGGTCAGCTGCGACTCGGCTTTGGAGGTGTCGGCGACGCTGTGGGCTTCCATCGCCGCGGCGCGTGCTTTGGTCGCTTTCTCGAACACTTCGCTCTCGTGCGAGGCGTAGCCTTTGACCGTCTCGACCAGGTTGGGCACGAGGTCGTGGCGCCGCTTGAGCTGGACGTCGATTCCGCTCCATGACTCGTCGACCCGGTTGCGGGAGGCGATGATCGAGTTGCGCTTCGCGATGTAGTAGAGGACCGCGATGACGAGGATCGCGACGACGACGATGATGACGATGGTCATGAAGGCTCCTGTGTCCTGTTCCTATGGTCGACCCGAAGGACTGTGCGCCTCATCGTAGCCGCAGCAGGGGCGAGAACCGACGAATATCGCTCCAGATCCAGCCGTCGCGCACGAATAAGATCCGGCGATGGGCGCCAAGCAGGAAGCGGCGGAATGGACGGCGGCCGTGCGCCTCTACGGCGAGCGCAACGACCTCACCTACGAGGGGGTCGGCGGGATCAACCCCAAAGACGCCCCGGTCGCGCTCTGCGTCGGCGGCGTCAACCGACTCACCGGGCAGCTGGTCGAGGGTTTCTGGGGGGCCTCCTGCGACGCCGACGAAAAGGAGGTCGGCAGCCTCTTCAACAAGGCGCTGCTGCCGACCGCGGTCCTCGCCAAGGCGCACATGCCGGACCTCGCCAAGGTCGTCCCCGCCTTCAACGTCGAGTCGATCGAGGGGCATGAGGTGGTCACCCAGCGCTTCCAGCGCAAGGTCGAGTTCGAGTCGCTCGACTTCAACAAGCGCTTCCTGGCGACGGTGCCGAAGGAGTACGACCCGATCCAGCTGCGCGAGCTGTTCGGCCCCGGCTTCCTCGCCTGGGTGACGACGATGACCGGGGAGATCGACTTCGGCATCAACGACCGCCAGCTCTGGTTCCTCTGGCGCCTGCGCGAACGCAGCGAAGCGGAGCTGAAGCAGGCGCTCCAAAATGCCGGCCAGCTCTTCAAACGGCTGCAGGCGGAGATGGAAGAGAGCGGTATCCACACCTACCCGCCGGGCCCGTGGCACGCCGGGCTGGCGCCGTTCCCCGACGCCTAAAGGCGCCTTTTGGGTCCATATGGCGCCAAAAAGCGCCTGGGAGGGCTCGCTAGGGGAGCTTCTCGGCGGGCTCGCCGTCCTCGTAGCCCGGCTCGCCGGGGAGGACGATGCGGTGCTGCTCGCCGTCGCGGATCACCCGCGGGGTGACCGAGCCGACGTCGCTGGTGCGGTAGTGGGCCAGCGCCTCGTCGGCGCTGGCGAAGGCGCTGAGCCAACGCAGCTGGTTGATCGTCGGGAAGGAGAGGCGCAGCTCGCCCGCCTCTTGGGCGGCAAGCGCCTTGGCCGGCTCGAACCAGCCGGCCTCGATCGTCTCGACGCCATCGGGTTTGGGCGGGGTGTGGGCGGGCGCGAGGGCGAGGTAGAACCAAGCGTCGAAGCGGGTCGAGACGACCTCGGGAGTGATCCAGCGCGAGAAGAGGACCATCTCCTCCTCGGCGGCCAGCTCGATTCCGGCCTCCTCGGTCAGCTCGCGCAGCGCGCAGGCGCGGCGGCCGGCCTCGGCCTCGCCGTCGGCGGCGTCGACCGAGCCGCCCGGGAAGACCCAGACCCCGGGCATGAACGACGCCTCCTCGCTGCGCTTCAGCATCAGCAGCTCCAGCGCCCGGTCGGAATGCCTGCCGCCGCGGCGCAGGAGGATCACCGCCGCCGCCGGCCGCGGCGTCGAGGGCGGCCCGAAGTTCGGCAGCTCGGCCGGTCCCTCCGGCCGCACGGATTCCTCCATCGACCCAGCCTAGTCGAGGGCGCGCTCGCGCCGGCCGCGGATCCAGGCCCGCTGCGCGAGGAGCGCGAGCAGGACGAGGAGCGCGATCGGGGCGAGTACCGCGGCGGTGACGATGACGACCCCAGCGGCGACGGAGAGGATGTGGCCGGCGTCGTGCAGCGCGTCGCCGGCGTTCCAGCTGCCGCCGCCGGCAGCAGCCGGTGCTTCGCCGCTGATGATCCGCAGCGAGACGCGCGAGAGGTTGGCGCGGCGCTGCAGCGCGGTCAGCTGGGACTTGAGATCGGCGGCACGGCGGCGCTCGGCGTGCAGCTTCGCTTCCACTGCCTCCTGCTCGGCTTCGGTTTCGGCGTCGGCGAGCTGGTTCAGCAGCGATTCGATCCTGGCGTGGGAGTCCTGCAGCAGTTCGCCGGTGGTGACGGTGGGGGCGGTGATGTCGTTGCTCGACTCGTGCCGGTCCCGCACTTCGGCGATGGCGGAGAAGGAGGCGAGCGCGTCGGAGAGCTTGGCGCTGGGGATCAGCAGTTCGAACCGTGCTCCAGCCTGTCCTTCGCTGCCGCCGCGGACCGAGGAGTTGAGCACGATCCCGTCGTAGGCGTGCACCGTTTCCAGCACCTTTCCGGCCGCGTCGCCGACTTCGCTCGGGTCGGTGCCGAGCGTCATCTCCGCTGCGCGTTCGACATTGCGGTGCTTGGCGCCGGAGGCGTAGGGGCCGGTGCCGCTCCTCACCTGCGGCGAGACGGCTTCGGAGGAAGCAGCGGCGCTGGGTGCGCTCTCGGCTTCAGGGGACGCTTCGACTCCGGATTCTTCCGCCGATCCGCCGTACGTGTTGAGAAAGCTGAGCGTGCCATTGAGCGATTTGCCGCTGGCCGCCGATTCCGTGTCGACACGGGAGGAGCCGGCTCCGCCTCCGGAGCCTGCGATCGCCGCCGTCGCGAGCACGATCGCGACCGCAGCCATACCGCCCCCGGCCAACGCTAGCTGCCCCGGACGCGCCTGGCGCAGCCACTCGACGAGCCGCTGCCAGCCCGTTTCCATCCCGCCGCGTTCGGGGCGCGGGAAGCCTTCGGCGGCGAGCTCGTCGAGTTCCGCGGTGAACTCCTGGTCTGGCTCGGGGCGCAGCGACTCCAGGGTCGCGACGAACTGGTCGTCTCTATAGGGCTCCATCGCAGGCCTCCCTCAGCTTGGTTACGGCGCGGTGCAGCTTGGTGCCGGCGTTGGACTCGCTGACGCCGATCACGGCGGCGATCTCGGCGTTGCCGAGGCCGGCGAAGAACTTGAGCGCGATCAGCTCGCGCTCGCGCGGCTCGAGCGTCGCCAGGGCGGCGGCGAGGGCGAGGCGGCGGGTGCTTTGCTCGGCGCTCTCGCCGACCGAGGCGCCGGCCAGGTCCTCGGGATCGGCGGCCAGCTCGGCCTGGCGGCCGCGGCGGCGCAGCTCGTCGAGCGCCGCGTTGCGGGCGATCCCGAAGAGCCAGGCGCGCGGCTCGCCGCGGTTGCGGTCGAAGCGCGAGCGCTTGCGGTAGGCGCGCTCGAAGGCGGCGGCCGTCACTTCCTCGGCCGCGGCGCGGTCGCGGAGGATGCTGGTGACGTAGGCGTAGACGTCGTCGCGGTTGGCACGGTAGAGCCGCTCGAAGGCGAGGTCCGCCTCCCTCGGTGCCTCCTGCGCGCTGGCGAGAAGTGCTTGCTCCACACCGGTACTACGGACAAGCCGGTGATCCATCACAGGGAGTATGCGGACGGCTAGGCGACCTTGGGCGCGGCGTTGGTGCTCGGCGCCGCCTCCGGTGCCGTCGCGATCGCGGCGGTGATCGAGTCGGCGGTGATCGCGAGCAGCTGGCGCAGCTCCTCCTCCGAGATCGCCAGCGGCGGCACCAGGACCACGGTGTTGCCGAGCGGGCGGACGATCGCGCCGCGCTCGCGGGCGGCTTCGGTCACCCGGTGGCCCATGCGCAGAGCCGGGTCCCAGGCGGCGAGGTCGATCCCGGCCATGAAGCCCTTGTGGCGGATCTCGGTCACCTCGTCCATCCCCCCGATTCCGGCCAGCAGCTCGGCGAAGAGGCCGATCTTCGGCTGCAGCCGCTCTAACGTGCGCTCGTCCTCGAAGACGTCGAGATTGGCGAGCGCGGCGGCGCAGGCAAGCGGGTTGCCGGTGTAGGTGTGGCCGTGGAAGAAGGTGCGGAACTGCTCCGGAGCGCCGAGGAAGCCCTCGTAGACTGCCTCGGTGGTCAGCGTCGCCGCCAGCGGCAGGTAGCCGCCGGTGATCCCCTTGGCGAGGCAGAGCAAGTCCGGCGCGACGTCCTCCTGCTCGCAGGCGAACATCGTCCCGGTGCGGCCGAAGCCGACCGCGACCTCGTCGGCGATCAGCAGCACGCCGTATTCGTCGCAGAGCTCGCGCACCGCGCGCAGGTAGCCGGGAGGGTGGAGGACCATGCCGCCGGCGCCCTGGACCAGCGGCTCGACGATCACCGCCGAGATCTCCGGGCCATGGGAATCGAGGATGCGCTCCATCTCGGCCGCGTCTCCCGGCTCGGCCATGTGGGTGGGGAAGAGGAGCGGCCCGTAGGTGGCGTGAAAGAGGTCGATGCCGCCGACCGAGACGGAGCCGATCGTGTCGCCGTGGTAGCCCTCGCGGAGATGTACGAAGGAGGTGCGGCGGGCGTCCTCGCCGCCGCGCTGCTGGTGGTACTGGAAGGCCATCTTCAGCGCCACCTCGGCCGCGGTCGCGCCCGAGTCCGAGTAGAAGACGCGGGAAAGGCCGGGCGGCGCGATCGCGACCAGGCGGGCGGCGAGCTCGATCGCCCAGGGGTGGGAGAGGCCGAGCATCGTCGAGTGCGAGACGCGGTCGAGCTGAGCGCGAATCGCGGCGTCGATCGCCGGGTGCCGGTGGCCATGGACGTTGCACCACAGCGAGGAGTGGCCGTCGAGGTAGCGGCGGCCCTCGCTGTCGATCAGGTAGCAGCCCTCGCCCCCCTCGATCACCAGCGGCGCCTCCTCGACCCAGCCCTGCTGCTGGGTGAACGGGTGCCAGAGGTGCTCGTGGTCGAGCCGGGCGGGGTCGGCGCTCATCGGCTCAACCCTAGTGAGCTGCGCCTTCTGTGACCTGCCTCACGCGAACAACTATTGCGGTTGAGAAATAGTTGCAGATGTGCAACTATTGTTGGCATGCAAGCGAGTGACGTGCAGACCGTCGCCGGTCCAAACGAGACCGAAGCCACCCTGGAGGAGCGGGAGACCGCGGCGCGGATCGCCGCTCTCCTCCGCCACCTCTTCCTCTACGACCGCGGCAACCAGCTGCGGGTGCTGGAGGACTCCGGCCTCTCGATGACCCAGTGCAAGGCTCTGCTCGAGCTCGGCGGTCTCGGACAGGGAACGGGGCGCTGGCAGGTCAGCGACCTCGCGGCTGTCTTCGGCGTCTCCGTCCCCTCGATGAGCCGTGCTGTCGATTGCCTGGTCAAGAAAGGCCTGGCGACGCGGGTCGAGGACCCCGACGACCGCCGTGTGCGGCGGGTCGAGATCACCGCCGGCGGCAAGGACCTGGTCGAGACCCTGGTCGCGATCCGGCGCAGCGGGATGGAGGCGTTCGCCTCGACCCTGAGTGCCGCCCAGCGCCGCAAGCTCGACGCCGCGATCGACTCGCTGATGGACCGAGAGGACATCGCCCAGACCTTTGAGCACCTGAAGGGAAGTGAAGCTTGACCCGTTACCGACATTTGATCACCGACCAGAATCGCAAGTGGTGGACCCTCGGCGCGATGTGCTTCGCGCTGTTCATGATCATGCTCGACAACACGGTCGTGAACGTCGCCCTGCCCTCGATCCAGAAGGACCTGGGCGCCTCGATCTCCGGCCTCGAGTGGACGGTCAGCGGCTACACGCTGTCCTTCGCCGTGCTGCTGGCGACCGGCGGACGGCTCGGCGACATATTCGGCCGCCGCCGCATGTTCCTCTCCGGCGTGATCATCTTCGCCCTCTCCTCGGCGACCGCCGGCCTCGCTCCCGACGAGACCGCGCTGGTCGTCAGCCGCGTGGTCCAGGGCGTCGGCGCAGCGCTGATGATGCCGGGCACGCTCTCGATCATCACCGACGCCTTCCCCGCCCACGAGCGCGGCAAAGCGATGGGCACCTGGGCTGGCGTCTCGGCCCTGGCGCTGGCGATCGGGCCGGTGCTGGGCGGCTTCCTCACCGAGCACGTCACCTGGCGCGCGATCTTCTACATCAACATCCCGGTCGCGATCGGCGCCGTCGCCGCCACCCTGTTCGCGGTGCGCGAGTCGCGCGACACCAGCGTCGGCCGCGACGTCGACTACCCGGGCGTGGCGGTCCTCACCGCCGGCCTGACCGCCCTCGTGCTCGCCCTCGTCCAGGGCAACAGCTGGGGCTGGGGGTCGACCCAGATCGTCGCCCTGCTCGCGATCGCCGTCGTCGCGGTCCCCGTCTTCGTCGCCGTCGAGAACCGGGTCAAGGCGCCGATCGTCCAGTTCGACCTGCTCTCCGACCGCAATTTCGTCGGCGCCATCGTCGTCGCCCTGATCATCAGCTTCTCGATGCTGGGCGTCTTCTTCTTCCTTGCCCTCTACATGCAGGACATCCTCGGCTACACGCCGCTGGAAGCCGGCATCCGCTTCCTCCCCTCGACCTTGATGATCGTCGCCGTGGCGCCGGTCGCCGGTCGCCTCGCCGACCGCTTCGGGCCGCGCTGGCTGATCGTCGGCGGGCTGGCGCTGGTCTCGGCTTCGCTCTTCACCTTCAGCGGGATCGCGGTCGACTCCGGCTATCTGGACCTGCTGCCCGGGTTCATGCTGCTCGGCATCGGGATCGCGATGACGATGTCGCCGATGACGAGCGCGGCGATGAACGCGGTGCCGGTGCAGAAAGCCGGCATCGCCTCCGGCGTCCTCTCGATGTTCCGGATGGTCGGCGGCAGCCTCGGCGTCGCAGTTACCGGAGCGATCTTCCAGGGCCTGGTCGGCCCCAAGCTCGACTCGCTGCTCGCCGGCAGCGGGATCACCGCAGCTCAGCGCGGCGCTATTGCCGAACAGCTCGGCGGTGGCTCGATCAGCGCCGTCCCCGGCCTCAGCTCTGCCCAGGCGCACGCCGCCGAAGCCGCGGGGTCAGAAGCCTTCGTCTACGCGCTCGGGACGGCGATGCTGGTCTCGGCCTTCGTCGCTCTCTTCGGCGCCGGAGTCGCCGTCGTCGCGATCCGCGCCAAGCGGCGCGCCGGGGTCGAGACGACCCTGGAGGAGGCCGAGGCGGCGGGCGCCAACCCGGGCGGCTCGGCGGTGACGGCGGTCGAGGAGCGCGAAGCTCTGGCGGCCGGGGAGGTCGCATAGTGTCCTGCCGCGATGCTGGTTCTTCTGCCGCCCTCGGAGGGCAAGGCCGCGCCCGCGGCGGGCCCCCCGCTCGATCTCGCCAAGCTCGCCTTCGCCGCCGAGCTGACGGAGCCGCGGCAGAGATTGCTCGAAGCGCTCGCCGCTCTCTCGGCGCTGCCGCAAAGACGCGCAGTTCAGATGCTGGGCCTCTCGCCGGGGCAGGCGGGTGAGGTAGAGGTCGACGCCGGCCTACGCGGCGCCCCGGCGGCGCCCGCGGCCGAGGTCTACAGCGGCGTCCTCTACGACCGCCTCGGCCTCGCCTCGCTGCCGGCGAAGGCGCGGCGGCGGGTCCTGATCGCGAGCGCCCTCTGGGGCGCCGTGCGGCCCGAAGACCCGATCCCCTACTACCGGCTGGCAGCGAAAGCGAAGCTGCCGAAGATCGGTGGGATTGCAGCCCACTGGCGGGCGCCGCTGGCCGCGGCGATGCCGGACGCCGAGGGCGAGCTGATCGTCGACATGCGCTCCGGCGCCTACGCCGCCTTCTGGAAGCCGAAGGCGGCGACGCTGCTCGCGGTTCGGGCCTTCACCGAGAGCGGCGGCAAGCGCAAGCCGGTCTCGCACATGGCGAAGGCAGTGCGCGGCGAAGTGGCGAAGGCGCTGCTGGAGGCGAAGGTGGCGCCGAAGGACCCCGAGGGCGCCGCGTCTCTCGCCGGGAGCGCCGGCTTCCGCGTCGAGCTCAGCGGCGCCTACCTCGACGTCATCGTCGACCCCTGAGCGCCGTGTCGACTTGTCCACCTAGAGGCGACAAAGTCGACAGAGGAGAGCTCAGAAGCTCATCTGCGGCCAGGAGTCGACGCTGCCGACGTCGATCTCAGCGAGGACTTTGACCTCGACGCCGCTGAGCCGCGCGATCGTCTCGCGGTTGTCGCGCTCGATCTCGCTCGGCTGATCGGGCCATGGGGTGAGGACGATCGCGGCGACCTCGAGGCCGGCGGCGCGCGCTGCCTCGACCGTGAGCAGGGTGTGGTTGATCGTGCCGAGGCCCGGAGAGGAGACGACGACGAGCGGGTAGCCGAGGTCGACGGCAAGGTCGCGGACCAGGTAGTCGCGGGTGAGCGGGACGAGCAGGCCGCCGACCCCCTCGCAGACGAGATCCTCGGCGCCGGCGGCCGCTGCTGCGGCCACGTCGCGCAGGCGCTGCGGGTCGATCTCCTCGCCGGCCAGCGCCGCCGCCAGGTGCGGCGAGGCGGGCGGGTCGTATCGGTACGGCGCCACCTCCTCGTCCGTCTGTTTCGAGCCGGAGGCCACCCGCAGCAACTCATGATCCGCCAGCCCGTCGGCATCCGCGTAGTCGGAGAGGCCGGTTACGCAGGGCTTGAAGACGTGGACCCGCTTGCCTTCGGCGGCGAGGGTGTGGGAGAGAACCGCGGCGACGACGGTCTTGCCGACCTCGGTGCCGGTGCCGGTGACGAAGACGCCTCGGGCCATGCTCGGTCCGAGTCTAGGCGGCGACGCCGACCAGGCCGACCTCGCGGGCGGCCTGCCCGACCTCGCGCGCGGCTCGCTCCAGCTCGGCGGGCGTGTGCGTCGCCATCACCGTGAAGCGCAGGCGCGAGGACCCCTCGGGGACGGTCGGCGGCCTGATTCCCTGGGCGAAGACGCCGCGCTCGAGTGCCAGCTCGCAGAGCTCCATCGTCCGCTCTGCCGCGCCCACCTCGAGTGGCACGATCTGGGTCTGCGAGCGGCCGGCGGCGAGCCCCTCGGCGGCGAGGGCGGCGCGCAGGGCGGCGGCGTTTGCCTGCAGGCAGTCGACCAGGGCCGGCTCGGCTTCGAGCAGCTCCAGCGCGGCCGCAGCGGCGCCGACCGAGGGCGGCGGCGGCGCGGTAGAGAAGATGAACGGGCGGGCGCGGTTGAGGAGGAGGTCGACCAGCTCGGGCGCGGCGCAGACGTAGGCGCCGTAGGAGCCGAGTGCCTTGCCGAGGGTGCCGACGACGACGTCGACCTCGCCGCTGAGCCCGGCGGCGGCGACCGAGCCGCGGCCGCCGGGGCCGAGGGCGCCGGTCGCGTGCGCCTCGTCGATCATCAGCCGCGCGCCGTGGCGGCGGGCGAGCTCGAGTAGCGCCGGCAGCGGGGCGAGGTCGCCGTCCATCGAGAAGACGCCGTCGCTGACGATCAGGGCGGCGCGCTCGCCGGCCTCGGCGAGGCCCCAGGCGAGGTGCTCGAGGTCGCCGTGGCGGTAGACGAAGGTCTCGGCGCGGGCGAGGCGGCAACCGTCGATGATGCTGGCGTGGTTGAGCTCGTCGGAGAAGACGACCTCGCCGCGCTCGGCGAGCGTCGCGATAGTGCCGGTGTTGGCGAGGTAGCCGGAGCCGAAGAGGAGCGCCGCCTCGCAGCCCTTGAAGGCGGCGAGTCGCCGCTCCAGCTCCTCGTGCGGAGCCATGTTGCCGGAGATCAGACGCGAGGCCCCCGAGCCCGCGCCCCAGTGGAGCGCCGCCTCGGCGGCCGCCTCGCGCACGCGCGGGTGATCGGCGAGGCCGAGGTAGTTGTTGGAGCAGAGCAGCAACACCTCGCTCCCGTCGAGCAGCACCCGCGGGCCCTGCGGTCCCTCGATCAGGCGCAGGCGCCGGTGCAGGCCGCGCTCGCGGAGGTCGTCGAGCCGCGCGGCGACGTCGGTCACGCCGGGGCCGTCATCTAGGCCGCGGTCGGGTACGAGGGGGCCTTGCCCCGCTTCTTCACCACCCGCAGCTGCGTCGAGGGATCCCAGAAGCTGGCTTCGTCCTGATGGTCGATCAGCTCGTCCATCGGCGTCGCCGGGGTCTCGCCCTCGAGGTAGCCAGAGCGGTTGTCGGGCCGCGGGTGGGCGCCGTTGTCGTCCTGTCGGGCGACGTTCAGCCCGAGCTCCTCGAACATCGCCCGGTCCTCCGCCGGCTCGGCGCCGAGGGTGGTGAGGAAGTTGCCCATCATCACTCCGTTGAGCCCGGCCTTGACCGCGAGCTTGTGCATCGAGCCGAGGTTCTCGACCCGTCCGCCGCAGAGGCGGAAGAGGGCGCCGGGGATGATCAGGCGGAAGATCGCGATCCACTTGACGACCTCCCACGGGTCCATCACCTCGCGGCCGCCGAATTTGGTCCCGTCCTTGGGGATCAGGAGATTGATCGGGACCGAGGTGGGGTTGATCTCCGAGAGCTCGAAGGCCATCTCGACCCGCTGCTCTTCTGACTCGCCGAGGTTGAGGATGCCGCCGACGCAGGTCTCCAGGCCCGCCTCCTTGACCGCCTCGATCGTCCGCAGGCGGCCCTCGTAGCGGACCGTGGTCGAGACCTCGGGGTAGTAGGAGCGGGCCGACTCGACGTTGTGGTGGACGCGCTGGACGCCGGCGTCCTTGAGCTGCTTGGCCCGCTCGACCGACATGTGGCCGATCGAGATGCAGCGCTTCAGGTTGGTCTCCCTGGAGACGAGTTCGGCGCCCTTGACGATTTTCTGGAAGTCGCGCTTGGAGAGGCCCTGGCCCTGGGTGACCATGCAGAAACGGTGGGCGCCCGCCGCCTCGGCCGCTTTCGCGTGTTCGAGGATCTGCTCGGGCTCCATCATCGCGTGCATCGGCGTGTCGGCCTCGGCGTAGCGCGACTGGGCGCAGAAGCCGCAGTCCTCGGCGCAGCCGCCGGACTTGGCGTTGACCAGCGAGCACATGTCGGTCGAGTCGCCGAACCTCTCGACCCGCACCTCCCAGGCGCGTTCGACGAGGGCTTCGATCTCCTCGTGGCTGGTGAGCTCGCCGTAGGCGAGGGCTTCTTCGAAGCTGATCAGGGATGGCATTCGCAGTCTCTCCCTCTGAGTCTATTTGCAGCGAGGCTAGGCGGCCCCCCGGACGGGCGAGGCCGCCTGTGGGCGTCGCCAAGGTCAGGCCTTAGCATCGGCCGATGGAGCGAGCGAGTCTGGGTCGCCGCGAGGAGCGACGGCGCGAGGAGCGCCGGCGCCGCTCCCTGCGCCGGCGTCGAATCGGCCTTGGCATCCTGATCGGGCTCGCCGCGGGCGCCTTCGCCTTCGGCGCCGCGCTCGGCGACGGCAGCGCGCCGCAGGAGAAGCCGTCGGTGGCGAGCACGCTGCCGCTGCGCCAGCTGGCCGGCGAGCGGCTGATCGCCGGCGTCCCGGGGACTGGGGTGCCGCCGCAGCTGCGGGCGGCGATCCACCGCGGCGAGCTGGCTGGCGTCGTCCTCTTCGCCGCCAACTTCCCCGATCGCGCCGCCGGCCGCCGGCTGATCGCCCAGCTGCAGGCGATCCGCTGCCCGCCGCGGCTGCGCGCCCCGCTGCTGATCATGGTCGACCAGGAGGGCGGCCAGGTGAAGCGGGTCGACGGCGCTCCCACCGCCTCCGCCCACGAAATGGGGGAGAAGGGGGGCGCCTTCAGCCGCCGCCAGGGAGGGCGTACCGCGGTGAACCTGAGCCAGCTCGGCGTCAACGTCGACCTCGCCCCGGTGCTCGACGTCGGCCGCCCTGGCGGAGTCATCGCCGCCACCGAACGCTCCTTCGGGGCTACGGCGAAGCGGGTCGCGGCGACCGCGGTGCCCTTCGCCCAGGGGCTGCAGGCCGGAGGCGTCGGGGCCACGGCCAAGCACTTCCCCGGCTTCGGCGCCGCCCGTGAAAACACCGACTTCGCGGTGCAGCGCATCGGCCTTTCCAAGCAGGAGCTGCGCAGGGTCGACGAGGCGCCCTACCGTGCCTACGTCGCCGCCGGCGGCGACCTGGTGATGCTGAGCACGGCGATCTACCGCGCCTTTTCCAACAAGCCGGCGGCCTTCACCCGAGCGCTGGCGACGGGCGAGTTGCGCCACCGGCTCGGCTTCGAGGGCGTCTCGATCACCGACGCGCTGGAAACCGTCGCGGTCGAGGACTTCGGCGGGCCCAAGGCCGCGGCGCTGGCGGCGGCCCGTGCTGGCACCGACCTGCTCCTCTTCACCGACCTCGGCTCGGTCGCCGCCGCCCGCGAGGCGCTGGTCGCCAAGCTGCGAGCCGGCAGCCTCGACCGTGCCGCCTTCGAAGCCGCGGCGCAGCGCGTCCTCGACCTGCGCGCCCGCCTCGGCAACCGCGGCTAGGAGAGGCCGCCGTTCCTGACGACCGCGTGGCGGTCGAAGACGCGGACGCCGTCGCGGCCGCTGTCCTTGGCCTCGTACATCGCCGCGTCGGCCTCGGAGACGATCGCGGCGACGTTGGTGCGGGCGCGGTCGCCGAACATGGCGACGCCGACGCAGGCGGTGACAGGGTCGATCTCGCCTCCCAGCGGCTCGTGCTCGCGGATCGCCCGCGCGATCGCTTCCGCCGCCAGCCGCGCCTCGCCGACCGTGCAGCGGGGCAGGATCACGGCGAACTCGTCGCCGCCGAGGCGGGCGAGCGTGTCGCTCTCGCGGGTGCGGCCGCGCAGGACGCCGGCGATCTCGACGATCAGCTGGTCGCCGGCGGGGTGGCCGCGGGTGTCGTTGACCTGCTTGAAGTGGTCGAGGTCGAGCATCAGCAGCGCTCCCGTCGTCCGCTCGCGGCGCGCCCGGGCCAGCGCCAGACGCAGGTCTTCGTCGAAGCGGCGCCGGTTCTTCAGCCCGGTCAGCGGGTCCTCGCTGGCCTCGCGCTGCAGCTCCAGCATCCGTTCGTTGCGGCTCCAGACGAAGATCAGCGCCGCCAGCACCGCGGCCAGGGCGAGGCCGACGATCCCGAGCAGCAGCGGCAGCGCGATCCCCGGTCGGCTCGGGTCCTCGATCACCAGCATCCAGGTCCGGTCGGCGACCGAGAAGGGGGCGCGGGAGGCGTCTTCGAGCGTTTCGTCGGGCCCGAGAACGACGTCCCGGTCGACGACCAGCTGCACCTTGTCGCGCTTGTCGAGGCTGCCGAGGGCGGCGGCCGCGAGGTCGCCGACCTTGAAGCTGCCGGCGGTGAAGCCGACCAGGGCATGGCGTCGCTCGGCGACGGTGTCGGTCGGGGCGCCGTCGCGGTAGATCGCCTGGAAGATGTTGATCCCGACGCCGCCGAGGACCAGCGGCACGACCGGGGTGGAGACAGGTTTGCCGCTGTCGCGGGCGCGGTCCAGGTAGGGCGCACGGTTGGGGTCGGTGCCGACGTCGTAGCCGATCACCGGCGCGGTCGGCAGCTTCGAGACGGCGTAGCTGACCGGGTAGTAGACGGCCTCCGGCCCGGCCGGGCCGCGGGCGAGGCCGACGCCGCTGGTGATCTGGACGCGGTGCAGTCGTTCGAAGCGGGCGCGCTCGGCGGCGGGGACCCGCTTGATGAAGGCGGCGGCCTCGAGCGTGCGGTCGGCGAGCAGCGAGCGGGCGACGACGCCGAACTCGTGGCGGTCGACGTTGCGGTCGACCTGGAAGAAGGTCGCGGCGGCCGAGAGCTCGCCGACCGAGAGCATCGCCACCGAGCCCGCCTGATGGGCCGCTCGCGCTGCCTCCTCGCGCTGGACGCGGTGGAAGTCGTCGGTTTCGCGCGAGTGGACGACAAGCGCCGCGACCACCGAGCCGACTCCGATCAGGAGCACGGCGGCGAGGCTGATCCAAAGGCGGGTGCGCATGAGTGGTTTGTCGGCGCCTGGGGCGGCGGCTTGAGCTTGGGTCGGTGCTTGTGAACGCTTGCGTACTGGTTCAGGCGTCGGGCGCGTTGGCCAGCGACTCCCAGAGGTAGAGCGAGGCGAGGCTGCGGTTGGGCTTCCAGCGCTCGCCGATCTCGACCACCCCCTGCGGGCTCGGCATCTCCTCCATCCCGTACTCGATCTGGATCGCTTTGCGGATCCCGAGGTCGCCGCCGGAGATCACGTCGGGCCGCCGCAGGTGGAAGAGCAGGAACATCTCGGCGGTCCATTGGCCGAGGCCGCGGACGGCGACGATCTCCTCGATCGCCTCCTCGTCTGAGAGCTGGTCGAGGCGGTCGAGCTCGAGCTCGCCGCTGAGCACGTGGCGGGCCAGGTCCTGGATGTACTCGACCTTGCGGCCGGAGAGTCCGGCGCCGCGCAGCGCCTCCTCGTCGGCGTCGAGGAGCTGCTCGGGCGATGGCGTCGTGCCGTCGAATATCTCCAGCACCCGCAGGTAGATCGTGCGCGCGGCCTTGGTCGAGAGCTGCTGGCCGACGATCGCCCGCAGCAGGGCACCGTAGGCGTCGGGCGGCCGCTCTTCGGCCCGCCGCTCGAGCCGGGTCGCGAGGTCGATCTCGCCGATCCGCTCGATCAGCGCCGCCATCACGGGATCGGAGGCGGCCAGCTGCTTGCGCGCCTTGGCGCTCACCGGCCTGTCCACTGCGGTCGCCGCTTCTCGCCGAAGGCGCGGATCCCCTCGCGCAGGTCCTCGGAGGAGAAGCACGACTCGCGCAGGGCGACCAGCCCCGCCTCCTGCTGGGGGCTGAGGACCGGGCTGTGGGTGAGCAGGTCGATCGCCGACTTGTTGCCGCGCATCGAGAGCGGCGCGTTGGCGGCGATCGCGGCGGCCAGCTGGACGGCCTCGTGGCCGAGCCGGTCGTCGTCGATGACCTCGTTGACGAGGCCGAAGCGCTCGGCGCGCGGGGCGCTGTAGTTGCGGCCGGTGAGAAACAGCTCCTTGGTCCGCGCCAGGCCGATCGTGTCGAGGAACTTGCGCAGTCCGGTGTGGCCGTAGATCAGGCCCAGTTTCGCCGGCGGCATGCCGAGTTGGGCGCCGGCGGCGCAAATCCGCAGATCGCAGGTGATCGCCAGCTCCAGCCCGCCGCCGAGGCAGTGGCCGTTGATCGCCGCGACCGTCGGCCAGGGGTGGTGGGCGATCGCCTCCATCGCCGCGTGGAAGGGGTGCGCGACGAGCGCCTCGGCGTCGCGCTCGAAGGTGGACTCGGGGATCGAGGCGATGTCGTAGCCGGCGGAGAAGACCGGCGGCGCGCCGGTGATCAGCACGCAGCGGGTCTCGATCCCGCGGTCGAGCTGGGGCAGCGCCTCGGCGATCGCGTCGAGGATCTCGTGGTCGAGCGCGTTGCGGCGCTCGGGGTTGGAGATGCGCAGGCGGGCAACCGCCTCGGCCGGCCGGTCGAGCTCGAGCTTGCCCCCCGCGAGCTGCTCGTTCATGCGGCCCTACTCCAGGACTACGAGGACATCGCCTTCGCTCACCGACTGGCCCTCCTCGCAGCGGATCTCCTTGACGATGCCGTCCTCTTCGGACTCGACTGGGATCTCCATCTTCATCGACTCGAGGATGGCGACGGTGTCGCCGTCGGAGACCTGGTCGCCGACCGCTACCTCGATTTTCCAGACGTTGCCGGTGATGTGAGCCTCGATGTCTGCCATGGGCGGGGACAATACCCCCCGCGATGGCGGCGGAACTAGGCAACGAGCTGGCGGTCGTGGTCGCTGCCCGCAACGAGGCCGACCGGATCGGGGCGACGGTGGCGGCGCTGCGCGGCGCCTTCCCGGCGGCGGCGGTCTGGGTCGGCGACGACGCCTCCGGCGACGGCACCGCGGAGACGGCGATGGCGGCCGGCGCCCAGGTGGTCAGCCGCGGGCGCCCGCACGGCAAGGGGGCCAACGTCACCGCCGCCGTCGAGGCGGCGCTGAGCGCAGCGCCGGCGCCCTCGCTCGTCCTCCTCTGCGACGGCGACCTCGGCGCCAGCGCGGCGCGGCTGGCGCCGCTCGTCGCGGCGGTCGAGGCCGGCGAGTGCGACCTCGCCGTTGCTGCCTTCAGCCGCCGGGTCGGGGGCGGGTTCGGGATCGCCCTGTCGTTCGCCCGCTGGGCGATCCGCCGCCTCTGCGGGGCTGAGACCGAGGCGCCGATCTCCGGCCAGCGGGCGCTCCGCGTCGAGGCTCTGCGTGCGACCCTTCCCTTCGCCGGTGGCTTCGGGATGGAGATCGGGATGACGGTCGACGCGGTCCGCGCCGGCTTCGTCCTGCGCGAGTACGAGCTCGACCTCGAGCACCGCGCAACCGGGCGCTCCGTCGCCGGCTTCGCCCACCGCGGCCGCCAGCTCTGGGACTTCGGCCGCGTCTACCTCTCGCGGGCGGGCGGGCGGGGGGCGGCGCGGTGATCCTGGCGATCGACCAGGGAACGACGGGGACGACCTGCCTCGTTTTCGATGGCGAGGGGCGGCTGGCGGGCCGCGCCTACTCGGAGTTCGAGCAGTTCTTCCCGCGGCCGGGCTGGGTCGAGCACGACGCGAACGAGATCTGGCACGTGACCCGAGCCGTCGCCGGCGAGGCGATCGCCGCCGCCGGGATCGATGGCGCCGAGCTGGAGGCGATCGGGATCACCAACCAGCGCGAGACCGTCGTCGCCTGGGACCCAGCGACGGGCGAGCCGCTGCACCGCGCCCTCGTCTGGCAGGACCGCCGCACCGCCGAGCGCTGCGCGGAGCTGCGCGCCGCCGGCCACGAAGCGCTGGTGCGCGAGCGGACCGGGCTGACGATCGACCCCTACTTCTCGGCGACCAAGATCGAGTGGCTGCTGCGCAACGGCGAGGGGATGGAGCGCGCCGTCTTCGGCACGATCGACTCCTGGCTGCTGTTCAAGCTGACCGGAGAGCACGCCACCGACTTCTCCAACGCCTCGCGGACGATGCTGTTCGACGTCCGCCGGCTCGAGTGGGACCGGGAGCTATGCGAGCTGCTCGCGGTCGACCCGGCGCGGCTGCCGGCGCCGCGGCCGTCTGCCGGTGTCTTCGGCACCACGACCGAGTTCGGCGGCGAGGTGCCGGTGGCGGGGATCGCCGGGGACCAGCAGGCGGCGCTCTTCGGCCAGGCCTGTCTGGAGCCGGGGATGGCGAAGAACACCTACGGCACCGGCAGCTTCGTCCTCCTCAACGCCGGCGGCGAGGCGCCGTCTCCGCCTGACGGCCTGCTCACCACGGTCGCCTGGGGGATCGGCGAGGAGGTCAGCTACGCGCTCGAGGCCTCGATCTTCGTCACCGGCGCCGCCGTCCAGTGGCTGCGCGACGGGCTCGGGATCATCGAGTCGGCGGCGGAGACCGAGGCGCTGGCGGCCTCCCTGGAGTCCAACGACGGCGTCTACTTCGTCCCCGCCCTGACCGGGCTCGGCTCGCCGCACTGGGACCCCTACGCGCGCGGCACGATCGTCGGCCTCACTCGCGGCAGCGGCCGCGCCCACCTGGCGCGTGCGGCGCTGGAGGCGATCGCCTACCAGACCGTTGACGCGGTCCGCGCCCAGGAGGCGGCCGCCGGCGAGCGCCTGGCCCTGCTCAAGGCCGACGGCGGCGCCGTCGCCAACCGCTGGCTGATGCAGTTCCAGGCCGACCTGCTGGGGGCGCCGGTCGCGGTCCCCGAGGTGACGGAGACGACCGCGCTCGGCGCCGCTTACCTGGCCGGGGTCGCGGTCGGCGCCTGGTCGCCGCAGCGGGTGGGGGAGATGTGGCGGCAGGCAGCCTTGTATGAGCCGCGGATGGGGGAGGAGGAGCGCGAGGCGCTGCTCGCTGGCTGGCACCGAGCCCTGGAGCGCTCTCGGGCCTGGGCGTCGCCTTAAACTCCCGCCACCCCTCGTATGGCCGAGATGAAGCCACAGGTCTACAAGGACCCGCGCCCGGCGGAGTACTTCGACCAGTTCCATGCGGCGGCGCGCAAGAAGGTCGGCTGGACCTACAACTTCGCCCGCTCGATCGTCAGCCTGCCGACCCTGCTGATCTACCGCGTCCGCGCGATCGGCCTCGCGAACGTCCCGCGCCATGGCGCCGTCATCCTCGCCCCAAACCACTTCAGCCAGATGGATCACTTCTTCGTCGGCCTCTACCTGCCGCGGCGAATCTGCTTCATGGCCAAATCGCAGCTCTTCGGGCCGCCGGTTCTGACCTACGTCTATAAGCACGGCGGCGCCTTCCCGATCCGCCGCGGGCATCGCGACGAGGAGGCGTTTGTCACCTCGCGCGCGATCCTCGGCCGCGGCGACACCCTGCTGGTCTACGCCGAGGGGGGACGCTCGCGCAGTGGCGAGCTGGGCGAGCCCAAACGCGGCATCGGCCGCATCGCGCTCGAATCGGGCGCCCCGGTCGTCCCCGTTGCGATCTACGGCTCAGCCCGGGTCCGCTCCTGGAAGCGGCTGCGCTTCCCCAGGGTCACCGTCCAGTACGGCGAGCCGCTCAGCTTCCCGGCCGACGAGGAGCCCTCGCGCGAGCGCCAGCTCGAGGTCGCCGGCGAGATCTTCGCCCGCGTCCGCGAGATGTACGAGGCGCTCGCTACTCGTAGCGGGGCTGCAGCCGGGGATAGAAGTCCGGATCGTGCCCGGGCGTGATCACCGCATCGGGGAACTGAGAGCGGAAGAGGCGCAACTCCTGCAGGGAGCGGCGGAAGTTGTGGGCGTCGAAGGGACGCGGTGGGGGCGCCAGGCCGCCGTCGAGCTGGCCGGCCATGTACGTCGCGTCGCCGCCGATGAGGAAGTCGACCTCGGCCAGGCGGCAGACGACCGAGATGTGCCCGGCGCTGTGGCCGGGGGTGTAGGCGAGGCGGACGGAGCCGTCGCCGAAGAGGTCGAAGCTGCGACCGAAGCTGGCGTAGGAGTCGATCCCGCCCCGGTCGAAGTCGACCGTGCGGTACTCGAAGGCGTAGTCGTAATGGGCGCGGCGGTAGCCGTTGAGCGTCGGTTTCGGCCCGTTCGTCGCGGCCTCCCACTCGGTCGCGCTGAGGACGAAGGTCGACTGCGGGAACTCCGAGATCGCCGAGGCATGGTCGGTGTGGAGATGGGTCATGACGACGACCGGGACCTCGCCCGCGCTGAGGCCCTTGGCGCGCAGCTGCGCCGGCACGTCTTCGCCGGGCTCGAGGGTCGGCTTGCCGACCCGGTTGGCGAGGCCGCCGAAGTTCTCGCGGCCGTCGCTCGCGATCGAAGGGTGCAGGCCGGTGTCGACGAGGATGGCGCCGGCGCTGGGGTGGCGGATCAGAAAGGCGGGGACGGGGATGATGTGCGGGTTCTTGCCCGAGAACAGCGCCCGGGCCAGCCTCAGAGTGAGGAAGCGGCCACCGGGGCTGACCATCGCCGCCAGCGGGAAGTCGACGTGGCCGGCGATCATCGGTTCGACCGCGACGCGGGCACCGGGGGTGCCGCCGGCAAGCGGCTCGTGCAGCGGCTGGGGCTCGACGTGGACCTTCATCGCAGTCACATATAAGCCCCTGCGGGCGCCGATAGGCTTGCCCGGCGATGGCTGAAAGCTCGCATTCGCAGGTGTTTCGGCAGGGCCTGCTCGAGGATCTCGTCTGCGTCGTCTCCGGCGCCGGCAGCGGCTTCGGGCGCGCGACCGCGCTGGAGCTGGCGGGCCTCGGCGCCACCGTCGTCGGTTGCGGGCGCCGCGAGGAGCCGCTGGCGCAGACGGGCGAGCTGGCCCGGGACCTGCCGGGTGCGTTCGAGCTCGAGCCGCTCGACATCCGCGAGGAGGAGCCGGTCGGCCGCTTCTTCGACGCCCTGCTCGAGCGCCACGGCCGCCTCGACCTCCTCGTCAACAACGCCGGCGGCCAGTTCCTCGCCCCAGCCGAGACGATCACGCCGAAGGGCTTTCGCACGGTGATCGACCTCAACGTCAACGGAACCTGGCTGATGACCCACGCCGCGGCGACCAAGGCGTTCATCCCGCAGCAGGGGGGCAAGGTGATCAGCGTCACCCTCTCGCCTCACAACGGGATGCCGGGGATGGTCCACTCCGGTGCCGCCCGCGCCGCGGTCGAGAACATGATGCGGACGCTCGCCGTCGAGTGGTCGCGCTTCGGGATCAAGACCTGCTCGCTGGCCGCCGGCCAGTTCGCGACCGACACCTTCCTCTCCAAGTACCCCCGTGAGGTGCTCGACCACGTCGCCCGCTCGATCCCGCTCGGCCGCACCGGTGAGGCCGAGGAGATCGCCTGGATGGTTGCCTATCTGGCCTCGGCCGCCGGCGACTTCGTCTCCGGCACGACGATCACGATCGACGGCGCCCGCGACAACTGGGCCGGCCCCTGGCCGCCGGCCTCCCTCACCGATGAGTCGGGCGAGGCCGTGGCCGAGCAGCGCCGCGACCCCTGAGAACGCGTTTCTTCTCGGCTCCCCGGTGAGAACGCAGTTGTGCCCGCATAGCGGGAAGAAGTGCGTTCTCAGTGGGGGCGCGGCTCGAGGATGACGAGCGGGATCTCGCGGTCGGTGCGGGCGCGGTACTCGCGGTAGCCGCTGTAGGCGGCGTCGGCCTTCGGCCAGAGGCGTTCGGCCTCCTCCGCGGTCGCTACGCGAGCACGGACCCGGCGGGTCTCGGTGCCGACCTGGGCCGTCGTGTCCGGGTTGGCCATCAGGTTGTGGAACCAGGCGGGGTGCTTGGGGAAGCCGCCTTTGGAGGCGACGACGACGAGGTCCTCGCCGTCCTCGACGTAGAGCAGCGGCGAAGTGCGCCGGGTGCCGCTCTTGGCGCCGACGTGGTCGAGCAGCAGCATCTTGCCGCGGACGCCCGGGATCGCGTGCCCGAGGCGCCCACCCGTCCTCTTGTAGAGGAACGTGTGGGCGCCCATGAAGCGCCAGGTCAGGGGCCAGACGTGGTCGGCCAGGTCGAGGTAGCGCGGCCCCCGCTGCTCTGTTGCCGGCTCGCTCAGGTGTACATCCCCCCGAACATGCCGCCGGTCACGTTCAGGACCTGGCCGTGGACGTAGTTCGCCAGCGGCGAGCAGAGGAAGAGGACCGGGCCGGCGGCCTCCGAGGGCTGCGCGGCGCGGCCGAGCGGGATCACGGCCTGCGCCATCGCCCGCATCTGCTCGGGGATGCCGAGCTCGATCTTCTCGCCGCTCGGGGCGGTCATCTCGCCGCCCTCCTCTTTGGCCGCGGTGAGGCGGGTGTCGACGAAGCCGAAGGCGACCGCGTTGACGTTGATCTTGAACTGACCCCACTCCTTGGCCAGGGTTTTGGTGAGGCCGACGACGCCCATCTTGGCGGCCGAGTAGTTGACCTGACCCGGGTTGCCCATCGTCCCCGAGGTCGAGGAGATGTTGACGATCTTGCGGAAGACCTCCTTGTCTTCGGCGCGCTCGGCCTTGGCCGCCTCGCGCCAGTGCGGAGCCAGCGCCCGGGCGACGCGGAAGGGGACGATCGTGTGGATGTCGAGCATCGCCTGGAACTGCTCGTCGCTCATCTTGTGGGCGACGCCGTCCCAGGTGTAGCCGGCGTTGTTGACGACGATGTCGACGCTGCCGAAGGCGTCGACCCCGGCGGCGACGAGGTCGTCGCAGGCCCCGGTCTTGGTCAGGTCGCCGGCGAAGACGGCGGTCTCGCCGGCGATCTCGCTCGAGGCTTCCTCGGCGACGTCGGCGTCGAGGTCGTTGATCAGCACCTTCGCGCCCTCGCTGACGAACAGCTCCGCGGTCGCGCGGCCGATCCCGCGCGCCGACCCGGTGACGATCGCGCTCTTCCCGTCAAGCAGTCCCATCGATGCACCTCTCCTTTTCTCGTGCAGCCCCTTCGGCACTTGCAGTCGGCGGGGGAGGCTACATCGAAACGGGCCGACTGGTCGACTGGCCAGTCGATTTTGTCGACCGCCCCAAATCGGGGCCGTGGCCGCGTCAGGGGGAGAGGTGGACGCCGCCTTCGGCGTCGAGCTGCCAGTGCGGGTTGTGGGCGACCTCCCAGGGGTGACCCTCGGGGTCGACGAAGACCCCCGAATAGCCGCCCCAGAAGGTCTCCGCCGGCTCGCGCGGGATCGTCGCGCCGGCGGCACGGGCCTCCTCGATCGCGGCGTCGACCTCCTCCGGCGAGCCGAGGTTGAGGGCCAGCGCGACGCCGCCCCAGCCGGGCGAGTCGGCGACGCCGCTGTCCTCCGCCAGGCGCCCGCGGTCCCAGAGCGCGAGGACCATGTCGCCGGCCTGGAAGAAGACGACGTCGTCTTCGGCGCCGGCCCCGGTGCTCCATCCAAGCGCCTCGTAGAAGCCGCGCGCCCGGCCGAGATCGGCGACGCCGAGGGTGACGAGGCTGACCCGCTGCTTCACACGTCCGAGTATTCCAGTCAGAATGCCCGCCGTGGGCGACGTGGGGAGCATCCTCGGTCTGGCGCTGGCGGCGATGTTCAACCCGACGCTGCTCGCCGCGGTGACGGTGATGATGTTGCTGCCGAGCCCGCGGAAGCTGATGCTCGGGTACCTACTCGGGGCCTACCTGACCAGCATCACGGTCGGCATGGTGATCGTCTTCGCCCTCCAGGACAGCGGCAGCGTCGAAACGACGAAGCGGACGCTGGGGCCGCTCGCCGACCTGACCCTGGGCGCGCTCCTGCTCGTGATCGGGTTCGTCCTGCGCAGCGCCCGCGGGGAACGGATACGCGAGCGCCGCCGCGAGCGCAAGAAAGAGAAGCAAGCCGGGAAGGAGCCGAAGCAGTCGCTCCCAGAACGGCTGCTCGGCCGCGGCTCGGCGAAGATCACCTTCGTCCTCGGCCTCGTCCTCAGCTTTCCCGGCGTCTCCTACCTCGCCGCCTTGACCCGGATCTCGAAACTCGACTGGGCCCCCGTTCCAACTGCCCTGTTCGTGCTCGTCGTCGCCCTGATCCAGCAGGCCTTCCTCGAGCTGCCGCTGATCGGCTACTGGCTGGCGCCGGAGGCGACCCAGGAACGGGTGGTGCGGACGCGCGAGTGGCTGGGCCGCAACGGCTCCAACGCGCTGACGATCGTCGCCATCGTCCTCGGTGCCCTGCTCGTTATCCGCGGCCTGGCCACCCTGCTCTAACGGATTAGCGCTCGCCGGCGATCGCGGCGAGATCGCGTGGGCGCAGCAGCGCGAGCAGGGTCGAGGCGTCGACGATCGCGATCCCGCCCTTTCGCATCCTGACCTTGGCTCCGGTGAGGCGGGCGACCTCCTCGGAGAAGTCGGGCTCGTGACCGACGAGGAGGACGTCGCCGCGACCGGCCGCCAGCGAGAGCGCGTCGAAGCTGCCGCCGCGCAGCTCGGAGGCGACCTCCGGCTCGAGCCCCAGCGGCTCGCAGGCGAGGCGCGCGGTCTGCGCCGCGCGGACCTTGGGGCTGGTCAAGCAGACGTCGATATTCGCCGATAACTGGACCAGGGCCAATCCGGCGTTGCGCGCCTGTCGCTCGCCCTTGGGAGTCAGGCGCCGGGCCGCGTCGTCGCCGCTATTTGCGTCCTCTGCGTCGCCGTGTCTCAGCAGGTGGATCATGATCAGTCTTTGCAAATCATTAGCATTCGCTCACATGCCTAAATCATCTAGGCGCCGGTTCCTCATTCTCCCCCTCGCGCTCCTGGCCCTATCGCTGGTGCCCGGCGCGGCCTCTCCCGCCGAGCAGATCGTGATCTACGGGGCGAGCTCCGGCAGCCACCTCACGCTGACCACTGAAAACGGACGACTGATCGTCAACGGGCTGATGGCCCACCGGCACCCGCAGAACTGCCGCATGTCGGCCAACCGCCTGCACGCGGTCTGCTCGCTGCGCAAGTCCAGCCGGATCGAACTCCGGATGGGCAACTCGGGCGACCTGGTCGAAATCGCCGACCCGATGCCGCTCTCGGTAACCGCCTACCTCGGCGGCGGCTCGGACAAAATGATCGGCAACGCCGAGTCCGACGTCTGCTATCCGCAGGGCCACCGGCGCAACCGCTGCATCGGCGGGGCTGGCCGTGACATCTGCATCACCGGCGAGAAGAACAGCGACTGCGTCGGCGACGCCGGCAACGACTACTGCCAGACCGGGGACGGCAGCGACGGCTGCTGGGGCGGCCCCGGCAACGACGTCTGCCGGATGGGCCCGGGGGAAGACGGCTGCCACGGCGAAGCGGGCAACGACCGCCTCTACGGCGGCGCCAACCCCGACCAGCTCTACGGCGGTCCCGGCTGGGACTACTGCAACGGCGGCCCTGGCCGCGGCAAGTCCCACAACTGCGACGAAGGTCCAGGGCATTGAGGACGCGGTTTCAGCCGCTGCCGGCTAAATCCTAAAAGTTTCTTGACTATAGGCGGCGAGTTCGCTCATGGTTGGGGCGATAGGCGGGCGCGACCGCGCCTGCCGCGTTCCGAAAGGACCGAAGCATGTCCCTCAACCGCAAACTCCTCGGGCTCGCCCTGGTCGGCATGGTCGTCATCGGAGCTCTGCTCGCTCCGGCGGCGCAAGCGGAAGAAAACACACCGACATTCACAGCGACGGAAAGCCCGGTCAGGGAAACAGGCACGCAGGTGGAAGCGCACGAAATCACCGTCAACGCTGGCACGCTGAAATGCAAAGGAGCGACCCTGCTCGACAGCTCTGGAGCCGGCGGGATGATGTTGGTGATGCAGCCCTCCTACACCGAATGCACGGTTGGCGGCGTCGCCGCGACGGTGAAAATGAACGGTTGCGAATACACATTCGAACCGACCAAAACAACCGAAGGAGAAGACCGGTACGCCGGCCGGATGGGGATCCTCTGCCCAACGGGCAAAACGATCGAAGTCTCCACATCGGGCTGCCTCGTGACGATCGGTGAACAGATCAACCTCGAAACGGTCGAATTCGCAAACGCTACAGCCGCAAAACAGGTCGAATATCACGAAACCTGGCAGACATCGGTCAAAAGCGCCGAATACATGCAGACAGGAGCCCTCTGCAAAGGCGGGACCGGCGTCTTCAAAAACCTGACCTACCACGGTGTCTCGACAATCAAAGGCGAGTCGCCCACCACCGGAGAACCGATCGGCATCTGGATCGGAGACTGAGGGGCCGGGAAGCGCGCTAAGTAAGACGAGCCGCGGGCGGCGGCGCCTGATGCGTCGCCGCTAGGCTCACGCGATGCCATTGGGGCGGTCCCGGCAGACGATGCAATGACGCCGCAGGTCCGGCTCTGCCGTCTGGCGCGCAGCGATCGTGACGAGTTCGTCGCGGCGATGGGCGCGAGCCGCGGGCTGCATGGACGCTGGTCCTCGCCGCCGACGACGGCGGAGAGCTTTGACGCGCTCCTTGAGCGCCGCAGCGCTGACGAAAGCGGCGAGCTGCTGCTCGTCAGGCGCCGCGAGGACGACGCCCTGGTCGGCTACTACGACCTCAGCCAGATCACCCGCGGCCCATTCCAGAACGCCTTCCTCGGCTACGCCGGCGTTGCCGCCCACAACGGGCAGGGCTACATGGCCGCCGGCATGCGGCTCCTCCTTCGGCACGCCTTCGCCGAGCTCCGCCTGCACCGGCTCGAAGCCAACATCCAGCCTGGCAACGCTGCCTCGATCGCCCTCGTCCGTCGCGCCGGGTTCGTCAAGGAGGGCTTCTCCGAGCGCTACCTGAAGATCAGTGGCCGCTGGCGCGACCACGAGCGCTGGGCGATCCGCGCCGAGCAGTGGCGCGGGCGCCGCAGCCGCTGATCCCCCGAGGAGGGGCTATGGGGCCGTGTAGGCCCAGATCCCGTGCCCGTATCCGGTGTTGCTCGCTTCTCCGGTCTGGATCGAGAAACCGAAGCGCGAGGCGGCGACTTTCGGTCGCAGCTCCTCCCCCGAGAGCGAATGCGGATTGAAGACGGCTTCGGTGGAGTAGATGAAGACCTTGCCGGCCGGCGCCGTGGGTTCCGCCGCGGTGCCCGTGCAGCCCGCATCGGCGTCGCTGGCGATGCCGGTCGCGCCGGCTTCGAAGTTCACGTAACGGTGGTTCCCGAGGAGATAGCTTCGCCCAGCTTGACGCCCGGCCCAGGAGGGCCTGGGGGTCCCTGCGGTCCCTTGGCGCCCTCGAGCGCAGTCTGCGCGGACTTGGCGATCTTCGCCTTGGTCACCGCCCCGTTCTTCAGCTGCTTGGTGCCGACGCTGTTTTTCGCCAGCTGCGTCGCCGCGTAGGCGTTGCCGCCGAGCGCCACGAACAGCGCAATGACGGAGACGACGTTGGCGAAGCTCAACTTCCCCATAATCCAGGCGGCAGATCGACGTTTGGCCGATCTACAGCCCCATCGTCTTGCCGAGGATCTCCTTCATCACCTCGTCGGTGCCGCCGCCGATCGGGCCGAGGCGGGCGTCGCGGACGGCGCGCTCGATGCCGTACTCGCGCATGTAGCCGTAGCCACCGTGGATCTGGAGGGACTGGTCAGCGATCTCGAGCACGGCGCGCTGGGTGATCAGCTTCGCCATCGAGACCTCGGCGATGCAGTCCTGGCCCTCGTGGAAGAGGCGCAGGGAGTTGTAGGCGAGGGCGCGGGCGGCTTCGGCCTTGGTCGCCATCTCGGCGACGTGGTGGCGGATCGCCTGAAACTTGCCGATCGGGCGGCCGAATGCTTCGCGCTCGAGAGCGTAGGAGACGGTGACGTCGATCAGGCGCTGCATCGCGCCGACAGCGCCGACCGCCATCAGCAGCCGCTCCCAGGCGAAGTTGGCCATGATCAGCTTGAAGCCGCCGTTCTCCTCGCCAAGTAGGTTGGCGGCCGGGACCTCGACGTCGGTGAAGGCGAGCTCCCCCGTGTCGGAGGAGTGCCAGCCCATCTTCTCCAGCTTCTGGGCGACCTCGTAGCCGGGCATCTCGCGCTCGAGGACGAGGAAGGAGATGCCGCCGTGGCCGCCGGCCTCGGTCGTCTTGCAGGCGCAGACGAGGAAGTCGGCGCGGACGCCGTTGGTGATGAAGGTCTTGGCGCCGTTGACCAGGTAGCCGCCGTCGATCCGCTTCGCCGTCGTCGAGATGCCGGCGACGTCGGAGCCGGCGCCCGGCTCGGTGATGCCGAGGGCGCCGATCTTCTCGCCGGCGATGCCCGGCACCAGCCAGCGCTGCTTCTGCTCCTCCGTGCCGAAGTTGAAGATCGGCGGCATCGCGATCGAGGCGTGGGCGTTGAGCCCGGCGGCGACCCCGCCGGAGCCGCCCGCCCGGGCCAGCTCCTCGACCCAGACCGCGTCGTGCAGGTGATCGCCGCCCTGGCCGCCGTAGCGCTCGGGGAACTTGAGGCCGAGGAAGCCGAGCTCGGCGCAGCGCCGGTACAGCTCACGCGGGAACTCCCGCGCCGCCTCCCACTCGTCGACGTTCGGCGCGATCTCATTCGCGACGAAGCGCCCGACGCTCTGCCGCAGCTCCTCGTGCTCCTCGCCGAAGGGTGGGAGGATCGCCCGCGCCCCGCTGTCTTTGATCACATTCATGTCACGAAGTTGGTGCGCTAATGTTGCAGACAAAGAACCTCATGTGAGGGAAATTCCTTGCAGCGTGGAGGCATGGATCGAACCGTGTGGACCGACGAGCGCCTGAATGACCGATTCGACGGGGTCGACCGTCGCCTCGATCGCATCGAGGACGATCTCAGGGATCTGCGCACGCTCATGTTCCAGCTCTGGGGCACGAACATGGCGGCGATCCTGGTCACGCTCGTCGCTGTGATCGTGACCAGGGCCTGACCGCCACCGGACCCCGCTGGCCTAGAGCCCGTAGCTGCGGCCGATCACGTCGAGCATCACCTCGTCGGTGCCGGCGCCGATCCGGTTGAGGCGGACGTCGCGGTAGGCGCGCTCGATCTCGTACTCCTTCATGTAGCCGTAGCCGCCGAGGATCTGCACGGCGTCGTCGGCGACCTCGCAGGCGATCCGGGAAGCGTAGAGCTTGGCCATCGTGATCTCGCGCACCGGGTACTCGCCGTTGGCGAAGCGCCAGGCGGTGGCGTAGGTGAACTGCTTGGCGGCCTCGGTCTTGGTTGCCATCTCGGCGATCTTGTGGCGCAGGGCCTGGAACTTGCCGATCGGGCGGCCGAAGGCTTCGCGCTCCTTGGCGTACTCGATCGTCTTTTCGATCATCCGCTCCGCGCCGGCATGGCAGCCTGCGGCGGCGACCAGCCGCTCGCCCTGGAGCTCCCAGGCGATGTGGTAGAAGCCCTTGCCGACTTCACCCAGCACGGCGTCGGCCGGCACGCGCACGTCTTCGAAGGCCAGCTCGCCGGTATCGGAGGCGTGCATCCCCATCTTCTCCAGCTCGGCCGAGACGCTAAAGCCGGGCACGTGGTTGCCTTCCTCGTCGCGCAGGTCGACGAGGAAGAGTGTGATCCCATCGTGGCGGGCGCTCGGGTCGGTCTTGGTGACGAGCACGATGAAGTCGGCACGCGGGC
>DATKLT010000050.1:0-154134 GCA_035542315.1 Solirubrobacterales bacterium | reverse complement strand
CCGCACGTCTCCCAACCCTCCGGGTCATCTGCCGCTACCATCCCGCGTCCGATGGCTGTCCCCAAGAAGAGAACTTCGTCTGCCCGCCGCGACAAGCGCCGCGCGCAGCACAAGGCGGGCAAGGCCCGTCTCAACAGCTGCCCGCGCTGCCATAGCCCGCGGCTGCCGCACCGGGTCTGCCCGACCTGCGGCACCTACAACGGGCGTGAGGTCGTCGAGCACAAAGTCGTCGACCCGACGGCCGGCGCCTCCAGCTCCGAATAGTCGTGTCGCCCGGTCGCGGGGTCACCGTGGCCCTCGACGGCTTCGGGGCCGAGCAGGGCTTCGACGTTCTCGCGCAGGGGGCCCGCCTCGCCGCTGCCGACGGCATCCGAATCCGCGTCTTCGGGCCTGAGCGCGCGCTTGGCCTCGGCGGGGCCGCCGGAATCGAGGTCGTCCAGACCTCGGATTGGATCGGCAACGACGAGGACCCAGTCAAAGCCGTACGGGCGAAGCTGGAGGCCTCGGTCGTGCGCGCCGCCCGCGACGTCGCCGAGGGCAACTCGGTGGCGCTGGTCAGCCCCGGCTCGACCGGGGCGACGATGGCCGCCGCGACCTTCGGCCTGCGCCGCCTGCAGGGCGTGCAGCGGCCGGCGCTCGCGGTTCAGCTCCCGGTCCCCGGCAAAGCGGTCCTCTTCCTCGACGTCGGCGCCAACGTCGAGGTTCGCGCCCAGCACCTGGTCCAGTTCGCCTTCCTCGGCGCCGCCTTCAGCGCCGCCGTGCTCGGCGTCGAGAACCCGACGATCGGCCTGCTCACGGTCGGCGAGGAGGCGGGCAAGGGGCGCGAGGAGGTGGTCGAGGCGCACCGCATCCTCAGCGGCGCCCAGAACATCGCCTTCGCCGGCAACGTCGAGGGCCGCGACCTCCCCGCCGCCAAGGTCGACGTCGTCGTCACCGACGGCTTCACCGGCAACGTCTCCCTGAAGCTGCTGGAGGGGACGGCGAAAGCGGTCGCCGGCGCCGTCGGCGACGCCGCCCGCTCAAACCCGCTCGCCTCGCTCGGCGGCCTGCTGCTGAAACCGGCGCTGGGCGGCCTGCGCCGCGAGCTGCACCCCGACACGACCGGCGGCGCGATCCTGCTCGGGCTGCGCGGCACCGCCGTCGTCGGCCACGGCAGCGCCGGACCGGAAGGGATCGCCAATGCCGTCCGCCTCGCCGCCCGCTGCGCCGAGGTCGACGCCGTCGGCCGCACCGCGGCGCTGCTCAGCGAGGGAGGCGCTGGCCGCGGGGCGCTGGCCGCCGACGGGGACGCGTGATAGGAAACCCGCATGACTCATGACGAAGTTCTGACCCTGGTCCGCGAGCACCTCGCCGAGGAGCTGGAAGTCGACATCGGCCGGATCTCCGAGCAGACGCGCTTCAAGCAGGACCTCGACGCCGACTCGCTTGACCTCTACGAGCTGGTGATGGAGCTCGAGGACCGCTACGGCGTCGCCGTCTCCGAGGAGGAGGCCTCGCGGATCGAAACCGTCGGCGACGCAGTCGGCTTCGTGCTCGAGCGCGCGCCGGCCTGAGGCCTTGGCGAGCGACCCGGCCTCGGCGGTGCGGGCATTGGCGGCGCTGATCGCGGAGCTGCCGGAGGATCTACGCGCGCAGGCCTTGACCCACTCCTCCTGGACCGAGCGCCGCGTCGACTCCTTCGAGCGCCTCGCCTTCCTCGGCGACAGCGTCCTCGGCCTCTCCGTCGCCAGCGAGCTGTTCGCCCGCTTCGAGGGCGAGGCCTCGGGCGGCTTGACCAAGATCCACAACCAGGCGGTTAGCGGCGTCGCCTGCGCCGCGGTTGGGGCCGAGCTCGGAGTCCCGGAGATGCTGCGCGGCAACGAGCCCGAGGGGGTGACCGGGGCGATCCCGGCGCAGGTCCTGCTCGAAGGCGAGCGGCCGCTGCCGGAGGCGACCGAGGCGCTGATCGGCGCCTGCTACCTGGCCTTCGGCTTCCAGCGCACCGCCGCCGCCGTGGCCGAGGCTTTCGAGCCGCGGATCGCGCTCGCCGCCGAGACCCGAATCGACTTCAAGTCCGCTTTGCAGGAGCTTTTGGCGCGCCGTGGAGCGCGCGTAAGCTACGAGGTGATCGCCGCGACTGGCCCCCCGCACCGGCGCAGGTTCGAGGTAGCGGCGATCGTCGATTCCGAGCAGGTCGGGTCGGGCGAGGGGCGGAGCAAGAAGGCGGCTGAGCAGGTCGCGGCCGAGCGGGCGCTGGCGCAGCTCGGCGGGTAGGCGTGGAGCCCCAAATTGGGGCTTTCACGGGGCCGAGTTCGCGTCCGATCCGACCAGGACCCTTCAAGGTCGGAGAACGAGGGACAGATGTATCTGAAATCGATCACGATGAAGGGGTTCAAGTCGTTCCCCGAGCGCACGGCGCTCGAGTTTTCCCCTGGCGTCAGCGTGATCGTCGGCCCCAACGGCTCGGGCAAGAGCAACATCACCGACGCGGTGCTCTGGGCGCTGGGCGAGCAGAGCCCCGGCGCGATCCGCGGCGCTTCGATGCAGGACGTGATCTCCGCCGGCGGCAAGGGCGTCGGGCAGCGCCGCGCGGCCGAGGTCGAGGTCGTGATCGACAACTCCGACGGGCGCGCCGCGACCGAGTTCTCCGAAATCGCCGTGCAGCGCTACCTCGACCGCGGCGGCGAGAGCGGCTACCGGCTGAACGGCGCCCGCGCCCGCCTCGCCGACGTCACCGACGTCCTCTCCGACACCAACCTCGGCCGCGAGATGCACTCGGTGATCAGCCAGGGCCGGGTCGAGACGATCGTCCACTCCAAGCCGCGCGAGCGGCGGCTCCTGGTCGAGGAGGCGGCCGGCCTCGGCAAGCACCGCAAGCGCCGCCGCCGGGCCGAGCTGAAGCTGCGCGCCGCGCGCGACAACCTCGACCGGGCGCTCGACGTCGAGCGCGAGGCGCGGGGCCGGTTGCGGCCGCTCAAGCGCCAAGCCGAAGCCGCCGAGCTGGGGGCACGGATCGAACGCGACGAGCTCGGTCTGCGAGCGCGCCTGGTCTCCGAGGAACTGCGCTTCGGCGCCGACCGCGCCGCGGCGGCGGCGAAGACCGCCGAGAAGGCGCGGGCGACGCGGGCAAAGCTGCAGGAGCGGCTTACCGCGGTCGGCAAACGGCGCCGCGAGGCCGAGGAGCGCTTCGCCGCCCGCGACCGCGAGCGGACGCAGGCCTGGGGCCTGTTGACCAAGCTGCGCGGCGAGCAGGAGCGGATCGCGGTCCGCGCGGTGTCGCTCTCGAGCCGCGAGACCGAGCTCGAGGCGGCGCTCGAGAAGCTGCGCGGCGAGCTCGGCCCGCTGACCCTCGACGTCGGTTCTTCCGGCGCTCCGGCCGAGCGCGCCCGCAAGCTGGTCGAGGAGCTGGGCGAGGTCGAGGCCGGGCTACGGGCTGCGAACGAGGGACTCGAGACCGCGCGCTCGGACGCCGCCGAGGAGTCGGCGCGGGAGCGGGCGCTGGGCGAGATCCAGCTCGGTGCCGAGCGCGCCGGCCGCCACGCCCGCCGCGCCGAGGGCCTGGTCGGCGAGCGCCACCGCGAGGCGCTGCGCGCCCGCGTCGCCGCTGGCGAGCAGCTGCTCGACGACGTCCGCGCCGCGCTCGCAGCGGTGCAGGCCGCCGGCGAGGCGATCCGCGCCCGGGTGCAGCGCACCGAGGGCAAGGTGATCGGAGGTGAGGACGATGGCGACGAGATCGCCGAGGAGCTGCGCAGCTGCTCGCAGGAGGAGTTCGAGCTGCAGTCGCAGATCGGCGCCGCCGCCGACGAGCTGACCAAAGCCGAGGTCGAGGCCGCTCACCTCGGCGACCGCCGCGCCGAGGCCGAGCGCGAGCTGGCGTCGATAGCCGAGCGCCTCGGCGAGGAGATCCCACCAGCCGAGGAGGCGCTGAGCGAGGAGGAGCGGGCCGAGATCGACCGCCGGCTCGAGCGCCTCGACCGCCGTCGCGCCCAGATCGGGCCGGTCAACCCGCTCGCCAAGCGCGAGTACGAGGAGGCGCGCGAGCACGTCGAGGCGCTGCAGACCCAGCGCGAGGACACCGAGCGGGCGATGCGCGAGCTGGAGACGCTGATCCGCGACATCGACGAGGAGATCGAGCGCGCCTTCGAGCAGACCTTCGAGGCGACCGCGAGGTACTTCGAGGAGATGGTCGAGCACCTCTTCCCCGGCGGCCGCGGGCGCCTGCGCCGCGTCTCCCTCCAGCCAGTCCGCGAGGCGGAGCGCCCGGCCGGTGAGCAGGAGGTTCCGAGCGAGGACTCCGAGCCCGAGCCCGAGGAGGAGGACGAGCAGCGCGACGAGCTCGGGGTCGAGATCGAGGTCACCCCGAACGGCAAGTCGACCCGCAAGCTGTCGCTGATGTCGGGTGGCGAGAAGTCGCTCGTCGCGCTCGCCTTCGTCTTCGCGGTGTTCCTCGCCCGGCCCTGCCCCTTCTACATCCTGGACGAGGTCGAGGCCGCCCTCGACGACGCCAACATCGACCGCTTCCTGCAGTTGATCCGGCGCTTTTCCGACCGCGCTCAGTTCGTCATCGTCACCCACCAGAAACGGACGATGGACGCCGCCGACGTCCTCTACGGCGTCAGCATGGGCGGCGACGGCGTCACCAAGGTCGTCTCCCGCCGCCTCCCTCGCGAAGCCGGCGAGGACGAAGACGACGAAGCCGGCGACGCCGACGGCCCCGGCCTCTCCGCCGTCGCCTAGCTTCCCGTCGGCCAGCTAGCCCCCAGGGAGTACCCTGGACCGCAGGAGGTGGGGAGTTGGCGCAACGCCACATGGATCGATTGACGTCGTTCGACACGTCGTTCCTTGCCAACGAGAAGGCGAACGCGCACATGGCGATCGGCGCCGTCCTCGTCTGCTCCGGCGAGCCGCCCGCGCCGGCCGACTTCCTCGCCCACATCCGCAGCCGCGTCCACCTGCTGCCGCGCCTGCGCCAGCGCCTGCTCTATCCGCCGCTCGGGCTCGGCACCCCGTTCTGGGTCGACGACCACCACTTCGACGTCCACAACCACGTCCGCCGCGTCTCGCTGCCCGCACCGGGCGGCGAGGCGGAGCTGCGGGCATTGGTCGGCGAGCTGCTCGCACCGCCGCTGGATCGCGGCCGGCCGCTCTGGGAGCTGACCCTGGTCGAGGGCTTCGCCGAGGAGCGCTTCGCGATCGTCTACAAGACCCACCACGCGATGGCGGACGGGATCTCGGCGGTCGACATCGGCATGCTGCTCTTCGACGTCGAGCCGCGGCCCGAGCCCGAGCGCTCCGAAGCGGCCTGGGCGCCGGCGCCGACGCCCTCGCGAGCCGGGCTTGCCCGCCATGCCGGCGCTGGCCTGCTCGGCACCTTCAACCGCCTCTGGCACTACCTGCGCCGCGCGGTCAGCGATCCCGCCCGCGCCCGTCGCCGCACTGGCGACGGGCTGGCCGGTCTCTGGGAGGTCGGCTGGAACCTGGCGCGTCCGGCGCCGCCGGTCCCTTTCAACACCGACATCGGCCGCGGCCGCAGCTTCTGCTGGACCGAGTTCGACCTGGCTGAACTGAAGGCGATCAAGGACGCCGCCGGCGGCACCGTCAACGACGTCTCGCTCGCGGTCGCCGCCGGCGCCCTGCGGGGCTGGCTCGGCGAGCGCGGGGTGGCGGTCGAGGGCGTCGAGCTGAAGGCGCTGGTCCCGGTCTCGATCCGCACGGTCGACGAGCACGGGGAGCTCGGCAACAAGCTGACCGCGATGCGCGGGCCGCTGCCGGTCGGACTCGCCGACCCGGTCGAGCGCCTGCGCGCGGTCTCGGTGGCGATGGACGCGCTGAAGGACTCCAAGCAGCCGCTCGGGGCGGAAGCGATCTGGGGCCTCAACGACTGGTTCCGCGACTTCGCCCCGCCGCTGCTGCTCGGACCGACCGCGGCGATCAACTTCTCGACCCGTCTCTTCAACCTGCTCGTCACCAACTTCCCCGGTCCGCAGGTGCCCTTCTACGTGCTCGGGCGCGAGCTGACCTCGATCCACCCGGTCGGCTTCCTCGCCCGCCGCCACGCGCTGGCGATCGCGATCCTCAGCTACAACGGCCGCGTCAGCTTCGGCGTCCTCGCCGACCCCGGAGCGCTGCCCGATGCCGAGCGACTCACGGGCCACCTCGATGCCGCCCTCGCCGAGCTGCGCGCGGCAACCGTTGGCGACGCCGCGCAGATACCCTCTGCCGCCGATGGCGACGACCTGGCAGGAGATGATCGACCTCGGTTCGCGCGCGAGCGCGAACGACTCGGCGGCGTCTGAGCCCGAGCCCGAGCAGCGCGGCGGCGTCTTCCGCCGCCTCCGCGAGAGCCTCTCGAAAAGCCGCCAGGCGCTCGCCGAGGAGCTCAGCGCCAGCTTCTTCGACCGGATCGACGACGAAACCTGGGAACTGCTGGAGGAGGCGCTGATCCTCGCCGACGTCGGCGCCCCGACCACCGCCTCGGTGGTCGAAAAGCTCGAGCACGAGGTCGACTCCGGCGCCGTCCCCGCCGACGGCCACCTGGTCCGCGCCCGCCTGATCGAGATGCTGACCGAGGTGGCCAGCACCGGCCGTGCCCCGATCGACCTCAGCGGCGAACCGGCGGTGCTGATGATGGTCGGCGTCAACGGCACCGGCAAGACGACGACGATCGGCAAGATCGCCTGGCACCTCTCCAGGGAAATGGGCCTCTCGGTGATCCTCGCCGCCGGCGACACCTACCGCGCCGCCGCCTCCGAGCAGCTCGCCGAGTGGGCCGGTCGCGCCGGCGTCGAGCTGGTCCGCGGCCAGGAAGGCGCCGATCCCGGCGCCGTCGCCTTCGACGCGATCTCCGCCGCCAAGGCGCGGGGCGCCGACGTCGTCATCGTCGACACCGCCGGCCGCCTCCACACCCAGGCCAACCTGATGGACGAGCTCGGCAAGGTCAAACGGGTGATCGCCAAGCAGATCCCGGAGGCGCCGCACGAGACGCTGATCTCGATCGACGCGACCACTGGCCAGAACGGGTTGCGCCAGGCGAAGGTCTTCTCCGAGGCGGTCGAGATCGACGGCGTCGTCCTCACCAAGCTCGATGGCACCGCCAAGGGCGGCATCGCCCTGGCGATCGCCTCCGAACTGGAGATCCCGGTGAAGCTGATCGGGGTAGGGGAGACCCTTGAGGATCTGCGCCCCTTCGACCCCGCCGACTACGCCAACGCGTTGCTCGCCGAGTAGCCTGATCGGCAGTGTTCGACCAGCTCTCAGAACGACTTCAATCCACGCTCTCCGACGTCCGTTCGCGCGGGAAACTGAGCGAGTCCGACGTCGACGCTGCGATGCGCGAGATCCGCCTCGCCCTGCTCGAGGCGGACGTCAACTTCAAAGTCGTCAAATCGTTCACGCGGACGCTGAAAGAGCGCTGCCTCGGCGCCGAGGTGATGAATAGCCTCGACCCCGGCCAGCAGGTGGTGAAGATCGTCAACGAGGAGCTCGCCTCGCTGATGGGGGGCACCGGCAGCGAGCTGGCGATGGCCTCCAGCGGCCCGACCGTGATCCTGATGGCCGGCCTGCAGGGCTCGGGCAAGACCACCGCCTGCGCCAAGCTCGCCCAGTTCTTCCGCAAGCAGAACAAGGACGTCGCCCTTGCCGCCTGCGACGTCTACCGCCCGGCGGCGGTCGAGCAGCTGGTGACGATGGGCGGCCGCGCCGGCGCCACGGTCTACGAGAAGGGGACCGACGCCGATCCGGTCGAGATCGCCACCTGGGCCTTGCAGCAGGCCCAGACCGAGCGCCGCGACGTGCTGATCATCGACACCGCCGGTCGCCTCCACATCGACCAGGACCTGATGAACGAGCTGGCGCAGATCCGCAAGCAGACGCGCCCGCACGACGTCCTCCTCGTCGTCGACGCGATGACCGGCCAGGACGCCGTCGGGGTCGCCGAATCGTTCGCCGAGGCGGCCGAGTTCGACGGCGTCGTGATGACCAAGCTCGACGGCGACGCCCGCGGCGGCGCCGCGCTCTCGGTCAAAGCGGTGACCGGCAAGCCGATCCTCTTCGCCTCGACCGGGGAGAAGATCGAGGACTTCGACAAGTTCCATCCCGACCGGATGGCCCAGCGCATCCTCGGCATGGGCGACGTCCTCAGCCTGATCGAGAAAGCCGAGGCGCAGGTCGACGAGAAGGAAGCGGCGGACCTGCAGGAGAAGATGCGGAAGGACCAGTTCACGCTCGAGGACTTCCTCCAGCAGATGAAACAGGTCCGCAAAATGGGCCCGCTCAGCGGCCTGCTGGGGATGATCCCCGGCATGGGCGCGATGAAACAGCTGAAGAACGCCGACATCGACGAGCGCGAGCTCGACCGCACCGAGGCGATCATCCTCTCGATGACCCCGGCCGAGCGCCGCAACCCGGGGATGATCAACGGCTCGCGCCGCAAACGGATCGCCAACGGCTCCGGCACGCGGGTCCAGCACGTCAACCAGCTGGTCAAGCAGTTCGACCAGATGCGGGTCCTGATGCGCTCGATGGCGAACGGCAAGATGCCGAGCCCCGAGCAGATGGCGCAGCTCTCCGGCGCCGCCCAGAAGCCCAAGATCCGCCGCAGATAGCGCCAGAGCGGGCGTTTCTGTACTCTCTCCCGTCCGAATGGCAGTCCGGATAAGACTCAGAAGGGTGGGTTCCAAGAAGAACCCGATCTGGCGCATCGTCGTCGCCGACAAACGCTCGCCGCGCGACGGCCGCACGATCGAGACGATCGGCCAGTACAACCCGCAGACCGAGCCCTCGACGATCGTGATCGACGAGGAGCGCGCGCGCCACTGGCTCGAGCACGGCGCCCAGCCCTCGGAGACGGTCGCCGGCCTGCTTCGCACCAAGGGCATCGCCGCCTCCGGCAGCTAGGCTGCCCCGATGACGGAGCTGCTCGAGTTCCTCGTCAAGGCCCTCGTCGAGGAGCCTGAGAAGGTCGTGGTCGAGGAGCTGGAAGAGGACGGTGACCTCGTCTACGAGATCACCGTCGCCGACGGCGACCTCGGCCGCGTGATCGGCAAGGGCGGCCGCGTCGCCAACGCGATCCGCACGATCGCCAAGGCGGCGGCGGTGCGGATCGACCGCCGCGTCATCGTCGACATCCTCGACTGAGCGCTCCGCTTTACTGGCGGTAGCGATGAGACTCGACATCTTCACGTTGTTCCCGGAGGCGTTCGAGTGGCTGCAGACACAGCGCTCGGTAACCAATGCGCTCGCCGAGGGCAACGAGCTGCGCCTGATCGACTACCGCGACACGACCCCGCTCGGCGCCGGTCAGGTCGACGACTCTCCTTACGGCGGCGGCGCCGGGATGGTGCTGCGGGTCGACGTGATCGACGCCGCCCTGCAGGCCTCCTACGGCGACGGGCCGCGGCCGCGGACCGTGCTGCTCTCGCCGACCGGCCCGGTGCTCAGCGACGAGATCGCCGACGAGCTGGTCGCCGAGCCCCACCTGGCGCTGCTCTGCGGTCGCTACGAGGGATTCGACGACCGCGTCCACCAGCACCTGGTCGACGACGAGCTCTCGATCGGCCGCTACGTCCTTGCCGGCGGCGAGCTGCCGGCGATGGTCGTCGCCGACGTCCTCATGCGCAAGTTGCCCGGCGCGCTTGGCCACGCGGAGTCGGCGGTCGAGGAGTCCTTCAGCCACGCCCTCGAGGGCATGCCCGAGTACCCGCACTTCACCCGCCCCGCCAGCTACCGCGGCTGGGACGTCCCCGAGATCCTCCTCTCCGGCGACCACGAGAAGGTTCGCCAGTGGCGGCTCGAGCAGAGCCGCCGGCGCGCCGCCGAGTTCGAGGCGCGGGAAGCGCGCCGGTGAGCCGTTCCCTTGACGGCGAGGTGGTCGTCTGACAGGTTGGCCGCCATGAAGTCGAGGCTGACGCCAGCGGCGCTCCTGATCCTGCTCGCTGTCGCCGCGCTCTGCTGCTCGGCTCCTGCGGCGCTTGGCTCCGAGGGGCACTACCGGGTGCTGGTCGTCTACTCCGCCAGCGGCCCGCCGATGGCGCTGGCCAGCCAGATCGCCGCCGAGCCGGATGTCGCGGACGTGGACCTGACGGGAGACGAAGTCGCGGTGCCCGACCGCGCCATTCTCGAAACCTATGACCTCGTCGTCGACATCCCGGACGGGCAGTTCGTCGACCAGGCGGCGTACGGGAACGCCCTCGCCGACTATCTCGATGCGGGCGGGGTCCTCGTCCAGTTCGCCTACGACGACTACGGTGCGGGCGCGGAAGTCCAGGACGGGCCAACGGGACGCTTCCTCAGCGGCGGCTACGCGCCGCTGCTCCCGGGCACGAACACCTTCAGCCTGGTCTCGCTGGGGGCCTACGACGCCTCCAGCCCGCTGATGCAGGGGGTCACCGCGCTGAGCACCGAATACAACACCGTGAACACGCTGGCGTCGGGCGCGACGTCGGTCGCCAGGTGGTCCGACGGGCGCGAAGCCATCGCCTACAAGGGCAGGGTCGTCGCGGTCTCGGCTTGGCCGGGCGAACTCGGAGGGGGCTTCAGCGGACCGTACGGGCGGCTCGCGGTCAACGCGGTTCGCTGGCTCGGCCGCCACACCCTCACCGTCTCCAACCTCGCCCCGGCGGGGGGCACGGTGCTATCGAGCGTCGACGGCATCGACTGCGGTTCGGTCTGCGCCGCGACCATCAACGACGGCACGCAGGTCTCCCTCTCGGCGAAGCCGAAGGCGGGTTTCGCCTTCGGCGGGTACTCCGGGTCCTGCGCGGGCAAAGCGTGCGAGCTGGTGGTCGACGCCGATGAGGCCGTGACCGCGAACTTCCTTTCGTTCGGCAAGGGGGCGAAGGTGAAGGAGAACCACAAGGTCGGGCGGGCAGTTCTCAGCCTGCAGGTCGGCGGCCCCGGCAGGATCGTCCTCAGCGGCAAGTCGGTCGAGAGGGAGAGCCGGACGGAGACGAAGAAGGGGAGGGTCTCGATCCCGATCGTTGCCAGGGGCAAGGCGGCCTCGGCGCTGACCCGCGCCGGCAGTGCAAGGGTCTCCTTCAAGGTCACCTACACGCCGACCGGGGGCGTCTCGGCAAGCCTGACGAAGGGGACGGTGCTGAAACGGGGCGCGACCCGCTGAGACCCTCACGCTGGGGGCGAGAGTCTCCTCCCAGCTCGGCTCAGCTACCATTCCGCGAGCCGCGCGGTTCCCGCACTGGGTCCGGCGGTTTTTTATCGCCTCATCATGAGCTCCGTCATCGACCAAATCGAGCGCGACCAGCTGCGCAAGGGCCTGCCGTCCTTCCAGCCGGGCGACCGCGTGCGCGTCCACTTCCAGGTGATCGAGGGATCGCGCAAACGCACCCAGGTCTTCGAGGGCGTCGTCATCCGCCGCCAGGGCTCTGGGGTGCGGGAGACCTTCACCGTCCGCAAGCAGTCCTTCGGCGTCGGCGTCGAGCGCACGTTCCCGCTGCACTCGCCGAAGATCGAGAAACTCGAGGTCGCCGCGCGCGGCGCCGTGCGCCGGGCCAAGCTCTACTACCTGCGCGGGCGGGTCGGCAAGGCCGCCCGCGTCGCCGAGCGGCGCTGGGGCATCGACGAGGACATGGTCTCGGCGCCGGTCGAGGCCGCCGCGACCGACGCCGAGGGCGTCAGCCAGGAGGACGTCGTCCCGGTCGAGACCGAGGAGGCGCCCGCGGCCGAGGAGGGCGCTGAGGCACCGGAGGCGGCCGAGGAGAGCGCGCCCGAGGCCGACGCCGAGGAGCAGGAGGCGCCAGTGGAGGAGCCCGAGGCAAAGGCCGCCGAGCAGGCGCCGGCCGCGGAGGAGACTTCTGAGCCGGCGGAGCCGGCGGAGACTGAGACCGATGGGGAGCCGGAAGCGGCAGCGGATGGGGACGCGGCAGCCGAGGCGGGGGAGACCGAGGACAGCGCAGCGTCGAGTGATGCCGAGGACGAGGAGCCGGCTCGGGCCGGTGACTCCGACGAGGACTCGCCGAGCTGAAACTCTCGAGCCTGAAGCCAAAGGGCAAAGCAGGCGGTCTGGTCGAGCTGGTCGTGATCGTCGCGCTGGCGCTCGGGCTGGCGCTGGCGATCCAGGCCTGGTTGATCAAGCCGTACCAGATCCCTTCCGAATCGATGGAGCCGACCCTCGACGTCGGCCAGCGCGTCCTCGTCAACCGCTTCATCTACGACTTCGAGAAGCCGGCGATCGGCGACATCGTCGTCTTCCACCCGCCGGCCGGCTCCGAAGAACCGATGGGCCTGCAGTGCGGGGTGAAGAAAGCGGCCGACGAACCCTGTCCCACCGCGACCAGCGAAGAGGCCAGCGACAACTTCATCAAGCGGATCGTCGCCGGCCCCGGCGACACGCTCTCGGTCAAAGAAGGGCACCCGGTGGTCAACGGCGTCGAGAAGACCGACGAGCCCTACATCAACCCCTGCCGTAGCTGCAACCTGCCGAAGCAGATCACGATCCCACCCGGCCATTACTTCATGATGGGCGACAACCGAGGCGAGAGTGACGACAGCCGCTTCTGGGGCCCCGTCCCAGAAGAATGGATCATCGGCGAGGCCTTCTTCACCTACTGGCCCCCCGACCGAATCGGTTTCCTCTAGACCCGAGGCGGTCCTGGTTTGGTCTCGATACCGAAGCCAAAGGGCAAGGCGGGCGGTCTGATCGAGCTGGTCGTGATCGTCGCGCTGGCGCTCGGGCTGGCGCTGGCGATCCAGGCTTGGCTGATCAAGCCCTACCAGATCCCTTCCGGCTCGATGGAGCCGACCCTCGACATCGGCCAGCGCGTCCTCGTCAACCGCTTCATCTACGACTTCCAGAAGCCGGCGATCGGCGACATCGTCGTCTTCCATCCACCGGCGGGCGCCGACGGCACCGGGCCCGAATGCGGCGCCCCGAAGCCGCCGGCCGAGGCCTGCCCGAAACCGACCGCCGCCGAGTCGAGCCAGACCTTCATCAAGCGGATCGTCGCCGGCCCCGGCGACACCCTCTCGGTCAAGGAAGGGCACCCGGTGGTCAACGGTGTCGAGAAGACCGACGAGCCTTACATCACGCCCTGCGGCAACGGCAGCGGCTGCAATTTGCCGAGACAGATCACGATTCCACCCGGCCACTACTTCATGATGGGCGACAACCGTGGAGCCAGCGACGACAGCCGCTTCTGGGGCCCCGTCCCAGAAGACTGGATCATCGGCGAAGCCTTCTTCACCTACTGGCCCCCCGATCGAATCGGCTTCCTCTAAGCCGAAGCCCGGGATCACCCACCGCCGCCGGCTCGCCCGCAGTCGCCGCCTCTTCGCCTTCGACCGTGGCCTGCAGAGCCGCTACGTCGCCGGCGCCGACGAGGCCGGCCGCGGCTGCCTTGCGGGGCCGCTGGTCGCCGCCGCGGTGCTGATCGACTACGAGCGGCTCTCTCATGCCGACCGGCGCGCCCTCGCGGGCCTGCACGACTCCAAGCAGATGACCGAGGAGCGGCGGCTGGAGATGTTCCCGGCGGTGCTGCGGGCCGCCGAGCGTGCCTCCGTCGTCGTCCGCTCCGCCGCCGGGATCGACCGCCGCGGCCTCCACAACACCAACATCGAAGCGCTCTCCTGCGCGCTGGAAAGGCTGGCGCCGGGGACGGAGGCGATCAGCCTCGTCGACGGCTTCGCCCTGCCCCGTTGCGCGGTCCCGCATCGTCGCGTCATCGGCGGCGACGCGACCAGCGCGGCGATCGCCGCCGCCTCGGTGCTCGCCAAGGTGACTCGCGACCGCTACATGCACGAGGCGGCCCTGCGCCACCCAGGCTGGGGCTTCGAGGAGCACGTCGGCTACTCGACCCCCGAGCACCGCGCCGCGATCGACAGGCTCGGCATCTCACCGTTGCATCGCCGCTCCTTCCAAAGCGTCGCCTATACCCAGCTCGGCCTCACCTGAGCCGCGGCCTCACCTGACCGGCGGATATCGGCGTCCTCGGTCGCTTGTGTGCAGAGCACACGGCGCTCCCTGCGTCCTTGATCTGCTTGGTCAGGTGAGGCCCCGGCGGCGGACTTGCGGCGATCGCCCAACCGCACTCCCAGAAATTGGGGGCGAGGGGTCGGCCATTCGCTTAGTGCCGCGGGAGGGACGGCGGGCCGGCGCGAGTATGTCGGCCGATGCGCGCGGCATCGGGCTGCGCGTCCGACCCACTGGGGGTTCCGTTGAGACGTTGGAGCAAGTACCTGGCGACGCTGTCGGCGGTCGGCGCTCTGTTCCTTGCGGTGCTCGTTCCGGCGAGCATGGCCTGCGACCACGGTCACGGGTCGCGCGGGGGATATGAGTCCCACGGCAGCTACAGCGGCCACACCTGGCACTGCCATCACCACCCGGCCGAAGAACCCGAAGAAGAAGTGGAAATCGTCACCTGAAGTGAGTGCGGGGCGAGCCGGGGCGGCGGTCGCGCCGTCTCGGCTCAGAACGCGCCTTCGATGTGGTCGAGGGCGACGATGCGGCCGGCGCGGTCGAGGGTGACGCCGACGGCGTCGAAGCGGATCCGCCCGTAGGGAGGAAGGCGACGGCGTTCGGCCATCCAGGCGGTGGCGAGGCGGCGGACCCGCAGCTGCTTGCGCCAGTCGATCGATTCGATCGGGCGCTCGGGGCCGAAGGCGGCGCCCGCCCGGGCGCCCTTCACCTCGACGAAGACGAGGGTGTCGCCGTCGCGGGCGACGATGTCGAGCTCGCCGTAGCGGGTGCGGGCGTTGCGGGCGACGATCTCCCAGCCGGCGGCGGCGAGGCGGGAGGCGACGAGCTGCTCGGCGAGGCTGCCGGTTCGCTGGCGGGAACGGGTCATCAAGGCGTCAAGGCCGCGGCCGTGCGGAAGTCTCCCCACCTTCGCGACGAAGGATTTTCGTTGCGCGCGCCACTTGAGATTCCTGGCTCCGTAGCGTCGCCTCCGTGCTCGCCACCGCCCGCACCTTCACCCTTGACGGCATCGCCGCCCGCCCGGTCCGGGTCGAGGTCGACGTCCACCGCGGCCTACCCGGCTTCGCGATCGTCGGCCTGCCGGACGCCGCCGTGCGCGAGGCGCGGGAGCGGGTGCGGGCGGCGCTCGTCAACTGCGGATTCGAGTTCCCCCTGCAGCGGATCGTCGTCAACCTGGCACCGGCCAGCCTGCGCAAGGCCGGGCCCGGGATGGACCTGGCGATCGCGGCGGCGCTGCTCAGCGCCTCGGGCCAACTGGAGTGGGAGGGGATGGAGCAGGTGGCGCTGGCCGGTGAGTTGGCGCTCGACGGCTCGACGCGGCCTGTGCAGGGGGCGCTGGCGATTGCCGAGGCGGCGCGGGAGGGTGGCGCCGAGGCGGTCGTCCTCCCGGCCGAGAACGGACCTGAGGCTGCACTGGCGCGAGGCGTCGACGTGCTCGCGCTCGACCGCCTCGAGCAGTTGCCGCCGCTCGCCGCCGGCGAATGGAGGCCGCAGCCACCGCAGCCGCTGCCGCTCGAGGCGGAGACCGAGGGTGGTCCCGACATGGCGGACCTGCGTGGCCAGCCGCATCTGCGCCACGCGCTCGAGGTGGCGGCGGCCGGCGGTCACAGCCTGCTGATGGTCGGTCCCCCCGGCGCCGGCAAGTCGCTGGCGGCGGCTCGGCTGCCCTCGATCCTGCCGCCGCTGGGCGCATCCGAGGCCCTGGAGGTCGCCCGCATCCAGAGCGCCTGCGGGCGGCTGTCTGGCGCCGTTGGCGGCAGGCCGTTCCGCTCCCCCCACCACACGATCAGCCCCGGTGGCCTGGTCGGCGGCGGCACGCCGCCGCGACCCGGAGAGGTGACGCTGTCCCATCGCGGCGTCCTCTTCCTCGACGAGCTCTGCGAGTTCCGCCGCGATTCGCTCGAGGCGCTGCGGGCGCCGCTGGAGGTAGGAGAAGTCTGGATCTCCCGCGTCGGCGGGCGGCGCAGCCTGCCCTGCCGGTTCATGCTCGTCGCCGCGGCCAACCCGTGTCCCTGCGGCCGCGGCGAGGCGGACCCCGACTGCATCTGCCCGCCGCTCGCGGTGCAGCGTTACCAGGGCAAGCTCAGCGGCGCCCTCGCCGACCGGATCGACATCCTCGCCGCGGTCCGGCAGCCGAGCGCCGCCGAGATCGGCGGCGGCCCGGGGGAGGCATCGGCGGCGATCCGCGAGCGGGTCTGCGCCGCGCGCGAGCGCCAGGAGGATCGGCTCGGCGAGGGTCGCTGCAACGCGGAGATGACGCCGGCCGAGGCACGGGCCTGTGCCCTGGAGGACGGCGCCGCCGCATTGCTCGCCGACCTGTATGCGCGGCAGCGGCTCAGTGGCCGCGCCCATGACCGGGCGCTGCGCCTGGCGCGGACGATTGCCGACCTCGCCGGCGCCGAGGCGATCGGCGAAGAGGAGATGGCGCAGGCGCTGCAGCTGCGGAGGCGCGACCGTGGCTGAGCCAAGGGCCTGCCCCGACTGCCTGCGCCGAGCCTGGCTGCTGGAGCTGCTCGGTCCCTACGTGGAGAAGATCGCGACCGGTGCCCCTGGCTCGCGCTCGCCCGAACTGCTGCGCCTCGGGAGCGAGGACCTGGTCGAGGTGGTGGCGCCGAAGCTGGCGGCTCAGCTCTTGGCGCGGATCGAGGCGCTGCCGGAGGCGCGCCTGCGAGAGCGGCTCCTCGTCGGCGGCTGCTGGGCATGCTGCCGCCACGACGACCTCTTCCCCGCCCAGATGCACGACGCCGCCGACGCCCCCTGGTCGCTGATCGGCCGCGGCGACCCGGCGCTGCTCGCCGGCCTCGAGCCGGTCGGCGCGGTGACCGTCGTCGGCGCCCGGCGGGCGACTTCCTACGGCCGTGAGATCGCCCGAGAGCTGAGCCGCGAGCTGGCGGCGGCGGGCATCGTCGTCGTCAGCGGCCTCGCCTTCGGCGTCGACGCCTGCTCGCACCGCGGCGCCCTCGACGCCGGCGGCCGAACCGTCGCCGTCCTCGGCTGCGGCCCCGATGTCGCCTACCCCGCCTCGCACCGCTCGCTCTGGCGCCGGATCTGCAGCGAGGGCCTGGTGCTCTCCGAGCTGCCGCCCGGCGCACCGCCCTGGCGCTGGACCTTCCCGGCCCGCAACCGGATCATGGCGGCGCTGGCGGGGATGACCGTCGTCGTCGAGGCGGCCTCGCGCTCGGGGTCGCTGATCACGGCCGACCTCGCCGCCGACCTCGGCCGCGATCTCGGTGCGGTGCCGGGGCCGGTCACCTCGCGCGCCTCGGCCGGGCCCAACGACCTGCTCGCCGGCGGCGCCTGCGTCGTGCGCAGCGCCCAGGACGTCCTCGACGCGATGCTCGGCGCCGGCGCCGAGCGCATCGACCGCTCGGGCCCGCCGCTAGATCCCCGCCTCGCGACGGCGCTGGCCGCAGTCGACGCCGGTGCCGCCACCTGCGATGCGCTCGCCGCGTCGCTTGCGATCTCGGGCCCCGAGGCCGCCGCGGCCCTCGCCCGCCTCGAGCTGCTCGGATACCTGACCTGCTCGCAGGTCGGCGTCTACGCCCGCACCCTCCTCGCCGCGCCATCCGCGGGGGACATCTAGATTCCCGCCTTCGTGAACGACCGGCCACGCATACCCGCGGTGCTCTCGATCGCCGGCTCGGACTCCGGCGGCGGCGCCGGGATCCAGGCGGACCTGAAGGCCTTTGCCCGCTGCGGCGTGCACGGGATGACGGCGATCACCGCGATCACCGCGCAGAACACGGTCGGGGTCGAGGCGGTCGAGGCGATCTCGCCGGAGACGATCGTCGCCCAGGTGCGGGCCGTTGCCGCGGACATCGGCGTCGACGCGGTGAAGATCGGCATGCTGGGGACGGCGGCGACGGTCGATGCGGTTGTCGAGGCGCTCGGGCTGGTCGGCGAGGCCCCGGTCGTCGTCGATCCGGTGATGGTCTCCGAGAGCGGCGCGGTGCTGCTCGACGAGGGGGCACGGGCCGCCCTGGCCGAGCGGCTACTGCCGCTGACCACGGTGGTGACGCCGAACATCCCCGAGGCGCGGGTCCTGACCGGGCTGGGGGAGGAGGCCTCGCAGGAGCAGCTTGCGCGGGCGGTTCTGGCGCTGGGGCCGCAGGCGGTCGTCGTCACCGGCGGCCACAGCCTCGGCCTCGTCGATCTCTTCTTCGACGGCGAAACGCTGGTCGAGATCCCCGGGCCGCATCATCCCGATGGCGCCGCCCATGGCTCCGGCTGCACCCACTCCTCGGTCCTGGCGGCGGCGATGGCCCACGGGGCGACGCCGTTGAAAGCGGCTGAGGCAGCCCGGCGGGTCGCCTCCGAGGCGGTGGGGGCAGGCCTGCGCGAGATCGGCGCGGGCCCTGGGCCCGTGGACGTCTTCGGCCTGACCAAACGGGCGGAAGAGGACGCCGGGTAGATTTCCTTGCCTATGAGCACGAACGGCGACACCGCTACCAGCCTGCCCCGCCCCCGCTCGGCGACCGTCTTCGACGGGCCCGACCGCGCCCACGCGCGCGCCTACATGAAGGGGATCGGCTTCGACGACGATGCCCTGCGGCGGCCGACGATCGGGATCGCCAACACCTGGACCGAGGCGATGCCCTGCAACTTCCACCTGCGGGCGCTCGCCGAGCACGTCAAAGCGGGCGTCCGCGCCGCCGGCGGCACGCCGATGGAGTTCAACACCGTCGCCGTCTCCGACGGGGTGACGATGGGGACCCAGGGGATGAAGGCCTCGCTGATCAGCCGCGAGGTGATCGCCGACTCGATCGAGCTGATGGCGCGCGGCTACCAGTTCGACGCGATCGTCGCCCTCTGCGCCTGCGACAAGACGATCCCCGGCTGCGCGATGGCGCTGGCCCGGCTCGACGTCCCCTCGGTCCTACTCTACGGCGGCTCGATCGCCCCCGGCCACTGGCACGGCCGCGACGTCACCATCCTCGACATCTTCGAGGCGATCGGCGCCCACAACGCCGGCAACATGACCGACGAGGAACTGAACGAGCTCGAGGGCGTCGCCAGTCCCGGGGCCGGTGCCTGCGGTGGCCAGTTCACCGCCAACACGATGGCCTGTGCGTTCGAGGCGCTCGGAATCAGCGCCGGCGGCTCGGCGATGGTGCCGGCCGAAGACGACGACAAGGCGACCGTCGCCGAGAAAATCGGCGAGCTGGTGATCCGCGTCCTCGCCGAGGACATCACGCCGAGCAAGGTGATCACCCGCGACTCGCTCGAGAACGCGATCGCCTGCGTCTGCGCCTCCGGCGGTTCGACCAACGCGGTCCTGCACCTGATCGCCCTCGCGCATGAGCTTGGGATCGAGCTCTCGATCGACGACTTCGAGCGGATCTCGCGGCAGACGCCGCTCTACGCCGACCTCAAGCCCGGCGGCCGCTTCGTCGCCACTGACCTCTATGCGGCCGGCGGCGTGCCGGTGATCCTCAAGCGGCTGGCCGACTCGGGGCACCTGCACGGCGAGGCGATCACCGTCACCGGGCAAACGATCGGCGAGGTCGCCGAGGCCGCGACCGAGGCCCCCGGCCAGGAGGTCGTGCGCGCGCTGGGGGAGCCGCTGAAGCCCGAAGGCGGGCTCGCGATCCTCAAGGGCAACCTCGCTCCCGAGGGCGCCGTGGTCAAGGTCGCCGGCACCGAGCGCCGCCAGCAGACCGGCCCTGCCCGCGTCTTCGAGACCGAAGAGGAGTGCTTCCGCGCGGTCAAGGACCAGCAGATCAACCCCGGCGACGTCGTCGTCATCCGCAACGAGGGACCGGTCGGTGGCCCCGGGATGCGCGAGATGCTGCAGGTCACTGCCGCGATCGTCGGCGAGGGGCTGGGCGAGAGCGTCGCGATGGTCACCGACGGCCGCTTCTCCGGCGCCACCCGCGGCCTGATGATCGGCCACGTCGCCCCCGAGGCGGCCAAGGGCGGCCCGATCGCCGCCGTCCGCGAGGGCGATGAGATCAGCGTCGACATCGACGCCCGCACCCTCTCGGTCGACCTCGCCGACGAGGAGATTGCCGAGCGGGTCGCCGCCTACGTCTCGCCGCCGTCGCCGTTCGGTCGCGGGGTGATGTCGAAGTACATGGACACGGTGAGCTCCGCCGCGCACGGCGCCGTCACGAGCTAACTCGCCAAGAATTCATCCAGAACGGCGTTGAAGCGGAGCGGGCGCTCCAGCTGCGGCACGTGGCCGGTGCGCTCGAAGATCTCGAGGCGGGAGCGGGGGATGCGGCGGTGGTAGCTGATCGCGGCGGAGACCGGGACGATGCGGTCGGTCAGGCCCGAGACGATCAGCGTCGGCGGCTCGATCGAGCCGAGCCGCTCGCGGGCGTCGTAGCCGACCAGCGCCTGCAGCGCGTCGCCGAAGCCGGGGCAGCGGACGCCGCCCTCGATCTGCTCCCAAAGCAGGTCGACGGGCAGCTGGTTGGGGTAGCGGATGAAGGGACCGAGCAGCGCCTCGCGCGTGCGCGGCCGCGAGAGGAACCAGGCGCCGCGGTCGGCGACCGTCGTCCCGAACCGCTTCCAGCCCCAGGCGGTCGCCGTCGCCCGCGCCTGCGGCTGCCAGGTGTTGATGATCCCGGCGGCGGAGACGAGCACCAGCCTGCGGTAGAGCTCGGGCCGGTCGAGCGCCGCCTCGGCGGCGATCAGGCCGCCCATCGAGTTGCCGACCAGCGTCGTCCCCTCCAGTCCGAGCGCCTCGCAGAGCTCATGTAGGAGTTTGCCGTAGGCCTCCATCGAGATCGGCCAGGAGGGCATCGGGCTGGTGCCGAAGCCGGGGAGGTCGAGCGCGATCGCCCGGTATCGGGCGCCGAAGTGGGGGAGGTTCTCGAGCCAGTTGCGCCAGCAGCCCGAGAGGCCGTGGACGAAGAGCAGGGGCTCGCCCTCGCCCAGCTCGACGTAGTCGACCCGGCCGCCGCTCAGCTCGACCTCGCTCCGTCGCTGGCTCCACTCCAGGCGCCGCCACTCGCCGTCGGAGGCGCCGTAGTCGGTCCCGGCGGCGATCCGCGGGTCGACGGTCACTTCTCCCGCTTGCGCCCTTCGGTCACGGTCCACAGCTCGGCCGGGTTGACGAGCAGCTTGGCGCCGTCGATCCGCGTTGCCTCGAAGATCGGCACCGTCGCCGCTTCGGCGGCGTCGATCCGCTGGCGGATTTCGTCGAGGCTCTCCTGGACGGCGATCGAGTGGTCGTCGCCGAAGCGAATATAGGTCGGCATCGGCCGACCTTAGCGTGCGCGCCCGGGCCTACGACTCCCAGGTGTCGGTCGTCGCGTGGCGCCGCTTCTTCGAGCGCTTGAACAGGTAGCAGCCGATCGCGGTGCCCCGCGCCTCGACGAAGAAGAAGGTGCCGGTCTCCAGCTTCCAGCCCTCGGCGACGACCGAGTTGAGGATGTCGACCGGGTCGCTCGTCGCTCGCGCCGGCTCGTCATCGACACCGGGGATCTCCATCGGCTCGCGTTCGCCCAGCTCCAGCTCGTACTGGAAGAGGTGCTGGCCGCGTTCGAAGGCGCGTCGCGCCCGTCCCGCCGGGCTCAGGACGAAGGCGTCCTTCTTCGCTTCGATCTGCAGCAGTGCCCGTCGCTGCTCCTTTTCCCGCGCCCGCTGCTCGCGCACGCTCTTCTTCAGCGGCGGCAGCGGCTTGGCCCGTCGTAGCGAGGGCAGGCGCAGCCCTTCCGCGAGGCTGCGATGGTGGCCGTTGCCGTTCAGCTCCGGCGGCATCCGCAGCTGCGGGGTGCGGATGATGTCGAGCCAGGTTCCGTCCCAGAAGCGTTCGGCGGTGCTGCCGAGCGGGTCCGGGTACCAGCCCGGCTCGCTCCCCTGGGGAGGCGGAAATTCGGCCAGGTGCTCCTTCAGCTCGGTTCTCACTCGTTTCCCATCGTAAGCGCAGCGGATCGTCAACGAAAACGAACCGATCCCCCTACGGCAATCAAACATCTGGCCAGCCGCCGAGCAACGCTGAATAATGGGCGCGATCGTGCGCTTGATGCGGACCCTTCTGATCTCGCTCGTCCTGCTGTTGGTCGTTCCGGCGGTCGCCTCGGCGGCGACCTACTACGCGAGCCCGACCGGCACGGGCACCGCCTGCTCGCAGGCCTCGCCCTGCGAATTGCTGGAAGCGATCGAAGAGGTGACCTCCGGTGGGGCGGTCGTCCTCCAGCCCGGAACCTATACGCCGCCGGAAGCCGTCTTCGTCAACAAGGCGATCGACTTCGGCGGCGCTCCGGGGGCTGCCGCCTCGACCGTGATCGACCTGACCGGCGGCTCGTCGGGCATCGACGTCTTCGTCAACTGGCCGACCGCCGTCGCCCATGACTTCACGATCCTCGGCGCGGACGACAAGGGCAGCTTGCAGCTCGTCCAGGGAACCGCCGAACGAGTCGTCTCGGTCCGGACCGGCTCCACCAGCTCGGCCTGCGAAATCTCACCCCAGGGCGGCACGGTGCCGATCCTTCGCGACAGCGTCTGCCGGGTGCAGGCCAGCGGGGCCGGGGTGCCCGCCGTCGCCCTCTCGATCACCTGCTGCGTGACCACCGGCAGCGCGATCCTGCGCAACGACGACTTCGTCTCCAGCGGCCCCGAAGGGGTCGGGCTGCTCGCCGCCGAGCACGAAGCTGGCACCCAGCTCACGGTCGAAGCCGTGAACGTCATCGCCCGAGGGCCGGGCAAGGACGTCGAAGCCAAAGCCAGCGGCGGTGGCGAAGCCGGGGTCAGCCTCTCGAACTCGAGCTTCGAGTCCGTGAGGTCCATCGGCGGTGCCCTGATCAGCCCCTCCAACGCCGCCGGAAACCAGACCGCCGCGCCGCTGTTCGTCGATGCCGCGGCTGGGGACTTCCGTGAGGCTGCTGGCTCGCCGACTATCGCCGCCGGCCTGACTGACCCGCTCAACGGTGCCCTCGACCTCGCCGGGCAGCCGCGCACCCAGGACGGCTGCCACGGCACCGCCACGGACATCGGCGCCTACGAGCTGATCGTGCCCGTGCCGCCCTGCGTACCTCCCGCGCCGTCGTCCAACCTGTTCAAGGTCAAGCGGATACAGCTGCGGCCGAAGACGGGGACCGCGGTGATCTCAGTCGCTGTTCCGGGCGCCGGTCAGTTCACGCTCTGGGGCAAGGGGGTGAGGCCGGTGACGAGCGCCTCTCAGGGCGCCGAGATCCTCGAGTTCCGCGTCGTCCCCAGGCCTCGGGTCTACCGGCGTCTCGCGAGGCTCGGCAAGCTCCAGATCACTCTGAAGCTGCGCTTTCTCCCGACCGGCGGCAGCCCCCGGCAGACGAAAAGAAACGTGGCCCTGTCCCTGCGCACCGCGAGTGGCACCGGCCCTCACGCGCTCTAGGCGTACCCCATCCGTTCCAGCACCGGGATCTCGCGGATCTGGGGCGGCTGCAGGTGGTCCCAGAGGATGCCGCGGGGGCGGTCGTACTGGCGCTCGACTTCGATCACCGCGCGCGGCGTCGCGATCAGGTCGCAGGGCAGGTCGTGGGCGGTGACCATCAGGTGCTGGCGCAGGATCTGAATCGGGTGCACGGTCGTCGCCACCGTGGTGTGGCTGTCGATCTTGCCGGCGTGGGTGAGGATCCCGTACTCGAGGTCGTGGTAGCCGCCGCCTTTGCCGATCCGGGCGCCGCTGAGGTTGACTGCGACCGAGCCGCAGAGGACGAAGTCGATCTCCGGCAGGTCGTCGAGGGCGACGACGCGGCCGTGCTTGAGCGCGCCCTTGATCGTCGCCGCCTCTTTCATCGCCGCTTTCGAGAGCTTGGCCGGGTCGAGGACGCGGAAGGGGTGGGGGTCGCGCAGGCGCGGCACCGCCATGATCACCGTCTTGCCCTCGTCGAGGGCGATGCGGCGGGCGTGCGTCTGTGGCGAGTCGGGGTTGGCCTTGATCACCCGCGCCCGCTTCCAGAGCCTGTGCGCGGCGAGCTTCTCGGCCGCCAGCTTGGCCCCGGCGAAGTTGGGGATCCGGCCCTCGGCGCCGGGGAAGCGCGAGACCCCCTCGCGCTCCATCGCGGCCCAGACCTCCTCGCGAACCTCGTCCTTCGATCTCACGGGCGAAAGATATCCGTCGCGCCCGGCGACAAGTCCGACGCAGATGGCAAATTGCAGGGAGGCAGGTTGTCCGGGACGAATGATCCGGCTGCCTAGACTTTCCGCAGAGGTAGTGGGGCGCGGCGAGCGGTGCCCCACGTGTCCGTCCAAATGGGAACCAAGACCAAGATCGCGCTGTCGGCGGTAGGCGTCCTCGTTGTCGCCCTGATCGGCGGCGCCTACGCCTACGACGCCAGCCACAGGGACGAGATCGCTGCCGGCGTCACGATCGTCGGTGTCGAGGTCGGCGGGATGACCGCCGAGGAAGCCGAAGCGGCGGTCCGCCGCAGCCTGCTGGTGCCACTGCGCCAATCGCTCGAGGTCAGCTATGACGGCGAAAGCTTCACCATGCCCGGCGATCGCCTCAAGGTTCGCGCAGACGTCGCCGGTGCCGTCGAACAGGCGGTCGAGGCGAGCCAGGACGGCGGCCTGCCGGGCCGGCTGGTCCGCTACGTCACCGGCGGCGATGTCGACGAGGCGATCTCGGCCGAAGTCGGCTACTCGCACTCGGCGGTCAATCGCTTCGTCCGCCACGTCGCTGCCGAGCTCGACCGCGAACCGCAGAGCGCCTCGGTCAACCCGAGCGGCGACGGTCTCGAAATCGTTGCCGCCGAGGACGGCCGCAAGGTCCGCGACGTCAAGCTCACCGAACAGCTCGAAGAAGCCGTCGTCGATGCCGCGGCGCCGCGCACCATCGTCGCCAGCGTCCACACCACCGAGCCTGAGGTGAGCACCGAGGAGATCGCCTCCGAGTACCCGTCCTACCTGACGCTCGACCGCTCGACCTTCACCCTGCGTCTCTGGAAGGACCTGAAGCTGGCCGAGACCTACACCGTTGCCGTCGGCATGGAAGGGCTGGAAACCCCGGAAGGCCTCTACGAAATCCAGGAAAAGGAAGAAAACCCGGTCTGGCACGTGCCGGAATCCGCCTGGGCCGGCGACCTCGCCGGGCAGACGATCCCGCCGGGACCCTCCAACCCGATCAAGGCGCGCTGGATGGCGATCTACGAAGGCGCCGGGATCCACGGCACCGAAGAGACCGAATCGCTCGGCAGCGCCGCCTCCCACGGATGCGTCCGGATGGCGATCTCCGACGTAGAAGAGCTGTATGACGAAGTCGAGGTCGGAACGCCCATATTTATTGGGTAGGGGACGCTGCAAAGGACGACGGCCCCATAGGACGAATCTAACTTCGTGAACTGGGACGAGGCCCTTGCCGAGTACGACCGTGATCTGCGCACGCGGGGGGCGGCGGAGCGGACGCGGAGGGCCTATGCGGTGGACCTGGGAGGGTTCGTCGAGTGGGTCGGGCCGCAGGGCTTGGGGCTCGCCGACGTGCGGCACCGCGACGTCCGCCGCTACGCCGCCGGGCTCTCGGCCGCGGACGCGGCCCCGGCCACCGTGGCCCGCAAGCTGGCCGCGGTCCGCGGTCTCTACGGCTTTCTGGTCCGTACCGAGCGCGCCGGCCACAACCCGGCCGAGCTCGTCACCAGCCCCAAGCGCGGCGAGACCCTGCCCAAGGTGCTCTCGACCGAGGAAATGCGGACGCTGCTGGAGGGCATCCCCGCGCACACCCCGCTCGAGCTGCGCGACCGGGCGATGCTCGAGCTCGCCTATTCCTGCGGCCTGCGCTGCGAGGAGATCGTCAACCTCGACCTCGACTCGCTCGACTTCGAGTCCGAGCAGGTCCGCGTCCTCGGCAAGGGCTCCAAGGAGCGGCTGCTGCCGGTCGGCGAGCCGGCGCAGCGGGCGCTGGAACGCTATCTACAGCGTGCTCGCCACGCGCTGGAGGCCGATCGGCGCGAGCGGGCGCTGTTCCTCTCCAAGAGCGGCCGCCGTCTCTCCAACTCCGACGTCATCCGCCGTCTTGGGCTCTGGATCAAGAAGCTCGAACTCGCCGCCCGGGTCTCGCCGCATTCACTTCGTCATTCATTTGCGACTCATCTCTTGGAGGGAGGCGCCGATCTGCGTACGATTCAGGAGTTGCTCGGCCACGCATCGATCTCGACCACCCAGGTTTACACCCGAGTCGACGCCGCACGGCTGCGCGACACCTACAAGCACAGTCATCCCCGCGCATGACGCTGACCACCCCGAAAAACCTAGAATCGGCTGAGTAGATGGAGACCGGCGTAAAAGAGGTCGAGCTTCGCGATCTGTGGCGTCGCTACAAGGAGCAGGAAGACGGCACCGCTCGCGAGCGTCTCGTCGTCGCCTACTCGCCGATGGTCAAGTTCGTCGCCGGCCGCCTCGGTGCCGGGCTGCCCTCGCACGTCGAGGACGCCGACCTGATCTCCTATGGACTGGTCGGCCTGATCGGCGCGATCGAACGCTTCGATCCCGAGCGGGGGATCAAATTCGAGACCTTCGCGATGACCCGCATCCGCGGCGCGATCATCGACGAACTGCGCTCGCTCGACTGGGTGCCGCGCTCGGTCCGCGCCCGCGCCCGCGAGATCGAAGTCGCTCAGGCGAAACTCGAGCACGAGCTGCAGCGGGCGCCGACCGAGGAAGAGCTTGCCTCGAAACTGAACATGAGCGAGGAGGAACTGCAGACCTCGCTGCTGGAGATCGCCAACTCCTCCGTCTACGCGCTCGACGAGCTGTGGACGGTCTCGGACTCCTCCGGCGACCAGGTCTCGCTGCTCGACACGATTGCCGACGACGGCGCCGCCGACCCGCAGGAGGCGCTCGACACGAACGAGGTCAAGGAGCGGCTGACCGAGGCGATCGGGTCGTTGCCCGAGCGCGAGCAGCTCGTCGTCGCCCTCTACTACTACGAGAACCTCACCCTGCGCGAGATCGGCGAGGTCCTCGGCGTCACCGAGTCGCGCGTCTCCCAGCTTCACACCAAGGCCGTGATGCGGCTGAAGTCCCACCTGCAGGTGGTCTAAACCGATGCGCCTGCGCTTGCCCCAGCGCCAGCGTCCGGTCCCCGAGGAGGGGCTGACGACGTTTGAGCTGGCCGCCTCGCGCTTCAACGCGAGCGAGGCCGGGCACACGGTCTGCGGGCTGGTGCGGACGCTGGGGTCACCCAAGGTCTCGGTCGGCGCCGCGGCCGGCACAGCGGAAGAGGCCCGGGTCACCGTCGCCTGGGAGCTGACCTGGTACCAGTGGGGCGTCTGCCTCGGCGAGGAGCGCCTACCGGTGCGGGAGATCGCCTCGGGACGCGAGATCGGCGAGCTCGACTACGCCGCCCGCCAGTGGAACGCGGCGGCGACCGCCGAGGGTCGGGTCGTGATCGCCGCCCCCGGTCGCTGATGGCGAAGCTGACCGTCAACGTCGACGGCGGCGCCCGCGGCAACCCCGGGCCGGCGGCGATCGGCGTCGTCGTCCGCGGGCCGGACGAGGAGCTGGTCGCTGAGGTGGGGGAGACGATCGGCCGCGCCACCAACAACGTCGCCGAGTACAGGGCCCTGCTGCGCGGGATCGAGCTCGCCGCCGAGCACGGCGCCGACGAGGTCGAGCTGATCGGCGACTCCGAGCTGGTCGTGCGCCAGGTCGAAGGCCGCTACAAAGTCAAGGACGCCGGGTTGCGTGAGCTGCACGCCGAGGCGAAGCGGGCGCTGGCCGGCTTCGACGGCTGGTCGATCCGCCACGTCAAGCGGGCGCAGAACGCCGACGCCGACCGCCTCGTCAACGCGGCCCTGGACGGCGCCTGATGGCGGCCGGGGAGACGCCGCGGCCGATCGACCCAGGCGTCGACGTCGGCCACGTCCATCTCAAGGTCGCCGACGTCGACCGGGCGCTGGAGTTCTACTGCGGCGTGCTCGGCTTCGAGCTGACGTCGCGTTACGGGCCCGATGCCGCCTTCGTCTCCGCTGGTGGCTACCACCACCACATCGGCCTCAACTCGTGGGAGTCACGGGGCGGCCCGCCACCGGCGCCCGGGACCACCGGCCTGTACCACGCGGCGATCCGCTACCCGACCCGTCCCGCTCTTGCCGACGCGCTGCAGCGGCTGATCGACGCCGGCGTGCCGCTGCAGGGTGCCGCCGACCACGGCGTCAGCGAGGCGCTCTACCTCAGCGACCCCGACGGCAACGGCATCGAGCTCTACTGGGACCGGCCGAAAGACGAGTGGCCGCGATCGGGTCCGGATGGCCAGATCGAGATGTACACGCGCCGCCTCGACCTCGAAGACCTGCTCGCGGAGCTGGGAGACTGATCGGGATGGAGGTCGCCATCGCCGGGGCTCACGGCAAGATCGCCCAGCTGCTGGGGAAGCTGCTCGTCGACCGCGGCGACATCGTCTGGGGCCTGATCCGCAACCCCGAGCACGAAGCCGACCTGCAGGAGATCGGCGTCGAGCCGGTGCTCTGCGACCTCGAGGCCGACGACGACGTCGCCGAGGCGGTCGGTGGTGCCGAAGCCGTCGTCTTCGCCGCCGGCGCCGGGCCAGGCAGCGGCGCGCCGCGCAAGCGGACGATGGACCTCGGCGGCGCCGTGAAGTTGATCGACGCGGCCCGCGAGAAGGGCATTCGCCGCTACCTGATGGTCAGCGCGATGGGCGCTGCTGCGCCGCCCGCAGAGAGGGGCGACGTCTTCGGCGAGTACCTGCGGGCCAAGGCAGAGGCCGACGAGGCGCTGCGCGGCAGCGGCCTCGAGTACACGATCGTCCGGCCCGGCGGCCTCACCGACGACGAGCCGAGTGGCCGCGTCCATGTCGGCGAGCGGCTCGAGCGCGGCGAGATCGCCCGCGCCGACGTCGCCGCCGTCCTCCTCGCCTGCCTCGACGCCCGCCACACGATCGACCGCTCCTTCGACGTCGTCAGCGGCGACACCCCGATCGCCGAGGCTCTGGCCTCGATCTGACCTCTGCCACGTCAGGTGGCGGCGGGCGTCATGGCGGTGCCGGACTCCACCGGGTGGCCGGCGTCGCGCCAGGCGCCGACGCCCTGGCCGACGTGGACGACCCCGGCGAAGCCCTCGCGCTGCAGGATCGAGGCGGCCAAGCCGCTGCGCTTGCCGCCGCGGCAGATCGTCGCGATCGGGCGATCGCGGGGGATCTCCTCGAAGCGGCCGGCGAGGTCGCCGTAGGGGATGTGGAGCGAGCCCGGGATGTGCTCGGCGGCGTACTCGGAGTCGTTGCGGACGTCGAGGATCAGCGGCGGCTCGGCGCCGTCGGCCCGGGCGGCGAGCTCGTCGGGGTCGATCAGCTCGATCTTGCGCACCGGCCGCGCCTCCTCGCGCCAGGCGGTCATCCCGCCCTCGAGGAAGCCGCGCACGTGCATCCCGACCGAGGCGAGCAGCTCCGCCGCGTGGCGCTCGTCGCCGTCGGAGGCGGCGACCATGATCACGTCGGCGCCCGCAGGGGCGACCCGCGAGACCTTGGTCGCGAAGCCGGTGTCGTAGGCGGAGGTGCTGAGCGCGCCGGGGATGTGGGACTCGTCGAACTCCTCGTTGGTGCGGCCGTCGATGACGACGGCGCCGGCGGCGACCGCCTCCTCGACCTCGTGCGGGGTCATCGGCTGCGGGTAGCCGAAGCCCTCGACGAAGGGACCGCGGTTGAGCGAGACGATGTGGTCGACGTTGGGCGGTTTGTCGCCCAGCGAGGCGAGCTGGTCGGCGACGAACTCGTCGGCGTCGACGATCCCGAGGGCGCGGTTGTGGCGCCGCTCGAAGCCGATCGTCGAGGAGGTCTTGAGGTCGAGCGCCGAGCCGCCGCAGAGCGAGCCGCCGAGGTGGCCGGGCCAGATCTCGACCTCGTCGTCGAGGACGAGCAGGCGCTCGTGCAGGGAGCGGAACATCTCGGCGGCGCCCTCGCGTGGCTCGACCGCGAGGTCGGGGCGGGCGACGTCGCCGATGAAGAGCGAGTCGCCGCCGCAGACCGCCCAGGGAGCGCCGTCGCGGCTGGAGTCGCGCAGCACGAAGGCGGTGTGCTCGGGCCGGTGGCCCGGGGTGTGGACCGCTTCGATCGTCACCTCGCCCAGCTCCAGCGTCCAGCCGTCCGCGAACGGCTCGTGCGGGTACTCGGCCTCGGCCAGCTCATGGACGTGGACGGTGGCGCCGGTCGCCCGCGCCAGGCGCCCGTGGCCGGAGACGTGGTCGGCGTGGTTGTGGGTCTCGAGGATGTGCTCGATCCGGACTCCGTGCAGCCGCGCCAGGCGGCGGTATGGGTCGATGTCCCACTGCGGGTCGATTACCGCAGCGTGGCCGGCGTCGCGATCGGCGACCAGGTATGAGGCGCAGCCGAGGTCCTCGTGGATGATCTGGCGAAAGAGCATCCCCGCAGGGTACGCCCTATTCGACCTACTTTTCGAGCCGGTTGACGCGCTTTTCGAGTTCGACCAGTTCGGCTTCGAGGTCTTCCTGGCCGGCGCTCAGATTGGAGACGCTCTTGCGCAGCTTTTCACTTTCCGTCGCGTTGTCGGTGACCGACGTTTCCAGCGAGGCGACCCGCTTCTTCAGCTTCGTCAGCTCCGCTTCGCCGCCGGCGACCGCCGCGTTGACCTCGCGCTTGATCCGCTTGCGGTCTTCCGCCGCCAGCTGATCGCTTTCTTCCTGGAATTCGTTCGCCGCTTCGACCGCTTCGTCGAGGCCCGAGACTTCTTCCTTCACCTGTTCGGTCGCTTCGTTGACCAGCTTCTTCTGGTCGACCGATTCGTTGCTCGCCGAGATCGCGATCACGAGCGCAACGATCGCCACCGCGGCCAGCACGGCGACCAGGACCCAGAACCAGGGGCGGGTTTCGCGAATGTCATCCATGGGCGGGAACCTATCTCGCCCGTCGGGCGTAAACCCGAAGCGCTCTTCACCGGTACTTGTCGGGCCGATCCAGCGGTGAGAGGCTCAGACGGTCTCGTCCTTTCTTGTACCCGGAACCGGAAGGACTCCATGAAGCGTCTATCCAACAGGCTCACCTACGCCAACGTCATCTCGACGCTGGCCCTGTTCCTCGTCCTCGCCGGCGGGAGCGCCCTCGCTGCCAACCAGCTCGCCAAGAACTCGGTCGGGTCCAAGCAGCTCAAGAGCAACGCGGTCACCGCGGCGAAGATCAAGAACGCCGCCGTCGGTGCGAGCAAGATCGCCGATGGCGCGATCACCTCCGGCAAGATCGCCAACGGGTCGGTGACCGGCGAGAAGATTGCGGACAACGCCGTCACGACCAACAAGCTCGCCGACAACGCCGTGACGACCAGCAAGATCGCCGACGGCGCGGTCACCGGGGCAAAGGTGAACGAGGGTTCCTTGCACTTCACCTGCAACAACCCAGCCAACGCCGTCCTGCTGCTCGGAGGACCATGTGTCTACAAGACGACGAGGGCCGGCGGAGCCACCTGGACGGAAGCGATCCAGGCCTGCCAGACGGGCGTTCCCGGCGCGACCCTGCCCACCGTGGCTCAGGTCGAGGCCTACGCCCGGCTCGGCGGCGTCCCCTGGAAGGAAGTCCTCGCCTTCACGTCCGATCTGGCCGGCGGCGGTCCCAATCCCAGCGGTGCCTGGTCGGTCCAGACCGATGAAAACGGCAACGTCAACGTGATCGTCGCCACCCCGCTGACCAACAAAGTTCAGACCGACGTGCTCTGCGTGTACGACCCGGCCTCCGACCCGACGCCGGGCAGCTGAGAGCCGGAGCCTCTCGATTCCCGAATGGGGGTGTGGCGGTCCTCGGGCCGCCACACCCCTTCGCGGGCCTTATGGCAGGACGATCACATAGAACGCCATTTTTTTGTAGACCCCGTTTTCCTGGGTGCCTACGAACAGGTCGTTGACGGTGTTCGTCCCCTCCGCGCAACCGACGGAACCTGGAACGGACGCGCCGCCGCAGGCAGCCGCTTCGGTTCCCGGGTCAGCTGGTTCCCAGCCCTCCCAGGGCGTCACCGAGACGCCTTTGCCGGACACCTGCGCGGGGAAGTGAAGCCAGTAAGCGCCGGTGCCGGTGGTCGCTTGCACCGAGATGCCACCGGACTGGGCGAGGATCGTCCCGTTGGCTTCCACCAGTGCCCACATCGCGCTCTTCTGATAACCGGAGGCCGCGACCCCTCCGAGCTGCGAGGCGTTGGTCGCCGTCGGAACGGTCCCCAGCGACGAGGCGTTGATCTTCGCCCCGGTCACGGCGCCCTTCTTTATCTTCGCCGTGGTCACCGCATTGGCCTTGAGCTGCTTGGAGCCAACGCTGTTTTTTGGCAACTGCGTCGCCGCGTAACTCGCGCCGCCGAGCGCGACGAACAGCGCGAGACAAGAGATGACGTTCGCAAACGTCAGTCTCTTCTGGATACGTTTCATGGAGTCCTCCTGGGAATGTGGATACGAGCGACCTTCTCACGCTCGGCGCCACCCGCACAAGGGCCGGCAGCCCCGGCCATTCGACCCAAGAGGCCGCCGGGTCGGTATCTTCCTTCCTCCACGCGGCTGTAGCTCAGCTGGCTAGAGCGTCTGCTTGCCATGCAGAAGGTCGAGGGTTCGAATCCCTTCAGCCGCTTTTTCGCGAATCGCCTGCAAATCGGCGCCTTGAGATTTCCGGGATCGGTCGAGAATCGGTTTGAACCGTCCCGGTTTTTCCCTCCGTTTCGGGCACGAGTGCCCGAAACGGACCCGGTACGGTGCATTTGGTGGCAGACGTCCCTCTCCGACCGGTCGTCGCCCCTCATCCCGGCCAGCACGGTCTCTGGGCTTCTGCTGGGTACCGCGTTGGCTTGCGTTGCTCTGCCAGCTCGATCTCCTTAGTGGTCGAGCGGCCATCCTGGGTGCCGCTTCGGATGCCTCTCCGGGGCTTCGCCCCTCCGAGGCATCCGAGCGATTCAGCTCAGGTGGTGTGAACGCGGGACGGGGTCCAGGCCACATCCACGTTTGGAGCTGAGGCCGGCCTTCTGGCCGGAGCGATCGTCCTGATCCAGGCGGGAGGAGATTTGTCTTGCGAAAAACCGAGTTGGCGGGATACAGGGCCCGGTGCTGCAGACGCCTGCACGGGCGGTTGGACGAGAACGGCAACCGCCCCAACAGCACAGTCCTCCACCCAATGCGATACCGTCCAATGGCCGATCGCGTGGAGGCGTCTGCACTTTTGTTTAGCTGCACCCATCGACATCTCGTGACATCGCGAGAAGGAGAATCGGCCGAGGCCGGGCACGTCCACCTGTCGAGCCAGGCACCCACATGGGTTCCTGGGCGCGTCAACTAGCGGAGGCTCACCGTGGAGGCGCCCGAGGTGCAGCGCGGCCCATCGCAGGCGAGGCAGCTGGCCGATCGCGCCCGCCACCACGATGACCTCGTCCTCGAGAGCCAGCGCGGGCGGCTTCTGGAGGCGATGGCCGAGGTCGTCGCCGAGCACGGCCTGCGCGGCGCCAGCAAGGCCGAGGTCGCCAAGCGCGCTGGCGTCTCTCGCGCGGCGTTCGCCCGCAACTTCGAGTGCCTCGACGATTGCTTTGCGGCGCTCCTCGACTGGATGCTGGCCCGCGGGAGCGCCGCGGTAGCCGGAGCCTTCGAGCGCGAGGCGCGCTGGGAGGAGGGGATCCTCTCCGGCCTGGAGGCGCTCCTTACTTTCCTCGACGCCGAGCCCGTCTGCGCCCGGGCCTGCCTGCTGGAGAGCATGATCGGGCTGCCCGCCGGTTTCTCGTCGCGGGCAGCCGAGCTGGACCAGATCGCCGGGTTGGTCGACGCTGCCGCGCGCCGCCAGCTCGCCTTCGAGCGCCAGCCGCCCGAGGCGATGCCCGAGGCGATGGTCGCCTCGGTGCTGTGCATCCTGCGCAAACGGGTGCTGAGCGGGGACGCCCCGCCCTTCACGGCCCTCCTCGGCCTGCTCGCCGAGGTCGTCGTCGCCCTCTACTTCGGCCCCGGCGCGGCGGCCCGCGCGGCGAGAAGAGGCGAGGAACGCTCCGGGCAGCTTCTCGCCGAGCGTTGTCCGGCCCCGGCCGCCGAAGACGTGGAAGTGCCCGAGATGCTGCGGCGGGCCAGCTCCCACAGGCTGCGTGCCTGCCTTCGCTACCTGCACGAGAACCCCCACGCCTCCAACCGCGCCGTCGCCGAGAACATCGGCGTCTCGCACTCCGGGCAGGTCTCCGCGCTACTCGAGCGTCTGCACGGCGCCGGCCTCCTCGTGAAGGAGAGCGGCGGGGCCGGCCGGCCCAATGCCTGGACCCTCTCCCCCTATGGCGCGGAGGTGCATGCCGTTCTCGGCCGCCAGCGGACGTCGGTGCCGGCGCTCCCTGGCCATTAGCTCCCTATCGCTCTTCCCGCGCGGCGCTGCGCCCGCTCTGTGTAGTGTCATCCACCCACTACACTACGGTTCGCAAAAGGCTCGGGAAAACCGTATCCGTCCACCTCACATGAGCGGCTTTCACTGCACCTCCGTGTGAGACATTCCGAGCGCCAGTCGACGTTGCGTGTATGAAACCTTGACAGGCTGACCTCTGTCGGTACTTTGCCTTCCCGCCGCGCGGCCGGCGCGGCCTCAGGTGACACCTACGCAAACTCACGACGAGCCGGGAGGCAGGATGCGGCAGGCAGATTCCGAGATGGCGGTCGACGACACGCTGCGGCGTGAGCGGCGAGGCCGGGATCGGGGCCTGCTCGTCTCGGCGCTCCTCCTCCTCCTGACCGGGCTCCTCATGGCCTTCCCCTGCTTCGCGCTCGGCGCCGGCACCGGCCAGATCACCGGCACGGTCACCGATGCGATCACCCACGCCCCGGTCGAAGACATCGAAGTCTGTGCCTACCAGGCATCGAACCTCGAATACGCCGGCTGCGGCTACACCGACTCCACCGGTCACTACGCCATCACCGGCCTGGAAACGCGCTTCTACAAGGTCAAGTTCGCGCCCTACTACGAAAGCGGCCTGAACTACGTATCCCAGTACTACAGTGGCAAGACGACCTGGGAAGAAGCCGAAGCGGTCTCGGTCACCAACGGCTCTACCAGCCCGAACATCAACGCCCAACTGCACGAAGGCGGCAGGGTCACGGGCACCGTCACCGACGCCTCCACCCATGCCCCGATCGAAGACATCGAAGTCTGCGCCTCGCGAGAAGGCGGCGAAGGCTACTTCTCCCGCTGTGCCAAGACCAATGCCGCGGGCATTTACATGATCTCCGGCATCCCCAGCGGCAGCGTCATCGTCGAGTTCAGCTCCGGTTCCTGCTACACCCCGGGCTGCACGACCCCGAACTACATCACCCAGTACTACAACGGCAAGGCGCACTGGGAGGAAGCCGACGACGTCGCGGTCAGCGAGGGGGCGACGACCTCGAACATCGACGGCTCGCTCCACGAAGGCGGGCGGATCGCCGGCAAGGTTACCGACGCCACCACCCACGCCGGGATCGCGGGCATCTCGGTCTGTGCGGGCGAAGGCGGCCAATGCAGCTCCACGGACGCCAACGGGGAATACTCGATCAGCGGGCTGCCGGCGGACTCCTACACGGTCGGGTTCTATCCCGGCTACGGCAGTCCCTACCTGCGCCAGTCCTACAACGGCAAGGCGCCCTTCGAACCGGCGGACACGGTCTCGGTGGCGATCGGCGCGACCACCTCCAATGTCAACGCCGCGCTGCAGGAAGGCGGGCGGATCACTGGCAAGGTGACCGACGCCTCCACCCATGCCGGGATCTCGGGCGTCGAGGTCTGCCCGAGCATGATCACGAACTCCGAATACTTCCCCTACTACGAATGTGCCTACACGAACGCGAGCGGCGAATACGCGATCAGCGCCCTCTTCGCCGGGAGCTACAAGCTGCAGTTCTACCGGCCCTATGAAAGCGGCTACGCCAACCAGTACTACAACGGCAAGACGACCTTCGCACAGGCCGACGCCGTCGCGGTAGCCGCGGGGGCGACGACGTCGAACATCAACGCCGCGCTGCAGGAAGGCGGGCGGATCACGGGCCTCATCACCGACGCCACCACGCACAACCCGATCGAAGGGATTTACGCCTGCGCGGTCCCGATCGGCGGCGAACAGGGGGCGGGCGAATGCGCCCGGAGCGCCCCGGGCGGCTCCTACCTCATCAAGGGCCTCCAGGCCGGCTCCTACAGGGTCGAATTCCACGGCCCCCCCGAAAGCGACTACCTGCCGCAGTTCCACAATGGCAAGACGACCTCCGCCGGGGCGGACCCCGTCGCGGTCACCTACGGATCGACCGTATCGGGCGTCAACGCGGCGATGCACGAAGGCGGGCGGGTCACCGGGACCGTGACCTCGGCCTCCGCTCACCTGCCGATAGAAGGCACGGAGGTCTGCCTGTCGGGGAGCGGGGAAGAATACGAATACGTCGGCGTCAACTGCCAGGAAACCGACGGCGCGGGCCAGTACACCTTTCGTGGGCTGAAGGCCGGCTCCTACAAGGTCGTGTTCTACCCCGCCTACGTTTGCGGCCCGCACGGCTGTGCCTCCCAGAACTACATCACCCAGTGGTACAACGGCAAGCCCAAATGGGCGCAGGCTGATGTCGTCTCGGTGGCGGAGCGCTCCACGACCTCCGGGATCAACGCCGAACTGCACGAAGGGGGTTTGATCACCGGGACCGTCACAGACGCCTCCACCCACGACCCCATCCAAGGTCTCGAGGTCTGCGCGACCGAACCCGGCGCGGGCGGCCTCCATAGCTGCGACTACACCGAATCCGACGGCACCTACTCGATCAACGGCCTGGCGAGCGGCTCCTACGATGTCGTCTTCCGCGTCGACAACGAATTCTACAGCCCGCTCAACTACGCCCCGCAGTACTACAGCGGCAAGGCGAGCCAGGCGGCCGCCGACCCGGTCGCGGTCAGCACCGGCTCGACGACGCCGAACATCGACGCCCAGATGCAGGGCGGGGGCCGGATCACCGGCACCATCACCGACGCCTCCACCCACGCACCGGTCAAGAACATCGACGCCTGCGTGACCAAGGTCGGTGCCGAAGAAGAATACTTCGGCTGCGGCTACAGCAACGCGAATGGCGAATACGAAGTCCAGGCGCTGGCGAGCGGCTCCTACAAGGTCTCCTTCTACCAGGAGTACTACGAACCCAGCGAACTGAAGTACGCCCGCCAGTACTACAACGGCAAGGCCACCTACGATGCCGCCGACGCGGTTGCTGTCAGCGCCGGCTCGACGACGCCGAACATCAACGCCGCGCTGCGGGAAGGTGGGCGGATCACCGGCACCATCACCGACGCCACCACGCACAACCCGCTCGAAGGCGCCGAAGCGTGCGCGGTCAAGCCGGGCGAGGAGGAAGAATACTTCGGCTGCGGCTACACCGACAGCGCTGGCGCCTACGCGATCGGCGGGCTCAACCCCGGCAACTACGTCGTCCGCTTCGAGGGGCCCTACGGCAGCGGCTACGCCGTGCAGTACTACAACGGCAAGGCGTCGATCGGGGAAGCCGGCTCGATCGCGGTTGGCACCGGGACCACGACACCGAACGTCAACGCCGTCCTCGGGGCCGACGCCGCCGCCAAGGCCGTCAACACCACTGCCCCGGTGCTTAGCGGCACCCCAGCCCTCGACAGCGTCCTCTCCTGCTCCAACGGCGTCTGGCAGAACAGCCCCACGGCCTTCGAATACGCCTGGCTGCGGGGCTCGAGCGCGATCACCGGTGCCAGCGCGGCCACCTATCAGGTACAGGCCGCCGATCAGGGCTCGAGCATCACCTGCGAAGTCACCGCGATCAACGGCGCGGGCGAGACCGGCGCGACCAGCAATTCCCTCGCCATCCCCGCGGCCGCCGGCGCCCCGGTCAACACCACCGCCCCGGTGCTTAGCGGCACCCCAGCCCTCGACAGCGTCCTCTCCTGCTCCGACGGCGCCTGGTCGAACAGCCCCACCTCATTCGGCTATGCCTGGCGCCGCGACGGCTCGCCGATCACCGGTGAGGCGGCCAGCGGCTACACGGTCCAGGGCGCCGACGCCGGGCACGGGATCTCCTGCGAAGTCACCGCCCACAACGGCGGCGGCTCGGCTAGCGCCACCAGCAACGTGCTGCAGGTGCCGGCCGAAGGCGGAGGAGATGGTGGCACCGGGGGAGGCGGCACGAGCATCCCCGGCGGCGGTGGCGGCTCCGCAACCCCCAAGCCAAAGCCGTTGTCGCCGAAGCCGCTTCGGTGCAAGAGGGGCTTCAAGAAGAAGACCGTCAAAGGCAAGGCCAAGTGCGTCAAGGTCAAGCGCCACCGGAAGCACAAATGACCCTCTCCTTGCCCGCCCGGCAGCGCCGGCGGCGCCGAGACCCCGATCAGGCCGGGCGGATCGGGCGACGGATATCCGCACCACGAGGGCTCGATTGCCCGGTCGCCTGAGCACGTGCCCCACCTATCTCGCCACGGTGGCGCTGCGGCGCCCAGTCTCCACCGGGGTCGACGACTCGGCTTCCTTTGCTCGGCGGTCGCCATGACGGCGATCCTCGCCGGCTGTGGCGGCTCGGCCGACTCTCCATCGGGCACGGCTGCACAGTCATACCGGCCCGCGGGCCCACCCTCCGCTCCGGGCGCCTCGCGCCGAGCGCCGAGCGCCCCGGTTGCCGGCGCCGGCAATCATGGCCGCGCGCACGGTTCGCTTCACGGTGCCGCGAGCAGGCGCTTGTTTGCGGCGCAGGCGAGCGCCGCCTGCGAGGCCATGCGTACGACGCCGCCCGGCCCCTCTGAGTTGGCCGGCCGCTCCCTCGCGCGGGCGGCGGCGCTGCGGCAGACGATCAACGCCCTGCTCGGTGTGCGGCCACCCGCCTCGTTGCGGCCCCAGGTGGCGCGCCTGCTCACCGCTCTCGAGCGGCTGCGCCGCCTCGACACCTCGGCCCCCCGCCGGGGCCGAACCGAAGATGGGGGCGGCGGGGCCTCTCGCGCGGTCCTCGGCGCCGAACTGGCGGTCGCCGAGGGGGCCGCGGCGGCCGGCCTGGCGGCGTGCGCCCCCCTCAAGCCGGGCTCTTCGAACTCCCGCGGCGGGCGCGCCTCGCCCCTGCAGAGAGCGCGCTAGGCGATCCGACGACATGCCCGCACCGAGCCACCACCAGCCCTCCCGTGTCCCGGGCCGTGCCTGGGCCGCCCGGCCCCTCGCGGCCCTGCTCTGCATCGCCGTCCTCGGGACCCTCCATGCGAAGCCGGTCGAGGCCGCGAGCCGGCATGGGTCGGGGGCGAGGCTCGTCGTGATGGTAAGCGGGCTGCCGAGGGGCGCGGACGCCAAAGTCGTTGTGCGGGGCCCTGATGGTTTCCATCGCCGACTCACCCAGTCACAGACCTTCACGGGCCTCGCCGCTGGCCGCTACACGGTCCGCATGACACCAGCGCTCCTGCGCCGCGCCTACAAGGAAATCCCGGCCCGAAGCGAGGCCTTCCCCGCTCGTCGGCGGTTCGCGGTCAAGCTGCGCCCGGGCGGGAAGGCCGTCGCGCCGGCCGCCTACGGGACGATCCGCAGCGCCAGCGTGAAGACGCTTCGCAGCCGGGTGATCTCGGTGGTCGGCGATGCGCAGAACCCGCGGGCGATCATCCTCCCCCGTGGGGCGGCCGCTCGGATCGCCGTCGGCTCGATCCTCGCGCAGGCGCCGAGCAGGCTCCTGCCGCACGGCCTCTTTCACCGGGTGAAGAAGAAGAGCGCCCACGGCGGGCACGGCGTCCTTTCGCTGGCCCCGGCCTCCCTCTGGGACGCCTTCCCTGCCCTCGACCTCGAAACGACCGTGCCCTTGGGCGAATCGGTCACGCCGCAGGGCGCGGCGCGGGCCAGCGGCCTCTCCTCGATCGACCTCGGGCTCGGGCGGGACGTCATCCAACGAAAGCTCGCCGCCTCCTGCGGCGCCCCGCCGAGCGGCTGGTCGTTCGCGCCCTCCGGTTCCATCCAGCCTTCCCTCAGGGTCGAGATCCACCGTCACTACCTGGTCGTCCCCTACGGCGAACTGAGCCTCAGCGTCAAGGGGAGCCTCGGCCTCGACGCCACGATCCCCAAGGGCGCGCACTGTGGGTTCACCCTCACGGGGCCGGGCCTCGAGGGCTTCGTCCCGGTCGCCGGCGTCCCCGTGCCGGTCGAGGGCGGCGTCAACCTCTCGGTGTCGATCGAGAGCGGCGGTCCGATCCAGGCCAAGGCCGACCTGGGCCTCGATGCGACCGGCGGCATGTCTTTCGACGGGCCCTCCACCAAGCCGATCGCCGACTTCCAACCGAAGGCGTCCGGCTCGGTCACGGGCGCGGATGGCGAGTTCGACCTCGGGCCGGAATTCCAGGTCGGCATCGGGGTCCTCGACGGCAACGCCCACGTGGGGGTCTCGCCCGGCCTCGCCGCCAAGGGCAGCTCCTCCGGGTGCGAGCTCGACTTCAAGGGGTCGGTGGGCGCCGGGATCGACGCCGGCGGCTGGCACCCCTCAGTCAACTCGCCCCCGCTCACGAAGACGCTCTATCACTGTCCGGCCAAGCCCTCCGATGGCGGCGGCGGAGCGCCGCCGGGCGGCGGCACCCCCGGAGGTGGGTCGAGCGCCGGGAGCTGGACGATCGAATCGGTGCCGGCGCCATCGGCCCAATACGCGGCGCTCGCGGGGGTCTCGTGCCCGACCACTGGGCTCTGCATGGCGGTCGGGCGCAGCGAATCCGAAGCCTTGATCGAGCGGCGCGGCGCCGGCGGCTGGTCGATCGAAGCGGGGGCGAGCTCACCAGGGGCAGAAGGCGAGTCCCTCTACGGCGCCTCCTGCGTCTCCGCCACCTCCTGCTTCGCGGTCGGCGGCCAACGACATGGCGGCTCGGAAACGCCGCTGATCGAGCACTGGAACGGCTCGCAATGGAGCTACATGCCCGGGCCGGCGGCCCCTGGCGAATACACCGATCTCGCCGGGATCTCCTGCGTCGATGAAGCCTGGTGCATGGCGGTCGGCCAGGCCAATTTCAGCGACGGCGACTCGGTCGAGGTTGTCGAGCACTGGAACGGGAGCTCGTGGACGCTCGAATCGCCCCCCAGCCCCCCCTCCTCGGATGCCCGCTCGCTCTCCGGCGTGGATTGCACCAGTCGCAGCTTCTGCGAGGTGGTGGGCGGATATGACAACGACCAGGGAATCTTCACTGGCCACGCCTACGCCATTGCCTGGAGCGGCACCTCGTGGGCCCTTCAGACCGTCATCGGACCTGCGTCCAGCCAGTTCAGCGGCCTGGCCGGCGTCGACTGCGCCTCGAGCAGCTATTGCGCCGCGGTCGGCTACTACGACGAAGGGCTCGGCACCAAGGCCCTGCCGATGGCCGTGGGGTGGAGCGGCGGCTCGAATTGGAGCAACCAGGGCCTGCCGGGCCTCGGCTCGCCCGACCTCGGCGGCGAGACGCCGCAGGTTTCCTGCTCCTCGCTCTCATCGTGTATCGCCGTGGGGCGCTACGGGGGCGACTCCGGCGGCGGCGCGCTCGCCGAGCACTGGGACGGCTCGGCCTGGGCCAGCCAGTCGCCCCCGGCGGTCCCTGGGGCCTACCTCACGGACCTCGAAGACGTCTCCTGTCTCGCGGCAACCTCATGCGTCGCGGTCGGCGACTCCTGGAGCTCGGGCAGCGGGCCGCAGCTGCCGTTGGTCGAGGTCTACTCGGGCTAGGCGGGGTCACGGTGTGTGGGTCAAGAGGCGCGGTAGGCGCCACGACTAGGAAAGGAATGATGTCGTGAAGCTCGTCCCAAGATTTGAGCATTTGGACTTTGCTCCTCGCAGGCGGACTCCCTTCGAGGCCGGCGTCCGCTTCGTCCCCACCGCCTTTCTCGCCCTTATCGCTCTCTCATCGTCGGCCTTCGCCGCCTCGCCGCTGCAGTGGTCAGCGCCGGCGCTGGTCGACCACCAGGCCCCCTTCGGCAATACCTTTTGGATGGTCGGGGTCTCGTGCCCGTCGGCCTCCTTCTGCGCGATCGTCGGCGAAGGCGACGCCTGGACGAGCAGCGAACCAGCCGGCGGGATCGGCACCTGGACGCTGAGCGAGCCGGCGGAGCCCGCAAGTGCCGTCTCGTGTGTCTCGAGCCAGCTGTGCGTCGGCGTCAACGGCAACGGCTTCGCCTTCACCGGCGTGCCCGGCGAAACGGGCGGCGGCGGGGGAGGCTCCGAAACCCCCGGTGGCGGCGGAGGCTCGACCTCGTCGGGCGGCGGCTCCGGTCCGACTCAAGCTCCCCACAAGAAGCCGAACCCCCACAAGAAGGTCAAAAAGCATGGCAAGCGCCACAGGTAGGGGAGGGGAGAACGTACAAACTCATCGCAAGGGTCGAGGGCTCGGCCGTCTACGCCGCCGCATGTCAACCTCGCGTCGTCCGCTCCCACGGGCATCGCGCAGCATTTCGAGCATGACCGTCCTGTGTGCTCTGGTCTGCGCCACGGTGCTCGCCACACTGCCGCTCGAGGCCGCGGGCGCATCGAGTGGTCCGGCGCATCGCACGGCAAGGCACGGGCGGTGCCGCGCGCATCGCTGCGCGAGCATGAACGTCACGTTGCGGCTCCCAGGCTCCGTCGTCGCGGGCTCATCGGTCCAGGCCGCCGGCACGGTCTCGGCGGTCCCCCGCGGCGCGCTTCTGGCCCTTCAGCGCCGCCAGGGGCGGCGCTGGGAGACCGTGGCACACGGCGCTGCGAGAAGGCAATATCGCCTTTCCTTCACCGCCCCCGCCGTCGCTGTCGCCTGGCCGCTTCGGGCCGCCGTCATCAGGCGCGGCCATGTCCTCGGCAACTCGGTTACCCGCAAGCTCCACGTGACCGCCCCGGCCCAGTCTCTCGAGACGCCCGAATCTCCCCAGTCGCCGCCGTCGGCGCCGCTCGCGGTCAGTTCTCCGCCGGTGACGCTCTCCATAGGCTCCATCGCCGCCGTCAAGAGCGCCGCTCCCCTGACCTCGGTCGAAGTGTTCGACGGCCCCGCGAGCGGCGGGGAGCCCGGCGTCTCCATCGAGCTCAGCAAGGGATCACCCGTCGTCACCGCGGCCTCGTCTGCCGCGGCCGGGGCCATGACCCTGACGGTGTCGGGCACCGGCTGCACCACCGAATGCGGGCAGCCGTTCGTCATGCGGATCCCCGTCACGGTGACGCCGCTCGCGGCACCGCCGGGCACACTTGCAGAACTGACCGAACCCTCACCGGACCGCGTCGCCGCCGCCGCCGACCGCGCACTGGTCGATGAGCTGCTGATCACGGTCGGTACGCCGGAAGAGCCGGGGACGCGCGAGCAGGCCGAAAGCGCCGCGAGCGCCGTGGGAGCGGTCGTCGCCGGCGGGCTCGAAGACGCCGGCATCTATCAGCTTCGCTGGTCGACACCCCAGGACCTCGCGGTGAGGACGACCGAACTGGAATCCAATCCCATCGTCACCTCCGTCGGGCCCTCCACCGTCGGCCTCTACACCGAAACCTCCGCCTACCCGGTCGCCCACGAATTCGACCAACAGCGCTGGACCTGGCCCTACGAACAGACCCACGCCCTCGAAGCGTGGTCGCAGGCGACGGGATCGAATGTCACCGTCGGGATCATCGACGGCGGCAACGTCTTCATGGGCCACCCGGACCTGAACGTCGTGGAAAACATCGAGCAGATCAGCGTCCCGGCTCTCCACGCGACCCACGTTGCGGGCCTCGCCTGCGCCAAGGCCAACGCGATCGGCATGGTCGGCATGGCCCAGGGCTGCCCGATCGTCAGTGCCGCTATGGACGCTGATGGCAGCGACACCTCGATCCTGAACGCGATGGAAGAGATGGCCGCCCGTGCCGCGGTCAAGGTGGTGAACCTTTCGCTCGGCACCCTCGTCAAGCATTACCACGGGGGCTGCATCGATCAGTCCCAGGCCGACGAACTCGAAGACGTGACCCATGCGGGCAAGTCGACCTTCGGGCACTTCCTCGCCAGTCAGCCTGGGCGACGGATCGTCTGGACGGTTTCGGCGGGCAACTACTGCGCATCGGGGCCGGCCAGCCCTTGGGGCGCCAACTCCCAGCTTCCCAACGTCGTCACGGTCGCGGCCACCAACTCCGATGAAAGCCTCGCCAGCTTCTCGGACTACGGCCCGGGCGTCGAGGTCGCCGCGCCGGGGGGTGTCAGCGTCGGTCCCCTGTCCGAAGGCCTGATGAGCAGCGGGGTCGCCGGGGGCTGCGGCGGCTACTGCGGCATCTACGCACAGGAGGCCGGGACTTCGATGTCGGCTCCCATCGTCGCCGGCATCGCCGCCCTTGTCCGCTCCGCCCACCCGGACTACTCCGCCGACAAGACCGGGACTTGCATCACCTCCACGGCGGCTACCGGTGGGCCCGAATTCACCACGAAACAGAGCAGTTTCCCATCCGGCTTCCCCGATCCGCTGCCCGGCTGGGAATCGACGCCGATCGTCAACGCGGCAGCGGCGATCGGCTGCGTGCCACGCCACACCGCTGTCTCCTTCGCCGGCTCGGGCGGTGGCGACGGCTGGGCCGTGGCGCTGACGCAGGGCGCCGTCTACAACGTTTTCCACCACGACCCCCAGTTGCAGGTGGCGTGCCACTTCCAGGCCGACGCTGAACCCTGCTTCACCCCCGAGACGATCACCGACGGCGAAGGCCACGGGTTCGCGAGCTCGGGCCAGCCGGGGCTGTGGCTCGACCAGAGCACCGGGAAGCTCTACGTCTATGCGACGCGCTGGTCCGATGAACGGGCCGGGGTCGTCTGCATCGACACCACCGAAGCTCCGACGAACTCGGATCCCTTCTGTGGGTTCACGGCTCTGACCGGCGAAAACGAAGCACCGCTCAACGGCTCGATCAGCAACGTCAGCAACCCCGCCCTGGTGGGCTCTCGCTGGTATGCCTTCAACTACGTCAACGGCTCGACGATCAGCGGCGCGAAGAACACGCTGCTCTGTTACGACGTCAACACGCGCGCGCCGTGCCCGGGCCAGCCCTTCCCCGTCTCGTCGAACTCCTCGACCGCCGAAAATTATTACTTCCCCACGCCGGCGGTGACCGCGATCGGCTCGAAGGTGATCGTGCCATTGCACTTCAGCGGCGGCGAAGACCAGCTGTTCTGCCTGGACGGGACCACCGAGGCGCCCTGCGCCGGGAGCTGGCCCGCCGCCGCCGACTTCTACAACTCCTCCTACGGGGCGGCATTCCCGCTGATGGACGGCTCTGGCACGATCACCGGCCTCTGCCTTCCCACCGGCGCCGACCCCTGCTACAGCTTGGGCGGCGCCGCCGTCTCCACGCCCGCGGGCATGACCGCCGCGATCCCGGCAAGCTCGGCCTGGAACGGCCCCGCGCTGATCCGGGGGACCCGGGTCTACGTGCCCAACGGAAACTACGACCAGGTCGACTGCTTCGACTACGGCACGGGCGCAACCTGCCCGAACTATCCGCTGTCGCTGCCCGAACTGGCCTTGCTCTACACGGTCAACCCCGACCCCGAACGGCCGGGCTGCATCTGGGTGAACTCCGACAACGGCGCCGGGCAGATCCAGACCTTCGAAGCGTCGACCGGCGCGAGGGAGTGTGAATAGCCATGAGGTATGACGTCCTCACTACGCCTCGCTGGACGGTCCTGTCGGCTGTGTTCCTGATCCTGTTCCTCGCTGCCTCTCAGGGTCGCGCGAGCGCCGCTCCCGAATGGTCTGCTCCTGCTCGGATCGACCCCGCATTCGCCCCGACCTCCGTCGCATGCCCGTCGACCTCATCCTGCATCGCGGTGAGCCGTGAAGGGCAGATGAAGACCTACGACGGCACCCAGTGGAGCGCGAATCCCCAATCCACCGGCCTGCCGAGCCTGCGGTCGCTCTCCTGCCCGAGCAGCTCGTTCTGCGCCGCCATAAGCGGATGGGGTGAAGTGGCCCTCTACAACGGCTCCGCCTGGGGCGCCCCGGCGAACATCGACCCGGGCTCACACCTCGAATCCCTGTCGTGTGCCTCGAGCGCTTTCTGCATCGCGGTCGACGACGACGGCAACATCCTCAAGTTCAACGGCACGACCTGGTCATCGAGCGCATCCACCGGCCGGGAACTGGTCGCCGTCAGCTGCGCCTCGTCCGCCTTCTGCGTGGCCCTCGACTGGGCGCCGGTGGGGATGTTCAACGCCTGGACGAGCCAGGCCATCCTCTTCAACGGCACCTCGTGGAGCAGCCCGACGACGATCACTGGGACGGGGTTTCTCGAAGAAGTCTCCTGTCCGAGCTCGTTGTTTTGCGCCGCGGTCGGAGGCGAAGCAGTGACGTTCAACGGCTCGAGCTGGAGTGCGCCGGTGTGGATCGGGACAACCTCGTTGGGCTCGATCTCATGCACCAGTTCCTCCTTCTGCGCTGCTGCTGGAGGAGAAGGCACCTTCTATAACGGCAGCTCGTGGTCCTCGCCGGCCGGCCTCGAAAGCCACGTCGGGATCGAATCCATCTCGTGTGCATCGACGTCGTTCTGCGCCGCGGTGGACGGCGAGGGACGCGCGTTCGACTACCACGGCTCGACCTGGTCGGCGGCAAGCGTGATCGGCGGCGACGGGCTGTCGTCGGTGTCGTGCCCGTCCACCACGGATTGCACCGCCGTCGACGGCATCGGCCAGGCGTTGAGGTTCAACGGCACCTCCTGGGGAGCGCCCGTCGCGATCGACCCCTACGGATCCCTGCTGGCAGTCTCTTGCCCCTCGGCCTCCTTCTGCGTGGCTCTCGACGAAGAGAACCAGGTGCTCGTCAAGAGCGGCGGGACCTGGGGGTTGCCGCTGCGGGTCGGCGGCAGCGGTGAACTCGTCGCCCTCACCTGCAGCTCCGCGTCATTCTGCGTCGCCATCGAAGACGAAGCGCCGCAGACCTATCCCGGCACCTGGTACGGCAGGGCCGTGTTCTACAACGGCGTCTCGTGGGGCTCCCCGCAGGTGATCGACTCGCTTCCCACGAGCGGCGGGCCCGGGGGCGGGGGCGGATGGCTCGACGCGGTGTTCTGCACGTCGCCGAGCTTATGCGTCGCCGTCGGCTCTACCGATGCCGCCGAATACCACCTGATCTCCACCTTCAACGGGTCGAGCTGGAGCTCGGTGGACACCGACCACGGGCTCGGCCTCGAGTCGGTGTCGTGCGGCACGGCCACCTTCTGCGCCGCGGTCGGCTTCGAAGCGGAGCGCATCTTCAACGGGTCCTCGTGGGCCTATGACTTCACGGACGGCCCGAGCGGGGAGCTCAGCGCCGTCTCGTGTGCCTCGGCCACCTTCTGCGCGGCCGTCGGCCGTGACGAAGGGGTGACCTACAACGGCACCTCATGGAACACGGCCACGAGCATCGAAAGCCGCGATCCGATGGGGATCTCCTGCCCTTCCGCGGAACTGTGCCTCGCGGTCGATCTCTCCGGCAGTGTGCTGACCCACACCGGCGGCGCGCCGCCCGCGGAAGAACGGCACGAAGAAGCCACGGGCGCGGGCGGAGCGGCCGGGCGGTCGGCGCCGCCCGCGACGTCGAGCACGCAGCCGAGCCCTCACAAGAAGCGCCCGATCAAATGTCGTAAGGGCTTCAAGAAGAAAAAGGTCCGCGGCAAGACCAAGTGCGTGAAGCCCGCGAAGAAACACCACCGCTCGACGAAGAAGCACCAACGCCTCCGAGCTTCGGACTCATCGGCAAGAGAGGGGAACTGAGAAATGATCAGGGCGAGAGGATCGCGACGGCGATATTGGATAGCGGCGGCGGTGCATTTGCGGTGCTGGCCTTGGCGAGTTCGGCTCGTGCGGCCGGCTCGATCACCGAGTACACCGACGGGCTGCCTCGCTCGGCCTGCGCTTGTCGGGTCCCGACGCCGACCTGTTCAGCGGCCCGATCAAGGCTGAGTTGACGTCGGCCCGGGTCCGTCCGTCGTCCCTGCCTGCCCCGATAGTCAGAGTGCACATCGGATCCAAGGCAGCGGTCGGACTTGTCGTGCTCGGGGGAGCGTTGCTCCTCGCGCCCGGCGGTAACGCCGCGGTCAGCTGCGGTGGGAAGCCGGCGACGATCGTGCGGGGAGACGGTGACGACGTGATCCGCGGTTCCGGCGGCTCCGACGTCATCTACGGCGGGGGCGGGGACGACAGGATCTTCGGGAGGGGCGGCAACGACACGATCTGCGGCGGCCCGGGGAAGGATCGGATCGACGGCGGCAGGGGCAACGACAGGGTCAACGGTGGCCCCGGCGACCGCGACTACGTCGACGGCGGCCCTGGGGACGACATCGAAGTGGCCGGCGGCCCCGGCGACCAGGATGTCGTGGTTGGCAACGCCGGCCGCGACCGGATCTCCGGCGGCCCCGGCGAGCACGACGTCGCCTCCTACGCGACGGCGAGCACCCCGATCACCGCCGACCTCAGGACCGGCTGGGTCTACGGGGACGTGAGGGAGCGCCTGGTTGGGGTCGAGGATCTGCTCGGCGGCTCGGGGAACGACCGGATCATCGGCAACGGCCACGCCAACCGCCTCGACGGCGGGCCTGGGAACGATCGCCTCACGGGCGTCGGTCCCGGCGACCGGGCGTTCGGCGGGTCCGGGGACGACCTGTGTACGGGAACCTTTGCGTCAGAGAGCTCTTGCGGAGAGCGCGCGGGGAACCAGCACGCGGTGACGGTCGAGCTCATCCGGAGCATCGACGGGAGCTCGAGCCTGACGGTGAGCGGCAGCGGCGGCCGCGACGTAATCGCGGTCCGCGAATCCCACTTCTCCTTCCTCGCGACGGCGGGCGCCGGCACCGAGCTCGGCACCGGGGGCCGCGGGTCGGGCTGCGTCCTCGCCGGCACGGCCCGGGCTCGTTGCTGGGGGCACGCGAGGAGGGTGCTGGTGAGCATGAACGGTGGCAACGACCGCTTCGCGCTGCTTGCCGCGCGCTGGGTGACCTCGACCATCGGCGGCGGCGGCGGCGCGGACGTGCTGCGCGGCGGCTCCGGGAACGACATTCTCTACGGGGGCGACGATCACGACCCTGACGCGCTGTCCGGAGGCGCGGGGGACGACGTCCTGTTCGGCATCAACCCGAGCCATCCGCGCTACGACAGCGGCGCGGCGAGGATGTTCGGCGGCCCCGGAAGCGACCTGCTGATCGGCGGCCAGCCGTGCGACGGCGACCTCTTCGACGGCGGCCCCGGCCGCAACGACAGCGCCTCCTTCGCCCGGGTCAGGAACAGCGGGATAGCGGTCCGCGCGCGGATCGGCCGCACGGTCACCGACCCCGACCTCGGCGGCCGTTGCCGGGCCTGGAGGATCGCCGTTAGCGTCGAGGCGATCGAGGGTTCGAGCGGGCCCGACCGGCTCTTCGGGAGCGCTTCGGACGACATCCTCGAAGGCCGCGACGGAGACGACTTCATCGAGGGCGAGGGCGGCAGCGACCGCTGCGACGGTGGCGGCGGGCGCGACCGCGCGGTTCACTGCGAGCGACGGGAGTCGTTTCCCTAATTCGCCTCCGCGGCAGCGCCCAGCGCATCGCAGAGTGCTTGATCTCCATCGGGGAAAAGTAGCTCCCGCTCCGGCGGGCGCGGTGCGCATCCGCCGCGCAGGGCCCTATGAATCCGAGGGGGTCACCCGGGTAGATGCAACCGCCCCTTCCAGTTCGGGCACTTCTGCGCCGAAGTTCCCAAATCGCTGCATATCGGCGCATATCCGGGCGTATTGGCGATTGCGGCCGCCCGCAACGCCGCTACGAAACCCCTGCAAGCAGACATATTTGCAGTCGACGGGTCTCCGAGACTGGCCTAATTGCCATGCAGAAGGTCGAGGGTTCGAATCTCTTCAGCCGCTTAGTCGAAATCCCGCTCTATCTGCTGGCTGTTGCTTGGTCCCTCGCAGCGGGAAGAACCTCCGACACCGACGGGCAACCGCCGCCCTCGCAGCAGGACTCGACCTTCTGCTGGCAGTCCTGGCACCACCAAGCTGAGCGCATCCAGAAGAGGCGATGGGGTTGGCCGGTCATCGCGCAGAGCATCAGCGGATCGTCGCAGCGGTCTCGGCGGTAGGGCGACCTATAACCAAGCCCTTGGGTCAGCCATGTGGGAATGGCTCGCCGAGCGGCCACCCTTCGCTAAGGCTGCGAGGGGCGCCCGCGGCTCAGGGCGCGAGGACCTGGACGATCTTCAGCCTCAGCTTGCTGGTCTTCGTCGTCGGCGACGCGCAGGGGCTCGACTTGGTCGGCTTCGCCGCGATCCGCAGCGAGACTCCGATCATCGACCCCAGCGGCGCGACCGTACGTAGGGCGCTCGGCAGCGGCACTCGCAGGTTGCGCTTGGCGCCGACCTTCATCGAGTACGTGCCGGCGGCGATCGAGCGGGCCTTGCCGTGGTCCTTGTACTCGAAGGTTGCGGCGACCGAGACGGTGGAGGGCATCGGTACGGAAATCCGCGCGCGGACGCCGGGCACGGTCTTGCCCCGGCGGGAGACGAGGGGGACGTAGCCGGTCGCCGCGACCGCGCCGGGGGCGGCGGTGCAGACGAGCGACTTGCCGGCGTCGGCCGGGGGCGGGGCGGTCGTACCGTCGCTGCCTCCGCTTGAGGGCGGCGCCAGGGCGACGCTGCGGATCACCTGGTCGCTCGAGCCTTCGGACTGCCAGGCGACGGTGACGCCGCCGGCCGCGTCGGTCGTGAAGACCGGCCAATAGATTTCTTCGCCTTCGTCGCCGAGTTCGAGTTCCGGTCCCCAGGTGCCGTCGGCCGCGCGTTCGGCGGCGGCCACCGCGTAGTGGTGGGCCGATTCCCGCCACGGCCACCAGAGCACGGTGGCGGCGCCGGACGGCATCAGCTTGATCTGCGGTTCGTAGGATTCCCCCGGCACCGTGAACGCCGGCGCTGCCGTCCACGAGCCGCCCGAGGCCTGGGTCGCCGATTCGAAGGCCCAGCCGCCGGCGAATTCATAGTTCGCCCAGACCGCGGTCGCCTTGCCGGCGTCGTCGATCGCGATCGAGGGCTGATGCAGGTTGCCGGCGGCATGCAGTTCTTCCGTGTTCCCCCAGATCCCGGCCACGTCCATGCGGGCCGCTTCGATCGCGGCGTCGCCAAAGCTCCCGTTCGCCCAGACCGCCGTTGCTTCGCCGTTCGCGGAGATCGCCAACTGCGGCGACTGGATCCGAGTGCCACCGCCGGATTTCAGCGTTTCGACAGCTCCCCAGGAACCTCCGGCGGATCGGCTGACGGCTTCGATCGCTCCTTCGTAGTAATTGACGAGAACCGCGTCACCCGCCGGATCGACCGCCAGTCGCCGATCCTCGTAACTGGCGGAGTTGGGGCCGAAGGTTTCGAGGCTGCCCCAGGTGCCGCCTTCCAGGACCTTGACGCCGGTCCCGTATTCGGTGTTGGGCAGTTCTTCCCGCCAGGCAGCGACCGCATTGCCGGTGCTGCCAATACCCACCGTGGGATAGCCGAGGTCGAACCCCGTCGAGACCGTTTCCGGTACGCCCCAGTTGCCTGATGCATCGCCGCGAGCCGCTTTGATCCCCGCGCCGGAGGGCGTCCCCTGTTGCCAGACGACGATCGCGTCACCCGTCGAATTCACCGCCACCGCCGGATTGCGAGGTCCCGGCGCCACGGTCGAGATTTCGACCGGAGTGCTCCAGCCGCCCTGGGCGGGGCGGACGGCCGCTTCGACCACCCATTCGTTGGTTCCGGCCACCCGTTCCCAGACCGCCACCTGGTCGCCTGCGGCGTCGGAGTCGAGGCGCACGTGTGAGGAGTTCTGCCCGGCCGTCGAGACCGGCACCGATGGGCCCCAGGCGCCCGCCTCGGCGCGCCCGGCGAAGGCCAGGAACAGCAGCAGGAGAGCGAGGGGGGTGAGCAGCAGCCTGGTCGTCGGGAGGCGGTCGCGGCGGTGCACGGCTCGGGGCATCGGGCAAGATTCCTTTGGCGGGGAGCGGACCCCTCGTCATCGGCACCCCCGCCGGGGTGCTTTAGCTTGCGGACGCCGGGCCACGACGAGGAGGTGGGGCCGCCCGTGGCCAGCGCGATCAGCCGGGGTCCCGTGGCGATGCTGCGGCGTGAGGCGGTCCGTTCGAAATGATCCGTCGGAGGCCCTACCCCGGCATCTGCAGGGGTTTCGAGTCGATGGCGCAGGCCGGATTCAAACCCGGTCCCGCGATCCGGGCACCTCTCAGCAGAAGTGCCCGGATGCCGGCATATCGGCGCATATCCCCTCACGTTTTTGCGGTGTGCAGTTTGCGGCTGATCGGGAACACGCTGCAACTCGGCCACTTTCGCGCGCCGGGGTCTTCGCGGCCGGGCCTATTGCCATGCAGAAGGTCGAGGGTTCGAATCCCTTCAGCCGCTTCCATCAAATCCCGCTCTACGGCGGGATTTCGTCGTGATGGCGGTTCGGCCGCGTTCGGTTTGGGTTTTGGGCCCGTCGGGTCGAGGATTGGCCCAATGGCCCGGCTGGCTCATTTTGGCTCGCCACGGCCGCAAACCGCTACATGCAAGTTCACTACTAAGCAGGTTGAAATACGATTGTAAATGCTTGCTCAATGGGGTCGTTTTGTGAGACCTTGCCCGGCCAATGACTAGCGTCGGTAGCGACCACCGCGACCTATATTGCCGAGTGCGCTCCGGCCCCATCGTCTCCGGCGATTTCTGGGAAGGGCGGGAGATCATCGGTTTCGCCTTCACGGCGATCGACGGGGAAGTCGCCGACGTCGAGGACGTCCTCCTGCTGGCGGGGGACGAGAGGGCAGCTCGACTTCCTACGCGCGCGGTTCCGATCGATAGCGCAGTCCGAGGGGTCAACGCGAAAGGCGACCTGCCCCCTCGCCGCCTCGCGGCGAACGAGGTGATCGCTGCGAACGGCAGCTACGCGTATATCGCGCAGGAGTTTCGTGATTGGCCGGGGAGCAATCCCGAGATGGCCCGTGTTGCCACCGGGCTGTGTCAGTCATTCGATCGGCTCGGTCACGTCATCTGGCTCGCGGGAGGGGCGGCGCGCGACGTGGTCGCCGGATGGGGCGTCGGTTCGATCAACGACCTCGACCTCACCGGGACGGCGCCGGTCGGAGCCTTCCTCCGAGCGGCGATCGACTGGTTGGTTGGCGCTGGCCTTGGGGATTTGCGGGTGAAAATGAATACTGGCTCGATGGTCTGTTCCGCTACGAACCCGAGGGATGAAGCGCGGCTGTTCGAGTACAAGCCGCTGGTGCTGGTTGGCTGCAATTTCCTGGCCTCCGACGGAGATCTGAAGATGGATTCCGAAACGCGGGACTTGAGGTTCAACTGTCTCTTTTATGACCCCGTGCGAGAGCTGCTGCTGGACCCGACCGGGCAGGCCATCGACGACATTCGCGGGAGGCCGATCAAGTTCGTCGTTGCCAGCAAGGCCACCGACCCTGAGGCACAGGCCGGTTTGATCCTTCGGGCGCTGAAGTTCATGGTCCGGTATGAAAGCCTCGGCTATGACACGACCGCAGCGGAGGCCTGGGTGAGATCGCTGCCAGCGGGGCTCGTCAACCTGGTGGCTGCCAAGAAGCTCAAGGGCCTGCAGGCAAAACGCATCGATTGGCTCAAGGGTCTGGGACCGGAAGACCAGATGGAGCTCGCCGAAAGACTTGGCCCCGCGGCCGAGGAGCTCCTGCGTCGATTGGACACCGTCAAGTGAGCGCCCATCGGCCACTGAGCGACTGGGTCGCCTTCGCGGAGGCAGCCGACGGGGGATCGATCGCCGAGCGGTCTTTGTCGGAGGTGAACCGGGGTGCCGAACGACTCGACGCGCGGGCGCTACCGGAGTTCGAGGCCGGATGGTCGCGCGTGGCGGCGTCGATCCTTCCGCGCTCGGACGATGCCGAGCCGTCCCGCGAGCCCTACTTGGCGCTGGCGCTCGCCTCCCCCTCGGGTGAGATTGCAGTGGAGCTCGACGATCGAGCCCGCCCGCTGGCGATCGGCGAGGGAGCGATCGCGATCGTCGACGCGATCGAGGAGGAGTGGCCTCCGCCGTCGCTGGGCGATGAGGCGTTCGATGCCCTGGAGGCGGAGGGGGCCGATCTCCGTTTCCTGTTGGTTGACCGGTTGGCCCGCGAGGGGGAGCCCGAGGACGGCGTCTTTTGGCTCCTGCCTTGGGCCGTTTTCGTCAAGCTGGCCGCCTCGGTCGCATCGATGCTGGACGGGAAAGAGGTCTCGCGCCCGCCGCGGGTCGGCCACCTCCTCGCCCCGGTCGGCGAGGCTTCGCTCAGCGCCCCGATCGAACAGATGGCGGCGGGCTTGCAGACCGATCAACCGGACCTCGTCCGCAAGGGCGCGGGCTCACTGGCCGCCGCGGTGCTTCTGGTTCGCCTCGACCGCTTGCCCCCATCTGCCCGTGAGGCGCTCGTCGGGGTGCTCGAGCGAGCCGTGGCCTTCGATCCGGTGCTCGGCTGGCTGGTCGACCGGGCGCTGCGATCGCTGCGGGAGGAAGAGTGGATGACGCCTCGACTACAGGGGGAGCTCGCTCTCGCCGCGGCCGAGGCCGGGGAGAGAGTGGTCGTCGCTACCCATCCCGGTCCGGTGGAACTGGAGGTGGTCCGGACCGCCAACAGGATGCTGCTCTCGGTGGCGGTCCAGATGGGCGACGACGAGCCCGCGCGGGTTCTCGATCGGCTCTATGGCGGACGCAGCTTCCTCCCGGTCGAGATCGCGCCGCTGGGGGACGACCCGAGCGTCACCTATTGGGTTCCGCTCTTCGCCGGCGACGAGATCCTCGAGGGGAGCATCGAGGTGGCGCCACCGCGCGACACGGTCGAGCTGATCGTCGGCCCCGCGGCCGGCGTGGTGGAGGCTGCCGAGCTCGGCGACGCTGCTCGTCGGCGCTCGCTCGAAGCGGCCGACCGGCGCGGCGAGGCGGCGTGGAATGCACTCGACCTCGGTGTGGGCCGGGCCGAACCAGCCGACAGTGAGTAAGGAGTCACGGCAGCAGGAAGGGCGACTCCAAATCGAGGCGCCCGCCGGGTACCTGCGTGCGCCGATGCCCCGCGCCGGCCGAGCGCAACGCGTGCTGCTCGGCTGGCTGGGTCCCGAGCAGCCCCTGATCTCGATGCTCCAGGGGTTCGTCGCCGCGAAGGACGAAGACAGCCTCAGGTTGGTCTGCGAAGGCCAGACCTCCATGCACCAGCTCCTCGACGAGCGGACCCATGGGGTCCGGGAGGTGCCGGACCTGGGGATGCCCTACCGCCCCGGGGACGCCGCAACGGTCGCGGCCCTACGCGCGTCGGCGGCCCTGGGGCTGGCGCTGCTCGAGTCCTCGCCGGAGCCGTGGCTCGAGGTGGCCTCGCGCTGGTTCCCGCGCTCACACGCGGTATCGACGGCGGGTACCGCGGACCTGCGCGGGGCCAAGAGGAGGCTCGCCCCCCAGGTCGCGGCGGTCATCGCCCGACTGCCTGCGAGTGGGCAGATCGCCCCCGCCGTCGCCGCCTTCCTGCAGCACTTGGCTGGGGCACCGCTTTCCGATCAGCCATCGGTCGGGACGACGGTGCTCTTGGAGGGCGGTGCGGCGAGAGGGCTAGCGGCCCGGCTGACGCTCCGCCTCGAGCCGCGTCTCCCGTCTGGGCTGACCGCGGACCCACGGCGGATGATGCTCTTCGCTGGCGACGAGGGATTCCGGTCAGCGCTCGACCGGGCCTGGCGGGCGACCCCGGCCTGGCGACTCGGTAGCGGTGTCCTCTGGTCGCTCGAAGCCGACGGCGCCCCGCTCACCCACGCATACGAGGAATCGCTCGGCGCCGCGTTCGCCGTGCTGCTGGCAGAGCTTCACCGACGCCGCGGTCCGCTGCGCCGCGGCCTCGATCCGCGCAGGCTGCGAGCCCAGACCGCGATCGTCGGAAGTCTCGGCGATGGCGACGAGATCCGCTCGGTCGGCGGCTACGAGGGGAAGCTGAAGGCGTTGGGCCCCGCCCGGAGAGTCGTCGTCCCCACTGCCGATCGCAAGCGGTGCCGCGAGCTGGATGACACGCTCGACATCGTCGGTGCCGCGGACTGGCCTGCGGCGTGGCGTGCGGCCCGTGGGAACGACCGCGCTTCGATCCTTCGCCTGGGGGCGGCGATCGCGATCGTCGTCCTCGTCGCGGTCGCGGCCTTCCTGACGCTGAACTCCCGACAGGAAGCGGACAACGCCCACCAGGCGCGGCTCGGCGAAGCCGCCGCCCGGGTCGCGAACGAGGCGCAGAACCTCTCAGAGGGGGATGCCGACGGGACCGGCCTGCTGCTGGCCATGGCCAGCGACGAGCTGGCGGCGCGGGCGGGGCGACGGACCCATGTGCTGGCCGGCGTCTCCGTCGACGCCGAGAGCCTCGTGCGCATCCTGCGCGGTCCTAGCGACTACTCAGATGGCGCGATCGCGCCCGACGGAGCCGCGGCGTTGTTGAGGACCGAGACCGGGGTGGTCCAGCTCGTCGACACCTTCGACGGCAGGGTCGAATGGGAACACGCCTATCCGCCCGGTCTCGCGCTGTTCAGTGGACAGACGCAGATCACCGCCCTGGCCTTCTCCCCCGACTCGCGCCGAGCGGCGTTCGCCACCTCCGCCGAGGATGTGGTTTTCCTGGAAGAAGGGCCGCACGGCTGGCACAAAGCGGCCAGCGTGCAGCTCGGCCTGCCGGTGCAGGGCGACGCGCTCGATCTCAACCGCAACTACGCCGCCAAACTGGCTTTCTCGGCCGACGGCGATTCGCTCTACGCCTACGGCGACACGATCGGCCTGTTCCAGATCTCGATGGCGGGCGACATCGGCGGCCGGTGCCCACGGGTCGGCAATGTCAAATCGCTCGAGCGGGGTCAGGGCGGTGCCCTGCTCACCTACCACGGTCGGGTGGCAGAGCTCTCGCTCGGCTCGTGCCGGCTGCACACTGTCCTGCGCGCGTCGCCTGACGAGAACCTGATCGACGCCGTCGAGGGATCGAACGGTGGAGTTACGGCGGTCGCCAGGGTGGGCGGTCAGGTCCAGGAGCTGCAGCCGGGCCGTCCGCCGCAGATGATCGTGGGTCGCGGGGTCAGCGAGGTGAGGCTGTTCCAGGCCGAGGAAGGCCTGCTGATGACCGCCGGTTATGTGGACGGCACCTCGGGCTGGAGCCTCAATCCGATCTCGGGGGTGTTCGGCTTCCGCGCCGCCGGCATCGCGCTCACCAGTGGCGGGCGGGCGGTCCTGATCCACGACGGGATCGCGGAAGTCCACACCGTCGGTTCGAACACCTTCGCTTCGTTGCAGGAAATTCCAGACCCTGGGATCTTCCGCCTGGCTTGGGCCGGGCAGCGAACGCTTCTCCTCGGGAACCTCGTCGGGGCCGAGGTGATTCCGGATGCCACCGCCGACGACGCCCTTGACCGGGCCAGGTCACTCCGATTCCCGATCCCGGGTCAGCCGGTGCAAATCAGCGGAGACGCGAGCGGCGAATGGGCAGCGGCGATCGTCCAAACCGAACACAAGGGACGACAGGTGATCGCGTGGCCGCTCCCGGCCGGTGAACCCGAGTTTCTACCGGCCAGGATCGGCGACGCGCCCCTGGCGCTGCAGTTCTCCCGCGAGACGCTCTACGTCGGCTGGCGCAGTGGCTGGGTCCAAGTCTTGAAGCCGCAGGGTGCGCAATGGGCGCATGCGTCGAGCGTCAAATTGAACGGCGAGCCGGTGGCGTTCGCCACCTCGCACCCCGGGCGCCTCGACGTCTTGCTGACCAAGAGCCCGTCGAGCTCACCCGAGGTGGCCCGACTGGTCGAAGGCGGAGGTGGCCTGGAAGTGGTCGACGAAGCCTCGCTGTCGGGGACGGGGCCAACCGGGACCGCGGCCCTGCTCGACCTGCCGGACGGGCGGGTGATGGCTGCGTATGGAGATGGGACCGCGGTGTTCTTGACCGGCGGGCTGAAGCGGGACGGGCCACCGGTCCACGATCGGGTTTCGATCCTGACCTCGGCCGCCGACGTGCCGCGGACCGGGGAAGCGCTGGTGACCGGCACGCTGGAAACGGCGGCGATCGACACGAGCAGCCACGAAGCCCTCGCGACCAAGGCGTGGAGCCGGGCGGGGGTGATGACGGCGGCCTCGACCAGTGCCTCGGGCCGCTACATCGCGACCGCCGACTTCGGGTCGAGCTCGGTCACCGTCTGGTCGCTGGAAAAGAAAGCCCTCCAGAGGCGTGCCTGCGCCGCGGTCGGCAGAAATCTCACCATTCCCGAATGGCACCACTATGTCGGCCGTGACATCGAATACATCCGGGTCTGCCCGGATCAGCCCGTCGTCTCCCCCTGACGGGGGACCCGGATGCCCTGCTCCCCCGCCGAAGCGTCGCGTTTAGCGGGCCGGGAGACGAGGGAGAGCTAGTTGCCGTCGCTGGTGAGGAGCCTTGCCTTCTGCTGCTCGAACTCGGCCTCGGTCAGGGCGCCGCGGTCGCGGAGGTCGGCGAGGCTGGTCAGCTGCTGGGTGACGTCGGGTGGAGCGGGGGTGCCGAGGGGGACGGGCGCTCGGTCGACCAGCAGCTTGCTGGTCCGCTGACCGGCCAGCTCCTGCGCTGCGGCGATTTTCGCCTTGATGTCTTCCTGGACGAACTCCTCGAGGCGGCCGTTGTCGAGCGCCTCCTGGCGCTGGCGGCGCCGCTCGGTCGAGCGGCGGGCTTGCTCGGGGCTCATCCAGGCGGGGACGATCTCATCCTCGAGCACGGCGATCTTCGAGGGCTCGGCGGGGTCGTAGATGACCTTGGCTTTGAAGCCCTTCTTCGGGGAGCGGCCCGGGAAGGTCTGCTTGACGGTCGCCTCGAACGGCGGCTCGCCATCGGGTTCGACCCGCAACTTCACGGTCATGTGCTCCTTGTTGCCGACCGTGTAGGGGCCGTTCTCGTAGTTGGTGCCGCTGGTCCAGCGGACCTTCGCCTCCAGGACGGTTGCCCAGGCGACCATGCCGCCGGTCTCATCCAGCTGCTCCTGCAGGTGCTTCTTGTTCCCGAACATCGTTCTCCTCGTCGCTCGTTGCCAGGGCGACGGTAGCTCGCGACAGGACGCCGCAACGGTCGGTTTTCCGCCAACTTCGCCTCGGCGCTGCGCTCAGCGCCACAGCTCGCGACGCAACACCTCGTTGCCGCGTTCGAGCTGCTCGATAGTGGCGCCGGCGACCGAGCGCACGCGGGTGTCGCGATTGACCCGGGCCTGGATCTCGCGGTGGGACTTGCCAGTGCGGCGGGCGAGGTTGGCGACCAAGCGGCTGCGCTCGGCGCGCAGGCGCTCGCGGATCGCGTATGCGGACTCCCGCTTTGGTTCCTCTGGTGCGGCTTCGGACCTGGCGGGGGCGACCGCCTTCCTCGGCTGGGGCTCGGGGTCGTCGGTCGGGAAGAGCTGCAGCGTGGTCTCGCTCATGATCGCCCCGGCCAGCTCGGCGTCGCCCGAGCTGAGGGCGGCGAAGGCCTCGCCCGGCTCGCGCCGCTCCGCGGCGGGCTCGTCGAACTCGATCTCCTCTTCCTCACCGCCAGGCGAGAGATCGAGCGCGTGGCGGCGCTCCTCCTCGATCTCGTGGGCAAGTGCCTTCAGCCGCGGGTCGGCGGGCATCAGCAGGTAGCTCATCTGGCGGCGCGGCCTCGGGGTGGCGCGGATGAAGCGGCCGACCACCTGGCGGAAGAAGAGCTCGGTGCGGGCGGCGGTCGCGTAGACGCCGACTCGCAGGCGGGGAATGTCGACGCCCTCGGAGACCATCAGCACCGAGACCAGCCAGCGCCGGTCGGAGGCGGCGAAGTCGGCAATCCGCCGGCTGGCGCCGGGCTCGTCGCTCATCACCAGCTCGGGTCGCTGCCCGGAGATCGAGTCCAGGCGCGCAGCGATCGCCCGCGCGTGATCCTGGTCGGAGGCGATCACCAGCCCGCCCGCGTCGGGGTGGCCGTCGGCGCGCACCTCGCTCAGCCTGGAGTCGGCGTCGCGCAGCACCTCACCCATCCACTCGCCCTCCGGGTGCAGCGCCGTGCGCAGGCGCCGCGCTGCCTCCGCCGCCGGCAGGACGAGGTCGAAGTCGGCGCTGCGCAGGCGTCCGTCGGAGAGCCACTCCATCTCGCCGTCGTATGGCAGGAAGGTGATCGGGCGGCAGACGCGGTCGACCAGCGCCTGCGGATAGCCGTAGACGTAGTCGGCCCGGCTGATCCCGTCATCGTCGTAGTCGACCCAGGGGATCGCCGAGTTGTCGGAGCGGAAGGGCGTGCCCGAGAGGAGGAGGCGGAAGTGGGCGCCGTCGAAGGCCTTGCGGGTCTGCACGCCCCAGGCGGCCTGATCGCCCATGTGGTGGGGCTCGTCGGCGATCAGCAGGGTCGGCCGGCGATCGCTGGCCAGGCGGTGCGTCTCCGGCCCGGCCGCGATCGTCTGGTAGGTGACGGCGACGCCGTGGAAGTCGGCCGACTCCGGCCCGTCAGAGTTGGGCCGGTTCGGCTCCAGGTCGATGCCGTAGCGGGCCGCGTCGGCGGCCCACTGGCGGCAGATGTGGGTGGTCGGTCCCGCCACCACCACGCGCGAGACGAACCCGGCGCTCAGCATCCGATGGGCGATGTGGAGGCCGAAGGTGGTCTTGCCGGCCGCCGGCGTCGCCGAGGCCAGGAAGCTGGCAGCCGAGTGGGCGCGCACGGCCTCGGTGGCCTCCTCCTGCCAGGAGCGCAGCGGCCGGCCATTGGGCCAATCCGGCAGCGATCGGGCACGCGCCCCGCCGCCAATCAGGTGAGGGGCGTCGTACAAGGACGCGCAAGGATAAGGACGCCCGCGGCGGAGGGCGGTGAGCCCCTGCGGGCTCGATCGGAGCCGCTAGCTGCCGGTGCGCTCGCGGTGCTTGCAGCCTGGCCAGCAGCAGGGACGGCGCTGGCCTTCCTCCAGCTCCTCCCGGGTTCGGCGGATGCGGCGTTGCCGGGTTTTCTCCTGCTTTGCGTCCTCGACCCAGCAGATGAACTCGTTGCGGGCCAGGGGCGTGATGTCCTTCCAGGCATCGAGCGCCGTGGTGCTCGAGATCAGCGTCGTGCGCAGGTCCCGAGGCAACCGATGCACCACGCCGCCGGGCACTCGCTGGCCGCTCATGAGCCGAAGACTAACCGGCTCTGGGGCCGCCGGACTGTGGCCGGGGGCGCTCCCCGGTGCGAGACTGGGGTCATGCCGTGGGTTCCCGAGCTGTTCTCCGCAGCGGTGCTGGCTCAGTGGGAAGAGCGGCGGCAGGAGGTCGTCGACGTTCCCTACTTCGACGGGCTGGCCTCGGGCGAGGTCGATGCGCTGGTCGAGTCGTTTGGCGGGGAACCGCGGATCCAGCATCCGCTGCGCGGCCTGATCGCCGGCGAGGAGGCCTTCCGCGAGTTCGTCGCCGACGTCGGGCGGTGGCTGCTGGACCACGACGCCTCGGTCGAGGACGTCCAGAGGTCGGTGCTCGAGCAGCGCGGGTTCGAGGAGGTGGTCATCCACCTCGACACCGAGGCCGGGCGGATTGCCCTCCCGCACGGGCTGGTCGCCGACCACGACCGCGACGGCCTGCTCGAGGAGATCCGCGTCTACTTCAGCACCCGGCCGCTGACCGGCCATCGCGCGGACAGGCCGCCGCTGCTGGCGCCCGACCCCGAGCTGTCGGAGCCGGATGCGGTGGCGGAGTACGGGCGGGCGTTGGCGGCGGGCGACGCCAGGGCAGTCGCGGCGGCGTTCGAAGCCGGTGGCTACGCCCGCGAGGCCGACACCGCCAGCCGTGTCCACATAGGCGCAGATGCACTGTGCTCCTTCTATGGCGGTTGCCTATCGGAGGGGGCCGTCGAACTCGAGCCCTGCGTCCTGGTCGAGGACGACGCCACCTGCGCGCTCGAGTACAACCTCAGCCGCCCAGGTGCGACTGCGCCTCAAGCCGGCTTCACCGTCTTCGTCCACGGTGAGGCCGGCAAGCTGGCAGCGGTGCGGATCTACGACGACCTTGGACCGCGCTAAGCCCCGCTGGCTGCGCGCAGCGCTTTCAGCGCCTCGACGTAGACCTCGGAGAAGGTCGGGAAGGGCTGGATCGTGTCGGCGAGGACGTCGAGCGGGACGCGGGCGCGAATCGCCAGCGTCGCCTGCTGCAGCCACTCGCCCGCCTCGGGGCCGAGCGCGTGGGCGCCGGTCAGGCGCTCGCCGTCGCCGAGCAGGGTGAGGTAGCCGTTGGAGTCGGCGTAGGCATGGGTGTAAGTCGCGGTCTTGGCGACCTCGGCGAGCCGGGCGGTGCCGCTGAACTCGGCTTCACTGGCGCCGACCGCTCCGGCTTGGGGGTCGGTGTAGGTGACCCGCGGCACCGCCTCGTAGTTGACGACGCGGTCTTCGCCGAGGATGTTGGCGGCGACCACCTCGCCCTCGTACTTGCCGACGTGGGTGAGCGGCCAGGCGCCGTTGACGTCGCCGATCGCCCAGACCCCGTCGGCGACCCGCAGGCGCTCGTCGACTGCAACCCCGTGCGGATCCGGCTCGACCCCGATCGTCTCCAGCCCGACGTCGGCGACTCGCGGGCGCCGGCCGGTCGCCACCAAGAGGCGGTCTCCGCGCAGCTCGCGGCCGTCGTCGAGCTCCATCGCGAAGTCCTCGCCGTCGCGGCGGGTGCCGCTGACCTGCACGCCAAGCTCGAGCTTGATCCCTTCGCCGCGCAGGACTTCGCCCAGCGCCTCCCCGAGCGGGGCCGGCTCGCGGGCGAGCACGTGGGCGGCGCCGTCGACGACGGTCGCGCTGCCGCCCAGCCGGTTGACCGCCTGGGCGAGCTCGACCCCCGCGGGCCCGCCGCCGAGGACGAGCAGGTGGCGCGGCACCGCCTCCATGCTGGTCGCCTCGCGCGTGCACCAGACGCCGTCGAGCTCGCGCAGCCCCGGCACCGGCGGCAGGAACGGGTCGGCGCCGTTCGCCAGCACGACGTGATCGGCCGTGTAGCGGCTGCCGTCGACCTCGACCGCGCCCGGTCCCGCCAGCCGCCCCGAGCCCCTGATCAGGTCGATCCCGTTGTCCGCCAGCCAACGCTCCTGGCCGGCGTCGGAATGGTCGGAGACCATGAAGTCCCGCCAGGCGAGTGCGGCCTCGACGTCGACTTCGGCGCTGGCCGCGGCCTGCCGGGCGCCCTCGACCGCCTCGCCGGGACGCAAGAGGGACTTCGAGGGGATGCAGGCCCAGTAGGAGCACTCGCCGCCGACCAGCTCGCGCTCGACCACGGCGACGCGCAGGCCGCCGGCGGCGAGCGCCCCGGCGCAGTGCTCGCCGGGCGAGCCGCCGCCGAGCACGATCGCGTCGTAGTCGGCGCCGCTCATTGCGGCAGCTCCTCGCCAGCCTGCTCGCGAACCATGTACTCGGCGTACCAGTCGGGCCAGTTGGCGTCCTCTTCGCCGGTTCGTTCCTCGTGTTCGCCGTGGGCCGCGGCCGCCCGCCGCATCGCGTCCGCCAGCTCTGCGACCGAGTCGTAGCTCGTTGCCATCGTTCTGCTCCTTTCTGCGGCCGCGCCTCAGCGGCCGGGGGCTCGGGTGCGGATTTCCTGCAGCAGCCAGCCGTTGCCGTCGGGGTCGCTGAAGGAGGCGAACGACCCGTAGTCGGCGTGCTCGGGCGCGGCGCCGCTGACCCGCTCGGCGGTCCCGGCGTGGTGGAAGATCCCGCCCGCGTCGTGGAAGACCTCGCTGACCTCGACCCCGCGGCCGACCAAGGCCTGGCGCGTGGCTGCGATGTCGACGACGGTGAGCTGCAGCCCCTCCAGAGAGCCCGGAGCCGCGTCGGTGATCCCCTCGCCGATGATGATCGAGCACTCCGAGCCGGGTGGCGTCAGCTGCACGACCCGGAACCCCTCCTCGTTGCCGACGTAGTCGATGTCCATCCGCCAGCCGAGCCCCTCGTAGAAGCTTTTCGCCCGGTCGACGTCGGACACCGGCACCACGACCACCTCGAGCTTCATCTCCATCGCAACCCCGTCCATAAACCCCTCCTCGATCCATGTTCCGATTTCCCGTTCGGCTTCGGACATTCTCCAACCGCCCTGGGAGCGGCCCCCTCGCCGTCGTTTCGAGCCCGGAGATACTGGCCGAGATGGGTGAGCACTACGGTTATCGCGACGCCTGGCCGCGGGATCCGCAGACGCCGATCGTCGCCGCTTTCCACGAGGCGATCCGGAAATTGGCCGAGGAGCGCTTCGAGGCGAGCGGAAAGAGCTGGGAGGAGGCCGTCCACGATCGCACGCTACAGCTCAGGCGCGAGGATTTCGAGAAAATCGAGGCCGGCCTGCTGGCGACCGGGTATCGCTTCGAAGCCTCGGCGACGGTCACCTACGAGGAGGCGCCGGAGAAGCACAAGCCGCTGGCTGACCTCGAGGACTCCGGTGAACAGGAGATCGACGAGGCGGGCCGGCGCATCGTCGGCAGCGGCGACAACGTCTTCGCGACCCCGCAGGACCTGGAGGGCATCGCCCGCCACGTCCACACCGTCGACAAGGTGATGGAGTGGCTGACCGAGGGGGTCCCGGAGGAGACGATCGCCGTGATCGACGACTGCGGGGGGACGCTGACGGCGCCGATCCTCGGCGAGTTCAAGGCCGTCGTCTGCATGGGTGGAACGGTCCGCTCCCACCTCGGCATCCTCACCCGCGAGTACAACGTCCCCTGCCTGATGAACGCGACGATCGATGGCCTCCGCGACGGCTCGCGGATCGCCGTCGAGTACAGCCGGCCCGCCGCCGACGCCTACGCCGACGAGGAGAAGGCAGCGGCGCAGCGCTCGCGGATCTACGAGCTGGGGACGGCCTAAGGTGCCGGCCGACCACACCTATCAGGCGCTGCTGCGGGCCAACCAGCTCCAGCGCCGCTTCTCGGAGTCCTGGGTCTGGGGCCTGCGCACGCGCACCGTGCAGGAGTCAAAGCTCTATCCAGTCAGCGCCTACATCGCCGGCTCCTACCTCAACGCCTTCTACCGCTGGCCCGAACTGCTGCGCCGGGTCGGCGAGCGGATCTCGCCCGAGGACATCGGCGAACGGGCGCGCCAGGGCGGGATCGCGGTCAACACGCTGATGGCCGGGATGCTGGTCCAGTTCTACACCGGCGGTCGCCAGATCCTGATCGACATGGGCCTGATCCGCCCCAGCGACGCGGTCGACGACGTCGTCTACGTCTACGACTTCGTCGAGCGCCTGCTCGCCGCCTATCACCGCAACAACCACCACAACCTGCCGATCGACTGCAACATGAAAAACCAGATCCACAGCGCCCGGGAGACCGAGCGTCTGGAAAGCGAGGCGCTCGGCGTCGCCCCCGGCGACCGGCTCCACACCGCCTTCTCGAGCTTCCTGCCGGCGGCCTCGACCTACGGCTTCCTCGCCCAGTGCGAGTGCCGGCTCGGGTTCTTCAACCACGGCCCCTACAGGACCCCGGACGGCAACCAGATGCTGGTCCGCGACCTGCTCAGCATCGGCGAGGGTGACCTCCCGTGGATGGACGGGATCGCCGCCGGGATCCCCTACGCGAACCTGACCGCCACCGTGATCATGAAGGACACCGACTTCTACATCGTCGACGACTTCGGCTCCTTCGAGGCGGCCCCCGCCTACGACAACGACAACCTGGTGGCGGTCGGCCTCTACACCTCCGACTTCCTCACCGACGGCTACGTCCCGGTCCACATGGACAACGCCGACGATCTCGCCGACCATCTCGAGGAGCTGACCGAGAAGCTGCACACGGCGACCTCGGAGACCTGGCAGATGATGGCCGGCTGGACGCGGACCCAGATGCTCGAGGCGGGGCTGCTGGTCTATTCGGGCGTCGGCCGGGAACTCGCCCACCTCGCCGGCGTCTACGAGCAGGAGGACTGGTGGGAGGTCGACGACCAGGCCCGACGCTTCTACCCGCTGTTGAACGACGAGTACGGCAACGGCCTGATCTGGGAAATGGTCGACCAGCTCTCGCTCACCTCGCAGCAGTGGTCTCCCCACCACATCGAGCGCTTCCGCGACGGCCGGCCGGAGATGTGGACCCCGATCCCCTATTCGGTACTGGCGGACGAGGAGTGGACCGCGACCGTCGGCCCGATGTCGACCGGCGGCACCGACCTGCCGCCGAAGACCGGGCTGTGGCAGACCTCGGAGGGGAAGCTCGGCCTCGAGGAGGCAAACCGGCGCGCCCGCGAGTTCGAGCCGCCGAGCTGGAAGCACCGCTTCTACGACGAAGACGTCTTCGCCAAGCACCACCCTGGCGACCCGCGCCTGACCGCTTAATCGGCCCAGCCGGGGTGGTCGACGGCGAGCTTGGCGCGGACCTCCTCGCGGAGGCGGGCGGCGAGCTCGGGCAGGCGCTCGTCCCAGGCGCCGGCGCGGATCTCGGCGGCGAGCGCCGCCTGGGCCGAGCGGTCGGGGGCGAGGGGGGCGGTCTCGCGGGCGAGGATCGCGCAGACGTTTGCGGCGACGCGGACGCCGAAGCGGTGCTCGGCCGCAACCGCGTCGAGCAGCTCGCCGCGCAGGTAGAGCTCCAGCGCTTCGAGCAGCTCGTGGGCGTCGGGACGGTCCTGCATCAGTCGATCATCCCCAGCAGGTCCCACTCGGCCTCGCTCGTCCGCCGCCCGATTGCCGCCAGCTCCAGTGACGGTCGTGCGCCCGAGAGGTGCTCGTGCAGCTGGCGGATCGTCAGCACGCCCCAGCGCAGCGCCGCCAGCGTCTCCCAGAAGCGCAGCTCTTCGAGCCCAACGTCGGCGCCGCCGGCCTCGCGGTAGGTGGCGAGCAGCTGCTCGCGGCTCCCAAGCCCGGCGGCGGGCAGCTGGTCGCGGCCGAAGCGCCAGGTCCGTGCGCAGAGCCAGCCGAGGTCCTCGGCCGGGTCGCCGACGTGGACCAGCTCCCAGTCGAGCACGGCAACCAGTCCCGCCTCGTCGACCAGCATGTTGCCCATCCGGAAGTCGCCGTGGACGAGGGCCGGGCCGTGGCCGGTGGGGAGGCGCTGGCGCAGCCAGCGCAGGCCGAGCTCGAGCGTGGGGTGGGGGTCGCCGAGGCGGTCCAGCTCGGCCTCGATTGCGTCGAGCTCGCCGCGGGCTCCGGCGCGGCGGGGGGCGCTCGGCACCTGTGCCGCTGGGATCGAGTGGATCGCGGCCAGGGCCGCAGCCAGCTGGGCGAGCAGCTTGCCGCGTGCCGCGGCGAAGCCCTCCTCGCGGAGGATGCGCGGCGCGATCGCCTCACCCTCGAGCCGTCGCATGACGACGCCGCTGCGGTCCTCGGACAGCCAGAGCGGCTCGGCGACCGCGACGCCGGTGGCGTGCGCCGCCCGCAGCGCCTCCCACTCCTGCGGCGCCGTGCCCTTGGTGACGAGGAGCACGAGCCGCTGCTTCTCGCCGCATCCGTCCTCGACGTCGAACCCGAGCAGCGACCGAGAGGCGCCGCCGGCGAGCGGCCACGGCTCGCTCAGCGACACCGCGCCTAGATGGCGCTCGGCTTCGGACCGCAGTTGCTCGAGACCGCTCATCTCGCCAAGAATCTTCGATCCTCGGCGGGTCCCTCGCAGACGCACCCATGGCGGCTTTGGAGTCGGCCACGAAGGGTCGGTGGCTGGGGGCTAGCCAGAGCCGCAGGGCGCTCGTAGGTTCGGAGCATGGACTTCGACGTCCCCGCCTCGACCCGGGCGAAGCTGGCCGAGATCGACGAGTTCATCGAGCGCGAGATCCGCCCGCTCGAGCAGGAAGACGACAACGCCCGCTTCTTCGACCACCGCCGCGAGCCCTCGCGCACCCTCTTCGACCGGGACGGCATCCCCAACCCCGAATGGGAGGAGCTGCTGGCCGAGGCGCGCCGGCGCGCCGACGCCGCCGGCCTCTGGCGTTTCGCGCTGCCCACCGAGCTCGGCGGCTCGGACGGCAGCAACCTCGACGTCGCGATCATCCGCGAGCACCTCGCCCACCGGGGCCTTGGCCTCCACAACGACCTGCAGAACGAGTTCTCGGTCGTCGCCAACCTGATGGTCGTCGAACTGATGCACGCCTTCGGCAGCGCGGCGCAGAAGGAGGAGATGGTCGAGGCGATGATCACCGGCCGCTACGTCGTCGCCTTCGGGCTGACCGAGCCCGAGCACGGCTCCGACGCCGCCCACATGCAGACGCGGGCGCGGCGCGAGGGCGGCGACTGGGTGATCGACGGCGCCAAGCGCTTCAACTCCTGGATGCACACGGCGACTCACGACCTCGTCTTCGCCCGTACCTCGGGCGAGCCCGGCGAGGCGAAGGGGATGACCGCCTTCATCGTCCCGACCGAGGCGCCCGGGATCCGGGTCGAGAAGTTCTGGTGGACCTTCAACATGCCGACCGACCACGCCGAGGTCGCGATCGAGGGCGTCCGCGTCCCCGACGAGGCGATCCTCGGCGGCGAGGGGGAGGGGCTCGCGGTCGCCCAGCAGTTCGTCCACGAGAGCCGCATCCGCCAGGCGGCGGCGAGCCTCGGCGCCGCCCAGTACTGCATCGACGAAGCGGTCCGTTACGCCAACGAGCGCCAGACCTGGGGCCGGCCGCTGGCGATCAACCAGGGGATCCAGTTCCCCCTGGTCGAGCTGCACACCGACGCCGAGCTGCTGCGCGGCCTCGTCCGCCGTACCGCCTGGGAGCTGGACCGCGGCACCCAGCTGGAGCTGACCCACCTCGTCTCGATGGCCAACTTCCGCGCCAATCGCCTTGCATGCGAGGCGGCGGACCGGGCGATGCAGGTCCACGGCGGCCTCGGCTACACCCGCCACCTGCCCTTCGAGCACCTCTACCGCCACCACCGCCGCTACCGGATCACCGAGGGCGCGGAAGAGATCCAGATGCGCAAGGTCGCGAGCAAGCTGTTTGGATTCTCATGAATGTGGATCCAGCGCAAGATCGGGCTGCAGCCGCGCCCCCGCGGCTTTCATCTCGTCGACGGCGAAGTGCTCGCGGCGCTGCCCGAGCTGGCTGAGATCTCGGTTGGGATCCTCCATCTGCTGATCCAGCACACCTCGGCTTCGCTGACGCTGAGCGAGAACGCCTCGCCGGAAGTGCGGCGGGACTTCGAGTCCTGGTTCGACCAGGCAGTGCCCGAACGGGCGCCCTACTGGACCCACACCCTCGAGGGCGACGACGACATGCCGGCGCACGTCAAGGCGACGCTGCTCGGGCCGGCGCTGACGTTGCCGATCTCGGGTGGCGGCCTCGCGCTCGGGACCTGGCAGGGGATCTACCTCTGCGAGCACCGCGACCACCCCGGCCCGCGCTCGCTGCTCGCCACCGCCTGGGGCGAGGCTGACGGCTAGCGCCGCTCGACGAACGCCTTCAGCTTGCCCGGCATCGACTCGACCATCCGCCCCCGCAGCAGGTCGACGACCGGACCGCGCAGTGCCATCCCCAGGATCCGGCCAGGGTCGACCTCGAGCCGGTAGGTCGCCTTGGTGCGGTCGGGAGCCAGCTCCTCCAGCTCCCAGCTGCCGGTCAGCGACTTGAGGTCGCCCTCCTCCTGGGTCCAGGAGATCAGGGTCGGCGCGCGGTAGGTGTAGGCGAGGACCGAGGTGAGGCGCTTGACCGGGGTCGGGGTCTCCAGCCGCACCCGCAGCTGGTTGCCGTCGGCGTCGCGCTCGAGGCACTCCGCGGCCTCGATCTCAGGCTGCCAGCGAGGCGCGCCTTCGGCGTCGGCGGCGACGGCATAGACGTCGGCGATCGCCGCCTCGATCTCGGCCGCGGCCTCGCCACTGATCGTTCCCATCTGCCCACCCTATGCGCTCGCGAGGCGGTGCATGCGCAGCTTCATCGCGACCGGCAGACCGACGCTGAAGACCGCGCCGGCGCCCGCTGCGAGCAGCGCCCCGCGGCGGCTGAGCCGTCCTGACCGCCGCAGGCTGCGGGCGCCGAGCGCCGCGTGGGTCGCCATCAATCCCGTCGCCGTCGCTAGCCCCGGGTTGTAGCGGCGCTCGCGCAGCGCCATGCCGGCGTGCATCGCAGCGTTGCCGGCCTCGATCGCGAGGACGAAGGCAGCTGGCGCCGCGCTGCGGTGCCAGACCGCGGTGGCGAGAATCGCGCTGCCCCAGCCGAGGGTGACGTTGACGTGGAAGCCGTCGCGCTCGGTCAGCGGCCAGGCCGGCCGGTTGCTGCCGAGCAGGCGTTCGTTGCAGAAGGGGAGGAAGCCGCCCGGTCGCACCCACTCCTCGGTCTGGTGGCTGACCAGGATCGGGAGGCCGAGCGCCGCCACCCACGAGTCCTCACCGCTTGCCGGGCGCGCGAGCGCCGCCGCCCAGGCCGGCCCGACCAGAGCCGCCGCGGCCCAGGGCCAGCGTCCATGGGTGTCGACCGGCATCGCGCGATTCTGGCTGCCGCTGCGGCGGCAGCGCGGCTAGCTGCGGCAGCGGAAGGGGCGGCTGACGTCGCTGTCACTGCCGAGCACGGTGCCGTCGCGGGCGATCGCTTCGGCGCTCGCGGTCGTCCGCCAGACGCCAGCGACGCAGCCGGGCACGCTGACCTGGGCGAGGATCAGTTTGCCTCGCGCTTCGGCGCTTTCGCAGCGGACGTCGAAGGAGCGCTTGCCGATCTTCTTGCGCAGGCAGACGGTCAGCTTCAGCTGGGCTCGCTGCGGGGCACGGTAACCGCCTTTGCCGACCAGTTCGAGCGCCGACGCGTCGTAGCTCGGGCGTCGTGCATGGGCGCCCGGCGCCGGGGCGGCGAGCGCGTCGACGGCCCCGATCGCGATCATGATCAGGACCAGGGCAAGGACGGTGGCGCGTGCACGGTTTCTCATTTCAAGCTCCGAGGGTACGAACAACGGCCGGGCGTGTTTGTCCCGGTGAAAGACGATGGTTGCCGCAATCTCGCTGACCCAAACCCAGCGCAGCATCCTTGTCGCCCTCTGCCGGCCCGTCGCCGCCGGCCGCTTCCAGACGCCGGCGACCAACCAGGAGATCGCCGACGAGGTCTACCTCAGCGTCGATGCGGTCAAGGCTCATCTGCGCACCCTCTACCGCAAGTTCGGGATCGAAGACCTGCCTCACAACCGCAAGCGTGCTCGCTTGGTCGAGCTCGCGCTCGAGGGCGGCTACCTCGGCGAGGACGCGGCTGGGGGCGAGGAGAAAACCCCCGCCGCGTCCTCGCCGACGGCGGCCCCTCCCGCCGCCGTGTCGGAGCCGTGGCGCACTCGCCGGCGCTGGCTGCCGCTCCTCGCGGCGCTGGCGGTGGCGCTCCTGGTTGCGGTCTTGGGGCTGGCCGGCGTCTTCTCGAGCGGCGATTCGGCGCCGAGCACGGGTGTCGCCGCCTACCGCGAGGCGGTTCGCGGCTACTGTCGCCTCGCTCTCGCCAACGAGGGCGACAGCGCCGGGCGCACCCGCCGCCAGCGCGCCGGTTCCTACCTCGAGGTGATCGAGACCGTGCGCGGGCGCGTTGCCTCGCTGCCGCCGCCGGCCGCCGCGAGCCGCGCGCTCGAACGCTTCCGCGCCGGCCTCACCAGCGCCGCCAACTTCACCAGCATCGTTGCTCAGAGCCCCCCGGCCGCCGGCTCGGCGACCGAAGCCAAGGTCGTCGCCGAGCTGACCTTCGCCGCCGGCCAGGTGCAGGCGGGCGCGCTCGGCTACGACCTCGGCACGGCCTGCCTGGAAGTCGGCGACCTGGTCGCCGCCTCCGCCGCCAACGCAGCCGCGCCGTAGGGAGGGGCCGGCGGGCTGGCCGCCGACCCCTCCGCTCGCGGTGCCAGGGAAAGCCACGGCGCCGGCCTCAGGGCGCGGTTTCGTCTCCGGTTTCTTCGCTCGCGTCTTCGTTCGCCTGCGGGGCGCCGACCCGGACTCGCTCGCAGCTCGGCCGCACGACGTCGCTGGGGTCGGCGACGACGACGTCGAAGCCGCTGCCGCAGGCGACCACGTCGGGCTCGCCGTCGCGGACGAAGACCATGTCGTCGCCGGGGCCGGCGAAGACGGTGTCGGCGCCCGGTATCGGGACGTCGACGCGGGCGCGGGCGAAGATCGTGTCGTTGCCACCGCCGCCGAGGACGATGTCGACGCCGGGGCCGGCGTAGATCAGGTCGTCGCCTTCGCCGCCGTCCTCGCGGTCGTCGCCGCGACCGCCCCGCATGAAGTCGCGCCCGCCTTCGCCGGCGATCGTGTCGTTGCCGAGCCGGCCGAGCAGCTGGTCACCGCCGTCGCCGCCGTAGAGGGTGTCGTCGCCTTCGCCGCCGCTGAGGCGGTCATGTCCGCCTTCGCCGTAGATCGTGTCGTTGCCGCTGCCGCCGCGGACCTGATCGGGGCCTTCGAGGGCGTTGACGGTGTCGTTGCCGCCTTCGGCGAGGATCTTGTCGTGCTTCGGCGTCCCGGTCAGCACGTTGTCGCCTTCGTCGCCGATCACGGTGGCCGCCGCGGCGACGCCCACCCCCAGCGCCAGCAGGAACGCGGCCAGCGCCAGGGCGCCGCCGCTCAGTCTCAGTCTTGCTCGCATTCGATTGCCTCCTTGTCGTGGGCTTGCCGGTGCATCCCGGCCAGCCAAGCCTGCGCCGCGATCGCGCACAAGGCACCCGGGGGCTAGGGGGTACCCACCCTGGGTGTCGCCCACCCGGGTGTGGGCGCGGATTTGGCTCCCTGGGCGGCTCTGGGGGTTGGTCAGGCGCGGGGGAGACGCAGCGTGCGGCGCACGACCTTGTGGTTGCCGGCGCGGTCGCTCAGCGCCAGTCGCAGGCGGGCGGGGCCGGCGGCGACGCCGTTGGCGACCGGGATCACGAGGTTGCGCTCGCCGGCGGCGAGGGCGCCGATCCGCTTCTGGGCGATCACCTTGCCGGCGCGCAGCAGCTCGGCGTTGGCGGCGACCCGCTCGCCGGCGTCGATCCGCAGCGCCACCTCACGGCGACCGCCGCTACGGCGCAGCTTGCGTCCGATCAGCTTCGCGTCGACGCCGTCGTCGCTCGATTCGAGCCCGCTGCTGCTCGCAGGCAGGCCGCTGAGCCCGATTCCAACCGTTGCAGAGAAGCCGCTGGAGGCGCTGCCGCTCAGCGCCGGCTGCAGGTTGTTGCCGGATTTCGCCCCCTGCTGGTAAATCGAGTCCTCGGCGTTGGTCGTGTCGGGGGTCGTGCCGCGGGCACTGTAGGGGCTGGTCGCGAGGACGGCGGCGATGTCGCTCTGGGAGAAGAAGATCTGGCTGGTGAAGTTGAAGGTCCGAGTCGAGCCTTCGAAGGTGCGGACGCGGAGGTGGATGTGGACGGTGCGCCCCGAGTACCAGCCGGGGAAGATCGTCGTGAACTTGGCGAGGCCGGCGGAATCGGTTTCCTGGTAGCCGCGCAGCCAGGTCTGGCCGCTGGTCTCGTTCACGGCCTCGTCGGAGTAGAGCCCTTCGGCGTTGCAGTGCCAGATGTCGACGACGGCGCCCTGCTCGGGTTCGCAGCTGTCGTCGGCGCGGTAGACGTAGAGGCTGAGGTCGAGCTCGACGCCGGACTGACCGGCGCGGACGTCGGAGCGCTTCAGCCGCTCGTCGACCCAGTAGGGGCCTTCGGTCAGTTCGGGCGCCAGCACGCAGCTCGCCGCCGCGTCGGCGTTGGTCGGCTGTGCCGCGCCGTCGCCGTTGCTGCCGCCGAAGGGGGTCAGCGGCCCCGCCACGTAGGCGGCCCCGGCGGCGCCCGCGATCCCCAGCGCCTGGCGCCGCGTCAGTCGCCTGCTCCTGCTGCTTTGGTTCTCATCCATGTCGCGACGGTAGCTCGTGCGAGGCCGGATTTGGGCACTTGGAACCGACTCCCAGCAAGCTCTCAGGAGGCGCCCGCGAAAGGCCCAGGCGCCAGGCACGGCTCTCAGGGAGCCGTCGTCAGGATTCGATCGTGACCAGGGTGCCGATCGGCGTGTAGGGCCAGACTTCGGCCGCCGCTTCAAGCGGCATCTCGACGCAGCCGAGGCTCTGCGGCGTCCCGTAGGACGCACGGTCGAAGGCGTGCAGCGCGTCGCCGCCGTTGAAGTAGCTGACCCACATGATCCCCGGGTCTGAGTAGTGGGAGCCGTCGGGGTTTTCGCCGCTCATCGTCGTTTCTTCGTAGCGCAGGTAAACCGGGAAGGTGCCGAGTTCCGTTTCGGCGCCGGGGATGCCGGTGTTGGCCGGGGTGGTGAAGATCTGCTTGCCGTTGTGCCAGAGGAAGACCGTCTCCGGCAGCGACTCGGTGACGTGGACGTAGCTGTAGCCCTTTTCGGGGTTGCGTTCGCCGGCGATCGCCGCCTTCAGCAGCTCGTCCCAGACTTCGGCGCCGGCGACGCCGTCCGGTTCCATTTCGTGCTGGCTCTCGAACGCCATCAGCGCCCCTTCGGTGGCGAGGTTCGGTTCGCCGGGTGACCAGGATTCCTTCAGGCCGCTGGGGACGTTGGGGTAGCGCCAGCCGAATTCGCCTTCGGGCGGAGCGACCGCGGCGGCCAGCTCGCCGGCCGGCGTCGTCGCCACCGGCTTGCCGCTCGGCTTCCAGCTGACCGGGAGGTAGCCGGCCTGGGCGAGCAGCTGCTGCAGGCGCAGTTCGTTGCCGGGCGGGATCGTCCATTCGACCGTGTCGGTCTTCCGCACCGAGCCGTCGCCCTCGACCACGTTGGCCGGCTTGGGCAGCTTCACTTCGACCGTGGTGCTGAGGCCGGCGCCCCAGCCGGAGGGCTGGAAGACGAGGGTGTGGGCGTTCGTTTCGACCCATTTGCCGCCGGCGCTGGGGGAGATCGTCGGTTCGCCGCCGCCGAGCGCCTTCTTCACCGGCTTGGAGAAGGTCAGCTTCAGTTCGGTCGCCGGCGAGACTTCGGAGCCGGGTGCCGGGCTGGCGGCGAGGCTGGCCGCGTTGCCCTCGCCCTTGGGGAACCAGGTCACCGTTTCCGGCTTGCCGAGTTGCTCCCAGGAGCGGGGCGCGAGCCGGGCCACGATCGAGCCGGCCGGTGGCTGCGAGCCGAGGCTGGCGGAGCTCTTGGGCCCCGAGAAGCGGCGGTGGACGAGTTCGTCGGGTTGGCCGTAGGCGAAGGCGCGGATCGCTTCGTCGAAGGCGACGCGGGGAGAGTGGGGCTTCTTCACCGTCAGCCACGGATCCTCGACGTGGGCGACGGGAGTGCGCAGCGTCAGCTGCTCTTCGCTCGTTTCGCCGACCAGCCAGCCGACCGCCGCTGGCCGCTTGAAGGTGACGGCGAGGGAGACGGTCTCGCCAGGTGGGAGCTTCTGCGTCGGGACGAGCCGGCCGCCGCTCTCGACCTTGATCGGGATTTCCTTGCCGTCGGGGCCGGTGGCGACGACCCGTTCGACGTTGCCGCCGAGCGTTTCGGTCCGGACCCGGGCGAGTGCGTTGGGGTCGTGGCCGATGCTGGCGCCGGAGAGCGAGAAGGCCGCTGCCGCGAAGCCGGCGAGGACGAGGACGACCAGCGCTCCGAGGATCACGGCGATGCGCAGCTTCCAGCGCGGCGGCTTCTTCTCCGCGTTGATCGGAAGCATCTCGGTCGTCGAGTCGTCGTACATTCCTCAGGAAAGTGTAGGAAGGTCAAGCGGCGGCTAGACCGTCGTTCTACTTCGGTGAAATCGATCCTTCGGATGAATGCAGCGATTTCTGGGAGTGAGGTTGTAAGAATGGAGGGTGGTGGAGGGCTCGCGGGACCATGACTTGGCGCTGTTCGGCGCCACCGGCTTCACCGGCGGATTGACCGCCCGCTACCTCGCGCAGAACGGCCCGGCGGAGCTTCGCTGGGCGCTGGTCGGCCGCAACCGGGCGAAGCTCGAGGCGGTCGCCGCGGAGCTCGCGACGCTCGCTGGCCCGGCGCCCGCGCCCGCCCTGATCGTCGCCGACGCAGCCGACCGGGCGGCGCTCGACGGGGTCGCCGCCGCAACCCGCGTCGTCATCACCACCGTCGGTCCCTACGCCCTCTACGGCGAGCCGCTGGTCGCCGCCTGCGCCGCCGCCGGCACCGATTACGTCGACCTCACCGGCGAGCCCGAGTTCGTCGACCGGATGTGGCTCGAGCACCACGCCGAAGCCGAGCGCAGCGGCGCTCGCATCGTCCACTGCTGCGGCTTCGACTCGATCCCGCACGACCTCGGCGCCTACTTCACGGTCAAGCATCTGCCCGAGGGCGTGCCGCTCACCGTCAACGGCTACGTCCGCTCCAACGCCAGCTTCTCCGGCGGCACCTACCACTCGGCGATCAATGCCTTCGCCCGCGGACGCAAGACGATGGCGGCGGCGAAGGAGCGCCGGCAGCAGGAGAAGCGGCCCGAGGGCCGCAAGGTCCACTCGGTCAAGACCCGGATCCGGCGCGACGAGGAGATGGGCGGCTGGACCGCGCCGCTGCCGACGATCGACGGCACCATCGTCCGCCGCTCGGCGGCCGCGCTCGACCGCTACGGCCCGGACTTCAGCTATGGACACAACCTCTTCGCCCGTCACTTGGTGACGATCGGCGCGATGGCGGCTGGGGTCGGGACCGTCGCACTGTTGGCCCCGCTGCCGCCGACCCGCAAGCTGCTGCTGAAGGTCAAATCGCCCGGCGAGGGGCCGAGCGAGTCCGAGCGCGAGCGCAGCTGGTTCAAGGTCCGCTTCGTCGGCGAGGGCGGCGGCCAGCGGGTCGTGACCGAGGTCTCCGGCGGCGACCCGGGCTACGGCGAGACCTCGAAGATGCTCGCCGAGTCGGGTCTCTGCCTCGGCTTCGACCAACTCGAGCCGCGCGCCGGGCAGCTGACGACGGCGACGGCGATGGGTGACGTTCTTCTCACAAGGCTCGAACGGGCCGGCATAACGTTCAAGCTGCTGGAGCGGGGAAATGCCTGAGCAAGGGAGCCAAACAGTGAGCAGCGAGACCGCCGAGCACCTCGAGGTGCTGATCGTCGGCGCCGGGATCTCCGGCATCGGCGCCGCCCATCACCTGCAGCGGACGCTGCCGGGCAAGCGCTATGCGATCTTCGAGGCGCGGGCCGACCTCGGCGGCACCTGGGACCTGTTCCGCTACCCCGGGATTCGCTCGGACTCCGATATGCACACGCTCGGCTACCGCTTCCGGCCCTGGACCGCGGCGAAGTCGATCGCCGACGGCGAGTCGATCCTCGAATACGTGCGCGAGACCGCGCGCGAGGAGGGGATAGAGCCCCACATCCGATATCACCACCGCGTGCTCTCGGCCGCGTTCTCGAGCGAGGAGGCGCGCTGGACGGTCGAGGCCGAGCGGGCGGACACGGGGGAGACGGTGACCGTCACCTGCGACTTCCTCTTCGTCAACAGCGGCTACTACCGCTACGACGAGGGCTACTCGCCGCAGTTCCCCGGGATCGGGAGCTTCGGGGGGACCGTGATCCACCCCCAGCACTGGCCCGAGGACGCCGACTACGCGGGCAAGCGGGTGGTCGTGATCGGCTCCGGGGCGACGGCGGTGACGCTGGTGCCGGCGATGGCGCCGGAGGCGGCCCAGGTGACGATGCTGCAGCGCTCGCCGACCTACATCGTCTCGATGCCGGGCGAAGACCCGATCGCGAAGCGGCTGCGCAAGCTGCTCCCCGACCGCGTCGTCTATCCGATCGTGCGCTGGAAGAACGTGATCCTGCAGTCGATCACCTACCGCCTGGCCCGCAAGCGGCCCGCCCTGGTGAAGAAGGTGGTCCGCAAGGGCATCGTCAACGCGCTTCCCGCCGGCTACGACGTCGACAAGCACTTCAAGCCGAAGTACAACCCCTGGGACCAGCGCGTCTGCCTCGTCCCCGACGGCGACCTCTTCAAGGCGCTCTCGAACGGCAGCGCCGAGATCGTCACCGACACGATCGAGAGCTTCGACGCCGGCGGCATCCAGCTCGCCTCCGGCGCCCATCTCGACGCCGACGTCGTCGTCACCGCGACCGGCCTCAACCTGCTCTTCCTCGGCGGCATGCGGATCAGCGTCGACGGCGAGGAGCGCGATCTGACCCAGGCCTACGTCTACAAGGGGATGATGCTGGACGGGATCCCCAACTTCGCCTTCACGATCGGCTACACCAATGCCTCCTGGACGCTGAAGGCGGACCTCACCGCCGAATACGTATGCCGTCTGCTGCGTCACATGGACGCCGGCGGCTACGACGCCTGCGCGCCGCAGCTCGGCCCCGGCGGGGTCGAGGAGATCCCGCTGATGGACTTCAACTCCGGCTACGTCCTGCGCGCGCTCGACCATCTTCCGAAGCAGGGCGCGGTCGAGCCCTGGAAGCTGAAACAGAACTACCCGCTCGATCTGCGCGCGCTGCGCCACGGCGCGCTCGAAGACGGGACGATGCGCTTCTCGCGGCGGGTCGCCGCGAGGGAGCCGGTGGCCTCAGCGGCTACCGTCTCCGGGGCGTGAAGCTCCGCCTCGCCCTCCTCTTCAGCCTCCTCCTGATCGCAGCGGCTCCGGTCGGCGCAGCGGCAAAACCCTGGATCGGTGTTCGCGGCAACCACCTGGTCGACGGCAGCGGCCGGACGGTGCGGCTGCTCGGGGTCAGCCGCTCGGGCGCCGAGTACGCCTGCCAGCAGGGGTTCGGCTTCTTCGACGGCCCGATGGACGCGGCCTCGATCCGGGCGATGAAGGGCTGGCGCATCAACTCGGTGCGGGTGCCGCTGAACGAGACCTGCTGGCTCGGGATCGACGGCATCGCTCCCGAATACGCCGGCGCCAGCTACCGGCGCGCGATCCGCGGCTATGTCGCGCGGCTCGAGCGCGCCGGCCTCTACGTCGTCCTCGACCTCGAGGCGGCGGCGCCCGGCAGCCAGCAGGCGGCTGGGATCCCGCCGATGCCCGACGCCGACCACACGCCGGACTTCTGGCGCGGCGTCGCCAGCGAATACCGCGACGACCGCGCCGTCCTCTTCGAGCTCTTCACCGAGCCCCACGACGTCGGCTGGGCCTGCGTCGAGGATGGCTGCGAGATCGAAGACCCGCGCCGCGGCAGCTACCAGGCAGCTGGCATGCGCAGCCTGGTCGAGGCGGTGCGCTCGACCGGCGCCCGCCAGCCGATCCTCGTCCCAGGCACCGACTGGTCCCGTGTCTTCGACGGCTGGCTCGCCCACCTGCCGCCGGATCCCGCCCACGCGTTGGTCGCCTCGGTCCACACCTACAATTTCGCCCCCTGCTACGCCAAGTGCCGCGGCGACCTGGCGCGGATCGCACGCCGCCACCCTGTCGTAACCAGCGAGCTGGGGGAGGGGGACTGCCGCGATCGCTACATCGACCCCTACATGCGCTGGGCCGATCGCCACGGCGTCTCCTACCTGGCCTGGACCTGGGACGCCCACGGCGGCTGGACCTGCCGCAACGGCCCCTCCCTGATCAGCGACTACGACGGCACCCCGACCCGCTTCGGCCGCGGCTTCCGCGACCACCTCCGCACCCTCGCCCGCCACCGTGGTTGAGCTTTCCCACGCTATGCGCGGTTAACCTCAACCACGGTCTCATCTAGTCTTCCCGGCCATGGACGACCAACAGGTTCTCGACCGGATCGACGCCCTCGTCCGCGAGGAGGAGCAGCTGCTGCACCGCCACCAGGGCGAGGGGCTCAGCTCCGACGAGCACGCTCGCATGGAGGAGCTGAAGGTCCAGCTCGACAAGATGTGGGACTACCTGCGTCAGCGCCGCTCCTTGCGCGAGGCCGGCGACGATCCCGACGACGCCAGCGTCCGCGACGGCGGCACCGTCGAGGACTACGGCACCGTTACCCCCTACGACGACACCGATCCCGACGCGCCCGCCTGAGCAAGTCCGAGGCCGGGCGAGCCCGGAATCGAGACACTTGCACGCGAGGTCCGTCGGCGTCTAGGTTTGAGCGCAGCCGATAGTCCGTCGGGTCTGGGGAAACGAGAGGCAGCAGTTCGCAGCGATGGCTCCTTCAGCAGTTCGCACTCGTTCGGGGGCAACCCTCGTCCTCGGCCTCGCGCTTGCGACCGTCGCCCTCCTGCTTCTCCCGGCCCCGAGCCGGACGAAGGCCGCGGACGGCTGGGGGTACTGGTGGGGCCGGGTCCACGCCGAATGCGTCACCTTCACCACCTCCAGCGAAGAAGAACGCGTCTACGCGCACGTCTCGACCACGATGAGCGTCCACAATCGGGGGCACTTCAAGCACTGGGTGACGAACTTCCGCCTCAAGGTCCGTCTCGTCGCCACGACCGAAGGTCTCGACATCAACAACAACTGGCGGACCAAGCGCTGGCCGGTCCACGGCGAGCTGAACCAGGACTACGACTACGACCACTTCCCGATGGTCGAAAACACCTGGGCTCAGGACGCCGAATCCGAATGGGACCTGCAGGCCCGGCTGATCTGGGACCGCCGGGCCCCTCTCGCGGACATCGTCCACGAGGTCGAAGTCCCGTTCGACACCAGCAAGTGCAAGCGAGGGGCGAAGCCCAAATCCCCCTCCGAAGCACCGTCCCTCGGCTAGCGGGCTCGAAGCTCAGTACCGCCGAGCTGCGCCGCCCCGGACGCGCTGGAACAGGTAGATGGCGAGCAGCACGAGAATGATCAGGATGATGATGCCGACGATGGTCACGGGCACTCCCTTCTCATTGGATTGAGAACCCTGTGCCCGGATCGACGCGGTCTAAACGGCGGACGGGCGCCGCAAGGCCGTCTCGCACGGCGGCACGCTCTAAGCTGTCGTCCGCTCGTCTCGGCGCCTTGGCGGAGTGGCTACGCAGCGGCCTGCAAAGCCGTTTACACCGGTTCGATTCCGGTAGGCGCCTCTGGCTCTGGCAAGCGGTTTCCGGCTTGCCAGAGCGGTTTGCGGGAGATTCGGGACCGAGCGCGGATTCCGGTTGATTCCGGCTGAAACCGGCTATTTGGGTGGCACAGGGTGGCACGGAGGCATCGATTTTCTGCCCTGTCGGAGTTGCCGTGAGCGCTGTTCGGCAGCTTGGTGCCCAGGGGTGTCGCGCTATAGGGAGGAGAGAGCGGGCTCCGGGGTTCGGCGCCGAATTCGTCCGACGCCATCTCAATACTCATAGAGTCCCCGACCTGGGAAGCCCCGGCATTTACATAGCTCGCCCGGCGGCCCCAGCTTAGCCCGTCAAAGGGGCCGGATCTTTCTCTCCAGACCTTGTGACCGTCCCAGTGGCTTAGGCCAGGGTGGGTCGGATGATGCGCCGTAGGGCGCAGCGCGGTAAAGCTGGACCTGGACGCGCCAGAATCCGACGCCGACGGCACACGGATACCTCTCGTTCCGACGGGAATCCCGTTGTGTCGCACTGCCTCTCGTTGCAACGGGGGCAGTGCGCCTCGGGTCAGCCGTTGGCCTCTTTTCCTCCGGGAATCAGCAGCCCTTCCCCTCGGGGGGTTCGGGGGGTGTCCCCCCGATTTCGCCCTGGCGTTCCGGATTCTTCCGCTCCAGATGCCGGACTGCCATGAGCGCGGCTCGAACTTAGGCAAACTCTATGAACTAAGCAGAACGAGGTCGAATGCGCAGAAAATCGGCCCGACTCGCGGCCTAGCCTTTGGCGAGTGAGGCGTGTCAGCGGCCAGCTTCAGCGAAAGGCCATCTCGTCCCTGAAGCGGGCCATCTCGGCGTTCAACTCGACCGACAACGAGGGCCGCCAGACGGCCGTCCTTCTTCATCTTCAGCACGCCGCCGAGATGATGCTCAAGGCTGGTTTGACGGATCAGCGGATCAAGGTTTTCGACAAGAATTTTGGCCGGTCGATCGGCTTCGATCGCTGTCTTGGCCTCGCCACCGAGCACCTACGACTCGACGCCAGCGATCTTGGCGTTCTGCGCACGATCGACAGCCTCCGCGACGACGAGCAGCACTGGCTCGGCGACATGAGCGAGGAGCTGCTGTTCCTCCATGCCCGTGCGACGGTGGGGGTTCTCGACAAGGTTATGCAAACCGCCTTTGACGAACGTCTCGCGGATCATCTGCCTCCGCGCGCCCTACCCATTACGAGTCAGCCGCTTGAAGACTTCGATGTCCTGATCGACCGCCAGTACAAGCAGATCAACGACCTTCTGCAGACGGGGAAGCGCCGCAGGGCCGAGGCGAGGTCCCTGATCCGGAGCATGCTGGCCATGGAAGGCCATGCGGCCGAGGATGTCAAAGTCAGTGAGCGCGACGTGAACCGCGTTGAGAAGGGCATGAAAGAAGGCAAGAGCCTGACCGAGGTCTTTCCTCGCCTAACGACGGTCGCAGCCGATATTCAGACCGAGGGACCGACCGTGACGGTTCACTTCACCAAGAAGAAAGGTGCCCCCGTTCATTTCGTGCCAGCGGACGATCCTGCCGAGTCTGCTGCTGTGCGCGAGGTCGATCTACAGAAGAAATTTCATTGGACCGCGACCGAGCTTGCCAAGAAGCTCGACCTCACGAACCCGAGGGCGACGGCCCTCAGGCGGCATCTTTCCATCGACGATCAGCCCGATTGTGTCCATCGGTTCCATTTCGGAGGTCTTGAGGTGATTCGGTATTCCGATAACGCTTTCACCCTGATGCGGCAGGCGCTCGATGATCCAGCAACCGACATGGACGCGATCTGGGCTGGGCATGGATTTGGACGAGGAAGCGGCCGGAAGACCTAGCCTCGCGGCGAAGGGGCCTCTCGGTAATCCGCCTCTCATGGCCTCTAACGACTTCTCGTGGCCTCTGGCGCGCAGGCGAATTATTGCCCTGTCATTTCGACCGCTTGCGGCGCACCGTTCTTCTGACGTACCGAATGGCAACCGCCGATCGGGCCACTAGCGTAAGACCGATATGTCGGTCTCGGGCGCGGAAATGTCTCTGAAGCAGGCTGAGCGGAATCTCGATTCGGCTGAAAAACGCCACCTTGCCGCCGCTAAAAAGCAGACTGGCCTCGAAAACGACATCACGAAGCTCGAAGGGCGCGCTGTTCAGTCGCGTTCGGAGGCGCAGGTTCGGAGCTATGTCCGCCAGGTCGACACGAAGCGCGGCCAGCTTTCCGGCGCTCGAACGGATGTATCCAGGCGCCTGGAAGATGCGACGAAGGCGAGGGAAAAGGTAGGTAAGGCCAAAGAAAAGCTGCGCACGGAGGAAGAGGCGGAGCGCAAACGTCAGGAGCGGGCCGACGCACAGAAGGCGCGTCAAGCAGACCAGCGTCGACAACAGCAAGAGCGTGCGGACGAACGGCAGCGCAAACGGGAAGAACAAGCACAGCGCGCCGCTGACGCCGAGCGGGACAGGCGCGAGGCTGAGCAGGACAACAAAATCACCGAGCTTGAGAGGCGCCTCGAAGAGGCGAGTCGGGAAGCGGCGCCCGCGGAGGTAGCGGTTCTGTTCCTGGCTTCGGCGCCCGAGGATCAGGATGCTCTTCGGCTCGACAAAGAGACCCGCGAGATCGAAAAACGCGTGCGGTCGTCCGAGCATCGAGACTCCATCTACTTCCGGGCTCGGATGGCCCGTCAGTTGGTGGACCTCCTTGACGACCTGAACGAAGTGCGACCGGCAATCCTCCACTTCAGCGGACACGGCGACCAATCAGGTCTCGCGTTCGAGGATGAGAGCGGGGCAACCGCAGCTCTCGACAACGCGCTGCTGGGACGCCTGCTGGATGCTGCTGCTCAGGGAGTGCGCCTCATCGTCTTCAATAGCTGCGATTCAGCAAGCCAAGCCGAGCTAGCCGTCCGGCACGTCGACCTGGCGATCGGCATGGATGCATCCATCGATGATGAGGACGCCAAGGTCTTTGCCGGCCAGTTCTACAACTCGCTGGGCTTTGGTCACTCGATAGCCGACGCCTTCCGGCAGGCAAAGGTACATGTCGAACTCAGCGGAGGAGATGGCGAGGTTCCCGCTCTCTTTTCTGCTGAGGAGGTTGACCCGGAGACCGTTGTGCTCGTGAACCCGGACGCTGGCGAAGATGCATAGACGGTCGGACTGTGGCACGGGACCGTGCCGCCACGACACGTTCTTCCTCTGACAAGGCCTTAGCTGTAGCTAGAGAGCAACTTGTTCGTTGATTTCAGTTCCTGTCTCAACGCTCGAAGGTGGGCAACGTCATTTGGCGTGAACGGGCGGTCGGGACCACCGAGCTTGTGCATGCGGTCCATGGTCCGCAGGTGGCGCATGGCTTCGCGCAGGGTGGCCCACTGATCTTGGGGTAGCCATTCGGCTAGCACGTGCTGGTACTGCGGCCAGGCGTTGAGGTAGAACGGGGCATTGCCAACTGGCGTCCAGTCTCCGACCTCAAGTGCGGCGGTCGTAATTGAGAGGTTCGTGCTGACCTCCTCGCCAACGATGCGGGCACTCGTCCTCATTGCTTTTCGACCTTTGCGTGCCTCGATCGCGGTCGTCGTCAAGTAGTTGAGGAGGCCACCGATGGCTACACCTGCCAAGGCAAACACGCCACTTGCGGTAGCAGCGCTCAATTTGAGTCAGGATCCGGAACTCGCCACACTTCAAGGGGTCTCGGCGGTGACATGCGCCCTGCCCTTAGCGAGGAGCTGCGGGGTACTCGGAGCACGTAGCCGCCGGCCTCGGCGAGAGCCCGTCGAGCTAGCCGAGTCGCTTCCGGACGATCGAGAGCGTCCTTCTGGCAAAACTCGTCGATGACCCGCGAGTGATCGATCGAGCGCGCCGCGCGATCCTGGCGCCGATAGGGGTCGATTCCTGTATGGAAACGCGGTTCTACGATGATCTCCGCCGCGGTAGGTAGATCCACGCCATCAAGAGTACGAAGGTGGGTGGTCGGTGACACGAGCCACCCACGCCAGCCGTTCTTAGATATTCCTCCGAGCCGCCGCGTCGACCCAGGTGAGACCTTCGTCCGTCTCCAGCTTCTCGATGCTGGGCTCGTTGGCGGTCGGGTCGTCCTGGATCCTGATTTCGGGCTGGTCGCTGCCGGGGTTGACGGGGTGAGGACGCTGGCGCCATCGATTCAGCTCGATCCGTTCCTGCCCGAGCAGCCCCACTGCGGGGGGAGCGAATCCCCGTCGCCGCCGATGGTTCTTGTGCCAGCGACCCTCCGAGCGGGCCAGGGCGGAGAATTCCCGCACCTTTGCGGTGGCCTCGTCGCGGTACTGGTGCAGGGCGAGACGCATCGCAGCGTAGACCCGGTTGGTGACCGAGCCCGAGTAGAGCTGGTTCCCGGCTCCGTTCACGATGCCGCGGATCTCGATCTCAAGCTCCCGGCCACGATCTCGAACCCAGCGCCGCAGGTCCTCGACCAGCTCGGAAGCTCGGGCATCGTGTTCGGCTATTTCCTTCGGAACCTCGAAGTAGCGGAACGTGATCGCGACCGCCGGGCCGCCGACCAGCGCAACGAGGATCGGCGCGACCAGATTGTCGCCGATGTAGGAGGCGATGCAGGAAAGCACAACGACAAGCTAGACCCTGGCCCGGCATCGATCATCACCCCCGCGAAGGCGCTCGCGCGCGGCCGTCGACGCTGGCCGGCGTGGTGGTGTTGCTAGTTAATCCAACAGGCACAAAAGTCGCCAAAATCAGCTAGCTAGATCTAAGTCAGAATCAGGCACCAGAAAGACGCAGAAGACACCAGGCACGAATCCCAGAAGTCAGATCAGACAAACCTAGGCACCTACACAGGGCTAACAGAAACACCCAACAGCAAACCCTTCACTCCCTATCACTGGGTGCGAGTGTCCTCTCTCGGAGCACGGTGGCGGCAACGTCCAGCCACTGGCCTGGGGTCCTCAGCGCGGCCTTGCTTTGCAGGTCCTTGGCCCGAACGAAGCTCGTAGCCGGCAGGCGGAGTCTGGCTTCGGTTGAAGGCCGTGTTGTGAAGACAAGTGTCTGAGGTAGGATTGGGATGCCAAACGGTGGAGCATGCGCGGGAGGAGTAGCTTTCCGGCCAATTGTCCTAAATCTAGATCAAATGATCTATATTTAGGACAGTATGGATGTGGCACGGCCCTTTTCTGCTCTCTCGGACAGCGTCGATGTCGATGTCCTCGTCGCCCTGGCGGGCTCTTCTACGCCGCGCAGTGGCCGCGAGCTGGCGCGCTTGGCCGGGCGCTCGAATACCGGCGTGCAGCACGTACTCGATCGACTGGTGACCCACGGACTTGTCGAGCGGACGGAGGCGGGCCGCGCGTTCATGTACGTCCTCGACCGGGACCATCTGCTCGCGCCTGCCGTCGAACAGATGGCGGAAGTCCGGGTGGAGCTGGTCCGCAGGCTTCGAGAGGCCATCGCTGCCTGGATCGTGCCGGCGGCTCACGCATCGCTCTTCGGCAGCACCGCTCGCGGCGACGGCGGCCTGGCGAGCGATATCGACCTCTTCATCGTTCGGCCCGCCGGCGTCGACGCTGAAGACGAGACGTGGCGCGGGCAGATCGACGGTCTGGCTGAAAGCGTCCGACGCTGGACCGGCAACCATGCCGGCATCGCTGAGATCTCCGACGCCGAGCTGCCGCAGCTGCGACGCGACCGACCTCTGGTCGTCGAGGAGGTTCGCGCGGACGCCATCGACCTCGCGGGCCGGCCGGCCCGCGAGGCTCTGGCGGGGACCTGATGGCATCGAAACGCGGGCGCACCCAAGCGTGCGGCGCGCCTCAGGCCCGGCAGCGACTTGCACAGGCGCGGAGCTATATGGACGTCGCGAGGCTGACGGCCGACGAGAGGGATCCGAACCTCGAGTACGCGGCTGTCGCGGCATCGGTGGCGATCCTCGCCGGCATCGCGGCAGCGGACGCCGCGTGTTGCTTCGCCCTGGGACGACGATCTCGGTCCGAAAACCACCACGACGCCGAGGGTTTGGTGGCCGAAATCACCCCGGGCGGGAAACAGGCTGCCAAACAGTTGCGCCAACTCATCCAGATCAAGGACACGGCCCACTACGGCTTCATCAGCATCACGTCGTCCCAGCTCAAACGCTCGCTGCGGCAGGCACAGCACCTCGTCGAGTTCGCCGAGCAGGTGCGACTGCGCTCCTGATCGCGACCCCGCGCCAGAACTGACGACAGCGCCGTAGAGTGGCCGGGATGCGAGGCGGGTCTTGAACGAGCAACGGCCATCCGAGGTTGCCGCTGCTGGGGTTCGCTTCCCGGTTGCGATCGTCGTTGCCGGCGCTGTTGGTCCCGCGCGCGTTCAGCAATGGGGTGGAAAGACCGAGTCGCCGGACTCTCTGACCATCTTCTACGAGGCCGAGGAGATCCAGGTCACGACCTGCCCAATCCGTTTGTCCGAAGACGAGTTCGCCGACCTTATTGCCGAGGAGGTCGGCGACTGGGTCGAGAGGTCCTACGCCTGGTCTTGGTGGGCTCAGCAGCAGGAAGCACTTGACTTCACGGGCCTCGACATCGTGGAAACGACTTTCGTGAAAACGGAGAAGGGATACCTGGAGACCAGGATGTATGAGTCGCTTCCCGCGGAGGAGGAAGAGAGGCAGCGACTAGCCCGCAAAGAGGCGGCGAGCAATGCCGAGCACCGCGTCGTCGCCCTCGCCCTGGGCAGCTTGACGGTGGATGCGACCGTGGTCGGCGGCTCCGAAATGTGGTCGGCGGGCTTCGAGACGCCTCCTGGCGAGGTGCCGCTGTCGGTCCTGCTGAGCGGCGGCTCCGTGCCGGTCGACACCCTGAAGATGGAGCTGGTCGCCGATCTCGTGACCTACCTGGGGCAAGCTCGATAAAAGGTCATCGGGCGTGATGGAGAGTCCTTGACAGGCATCCTCCGTCCGGAGCCGCCGTCCGCCGCCCAGGGCACTATGGTCGCCGGCCCGGCAGATGATCGGAGACTTGGTTGCGGCCGCTTGACACTCAAACGACGCTGACGCTCGATTCGACAGGGGTGGATTCCGAAGAGGATCCGCGCTTCCTGCGCGAGCAGCTCCTGACTTACATCGGCAACAAGCGGTCGCTGCTGCCGCAGATTCGGGGGGCGATCTCGGAAGTGACCGCCTTGCTGGGGCGCAAGCCGCGGTGCCTCGATGCGTTTGCGGGGAGCGGGGTCGTTTCGCGCCTCCTGAAGTCGCAGGCATCGCACATCGTCTCGAACGATCTCGAGGCCTATGCCGAGGTGATGGCGCACTGCTACCTGTCGAACCGCGACGAGGTTCCATTCGATCGGCTGGAAGCAGCGATCGCGTCGCTGAACGCGGAGGCGGCCCGCGGAGACTCGCCCGGGGGCTTCATCGAGCGGCTCTACGCCCCCGCCGACGATACGGACATCCAGCCGGGGGAGAGGGTCTTCTACACGCGCGACAACGCGCGGCGGCTCGACTTCTATTCGCGGGCGATCCGGGCGCAGGACGCCGAGCTGTTCCCCTACCTGCTCGGCCCGCTCCTCTCCGCCGCTTCCGTCCACGCAAACACCGCCGGCGTCTTCAAGGGGTTCTACAAGGACAGCGCGACCGGGATCGGCAGGTTCGGCGGCAAGGGCGAGGACGCTCTCACCCGGATCAAGGGCAGGATCGAGCTCCGCCCGCCGGTCCTCAGCGCCTTCTCGACCACGTTCGAGGCCCTGAGAGGCGACGCCAACGCCTTGCCGGACATCGTCGGCGACGTCGATCTGGCCTACCTGGACCCGCCCTACAACCAGCATCCCTACGGCTCGAACTACTTCATGCTCAACCTCCTAGTCGACTATGACGAGCCGGAGGAGGTCAGCCGCGTATCGGGCATCCCGACCGATTGGCGACGATCGGGCTACAACGTCAAGAAGGAGTCCGAAAAGTTGCTCCGGGATCTCGTCTGCCGGATTCCGGCGAGGTTCGTCCTCCTTTCGTTCAACGACGAGGGATTCGTCTCGCCTGGCGCGATGAACGATCTGCTGGCGGAACTCGGGTCCGTCAACGAGTTGCGGACGACCTACAACACCTACCGAGGCAGCCGCAACCTGCGGGGACGCAGCCTCCACGTCACCGAGCACCTCTATCTCCTCGACCGAGAGGGCTGCTGATGGCCGAGAAGCACCGTCTGCGCCTGAACCGCGCCCGAACGATCATCAATCTCACCTCGAGGCAGCAGGAGACCGCGCTCGGCCAGGCGTTGAAGGTCGCGACCGCTCACCTGCTGGAGGAGTTCGGGCTCGAACTCGTTCACAAAAAATCCTGGAAGCTGAGCGAGATCGTGGCGGAGTTGAGGGGGGAGTTTGCGGACGTCGACTTCTACGACCCCTCGCCGGCCGCTTCGATGAACCCGGATGGCGGCGTGCTCTCGATCGTCGCCAGGGAGGACGGCCGGGAACATCCGGTTCTCGTTTCCGAGGTGAAGAATCAGGGGACGAACGACCTGAGGAAGGAAGAAGGAAAAAAACCGCAGGCGAAAGGCAACGCGATCGAGCGCCTGGGCAAGAACGTGATCGGGATCCGCACCGCGATGCTCGCCCAGGGGATCGTTCCCTTCGTCTGCTTCGGCTACGGGGTCGACTTCGCCGAGGGCAGCTCGATCCTCGACCGGGTCGCGACGATCGCCATGTTCGGCACCCTCAACGAGGTCAACGTCGTCAACGCCGGCAGCGACGAGCAGTTCAACCGCGGCAGCTTCTTCTTCCGCGAGAAGGAGTGGGACGAGGCCGAGATGTCCGAGATCCTGATCGACGTCGGCACCCGCAGCATTCACTACTACCTGGCGAAGTACGGCAGCGACGCGTTCGTCGAGGCAACCGAAACGGAGGGCTAGATCGTGGCGAAGGCAAAGGACAAATCTCCCTCGCAGCTGATCGACGGCCGGATCGAGGAGCTGGGCGACTGGCGGGGAGAGATGCTCGCCCGGATTCGGGCCCTGATCAAGGAGGCCGACCCCGAGGTGGTAGAGGAGTGGAAATGGCGGGGGGTGCCGACCTGGTACCACGAGGGCAAGATCATCTGCACGGGGGAGACCTACAAGGGCGCCGTCAAGACGACCTTCGCCAAGGGCGCCTCCCTCGAAGACCCGGCGGGCCTGTTCAACTCGAGCCTCGAGGGCAACGTGCGGCGCGCGATCGACTTCCACGAGGGAGACGAGATCGACGCAGAGGCCTTCAAGCGCCTGGTACGGGCGGCGGTCGTGACGATCGAGTCCTGACCCCCGGTTAGGGGGTTGACTCGGGTGCGCCACCCGGGGAAGCTGGCCCCTCGATGGCGACGATCATCCACTTCGTCGGGAAAGACCAGGTGATGGTGCGCGAGGAGGAGGCGGAGGTGCAGGCCGCCTTCGCCGACAACAACGGCCGGCCGGTCGCGCTCACCCACCAGCGGACAGGCAAACCCGTGTTCGTCAACCTCGATCAGGTCACCTACTGGCACGGCCGCGGCACGCGCGAACCGGCGGCGATGCCCTGGTCAGTCGTCAGCCGCGCCCCCAGCTCCGTCTGACGGCTGCCAGTTCGGGCAGAGGTAGGCCTCCTTGAAGCCGGCGCGGAGGATGTTGCGATAGCTGCCGGCGGGCCGGCCCTCGAGCCGCTCGCCGGTCTCGACGAAGAGCGTGTGGCAGCCCGCCTCGGCGGCGTCGACGATCCGCTGCCGCAGCAGCGCCAGCTGGCAGCCGCGCCGCCGCGCCGGCTCCAGCGTCGCCCCGACCCCGAGCTCGGCGATGCCGTCGGCGATCACCATCGCGCCGCAGGCGCCGACCTCGCCGTCGACCTTGGCGACGTAGCAGCGCCAGCCCTCGCGACTGGGCAGCTCGGAGAAAAGCGCGGCGGACCAGGCGGGCATGCCGAAGCCCGCGGCGGCGATCGCGGCGAACGGCTCGTCCGGATTCGGCCCCAGCTCGATCACCTCGACGTCGTCGGGAACGGAGAAGCGCGGCGGGTGCGGGTCGCGGACGAATTTCATCCAGGCGTAGCTGGGGGAAAGGCCGTTGCCGGCGAGCCAGCGCTCGGCGGCAGGCGTATCGGGCAGGCCCGGGGTGACTGGGACGCAGGCGCGGGCGCCGCGCTCGGCGACCCACTCGAGTGCGGCGCCGAGGTGGCCGTCGGCGACCGCGCCCGGCTCGGTCGCGCCGAGCACGAGGTTGAGCATCCCGACCTGGCCGAGGTCGGCGATCACGGTCGCCTGCACCGGGCCGAAGTCGCGCAGCTCGACACCGTGCTCGCTCGCCACCGCCGCCGGCACCGCCTCTGAGATGTCGCGCCAGAAGCGGCGCTCGATCGCGTCCAGGCGCAGCGGCTCGTAGCGGACGCCGTCCTCTGTCTCCCCGACGCTGCTCACCGCGGCCAAGCATAGGCGGCCGAGTTGCGCATCTGTCAGCCTGGGGGCGTGAGCGCCGTCACGGCCACCGCCACCGCCAGCGAGACCCGCGCAGACGTCGAGGTGCCGGAGGACCTCGTCATCGTCCTCTTCGGCGCCACCGGCGACCTCGCTCGCCGCAAGCTGCTGCCGGGGATGTTCCACCTCGCGCGGGTCGGCCTGATGCCGGAGCGGTTTCGGATCATCGGCACCGCCCGCCGCGGGGTCGAAGTCGGGGAGTTCCGCGAGCTGGCGCGAGATGCCGTCGCTGCCTCCGGTCGGCGGGCGCTCGACGACGAGCAATGGGAGCGCTTCGCCGAGTCGCTGCGCTTCGCCCCGGTGGGCGAGGGATTCGAGCCGCTGAGGACCGCGATCGGCGCCGCCCGCGAGGAGATCGGCGCCGAGGCGGGTCTGCTCTTCTACCTCTCGTTGCCGCCCCAGGCTGCCGCCGGCACGGTCGAGGCGATCGGCGCCCAGGGGCTCGGCCACGGCGCCCGGGTGATCACCGAGAAGCCGTTCGGCACCGATCTCGACTCCGCGCGCCGGCTCAACGCGCAGCTGCAGGCGGTCTTCGAGGAGCGCGACATCTACCGAATCGACCACTACATCGGTCGCGAGGCGGTCCAGAACCTGCTGGCGCTGCGCTTCGCCAACGGGATGTACGAGCCGATCTGGAATCGCAACCACATCGACCACGTCCAGATCGACGTCCCCGAGACGCTTTCGATCGAGATGCGTGGCAGCTTCTACGAGGAAACGGGCGCCTTCCGCGACATGGTCGTCACTCATCTCTTTCAGGTTCTCGGCTTCGTCGCGATGGAGCCGCCGGTGGCGCTGGAGCCGAAACCGCTCGGCCTCGAGCGCGAGAAGGTGTTCGAGTCGATCCCACCGCTGCAGGCGGCCGACGTCGTTCGCGGCCAGTACGCCGGCTACCGCGAAGAGGACGGCGTCGCGCCCGACTCGGAGACCGAGACCTTCGTCGCCGTCCGCGCCACCGTCGACAACTGGCGCTGGGAGGGGGTTCCGTTCTACCTGCGCACCGGTAAGCGGCTGGCGCAGAACAAACACCTGCTGACGATCGCCTTCGCGCAGCCGCCGCGGCGGATGTTCCCGCTCGATTGCGACCAGGTGGTCGAGTCCTTCGGCCACGACCACCTGACCTTCGAGCTCGGCGACCCCGGCAGCATCTCCGCTTCCTTCCTGGCCAAGGTGCCGGGTCCGAAGATCCAGCTCGGCGAGGCCCACATGCGCTTCTCCTACGACGACAGCTTCGGCGGCAGCGAGGGCGCCCTCGATCCCTACGAGCGTCTGATCCACGACGTGATGCTGGGCGACCGCACCCTGTTCACCAGCTCGGCGGCGATCGAGCGGCTGTGGGAGATCTCCCAGCCCCTGCTCGACGAGCCGCCGCCGGTCCAGGTCTATGAGCCTGGCTCCTGGGGCCCGGTCGACAGTGGCGGCCTGATCGCGCCCCGTCGCTGGCACCTGCCCAGCGACCACGTCTGATGGCCGACCCCGCTCCAAGTACGGAAAAGGGCCCCGTTTAAGGGGCCCCTTGATTCCGAAGGACGTACCACCAACGGGGTTTAGGTCGTTGGCTCGTCGGTCCTCAAGCTGCGAAGTTTTAATCGTCAAAGCAGCGACGACGCTTCAATAAACCCCGCAGGGACAGGAAAGTTGCACCGCTGCTAGATTCACCGCCCCCGGGCGTTTAGCTCAGTTGGGAGAGCGCCAGCTCGACAAGCTGGAGGTCACTGGTTCGAGCCCAGTAACGCCCATCTCCTCCCTGCTCTGGAACCATTCAGGCGGTGACCGATCGGCTGCCCGAGTGGATGATCGCGCTGGGGCGAGTCGTTCGGGCGGTGACGATCCGCGTGCCGCTGGTCATCAAGGCGTGGGTTCTGATCGTCGCCGTGTATTGGCTCGGCGTCTTCCTGCATCTCTGGCGCTAGCGACGGGGCGCTTACTCGCCGCCGACGACGCCAAAGATGGCGAGAACGATGACCACGACGAAGTACAGCGTGAGCGTGCTCACCGCGGCGACGATCAGGAAGGCGATGGCGCCGGCCACGCGGAGCCAGATTGGCGTCCTTTGGTCTCGGGCGGCGTCGAGCAGCCCGGTTGGGTCCCGCCACGCCATCGCCTACTCGCCCCCGCCGGCGAGTTCGAAGTTGGCGATGCATTTGACCAGCAGCCAGGTGGCGATCGCGCAGAGCGCGACGACGAGCAGCAGGGCGAAGAGGGCGCCGAGGCGGAAGATCGGCGACGCGTGCTCGTCGCGGATGACGTAGGTCAGCCCGGTCGGGTCGCGTCGAGGCACCGAGGGAACTACACGGCTCGTCGGCTCAGGTAACGCCGTGCCGAGGAGCGGCGGGATGCGCCGCGCCCCGGCAGGCGTCGGTCAGGCGTTGGCCGGCATCATCACCTGGGTCAGGCGGATGCTGTTGCCGGAGGGGTCGCGGAAGCCCGAGTCGATCCCGTAGGGGCGCTGCTCCGGGGCTTCGCTGAACTCGACGCCGCGGGCCTTGAGGGCCTCGTAGTCCGCCTGGCAGTCGTCGGTGGTGAGGAAGACGGTGCCGCAGAAGCCCTTCGCCATCAGGCTTTCGACTTCGGCGGTGGTGCTCTCGTCCATGACCGGCGGGCCGGGGATCGCCATCAGGACGATCGAGACGTCCTCCTGCCCGGCCGGTCCCACCGTCAGCCAGCGGAAGTCGCCCAGCTCAGAGAGGGTGACGTCGGCGCGAATCTCCATCCCGAGCTTCTCGGTGTAGAAGGCGAGTGCCTCGTCCTGGTCGTGAACCCAAAGATGTGCGTTGGCGATCCTCATCTGCTTCTCCTTGTCGTTGCCGATCTGGTCTCGCCGATGCTAGGTCGGGGCGGGCGCGCTGTCTTCTCGAAACGTGCGGTGTTGGGGGCGGGCGTGGGCGCGGACGATGCAGCCGGGGACCAGCGCCTGTGCGGCTGCAGGCGGAAAGGCGGCCCGGTAGGCGGTCGGCGTCTGGCCGTAGGCGCGCTTGAAGCTGGTCGTGAACGAGCCGACGCTGGTCAGACCGACCCCGAGACAGATCTCGGCGACCGAATGATCGGTGTTGCGCAGCATCGCGGCGGCCCGCTCGAGCCGCCGCGTCAGCAGGTAGGCATGAGGCGAGACGCCGAAGGCGCGCCGGAACTCGCGACTGAAGTGCGCCCGCGAGAGCCCCGCCGCAGCGGCCATGTCGTCGACCCCCAGCGGCTCCGCGAACCTCGCATCGGCGAGGTCACGGGCGCGGAGCAGGTGCCGGGCGGGTGGGACGAACGCCATCCCCTGAGTCTATGGCGAGGCTAACCGCTGACGTACCAGGTCACTTTGCATTCCGGTTCGTCCATCTCGACCGCGAGCTCGCCGCTGTCGCTGAGCCGGATCGACATTTCCGCTCCGCAGCCTTCGATCGTGTTGGGCCCGGGACTCGTCACCCAGACGCCACGCCCGCTGAACCCGCGACTGCTGACCCGTTTGATCCCGGTCATCTGGGCTTGGGGTTGTTGGGGGTGGGTTCCGAGAAGGGCTTCCCAGAGGGCTTTGACGGCGCGGGGTCTGGCGAGGTAGGGCGGTTCATCGGATTTACAGCGATGGCTGACCACCCGGCCCGACGGCCCGGCGCCAGTCAGGCCGACCGCGATCCTGAATCTGCAGTCGATCTCGATCCGATGACGTCTCGCTTCCCCATGTGAGTTGACCACGCAGTTGACCCGACGAGCCTCGATGCGAGTGCAATCGGAGACCTCGTAGGTCCTCAGCCTGTGGCTGCGGCGCACGATGCTGGCGCCGATCTGATTTGCGATCTTGCTCGCGGCCGGCAGCGCGAGGCGATCTTGCCTCGCGGTCGCCGCCGAGCTCAGCGTTGGTGCCGACAACACCAGGGCAGCCGAGGCCAGGGCCAATCCGGTCCAGATTCTCATCTTTTGCTCTCCTCCCGTCTTTCCGGCCCCCGCCGGAACGGATTTCCCTGGGAAGTAAAGAAGGTCATGGGAACTCCGCCGTAGGGACTAGGCTCGCGGCCTCGTGATCGGGACCTACGCAGCCGTCATCGCCGTTTGCGGCGCCTCGCTGGCGATCGGCCAGGCGGCGATCGCAGCCTGCGGTCAGCGAAAGTGGTCGTGGCTGGGAGCTCCGGTGGGGTTGGCCCTGGTCTGCGCTGTCTGCTGGGCGACGGTGCGGATGCCCGGGGACGGCGTCGTCTCCGCGATCGTCGTCGCCCTGCTCGCGGTGGGCTCGGTCGCCTTCCTCTGGGGCAGGCTCGAGGGCGGGGCGGAAGCGCTGCGGGTGGGGTGGCCGGTGGCGCTGGCGGCGCTGGTCGCGGCCTCCCTGCCGTTCGCGGTCGAAGGCCATTTCGGGATCCTCGGCACCAGCTTCAACCCCGACATGTCCCAGCACCTGCTGGCGGCGGCGCGGCTCGCCGAAGGGCAGTCCTCGCCGCTGCTGCACCAGGGTTACCCGCTCGGCCCGCACTCGGTCGTCGTCGCCCTCAACAAGGGGCTGGGGATCGGCCTCGTCCAGGGGTTCAGCGGTCTCTCGGTGGCGGTGATGGTGCTGGCGCCGCTGACGGCGCTTGCCGCCTTTCGCGAGCTCCCCGCCCTGCCGCGCGCGGCGGGCGCGCTGGTCGTGGGTCTGGCCTATTTGGTCGCCTCCTACTTCGCCCAGGGCGCATTCAAGGAGACGATCGAGGCGCTCTTCGTCCTCGCCTTCGCCCTCGCCCTGCGCGAGACGACGCGACCGGGGTGGCGGGAGCTGCCCCTGCGCTTCGTCCCGGCCGCCCTGATCGCCGTCGGCACGATCTACGTCTACAGCTTCCCCGGCGTCCTCTGGCTGGCGGGGACCTTCGCGCTCTGGGCGCTGGCGACGGTCGCGCTCGACCGTCCTGCGGCCCGCACGGCCAGGCGCCCGGCCGTGCTCGCCCTTCTCGTCTTCCTCGTCCTCGTCGTCCCCGAGGTCGGCCGGATGATCGATTTCCACAACTTCGAAACGTTCGACCCCAACGGGCCCGGCCTCGGCAACCTCTTCGGCCAGGTCTCGCCGCTGGAGGCGCTCGGGATCTGGCCCTCGGGGGACTTCCGGCTGGCGCCGGGCGACGGCGCGGTGCCGGCGATCGGCTACTACCTCGGCGCTGCCTTCGCCATCGTTCTCCTCGTCTACGGTCTCGCTCGCTGCTGGCGCCGGCGCGAGGTCGCGATCCTCGCCGGGCTGTCCACTTGCGCGCTCGCCTACGCCGCCGCCCGAGCCGGCGGGACCGCCTACACGGCCGCCAAGGCGATCGAGATCGCCGCCCCCCTGACCGCGCTCACCATCGCCCTGCCCCTCGCCACCGAGTCGCGGTTCCTTTCGGCCGGTCGGCGGCCGAAAGGAACCGCGAACAGGGGCGCGACGGAGTCGCGGTTCGAAACGGACGCCACACGTCCAAAAGGAACCACGCGATGGGGGGAGGGGGGGTGGCAGGGCGCTGCGCTGGCGCTCTTCGTCGCCGCGGCGGGGCTCTGCTCGCTGCTCGCCTTCGCCAATGCGCCGGTCGGGCCCTCGTCCTATTCCACGGCGCTGAGCGAGTTCAGGAAGGTCGTCGGCGAAGGCCCGACCCTCGTGCTCGCCTCCCCGACCCTGCTGCGCGACGAACAGGGGTCGCCCTTCATCTCCTGGGAACTGCGCGGCGGCCGCGTCTGCATCGCCGCCGACGGCGAACTCGACGCGCCTCCCGCGGGAGTCCGCTACGTCGTCACCCGGGGCGGCCGCGGCGAAGCGCCGTTCCCGGGCCTGCGCGTCGCCGAGGTCGCGTCGCCCTACGTCCTCTGGGAAGTGATCGACCCGGCCCCCGGCAAGACCCCCTGCCCCCTGATCGGCGAACGCCAAGCCCGCCAAGGCGAACCCCGCTGAGCCCCACGATCGATGTTGAGGTTTGCCGCGGATAGCGCGGGAAAGCTCAACATCGTTTCCGTGGCTGCGCTGGCGGGCGCTCGCCACGTACCATGGCCCGGATGGAGGCCGCGACCGACAAACTCGTCGTCACCCTGCCTGACGGCAAGCCGCTGGAGCTGGAGCCGGGCGCGACCGGCGCCGATGCCGCCGCGGCGATCGGGCCGGGCCTGGCGAAGGCGGCGCTGGCGATCAAGGTCGACGGCGCGCTGCGCGACCTGGCGGCGCCGCTGCCCGAGGGTGGGGCGGAGGTGGCGATCGTCACCGACCGCGACCCCGAGGCGCTGGAGCTGATCCGCCACGACGCCGCCCACGTGATGGCGGAGGCGGTCACCGACCTCTACCCGGGGACCAAGGTCACGATCGGGCCGCCGATCGAGTCCGGCTTCTACTACGACTTCGAGTTCCCGCCCGATACAAAGATCACCGAAGACGACCTGCCGAAGATCGAGGAGGCGATGCGCCGGCACATCGCCGCCGACGAGAGCTTCGGCCGCCGCGACGTCCCCGTCGCCGAGGCGCTCCAGCTCTTCCGCGAGCAGGGCCAGGACTTCAAGGTCGAGCTGATCGAAGACCTTGTCCGCGACGAAGGCGTCGAGACCGTCTCGCTGTACCGGAACGGGCCCTTCGAGGACCTCTGCCGCGGCCCCCACAGCCCTTCGACCGGCCGGATCAAGGCGATCAAGCTGAGCTCGGTCGCCGGCGCCTACTGGCGCGGCGACGAGCATCGCGAGCGCCTCACTCGCATCTACGGCACCGCCTTCTTCTCGCAGAAGGACCTCGACGCCCACCTTGAGCGGATCGAGGAGGCAAAAGCGCGCGACCACCGCCGCCTCGGCCCCCAGCTCGGCATCTTCATGCTCCGCGACGAGGCGCCGGGGATGCCGTTCTGGCTGCCCAACGGCACCACGCTGCTGCGGCTGATCGAAGCCGAAGTGCGCGAACAGCTGCGCAAGCGCGGCTATCAGGAGATCGCGACGCCGCAGGTCCTCGACGTCGACCTCTGGCATCGCTCGGGCCACTGGGACAACTACAAGGACGACATGTACTTCATGGACGACGGCGACCGCCAGTACGCGCTGCGGCCGATGAACTGCCCCGGCGCCTGCCTCGTCTACGGCTCCGACCGCCACTCCTACCGCGAGCTGCCGCTGCGCCTGGCCGAGTTCGGCCGCGTCTCCCGCAACGAGCGCGAGGGTGTCCTCCACGGCCTGCTTCGCGTCCGTGCCTTCACCCAGGACGACGCCCACGTCTTCTGCACCGAGGACCAGATCACCGCCGAGGTCGCCTCGATCTGCGAGGCGATCGACGAGCTCTACGCGCGCTTCGGCTTCGAGGACGTCCACGTCGAGCTCTCGACCCGGCCGGAGAAGTCGATGGGGACCGCCGAGCAGTGGGAGCGGGCCGAGGCGGCGCTGGCCGAGGCGCTCGACAGCCAGGGGCGCGAGTACGAGCTGAATCCTGGCGACGGCGCTTTCTACGGCCCCAAGATCGACTTCCACATCACCGACGCGCTGGGCCGCTCCTGGCAGTGCGGCACCTGCCAGCTCGACTTCCAAATGCCCGAGCGCTTCGACCTCTATTACACGGGCGCCGACGATGCCGCCCACCGCCCGGTGATGATCCACCGCGCCCTGCTCGGTTCGATGGAGCGCTTCGCCGGGATCCTGATCGAGCACTACGCCGGTCGCTTCCCGGTCTGGCTGGCACCGGTGCAGGCGATCGTGCTGCCGATCTCAGACCGGCATAACCCCTACGGCGTGAAGGCGATGGAGACGCTGCGCGAAATGGGCGTCCGCGTCGCCCTCGACGATCGCTCGGAGTCGGTCGGCAAGAAGATCCGCGACGCCTCGATCGGTCGCTACCCCTACATGCTGGTCGTCGGCGACCGCGAGGAGGAAGGCGAAGCGGTCGCCGTTCGCTCCCATGCCGATGGCGACCTCGGCGAGATGACGCTGGCCGAGTTCGCGGCCAGGATCGAGCGTCAGAACGCCGAAAGATGAGCGTCGGCTTGCCAAGCGGCCATAGCCCTCTATACTGCGCCGAACTTGATCGCAGGCACGTCAGACACCCCTCGCCACTGAGCGCTCCGTGCCGCTTGACCGACTCCTCGTCCTCTTGAAGTCCCCGAGAACCTCTTCCTAGTGCCGGTCCCACGTAGGTTCGATCGGCGCCCCCCAGAGCGCGACACGACGCGGATCAACGAGCGTATCCGCGTTCCGCAGGTGCGCCTGATCGGCGCCGACGGCGAGCAGCTCGGGATCGTCGACACCCCCGAGGCACTGCGCCGCGCCCAGGAGGCCGACCTCGACCTGGTCGAGGTCGCGCCCAACAACAAGCCGCCGGTCACCCGCCTGCTCGACTACTCGAAGTACAAATACGAGCAGGAGCAGAAGCAGAAGGCGGCGCGCAAGCACCAGCAGCAGGTCAACATCCGCGAAATCAAGCTGCGGCCGAAGATCGCGGACAACGACTACCGGACCAAGAAGGGCCACGTCGAACGCTTCCTCAAGCACCACGACAAGGTCAAGGTGACGATCATGTTCCGCGGCCGCGAGCAGGCCCATCCGGAGCGCGGCCGGGCGCTGCTGCAGAAGCTTTTCGAGGACCTCGGCGGGATCGCGGTGATCGAGTCGGCGCCGCTGCAGGAAGGCCGCAACATGAGCATGCTGCTGGCGCCGAGCAAAGAGGTCGACAAGCTTGCGGCGCCGGACGAGGCCGCGCCGGCTGAGAACGCGCCGACCGAGGACGCTCCCGCCGAGGTCTCCGAGACCACCGTCGACGCGGCTGTCGCGCCCGCGACGGACCCACCGGCCGATGCCCCCGCCACCCCGGCGGCGGATCCCCCGGCGGCCGACGCAGCCGCAGACGCCTAGCCGGCGATCACGTCGGCGATTCGCTGGGCCGCCTTGCCGTCCCAGAGCGGCGGCGGCTCGCTCGGCGCGGGTCCGCGGGTTTCGAGGGCGGCCGGGATCGTCGCGATCGCGGCTGGGTCGAGGCCGAGCAGGGTGTTGGTGCCGGCGCTGATCGTGATCGGGCGCTCGGTGTTGTCGCGCAGGGTGAAGCAGGGGACGCCGAGGTAGGTCGTCTCCTCCTGGATCCCGCCGGAGTCGGTGAGGACTGCGCGGGCGTCGGCCAGCAGCGAGAGGAAGTCGAGGTAGCCGAGCGGCTCGCTGAGGACGAGGCCGGGGTGCTCGGGCGCCAGCCCCTCCATCATCTTGCGGGTGCGCGGGTGTACCGGGAAGACGACCGGCATCTCGGCGCTGAGCGCGGTCAGCTGGGCCAGGGTCTGCGGCAGCAGCGGGCCGTCGACGAGGGCGGGGCGGTGCAGGGTGACGAGCGCGTAGCGGCCGGGGTCGACGCCGACCTTCGCCGCCGCGCCGGCTTCCCGGATCCGGCCCTCGAGCGCGACCAGGGTGTCGATCATCGTGTTGCCGACGAAGTGCATGCGCTCGTCGGGGATGCCTTCGGCGCGCAGGTTGGCGATCGCCTCCTCGCTGTGGAGGAAGAGGTAGGAGGCGAAGCGGTCGGCGACGATCCGGTTGACCTCCTCGGGCATCGTCAGGTCGAAGCTGCGCAGGCCCGACTCGACGTGGGCCACCGGGATCCCCATCTTGACCGCGGTCAGCGCCGCCGCCAGGGTCGAGTTGACGTCGCCGGGGACGATCACCAGGTCCGGCTCCTCCTTCTCCAGCACCGGCTCCAGCCGCTCCATCGTCCGCGCCGTCTGCACCGCGTGGCTGCCCGAGCCGACCTCGAGCATGTGGTCGGGCGCCGGTACCCCGAGCTCCTCGAGGAAGACCTCCGACATCAGCTTGTCGTAATGCTGCCCGGTATGGACGATCGTGTGTGTGCCGTCGGGTATGCGCCCGCGCAGCGCCCCAATCACCGGCGCCGTCTTGACGAAGTTAGGCCGCGTCCCGACCACGTAGACAATTCGCATGGCCGCGGAGCGTAGCCACCCCACCGGGTGCTCTGCCCGAGCGGTTCCGCACCGGGGAAGCTCCCTAGCAAGGCTCGCGTGGATCGGTTGTCGATAGCCGATGCGGCCCGACCCTTGGGCGAAAACGCTCCTCCGGGTGGGTGGCACCGCAGGGGGGTCCCCAGCCTGAGGAAGCTTTAGCTACCGGAAGGCTGGGGGGTTCCTGCGGTGACAGGACCCGCCCGGTCGGGCGCTTTGTCCCTGCGTCGAGTCGCTTCGTGCCCGCTGTCTGCTTCAATAGCGAGCCGCATGCCGAAGATGAAAACCCATTCCGGCGCCAAGAAGCGCTTCAAGAAGACCGCCACCGGGAAACTCCGGGGCCGTCGCGCGTTCTCCAGTCACATCCTGGAGAAAAAGTCGCCGAAGCGGAAGCGGAAGATGGCGAAACCGGTGGACATCGCCCCGAGCGACGCTCCGACTGTGCGCAAGCTGCTGGGAGGCAAGTAGATGGCCCGCGTCAAGCGCTCGGTCAACGCGCGCAAGAAGCGCCGCAAGGTGCTGAAGGAAGCGAAGGGCTACTTCGGCCGCAAGCACTCCTCCTACCGCTTCGCCAAAGAGCAGGTGCAGCGCTCGGGGATGTACGCCTACCGCGACCGGCGCAACCGCAAGCGCGAGTTCCGCAAACTCTGGATCACCCGGATCAACGCCGCCGCGCGCCTCGAGGGCATGAGCTACTCGGAACTGATCAACGGCCTCAACAAGGCCGAGGTCGAGGTCAACCGCAAGATGCTGGCCGATATCGCGGTGCACGACCGCGAGGCCTTCCGCCGATTTGTCGAGCTAGCCCGGGAGGGTGCGGCCGCCTAGCGGCACACCCAACACTCCACTCTCCCGGGCGGGCCGTGAAAACGGCCCGCTTTTTCGTTCCAGGACTTCAAACCGCCAAACAGAAACTCGCCGAGATGATCGAAAGCCCAAGCAACGAGAAGCTGAAGCTGGTCCGCAAGCTGCGCGAGCGCAAGCACCGCGAGCGCGAGGGGCTGTTCGCGAGCGAGGGCGAGGACTTGGTCGAGGCCGGCCTGGCGGCGGGTGCCGAGCCGCGCTTCGTCCTCACCGCCGCGGGCGCCGGGCTCGGGGGCGAGGAGGTCGCGCCGGAGCTGCTCGACGGGGTCTCGGCGCTCGGCTCGGGGACGCGGGCGATCGCCGTCTGGCCGCTGCGCTGGGCCGAGCGCCCGAGCGAGCGCTGCCTCTACCTGCATGGCGTCGGCGACCCCGGCAACGTCGGCACCATCCTCCGCAGCGCCCACGCGCTGCTGCACGGCACCGTCGTTCTCGGCCCCGACTGCGCCGACCCGTTCTCGCCGAAGGCGGTGCGGGCGAGCATGGGCGCCGTCTTCGCCCAGCCGCCGCTGCGGGCGGGGGTGGGGGAGACGCCGGCGCCCCGTGCCGCTCTCGTCGCCCACGGCGGCGAGGGCCTCGAGCGGCTCGCCGAGGCGAGGACGCTCTGCCTCGGCGCCGAGCGCGAGGGCCTGCCCGCCGAGGTCCTCTTCGAGTGCGAAGCCGAGGTGACGATCCCCCTGCGCGGCGAGGGCGCGGAGTCGCTCAACGTCGCCGCTGCGGCGGCGATCGGCGCCCAGTGGATATCGTCGTCCGCGATGCCGAAGGACGCGCCCCGTGCTTGAGCGGATCGAGGAGATCAGGAGCGAAGCCACGGCGGCGATCGGGGCGGCTCAGACCAGCGCCGAGCTGGAGGAGCTGCGGGTTCGCCACCTCGGCCGCAAAGCCGAGCTGACCACCGTCCTGCGCGGGATCGCCGAGCTGCCCGCGGAGGAACGGGGCGCGGTCGGCGGCGCCGCCAACAAGGCGCGCCAGGAGCTCGAGGCGCTGCTCGAAGAGAGCGCCGCTCGGCTCGACGCTGCCGAGCTCGACGCAAGGCTCGTCAGCGACCGCGTCGACGTCACCCTACCCGGGGCGCCGCCGCATCCCGTCGGCCACGCCCACCTGATCGCGCGCACGACGCGGCAGATCGAGGACATCATGGTCGGGCTCGGCTACCGGGTCGCCGAAGGCCCCGAGATCGAGCACGATTACTACAACTTCACCGCGCTCAACCACCCGCCCGGCCACCCGGCGCGGATGCTCCAGGACACCTTCTACGTCCAGTCCCACCCCGACGTCCTGCTCCGCACCCACACCTCGCCGATGCAGGTGCGGGCGATGGAGTCCCAGCCGCCGCCGATCTTCATCGTCGTCCCCGGCAAGGTCTACCGGCGCGACTCCGACGCCACCCACAGCCCGATGTTCCACCAGATGGAGGGTCTGGCGATCGCCGAGGGCCTGACCCTCGCCGACCTCAAGGGGACGCTGCTGGAGATGTGCCGGGCGCTCTTCGGCGAGACCCGCGAGGTCCGCCTGCGGCCGCACTTCTTCCCCTTCACCGAGCCCAGCGTCGAGGTCGACGTCTCCTGCTTCCAGTGCGAGGGCACCGGCACGCTGCCAAGCGGCGAGCGTTGCAACCTATGCAAGGGCCAGGGCTGGATCGAGATCCTCGGCGCCGGCATGGTCGACCCCAACGTGCTCGGCTTCGTCGCCGGCTCCGGATATGACTCGGAGAGGGTCCAGGGCTTCGCCTTCGGCCTCGGCGTCGAGCGGGTCGCGATGCTGCGCCACGGCATCCCCGATCTGCGCCGCTTCTTCGACAACGACGTACGGATGCTGGAGCAGTTCTCGTGAGGGTGCCCTACACCTGGCTGCGCGAGTACTGCGACCCCGGCGTGTCGGTCGAGGAGCTGGCCGACCGGCTGGTGATGACCGGAACCGAGGTTGAGCGGATCGCCGTCGCCGGCCCGCCGAAGGCCGACGGCTTCGTCGTCGGCAAGGTGCTCGCCGCCGAGCAGCACCCCGACGCCGACCGGCTGCGCGTCTGCACCGTCGACGACGGCGAGGGCGAGCGGACGATCGTCTGCGGCGCCCCCAACGTCGCCGCCGGCCAGACCGTCGCCGTCGCCCTGCCCGGGGCGCGGATGCCGGGGGGAGAGAAGCTGCGCAAGGCGAAGCTGCGCGGGGTCGCCTCGGAAGGGATGATCCTCGCCGCCGACGAGCTCGAAGTCGGCGAGGATCACGAGGGGACGCTGGTCCTCGACGACGCGCTCGCCGCCGGCACGCCGCTCTCGCAGGTGATCCCGCTGGCCGAGCCGGTGCTCGAGATCGAGGTGACTCCGAACCGGGTCGACTGCTTCGGCGTCCACGGCGTCGCCCGCGAGGTGCACGCGATCAGCGGCGCCCCGCTCGGTCCCGACCCGTGGGCGGAGGACGTCGCCGCCGAGGCCGAGGGCGAGGTCGCCGACTACGCCTCGGTCGCCGTCGACGTCCCCGATCTCTGCCCGCGCTTCACCGCCCGCGTCTTCACCGAGGTCACGATCGGGCCCTCGCCGCGGTGGCTGCAGGCGCGCCTCGCCGCCGCCGGCCAGCGGCCGATCAACAACGTCGTCGACATCACCAACTACGCGATGCTGCTGACCGCGCAGCCGCTGCACGCCTTCGACCTCGACAAGGTCCCCGGCGGCGCTCTCTACGTCCGCACCGCCGAGGCTGGCGAGAAGATGACGACGCTCGACGACGTAGAGCGCGAGCTCGACGCGGAGACCGTTCTGGTCTGCGACCGCGACGGCCCAACCGGGATCGCCGGGATCATGGGCGGCCAGGTCTCCGAGGTCTCCGAGGCGACGACGCGGGTCCTGCTCGAGGCGGCCAACTGGAACGGGACCAACATCCTGCGCACCTCCCGCCAGCTCGGGCTGCGCTCGGAGGCCTCCTCGCGCTTCGAGAAGCAGCTGCACCCGGAGCTCTGCTTGCGGGCGCAGTCGGTCGCCTCGAAGCTGATGGTCGAGATCTGCGGGGCGAAGCTGGTGCCGGGGACGATCGACGTCGCCGCCGAGATTCCCGCGCCGCGGAAGCTGACGCTGCGCGCCGCGCGCGTCGTCGGCCTGCTCGGGATGGAGATCTCCCAGGCGGAGCAGACCGAATATCTGGAGCGCCTCGGCTTCGGCGTCGAGGCGGCCGGCGAGGACCTCGAGGTGACGGTGCCGCCCGACCGCCACTACGACGTCACCCGCGAGGTCGACCTGATCGAGGAGGTCGGCCGCGTGCACGGGATCGACGAGCACCTGCCGACGACGCTGCCCGCGACCGCCGGCCGGGTCGGCGGCCTCAGCCGAGAGCAGCGGCTGCGGCGACGGGCCGAAGACGGCCTCCGCGACCTCGGCTTCGACCAGGTCGTCGGCTGGAGCTTCACCGACCCTGGCGAGCCGGCACGGCTGCGGATTCCGTTCGACGACCTGCGCGCCGCCGCGGTGAGGATTTCCAACCCGCTCTCCGAGGACCAGTCGGCGATGCGGACGATGGTGCTCGGCTCGCTGCTCGACGTTGCCTCGCGCAACCGCGCCCGCGGCGCCGACCGGCTTGCCCTGTTCGAGGCCGGCAGCGTCTACTTGCTGGAGGCGCCGCCCGACGGCCCGCCAGCGCCCGAAGCGCTGGAGCGCGGCGGTTCGCCGCTGATCGACCCGCTGGCCGGCGTCTTCCCCGGCGAGCGGCCGGCACCGGTCGCCGAGCCGCACCGGATCGCGGCGCTCGCGGCGGGGCCGCTGAGCGCCCGCTCCTGGCGGGGTGACGCCGGCAACTACGACTTCTTCGCGCTCAAGGGCGTGCTCGAGGCGCTTGTCGGGCAGCTCGGCGCCGAGCTCGACTTCGCACCCGCCGCCGAGCCGTTCCTGCATCCGGGGCGCTCCGCCGCGGTCGAGATCGACGGGCGCGCCGCCGGCTGGCTCGGCGAGCTGCACCCGCTGGTCTGCCGTGAGTGGGACCTCGACGCCGCCGTCGGCTTCGAACTCGACACGGCGCCGTTGCTGGCCGCTGCGAGCGCCGGCGAGGAGACCTACCGGGACTTCACCACCTTCCCAGCCGTCTATCAGGACCTCGCGGTCGTCATCCCGGCCGAGGTGGCGGCGACCGAGGTCGGCGCCGCGGTCCGCGCCGGTGGCGGCGAGCTGCTGCACGCGGCCGAGGTCTTCGACCGCTTCGAGGGCGAGCAGCTCGGCGAGGGCAAGGTCAGCCTGGCTCTAGCGCTCGAGTTCCGCGCCCCCGACCGCACCCTCACCGACGAGGAGGTCGCCGCTGCGCGCGAGGCGATCAAGGCCGAGCTGGAGCAGATCGGGGGGACGCTGCGTGAATGACAAGGCTGCCCAGCCACTCAGCGGCGAGCCCGCAGCACGGGTCCTGGTCGCTGGCGCCAACGGCTTCACCGGGGCACTGGCGGCGAAGATCGTCTGGGACCACCCGCGCCTGCAACTGGTCGCGGCGACCTCGCGCAGCGATGCCGGCAAGTCGATCGAGGCGCTCTACCCCCGCTACCGGGTCCCAGTTGTGCTGACCGAGCTGGACCTCGAGAACCCACCCGAGGTCGATGCCGCGATCGTCGCCTACCCGCACGGCGCCGCGGCGCCGACGGTGGCGGCGCTGCGCGCGCGGGGGATCCTCGTCGTCGACCTCTCCGCCGACTTCCGCCTGCGCGACATCGCGACCTACGAGAAGTGGTACGGCGAGCACGGCGCCCCCGACCTGTTCGGGACCGGCGTCTACGGGCTGAGCGAGATGTACCGCGAGGAGCTGCGCGAGGCGAAGCTGGTGGCGACCCCCGGCTGCTATCCGACCGCGACCGTGCTCGGCCTGGCGCCGCTTGCCGAACAGGGGCTGCTCGGCGAGGTCTTCGTCTCCGCCATGCAGGGCACCTCCGGCTACGGCCGCTCCAGCGACGACCTCGTCCACTACTCGGCGATGACCGAGAACGCCTTCCCCTACAAGACGGAGGGGCACCGTCACCGGCCTGAGATCGAGCAGGAGCTGGCGGCGCTCGGCGGCCCGGCGCCGGTCAGCTTCGTGCCGCACCTGCTGCCGCTCGACCAGGGCGAGCTGGCGACCTGCTTCGCGACGCTTGCCGAGCCGACCTCGCGCGAGGCGATCGTTTCTCTCTACGAGGAGCGCTATCGCGAGGAGCCCTTCGTCCATCTGCTCGACAGGGCACCCAACCTGCGCGCGCTGAGGGACACCAACGAGTGCCACGTCTACGTCACGGTCGAGGAGCGTGGGAGGGTGATGGCCTTTTCGGCGATCGACAACATCTGGAAGGGGGCGTCCAGCCAGGGGATCCAGAACCTCAACCTGATGCTTGGGCTCGACGAGACGGAGGGTCTGTTGTGAGCGAGCCGGCCGCGGTTGAGCCCTTTTTCCGCTCTAGGTGGGTGCAGGCGCCCAGCGGCGTCGAGCAGCTCGACCCCGCCCAGCTCGCACCCGGCTTCCGCGCCGGCGGCGCTCACTGCGGGCTGAAGGGAGGGGGTCGCACCGACGTCGGCCTGCTCGTCTGTGACGAGGCGGATGTCAGCTCGGCGATGGTGCTGACTCGCAACGCTTCCGCCGCCGCCCCGATCCGCGTCTGCCGCAAGGCGATCGACCTTGCGCGCGTCCGCGCCGCCGTCGTCAACTCCGGCAACGCCAACGCCGAGACCGGCGAGAAGGGCTACGCCGACGCGCTGGCGATGTGCGAACGCGCCGCCGACGCGCTCGGCCTCGAGACCTCGCAGGTCGCCGTCGCCGAGACCGGGACGATCGGCGTGCCGCTGCCGGTCAGTGCAGTGCTGCTCGGGATCGAGGAGGCCGCCGCCGAGCTCACCGCCGACGGCGGCGGCGCATTCTCGGAGGCGATCACGACGACCGACCGCTGGCCGAAGAGCTGCACGCTGACGATCGACGGCGTCACCCTCTCCGCCCAGGCAAAGGGGGCCGGGATGATCGAGCCGAAGATGGCGACGATGCTCTGCTTCGTCCAGACCGACGCCGTCGTCGAGAACCCCGCGGCCGAGCTGCAGGCGGCGGTCGATGCCTCCTTCAACCGGATCACGGTCGACGGCCAGATGAGTACCAACGACTGCGTCCTGCTGCAGGCGACCGGCGCCAGCGGCGCGCCACTCCCCGCCGGCCTGCTCGAGGCCGTCCTCGCCCAGCTCGCGATCGAGATCGTCCGCGACGGCGAGGGCGCCGCCCGGGTCGGGCGGATCGAGGTCTCCGAAGCCGCCACCGCCGGTGAGGCCGAGCGGGTCGCCCGCGCGATCGCCAACTCGCCGCTGGTCAAGACCGCGCTCTACGGCCGCGATCCCAACTGGGGCCGGATCGCGCAGGCGGCCGGTGCGGCGCTGATCGGCGAGGACCTGGAAGAGATTGGCGCCGAGCGGATCGACGCCGACGAGCTCGGCGGCGAGGCCGAGGAGGCCGAGATCGGGCTGCGCCTCGGCCGCGGCCCGCACTCTGCTCACGTCTGGTTCTCAGACCTCGGCTACGAGTACGTCCGCATCAACGCGGAGTACACGACCTGATGACCCCGACCAGCGAGAGGAGACGGTGATGCCCGAGCAGGCCCCGCAATCCCGCGTCGCCGGAACCAGCGTCGAGACGCTGCTCGAGGCGCTGCCCTACATCCGCGAGTTCCACGGCCGCACGGTGGTGATCAAGTACGGCGGCGCGGCGATGCTCGACGACGAGCTGCGCGAAGCCTTCGCCACCGACGTCGTCCTGCTCAAGTACGTCGGGATCAACCCGATCGTCGTCCACGGCGGCGGCCCCGAGATCACCCGCTACATGGAGCGCCTCGACCTCGAGGTCCGCTTCCACGAGGGCCTGCGCGTCTCCGACGCGGAGACGGTCGAGGTGGCGAAGATGGTGCTGGTCGGCAAGCTCAACTCCGAAATCGTGCAGCGGCTGAACCGCCACGGCCAGGCGGCGGTCGGGCTGGCCGGGGAGGACGGCACCCTGTTCGAGGTCTCCCCGGTTCCCAACGCCGACGAGGTCGGCTTCGTCGGCTCGATCGAGCGGGTCGACGTCGACGTCCTCAACCACATCGCCGCCGACTACATCCCGGTGATCGCCTCCTCCGCCTCCGACCGCGACGGCCAGCCCTACAACATCAACGCCGACGAGGCCGCGGGCAAGGTCGCCGCCGCCCTCGGCGCCTACAAGGCGATCTTCCTCACCGACGTCGAGGGCTGGCTCGAGGACCCCGCGGCGGAGGACTCGCTCGTCTCGCGGGCGACCGTGGTCGAGGTCGAGGAGGCGCTGCCCGGGATCGACGGCGGCATGCGGCCGAAGCTCGCCGCCTGCGTCGAGGCGATCCGCGGCGGCGCCCAGTCCGCCCACATCATCGACGGCCGCAAGCCGCACAGCCTCCTGCTCGAGCTGTTCACGGTGGCCGGGATCGGGACCATGGTGACGCCATGAGCGCCGGGCTGCAGGAGACGCAGGCGCTGGTCGACTGCTACCTGATGCAGACCTACAAGCGGGCGCCGGTCGACTTCGTCCGCGGCGAGGGCGCGATCCTCTGGGACGCCGACGGCAAGGAGTACCTCGACTTCCTGACCGGGATCTCGGTCTGCTCGGTCGGCCACTGCCACCCGAACGTGGTCACCGCGGTCAGCGAGCAGGCCTCGCGCTTGATGCACGTCTCCAACCTCTTCTACACCGAGCCGATGGCGCGGCTGGCGCAGCGCCTCTCGGATTCGAGCCTCGGCGGGCGCGTCTTCTTTGCCAACTCGGGGACCGAGGCGAATGAGTGCGCGATCAAGGTCGCCCGCAAGCACGCCCACGGGCGCGGCATCTCGGCGCCGGAGATCGTCAGCTTCGAGGGCGAGTTCCACGGCCGCAGCTACGGCGCCCTCTCGGCCACCCCGGGCCTGGCCAAGAGCGAGGCGCTGGGGCCGATGCTGCCAGGCTTCCGCTCAGTCCCCTTCAACGACGTCGCGGCGCTGCGCGCGGCGGTCAACGAGAACACCGCGGCGCTGCTGCTTGAGCCGATCCAGGGCGAGGCCGGTGTCTTCCCGACCAGCGACGAGGCGCTCGCCACCGCCCGCCAGCTCTGCGACGAATCGGGGGCGCTGCTGATCCTCGACGAGATCCAGACCGGGGTCGGCCGCACCGGCTCGCTCTGGGCCTACCAGCAGACACCGGTCCGACCCGACGTGATCACCACCGCCAAGGCGCTCGGCGGCGGCTTCCCGATCGGCGCCTGCATCACCGGCTCGCTCGCCGCTGACGCCCTGCAGCCCGGCGACCACGGCTCGACCTTCGCCGCCGGCCCGGTCGCGACCGCGGCGGCGCTCGCCGTCCTTGACCTGGTCGACGACCCCGAGCTGCTGCGCGGCGTCCGCGAGCGCGGCGCCCAGCTGCGCGAGGGCCTCGCCGCGCTCGACGGCGTTGCCGAGGTCCGCGGCCGGGGGTTGATGGTCGGCATCGGCCTCGCCGCCGGTCGCGACGCCGCAGCCGTCGGGGCGACGCTGCTCGAGCGCGGGCTCGTCGTCAACGTGCCGCGCCCCGACACGATCAGGCTGCTGCCGCCGCTGATCGTCGACGCCGCTCAGGTCGAGCGCGCGGTTGGCCTGATCGGCCAGGCGCTCTAGTCTTCCCCCGCAGATGGGCGCGAACGACGAGCGGATCAGGCGCGAGCGGCTCGAGGCGACCACCGCCGAGCGGCTGGCAGAGATCGTTGCCGCCGCCGAGCGGGCGGCGAACCAGGTGATCGACGACGCCGAGCAGGAGGCACGGCGCCAGATCGAGGAGGCACGCGCGCGCGCCGACGATCTGGTCGCCGAGCGACTCGCGAAGCTCACGACCGAGGTCGACGCGCTGGTGGAACAGGCGAACGCGATCCGCCTCCAGTCCCAGGAGCTGCTGGTCTCACTTTCGCAGCTGCGTTCGGAGCTTGGCGCAGACGGCGTGGTCGAGGTCGACTCGCCCCCTGGGCCTCGGCCGGAGGGGGGAACGGGCTACGGGCCGAGGGTGGTCGTTCGCGGCACCCACCTCAGCGCCGTGGGCGAGGCACCGGACCCAGCCCCTCCGACGCCCCTGCCCGAGCGCCGGGACGGTCCTTCGGGCGCCCGTTTGCTGGCCACGCAGCTGGCGATCTCGGGCACGAGTCGGGAGGAGATCGCCGAGCGGCTCCGAAACGGATTTGAAATCGACGACCCCGAGGCGATCCTGGACGCGATCCTCGGACCGGAGGGATAGGACGTGCACGAGGACCCGACCCGCATGATGAGAACCGACCGCGAGCCGCCGCACCAGCGACCGCACGGCAACATCCGCCTCGTGATCGCCTGCCTGATTGCCGTGATCATCGGCCTGGTGATCGCGATCCTCATCATCTCCGGCAGCGGCGGCAGCACGACCACGGTCACCGCTCCCGCGACGACCGCCGAAGAAGGCTCGATCGAAAAAATCGAACCCGAAGAAAAAGAAAAAGAAGCCGAAGAAGGCGAAGAAGCCGAAGAAGGCGGCGGCATCGAACCGGCCGAACCCGAAGAAGGCGAAGCGGCCGAAGAAGAAGGCGCGATCGAACCGCTCGGACCCGAAGGCGGCGGGATCGAATCCGAATAGACTTGCGGGCCGTTTGAGCCCCGAGCCGCCCCAGACTCCACGCACCGCCAGCTACGAGGCCGACCCCGCACAGGTCGACCGCGTCCTCCTGCTCTACTCGGGCGGGCTCGACACGAGCGTGATGCTGAAGTGGATCCAGGACTCCTACGAGGCCGAGGTCGTCTGCCTCACCGTCAACCTCGGCCAGCCGGGCGAGGACTACGCGGTGATCGAGGACAAGGCGCTGAAGCTGGGCGCGGTCGAGTGCCACGTGGTCGACGCCCGCGAGCGCTTCGCCGCCGAGTTCCTGGCGCCGGCGATCAAGGCCAACGCCGTCTACGGCAACGGCTACCCGCTGTTCACCGCGTTGGGGCGGCCGCTGATCGCCGCGCTCGCGGTCGAGTACGCGCGTAAGACGAGCTGCGACACGATCGCCCACGGCTGCACCGGCAAGGGCAACGACCAGGTCCGGATCGAGGCGACGGTGGCGACCCTGGCGCCGGAGCTGCGGACGATCGCCCCGGTTCGCTCCTGGCAGATGGGGCGCGAGGAGGAGATCGCCTACGCCCGCGAGCACGGGATCCCGGTCAAGGGCGGCACCGAGGTGGCGCCTTACTCGATCGACGACAACCTCTGGGGCCGTTCCTCGGAGGGCCGCTGGATCGAGGACCTCGACCACGCGCCCGAGGACGACGTCTTCCAGCTCGTCACCCGGCCCGAGGAGGCGCCCGACGAGCCGCAGACCTTGACGATTGGGTTCGAGCGCGGGCTGCCGGTCTCGCTCGACGGCGAGCGCCTCGGCCTCGTCGACCTGCTCGAAAGGGCGGCCGCGATCGGCTGCCGCCACGGGGTCGGGATCGTCGACCACATCGAGGACCGGATCGTCGGCCTCAAGGTGCGCGACATCTACGAGGTTCCGGCGGCGGCGCTGGTCCTGACCGCGCACGAGGAGCTCGAGCGCCTGGTCGGGACGATCCATCAGAACCAGTTCAAGCCGGGGCTCGACCAGAAGTGGGGATACCTCGTCTACGCCGGCCTCTGGTGGGAGCCGCTGCGCTCAGACCTCGACGCCTACATGGACGCGGTCAACGCTCAGGTCACGGGCGAGATCGGCCTCCGCCTCTACAAGGGCAGCGTCCGCGTCGTCACCCGCTCCTCGCCCAACGCCGTCTACGACGCCCAGCTCGCCAGCTTCTCCGAGTCCGGCGGCCTCTTCTCGCAGACCGCCTCGCCCGGCTTCATCGAGCTATGGTCGCTGCAGTCGAAGATGGCCCACATGATCCGCGAGCGCGGGGAGGAGGAGGGCTGATGTACGACAAGCTCGGCAGAGCCGCGATCACCTTCGCGGTCGCCTACGTGCGCCACCGCTACAAGCGCGAGATCCGCGTCGGCGTCGGCGTTGCCGCGGTCACGGTCGGTATCGCCGCCTACCTGGCGACCCGCAACGTCCGCGAGGGCTAGCCGGTCGATTTCACGTCGAGGCGTGGCCGGGGAGGGTGCCGGCCACCCTCCATGGGCAGGTAGGGCGGCCGTCACCCTCCCCTCCAGGTCCGTGCGCGCGAATCCGTGGTTCCTTTTGGTCGTATGGCGTCCAAAAGGAACCACGGCATGGGATCCGGGCCCGATCTGGCCGGTGTGGTTGAGCTTTCCCGCGAATAGCGAGGCAAAGCTCAACCACGGGTGGGCCGCTAGCCTCGCCGGTCGTGGCTTCGGCTCGACCGAGACGTAACCTTGCCGCGCTCTGCATCGCGGCGGCGCTCGCCGCTGCCCTCGTCGCCGCGGTCCTGGCCTGGGACGCGAGCGCCCGCGCCGCCGATGCCGAAGGGCTCGCGGGCAAGCTCGCCTCGGCTCGCGAAGAAGCTGGCTCGCTGGCGGCCGGGATGCGTGAAAGTCGTGAACAGGTCGCCGGCGCCGAAGCCGAAGCGGCGGCTGCGGCAGCGCACGAGGAACGGCTCAGCGGCCTGCTGGCCGAAGGCGAAGCTCGCACCGCGGCGCTCAGTGCGAGGCTGGCGCGCACGCGACGCGAACTGGTTGCCGAGAAGGCGCGGCTGCGGCGCTCGCGGCAGGCGTTGGCGGCACGGCTGGTCTCGATCTACGAGAACGGCTCGCCGAGCGAACTGAGCCTCCTTCTCGCCTCCGAAGACTACGACCAGCTCGCGGCCCAGACCGACTACCTGCGCCAGATCGCCGAATCCGACAGCGCCCTGGCGACCAGGGTCGCGGCGGTGCGGCGTGCGGTCGGCGAGGAGGCGCAGCGGGTCGCCGCGCTGCACGACAAGGCTCTCGCCTATGACGAACGCCTCGGCGCCGCCCGTGACGAAATCGCCGGCGTCCGCGAAGCCGCGCAGGCCTCGGCGGCGGAACTGCGCGCGGTCAGCGCCGAGCGCGAGGCGCAGCTCGCCGACCTCAAGGACCGGATCGGCAATTGGGCAGCCGAAATCCAGGCGCAGCGCCAAGCGAGCGCGGCCGAAGCCGAAGAAGAGGTCGGCCGCTGGCTCGGCGGCCCCTACTCGATCCCGACCTACATCGTGATGTGCGAGTCGGGCGGCGACTACTCCGCGGTCAACCCCTCCTCGGGCGCCGGCGGCGCCTACCAGATCCTCCCTTCGACCTGGGAACTGTACGGCGGCAAGGGCGAACCCCAGAACGCGCCGAAGTCCGAACAGGACCGCATCGCGTCTGAAATCTGGGCCGACTCGGGACCCAGCGCCTGGGTCTGCGGGTAGAGCTCCGAGGGGAAGCTCCCGGTAGGCCCTCCACTTAACTTTTTTCAGGTTTCGTCTGGGCTATCGCCCGAAGCTCGCCAGGAAAAAAGTACAAGACGTTCCAGGGCCTACCGGGAGCTTCCAATGAGATCTGCGCCGGAGATCCGAAGCTTTGGCGGCCCGCTGGAGCGCAGATTTCGGCCGGCTCTCGAGCAAGCTTCCGTGACTCGCGAGCTGGTCCAGGCTTGTCCCGGCGCGAGGTTCGGTTCCGGTCCGAATCTCGTCTCCAGCTTTCTCGGGAGGGTCTTGGTAGGCCCGGAACGTCTTGTACTTTTTTCCTGACGCGCATCGCCGCATGGCCGGAGCGCGATCCTGAAAAAAGTTAAGTGGAGGGCCTACCAAGACCCTCCCTTCGCCAGCCGAAATGAGCTCGGACTTAGCGGGAATGGGGTCCGGTGCCATCTGGTCCACTTGGCATGATCGTGACTCTCTCGTGAGTCCTTCGCCGGCCGTACATCTGCATGCCCACAGCGAGTATTCGCTGCTCGACGGCGCCTGCAAGATCGACGCGATGGCGGCCCGTGCGGCGGAGCTCGGACAGCCGGCGCTGGGGCTGACCGACCACGGCGTGATGAACGGCGCGGTCGACCTCTACAAGGCCTGCAACAAGCACGGGATCAAACCGATCGTCGGGCTCGAGGCCTATCTCGTCGACGACAGGGTGGCGATCAAGGAACAGACCAAGTACGAGCGCAACCACCTGACCCTGCTGGCCGAAAGCGACGTCGGCTTCGCCAACCTGGTCAAGCTCACCTCGGCCGGCTTCCTCGAAGGCTTCTCGCGCGGCAAGGCCAACGTCGACATGGAGCTGCTCGCCGCCCACTCCGAGGGGGTGATCGCGCTCACCGGCTGCCTCGCCTCGCGCTTCTGCCGGCGCCTGGTCGAAGAGCGGCCCGACGACGCCCGCGCCCACCTCGACGACCTGATCCAGGCCTTCGGCCCCGAGCAGGTCTACTTCGAGGTGCAGAAGAACGGGATCGACGAGCAGGACAAGGCGAACGAGGGCATCGTCCGCTACGCCCGTGAGCTGGGCCGGCCGCTGGTCGCCACCGCCGACGTCCACTACCTGACTCGCGAGGACTTCGACAACCACGCGGCGCTGCTCTGCGTGCAAACGAAGTCGACCCTGTCGGCGCCGAAGATGAGCTTCGACACCAACGAGTTCTACATCAAGAGCTCCGAGGAGATGCACGAGTCCTTCGCCGAGTGGCCGGAGGCGGTGCCGACCTCGCTGGAGATCGCCGAGCGCTGCTCGCTCGACATCGAGCTCGGCAGCCTGCTGTTGCCGCGCTACCCGACTGAGACCGGCGAGGAGCCGGAGGCGATGCTGCGCCGGCTCGCCGCCGAGGGGCTGCGCGCCCGCTACGGCGACCCGCCGCCGGCCGAGGCGGTCGAGCGGATGGAGTTCGAGCTCGGGGTGATCGAGGAGATGGGCTTCTCCTCCTACTTCCTGATCGTCTGGGACTTCGTCCGCTACGCGAAGCAGAACGGGGTCGCCGTCGGCCCAGGTCGCGGCTCGGCGGCCGGCTCGATCGTCTCCTACGTCCTCAACATCACCGATCTCGACCCGCTCGCCAACGACCTCATCTTCGAGCGCTTCCTCAACCCCGGGCGCAAATCGATGCCGGACATCGACATCGACTTCTCGGTCCGCGGCCGCGAGCGGATGATCCGCTACGTCGCCGACAAATACGGTCGCGAATCGGTCGCCCAGATCATCACCTTCGGCAAGATGGCGCCGCGAGCGGCGACCCGCGACGCGGCCCGCGTGCTCGGCTTCGACTACGGCACCGGCGACCGCCTGGCGAAGCTCATCCCGGAGCCGATCATGGGCCGCAGCCCCTCCTTCGAGGAATGCCTGAAGTCCGGGCAGGAGCTGAAACAGACCTACGACGAGGAGCCCGACGCGAGGCGGATCGTCGACGTTGCTCGCGGCCTCGAGGGGATCATCCGCAACAACTCGATCCACGCCGCCGCGGTGGTGATCTCCGACCGGCCGCTGCAGGAGATCGTGCCGCTGCAGCTGGCGGAGGACCGCAGCGCCCCGGCCGCGACGAACGGGAACGGGAATGGCTCGGCCAAGCCCGAGCGCCAGTACAAGATCGTGACCCAGTACTCGATGGGCCCGATCGAGGAGCTGGGCCTTCTGAAGATGGACTTCCTCGGGCTGCGCAACCTCGACGTGATCGAGGACGCGATCGACATCATCCAGCGCTCGCGCGGCGAGACGATCGACATGGAGCAGATCCCGATCGACGACGCCAAGACCTACGCGATGCTCGCCCAGGGCGACTCGACCGGCGTCTTCCAGTTCGAGTCCGAGGGGATGCGCGACGCGCTGCGCAAGGTAGGCCCGACCGAGTTCTCGGACATCGTTGCCCTCGGCGCCCTCTATCGCCCCGGCGCGATGGCCTACATCCCCACCTACGCGAAGGGGAAGAAAAACCCGGCGACCGTGCGCTATCCGGACCCGCGCCTGCGAGCGATCACCGAGGAGACCTACGGCTGCGTCATCTACCAGGAGCAGCTGATGGCGATCGCCCGCGAGATGGCCGGCTTCTCCGGCGCCGAGGCGGACGACCTGCGCAAGGCGGTCGGCAAGAAGAAGCGCGACCTGATGGCGACGATGAAGGACAAGTTCATGCAGGGACTGTCCGAATCGAACACCGAGTCGGGTGTCGCCAGGGATCTCTGGAAACTGAACGAAGCCGCCGCCGACTACTCGTTCAACAAGTCCCACGCCGCCTGCTATGCGCTGATCTCCTACCGCACCGCCTACCTCAAGGCCAATTACCCGGCCGAGTACATGGCGGCGGTGATCTCTTCGGTGATGAACACCAAAGACAAGGTGCCCTTCTTCGTCAACCGCTGTTCGGAGATGGGGATCGACGTGCTGCCGCCCGACGTCAACTCCTCCGACCACAGCTTCGTCGTCTCCGAGAACGCGATCCGCTTCGGCCTCGACGCGGTCAAGAACGTCGGCCATGCCGCGGTCGAGGCGATCCTGCGCGCGCGCGAGGAGAAGCCGATCGCCTCGATCTGGGACTTCTGCGAGCGGGTCGACTCGCGGGCGGTGAACAAACGGGCGATCGAATGCCTGATCAAGTGCGGCGCACTCGACTCGACCGGCGACACCCGCAAAGGGATGCTGGAGATGCTGCCCCAGGCGCAGTCCGCCGGGCAGAAGGCGCAGGAAGACGCGCAGCTCGGCCAGGGCTCGATCTTCGACTTCGGCGACGAAGGCGGGGGCGGGGCGCAGGCCGCTGTCGTCCACCAGCGGCCGCCGATCTCGGCCGCCGAGTTCGACCGCGCCGAGCTGCTGGCGATGGAGAAGGAGACGCTTGGCACGTACCTGTCCTCGCACCCGCTGACCGAAGTCGGGCCGGCGCTGCGGGCGCGGGTCGACTGCAGCCTCGCCGAGCTCGGCGGCAAGCCCGACGGGGCCTGGGTCACCGTCGGCGGCATCGTCGTCGACTGCAAAAAGATCCGCACCAAGAGCGGCAGCCAGATGATGTTCGCGACGCTCGACGACGTCGAGGGCCAGATCGAGATGCTGGTCTTCAAGGCCGACGAGTCCGAGAGCGCCCAGGTGATCGCCCCCGACGCGATCGTCGTCGTTCGCGGCCGCCTCGACCACAAGGACCGCGGCGAGACGAAGCTGGTCGTGCAGGAGGCTCAGCGCTTCGAACCCGATGCCGACGAAATCGCCAACGCGAAGAAGCGGGCGCCGGCGGCGACGGTCTCCAGCGGCCCCTTCGAGCTGACCGTCGACGCCGCCCGGCTCAGCCCCGAGCTGTTCGGAGAGCTGAAGGCGGTCTTCGAACACCACAAGGGCGAGGCCGACGTCCACCTCGTGGTCAGGACCAACGCGGGGGAGAGGCAGCTGCGCTTCGGCGAGGGCTACAAGGTGCGGCCCTCGACCCACCTGCGAAACGAGCTGGACCAAGTCCTCGGCGCCTCAGCGCTAGCCGCGTAAAAAGCGGCTTTACCGGGGCCTGGCTGCCCTAGACTTTGTCAATGACCGCAACGCGCACCGAGCTCGGCGAATGCCGGCAGTGCCGTTCCTTCTGCGACAAGATGGTCGAGCCGCGGGGCTGCATCGAGCTCGGCTGCCGCTTCCTCTACAGCTACGTCGACCGCCTCAACGGCCGCCAGTACGTCGGTTGCATGCAGGAAGTGTTCGGCGCCGAGATCGAGCTGGCGGCGGTGCTCGAGAAGGGCGGCTTCGGCGGCGTCAAGATGACAGGCGAGCCGCTGCCGCATTGCCAGTTCTCGGTCGAGCGTGCCTACGAGGGTCGCGGCGAGTCCTACGACTGTGTCAACCGCCGCTTCTTCGACTGCACCGACGGCGGCGTCGAGGGCCTGCGCGCCTTCGACCTGCGCGACGCCGTCTGACGGTCGCCGCGAGCATCGCCGATCGTTAACACGAATCCGTGTAGATTCGACACGTTTTCATGTAATATCGCCGCCATGTCAGATGGGGCAGCAGTCGCCGAGCCGTCCGCCGACGACGTCCTCAGTGGGATGGCTGGAGACGGCACCGAGGCGCCGAGCGGTCCCGTCTTCACCCTCGAGCTCAACCAGGACCAGAAGGACATCCGCGAGTGGGTGCACGGCTTCGCCGAGGGTGTCGTCCGGCCCGCCGCCGCGGAGTGGGACGAGCGGGAGGAGACCCCTTGGCCGGTGATCCAGGAGGCCGCCAAGATCGGCCTCTACAGCTTCGAAGCGATGGGCCAGTTCTGGGCCGACGAGACCGGCCTGACCTTGCCGATCGCCAACGAGGAGCTGTTCTGGGGAGACGCCGGCATCGGCATGGCGATCATGGGCACCTCGCTCGCGGTCGCAGCGATCTTCGGGCAGGGAACCCCGGAGCAGATGGGGGAGTGGATCCCGCAGTGCTTCGGCACGCCGGACGACGTCAAGCTGGGCGCCTTCTGCGCCTCCGAGCCGGACGCCGGCTCCGACGTCTCCGCGATCCGCACCACCGCCAAGTACGACGAGGCCAACGACGAATGGGTGCTCAACGGCCAGAAGGCCTGGGCGACCAACGGCGGCATCGCCAACGTCCACGTGGTGATCGCTTCGGTCGACCGCGAGCTCGGATCGCGCGGCCACGCCGCCTTCGTCATCCCGCCGGGCACCGCCGGTTGCGAGCAGGGGGCGAAGGTGAAGAAGCACGGCCTGCGCGCCTCCCACACCGCCGACGTACATCTCGACGACTGCCGGATCCCCGGATCCTGCCTGCTCGGTGGCAAGGAGAAGCTCGACGAACGGCTCGCTCGTGTCCGCGAGGGCAAGAAGGCCAAAGCGCAGGCGGCGATGCAGACCTTCGAGGCCTCGCGGCCGACCGTCGGCGCCCAGGCGCTGGGGATCGCTCGCGCCGCCTACGAGTACGCGCTCGACTACGCCAAAGAGCGCCAGCAGTTCGGCCGCGCGATCGTCGAGAACCAGTCGATCGCCTTCACCCTGGCCGACATGAAGCTCGAGATAGACGCCGCCCGCCTGCTCGTCTGGCGCGCCGCCTGGATGGGGCGCAACGGGCACCGCTTCGAAAACGCCGAGGGCTCGATGTCGAAGCTGAAGGCCGGCGAGGTCGCCGTCTGGTCGACCGAGCGCGCGATTCAGATCCTCGGCGGCAACGGCTACACCCGCGAGTTCCCGGTCGAGCGCATGCACCGCGACGCCAAGATCTACACCATCTTCGAGGGCACCTCCGAGATCCAGCGCCTCGTCATCTCACGCGCGATCTCCGGCGTCCACGTCAAATAAGGGTTTACGGCGGGAGAGCAAGGGCCGGCCGCAGGGGCCGGTCCTTGTCGCCTGCGTAGAACTGGCTGACGCGCCAGTCAACCGCGGCGTTTGAGACCCTCTGTGCGCAGGCGCTTGGCGAGCTGGACTTCGGCCTTGCTGCTGCCCTTCTTTTCCGGGCCCGGAGTCTCCAGCGTTGCCGGGAGGCCCTCGAAGCGGGGCTCGGAGAGGAAGGCGGCGAGGCCTTTGCGGCCCATCTCGCCTTTGCCGATGTTGGCGTGACGGTCGAGGTGGGAGCCGAGCGGGGTGGCGGCGTCGTTGACGTGGACGGCGCCGAGGCGCTTGATTCCGACCTTGGCGTCGGCTTCGTCGATGACCGCGGCGAGGTGGGTTTCGTCGGTGACGTCGTAGCCCTGAACGAACATGTGGCAGGAGTCGAGGCAGAGGCCGAGGCGCTTGCCCGAGCCGGCCAGTTCGATCAGCTCCGCGGTCTCGTCGAAGTCACGGCCGAGCAGGCCTTTGTGGCCGGCAGTCTGCTCGAGTAGCAGCGGGCAGCTCTCGCTGTCCTTCAGCGCCGCGGCGATCACTTTCCCTGCCCGTTTCATCGAGGGGCCGTGGGGCTCGCCTTTCTGGGCGCCGGGATGGAGGACGACGCCGCGGGCGCCGATCTCGTCGCCGATCCGCAGCGCGTGGGTCAGCGAGGCGAGCGACTTTTTCCGCAGGTCTTTGTCTTTGGTCGCGCAGTTGATCAGGTAGACGGCGTGGATGATCACGGCGTCGACCGTCTTCGAGGCCGCCATCGCCTCGCGGAAGGCGGCGAAGTCGTCGGGGCCGTAGTTGGTCGGCCGCCACATCCGCGGGCTCTGGTGGAAGATCTGGATCGCTTCGCAGGTGCGCTCCTCTCCCCGTTCGACGGCTTTCTCGAGTCCCCCCGCGGTAGATACGTGCGCCCCGATCAGCATCGCGGGGAATCTATCTGGCGCCCGCCTCTGAAAGCATGGGCGCGTGAGTCCTGTCTCCGACTTCAAGGTCCGTTTCGCCCCCTCGCCGACCGGCGCCCTCCACATCGGCGGCGCTCGCACCGCCCTCTACAACTGGCTCGCGGCGCGTCACGAGGGCGGTGAGCTGGTGCTGCGGATCGAGGACACCGACCGCGAGCGCTCGACCGAGGAGAACGTCGCTCAGATCCTCGATGCGCTCGAGTGGCTGGAGCTGGACTGGGACGAGGGCCCGGTCTCCCAGGCGGGCCGGGCCGAGCGCCACGCGGAGGCGCTGGCGCGCCTGCTGGAGTCGGGCGCGGCCTATCGCGACGCAGCCACCGCCAAGGACGTCGAGGCCTGGAAGGCCGAGCACGGGGCCGGCAGCGGCTACCGGGGCACGCCGACCGACGAGCCCGGTGCCGCGATCCGCCTGCGCGTGCCCGACGACGGCGAGACCGTGGTCGAGGACCTGATTCGCGGTCCTGTCGCCTTCCCCAACGCCAGCTACGACGACTTCGTCATCGCTCGCGGCGACGGCAGCGTCCTCTACAACTTCGCCGTCGCGGTCGACGACGCCGAGATGGGGATCACCGACGTGGTCCGCGGCGACGACCACCTCTCCAACACCCCGAAGCAGCTGCTGGTGCTGGAGGCGCTGGGGGAGAGGGTGCCGCGCTACGCCCACCTGCCGTTGCTGCACGGCCCCGACGGCAAGAAGCTCTCCAAGCGCCACGGCGCCGCCTCGGTCCAGGAGCTGCGCGAGGCGGGATACCTGCCGGCGGCGGTCCGCAACTACCTGGCCCTGCTCGGCTGGGGGACCGACGACGACACCACGGTCATGTCGACCGAGGAGCTGGTCCGCCGCTTCCGTGTCGCCGACGTCGGCAAATCGGCGGCGATCTTCGACGAGAAGAAGCTGCGCTGGCTGAACGGGCGGGCGATGCGCGAGCTCTCGCTCGACGAGTACACCGCGGCGGTTGCCGCCCATCTCGGCCGCGAGCCCGACGAGCGGCTGCGCGCCGCCTCTGAAATCGCGCAGGAGAAAGCGCAGACGCTGGCGGAGGTCTGGCCGCTGATCCGCTTCCTCTTCGAGCCGCCGGTCGACGATCAGCAGGCGTGGAAGAAGGTGATGAAGGAGGGCAGCGCCGAGCTGCTGGGGGCGGCAGCCGAGACCCTGGCGGCCGTCGATCCCTTCACGCCGGAGGAGATCGAGGCCTCGCTGGCGCCGCTGCTCGACCGTTTTGACGTCAAACCGGGGCGCCTCTACCAGCCGCTACGGGTCGCGATCACCGGGACTTCGGTCTCTCCTGGGATTTTCGAGTCACTTTCCGTACTCGGCCAGAAAGAGACTCTTGAGCGGGTTCAAGCAGTAATCATGCGGCTTTCAGGCACTTCGCTGGACGGATAGACGGCTCTCCCGAGCCCGATGGTTAGGACCTTCGGCTAAACCAACCGTCCCCGGCTGCCGATGTGTTGGGCGAAATGGAGGCAACCACCGCCCAGACCATCGCTCCCGCTCGCACGCAGGAGAAGGCCGCTGGCGCCCGCAGCGGCTCCCGCGGTGCCCCAGCGCCCGGCAGTAGGCTGGCCGAGGCATTCGAAGCCGTCGAGCGCTTTCCCGTCCTGATCGAGTCCCGTGAGCGGGTGATTGCGGCGGCGACGGCCGAGACGCCGCGGATCGGCGAACTGGTCGACGCGGTCGAGGCCGACGTCGCGCTGACGATCTCGGTCCTGCGCTTCGCCAACCGCAGCGGCGGCAGCGGCGGTGTCGCCAGCATCCCCGACGCGGTCGAGGTGCTGAAGCCCTCCGGCGTCCTCGCGATCGCCGGCACCGCCCCTAGCTTCGACTTCTTCGAGTCCAACGGCGGCTGGGAGCTGAAACCCGAGCGCTTCCGCGTCCACGCCCTCGCCGCCCAGCGGGCCGCCGCCCAGATCGGCCGCACCGTCGGCTGGGTCGAGCGCGACGAGCTCGCGGTCGCGGCGCTCCTGCACGACGTCGGCCGGCTCGTGATCTCCCGCCTGCACCCCGGCTACAAGGTCTACTTCGACGCGATCTCGCGCACCCCCGAGCAGCGCCTCAAGGACGAACGCGAGCAGCTCGGCATCGACCACGCCCTGGTCGGCGGCGTCCTCGCCCGGCGCTGGAACCTGCCGCAGCGGATCGCGATCGCGATCGAGCGCCACCACGCCGAGGACGCCGATGGTCTCGCCGCGATCGTCACCACCGCCGACATGGTCGCCCACTACTCACAGGGCGAGGCGATCTCGCCCGACCGGCTGCGCACCGGCGCCGACCGTTGCGGCCTCGGCCAGGAGGCCCTGCGCGACCTCCTCTACGAGCTGCCGATCAACAGCCGCGAGCCCTCGCGGATCAGCGAGCCCTGCCCGCTCTCGGCCCGCGAGCTCGACGTTCTCCGCCACCTCTCCGAGGGGATGGTCTACAAGCAGATCGCGAGCGAGATGCACCTCTCGGTCTCGACCATCCGCACCCACCTGCACAACGTCTACGGCAAGATCGGCGCCGTCGACCGCGCCCAGGCCGTGCTCACGGCTCGCGACAGGGGTTGGATCTAACCATGGTCCACCAGCCTGCAGTCGCCGCTCCGGCGGCTCCCGCCAAAGATCCTAAAGCGCAGGACCCCACCTGGCGCCGCCGCTCGCTGCTGCGGGTGCGCCGCCCGGCCTGGTCGCCCCAGGCCAAGCCGCCGGCCGGCAACTAGTCGATCAGCGCCTCGCGCATCGCGATCGAGACCGCGTGGGTGCGGTTCTTGGCCCCGAGGCGGGCGAGCGCGGTCTTGATGTGGGTCTTCACCGTCTCTTCGCTGAGGTCGAGCTCGCGGGCGGCGACGGTAGTCGACTCGCCGTCGGCGAGGAGCTGGAGGATCTCGCGCTGGCGGCGGGTGAGCTTGCCGCGGCTGCCTTTGGGCGGCACGTCGGGGTCGACGAAGCGCTCCTGGGCCGCCGCTGCGTCGACCGCCCGCCGCAGTTCCGCCGTGCCGGCGGTGCGGGCGACGTAACAGGTGGCGCCGGCCTGCAGGGCGGCGCTGGCGAGGTGGCGCTCTGCGCGCTCGCCGTGGGCGACGATGCCGAGCACAGGCGAGGAGCGGTGCAGGGCGCGGATCGCCTCGTGGCCGCTGATCGCGGCGGCACCGTCGCCGTTGAGGCGCCAGCGCATGTCGACGATCGCGACGTCGAAGTCGCCGATGTCGCGGACTAGGTCGAGCGCCTCCTGGCGACTGGCGGTCTCATGGACCTCGAAGCCGTCGGAGAGCACTTCGCGCACACCCAGGCGCACCAGCGGGTGATCGTCGACGACAAGGCAGCTTGGGCGTTCGCTCGACACTGCTTCCGATCACTTGTCGCGGTTTGGGCGCGCAGCGAGAGCCGGCGCCCCTTGCGGTTCGATCCTAGCCCAGGCCGGGTGGGTGCGGTAGAAACCCCGCTGTGATCTCGATCACCTCGAAGTCGCGCTATGCGGTCGTTGCACTCGCCGAGCTCGCCCGCTCGGGCGATCGGCCAGTGCCGATCAAGGAGCTGGCCGAGCGCCGCGAGATCCCCGAACAGTTCCTCGAGCAGCTCTTCTCGACCTTGCGGCGGTCCGGTCTGCTGACCAGCCACCGCGGCGCTCGCGGCGGCTACACGCTCTCGCGACCGGCGGAAGAGATCACCGTGCTCGAGGTCGTCCAGGCCCTCGACGGCAAAGTCGGCGACGAGGCCGACGAGGCGGGCGGCATCTGGGCAGAGGGCGTCGCCGCCCTGCGCAAGGTCTTCGGCCAGACGACGATCGCCGAAGTCGCCCGCCGCGAGGCCGAAGAGTCCGGCTCCGGCATGTACTTCATTTAGGGCAGGTCGCAGCGGGGCTGGCGTTCCGCTTGTTCAAGCGGTGGGGGGTCCGGCTGGGGCCGGTTGTTTCCGGTCGGGCTGGCGCACGACTGGCGCACAGGTGGCGCAGGGGTGAGCACCGCCGCCTCTCGGACTAGCCTCGACGTGGTGAAGATAGATCGTGAAGCCAGAATCGCCATCGTGCGCGGGTTGGAGCAGCGGAAGGTCAGCCGCAAGCGTCTCTGGGCCTCATTCGCAGAAGATCAAGGGCTTGGCAAGCCATCGGGCATCATTGATCGGGTCGAACGCGACTTCGGCGAGCCTGCGATGAAGGAGATGATGGAAGTTGTTGGCGAGCGCCTTCGGGAGAGCGGGGGGTTGCCGCCAGTCGCATCCCCGTCTCGTCGGCAGTCGGCCTTTGAACACGCGCTCGAAACTCAACCTGCTGGCCTCTATCCAGAGGCGCTGCCAGATGAGCTTTTCGCCCGGTTGGTCGAGATCGGGTGGGCGCTTTTCGTCTTCGACTACAACGATAAGTACGAGATGTACGCGACGGGCGGGCCGTATGAACCCCCAAGTGATGCGTTCGTCAATGGCGCCTTTGAGAAGAACGGGGCTCCCTGTCAGCTGGTTGAAGGCCGAATCGAATGGACCGACGAGTTGGCTGGTGAGCAAGTCCTAACCACGGATCTAGCGGATTGGCCCCGGCTGCGGGAAGAAATTGCCGGCACCCGCGAACGCTTCCGTGCGGCAACCGGTCCGGACGATTACAGCGACGTAGGGAATCGGTGTATCCGCGCGATCACGGCAGTTGCCGATCTTGCCTTTGAGCCAGAGACTGATCTCCCCGAGGGACAGGAAGTCCCCAAGGCCGACGCCGCGAAGCTAAAGCTGGATCTCTTGTTTCGGGCTCGACTACCTGGAAAGGACGCGAAGCCGATGCGGGAGTCTGCGGCCGCAGCATGGGACATCGCCCAAAAGGTGAAGCATCGACAGAATCCAACTCGGATGGAAGCCGGCGTGGCCCTCAGCGCGCTCTGCTTGTTGGTGGATCTCGTGGAGGCAGCCCGTCGGCCGTAATTGCGGCTTCTGTTCCTCGCCGGCGTCCTTTGGGAACGCTACGGTTTCGATCATGGCCGAAACCCTCATTAGCCGGGCGCTTTCCGCACACGAGGCTGCTGGCCCCGGGCCACGGTCGTTCGCGGACTCCGCCGAGTGGGGACAGCGGCTTGGGATGAGCCCCGAAGAACATCTCGTTCATTGCGTCTATCTCGCAGAGAAGGACAAACACCTTCCCGACGGTGAGGCCTTCCTTCAACGTGTCCTCCGCGACGCTCGGGGCGCGGGGATTCCCGAGGCCGAGATTAAGGCTGCGCTCGAAGCCGCCCGGGGGGCCTCACAGTAGAAGGCGAAAACGACGGCCGGGACACAACCAATTCGGATAGGAGTTGCTCGTGAGACGGATCGACATTGTAAAAAAAGGCGACAAGTGGGTCGGCGAGAGCGGCGGCAAGACCGTCCGTGGAACCGGCGCTCCCAAAAAGGTTGATGCGGTCAAAAAGACGGCCGGAGTTGCGCGGCGAGCGGACGAGAAGATCACCGTGAAGATCCATAAAGAAAACGGCCGGTTTCAAGAAGAGAGGACCTATCCCAGATCGGCGGATCCGAAGAAGAGCAAGGGCTAGACGCGCCTCGTGCCACAGCAGCGACTTTGGCAAGCCGTTGAAGCGCTCGCGGTTAGTCCGGCTCCGATGCAGGACCGGCTGTATTCAGCCGGTATGGCACTGTCGCCGCTCCTCCCGGACGATTTCGAGGGCGAGTATCGGGCTGAGTTCACCGGCATTATGGATGCCCTTACGGCAAGGGCTGCAATGGGCGATGAGGGAACCTTGAAAGCAACCACCTCGACCATGGGCGACGACGACGCTGTCGCGATCGCCGCGCGGATCTTTGCTTTGGACGCGGCCTATAGGCCGCTCCGTTAGGAGTCGGTTCGTGCTGAGCCGCTGAATCGGGCCACTGTGGACACGCGCATCGAAGACGACATTCTGACCGAGGCACGCCGGGCCATTGACGTGCAGGTGGCCCAGCTGGATGAGTTGCGCACCCGCACCGGCTTGCTCTTTGCAGCCGCTTCGCTGTCTGCATCCTTTCTTGGCTCAGCCACCGTCAACAGCGGGGTCGGTCTGGGCTTCTGGGGTGGAGCGTCGGTGGTTGCTTTCGTTTGCGTAATTGGCGCTTGCATCAAGGTGCTGTGGCCGAAGAAAAAGGCGTGGATATTTGTGAACAGCCCCAAGCATCTGATTGGGGACTGGGTGCGGATCGAGCGCCTGCCTGAGGAATCAATGCATCTGTTCCTCGCCGAATCTCTAGAGGAAAATTTCGACGAGAACAAAAAACGGCTCGATGAGCTCTACCTGTGGTTTCAAGCCGCAGCTGTTTCCGTCGGGGCCGAGGTCATACTGGGAACGGTCCAGTTGGCAAGCAGTCACTAGCCCGATGAGCGATCAGAACAAACCGCCGCCGCCTACGAATCCGGGTAAGCCGGGAACTCGAGACGCTACGGGCGGCGGCAATCCGGCTCCAAAGCCACCGCCTCCGACCAATCCGGGCAAGCCGACGAACGCGGGTCGGGGCGGGCCGACGGGCCGCAAACGGTAGGTCCGGCTGCACGTGCGGATCGGGCGCGGTAGCGCCTAGGGTTGGATTGGGCTCAGGCGAGCGACGGCGGTAGTCGATTCCGTTCGCCTATCTGCCTATGCGCATAGGCAGATGTGTAGACCTCGCGCTTCTGCGGCGGTACGAAACGTGCCATGCATTCGCTTCCTCATACCGCTCTCGCCCGACGACGAGTACGGCTTCAGCGACGACGATCCGTTCGGTTCGGGAGCGGCAGGCGCGTCGAAGTCCGTTTGGGCCGTTGGGGCGATCCTCGCCGGGACGGTGGTGGCCTGGTGGTGGTCGGTGTATTCGAATACGGATTCGGATCAGAGCATCGGTGCGCACCTCGTCGTCGTCCTGGTCTATGGGATACCCAGTTGGGTGATTCTGTTCGGAGCCTTCATCGGGGGACGGGCAGCGATGCGGAGGATCCGTCGTCGGACCTGACCTCTTCGTCCAGGAGGACCGAGAGCATTCCGTCGGCGTGAGACGCTTTGGGCGTCTCGTTTCTCCGAACCTTTCAGGAGGCCCCATGAAGCGCATCAGCAGGCGGCTGACCTATGCCAACGTCGTAGCGACGCTCGCCTTGGTCCTGGTGGTTGTCGGTGGCAGCGCCTACGCCGCGAGCCAGCTCGCTAAGAACTCGGTCGGCTCCAAGCAGATCAAGAAGGGCGCCGTGACCACGGCGAAAATCAAGAAGGGCGCGGTCACGGGGGCGAAGGTCGCCGGCGACACGATCACCGGTCGGAATGTCGACGAGTCGAGCCTGGGCCAGGTTCCCGACGCGAAGACCCTCGACGGCCTCGGGGCGTCAGCGTTCACGCGGCAGGCGCACGCCTTCAGCACCGAAGGCTTCCCCCTCCGCAAGAGCGGCGCCAACACGGTCAGCGTCGACATCGTCGCTCCGCAGAACGGATTCCTGCTGGCGATCGGGTCGGGGTCGATGCGGGCCGGACCGGGAATAGGCCACGTCTACTTCTGCGGGCTGACGATCGACGGCGTCCCGAACGAGGAAAGCTGGCGCTTCCTCACGCTCAGCCAAAACGAAGAAGACGAGTGCGGGACCAACGCGATCTTCCCGGTCACGGCGGGCAAGCACACCCTCAAGCTCGGCTTCTTCTCCGGCCTGATAGAAGACGAATTGAGCGCCAACTTCAGCGAGCTGGACGTGGTCTTCATCCCGTTGGCTGGTTGAGGCCGAGCCAGCGATCCCGACGCTTACCAGACAGGAGAAGCAGTGTTCAACGACCAGCAGCTGAGGGCCGCTCTCGACGCCAGGGGCGCGACGCGCAAATGCCCGTCCTGCGACAGCCAGTCGTGGTCGACCCACGGCGGCGCCCACGTGCCGGCCGAGGACCCGGCGGACGTCTTCACCGCCTACATGCTGATCTGCCAGGCCTGCGGCTTCGTCCGCCTGCACGCCGCCCACGTCCTCGAGGGCTCCTAGCCGGGGATCGTGTTGCGCAGGCCCGAGCCGGGCGATGAGGCGGGGTACGTCCGCGTCTTCGTGCGGCCCGAGGTCAACGCCTGGTTGCGGCCGCCGCCGTTGCCCCCGATCAGCGCCGCGGAGGCGGCGGCGATGCTGGCCGACGACCTGCGCCACTGGCGTGAGCTGGGGTTCGGGCCCTGGGCGGTGATCACCGAGGACGGCGGGGTCTACCTGGGCCGCGGCGGCCTGCACCAGACTCGGGTCGGAGGGGAGGAGGCGATCGAGCTGGCCTGGGCGATCGACCCCGACCACCACGGGCACGGCCTCGCCACCGAGGCGGCGCTGGCCGGCGTCGAGCTGGCCCGCGAGGTCGGGCTCGACGAAGTGGTGGCGTTGGCGCTGCCGGGCAATCTCGCTTCGCGCCGCGTCGCCGAGAAGGCGGGGATGAGGCTGACGGGGGAAATCGATCATGCAGGGCTGCCCCACGTCCTCTATCGCCTTCGCCTTGCCTAGAGTCCTGCGGATGAAGATCGGCGCAGAGGCTTCCGCGGTCGTCGGCGAGACGCCGATGGTGATGCTCGACCGCATGTCCGAGCAGGTCGGCGGCCAGGTCTGCGCGAAGCTCGAGTACTTCAATCCCGGCGGCTCCGTCAAGGACCGGATCGGGGTGGCGATGATCGACGCCGCCGAGGAGGAGGGCCTGATCCGGCCCGGCCGCTCGGTCGTCGTCGAGCCGACCAGCGGCAACACCGGAATCGCGCTGGCGATGGTCTGCGCGGCGCGCGGCTACGAGCTGATCCTCACCCTGCCTGAGGGGATGAGCCGGGAGCGGGCGAAGTTGCTTCGCGCCTACGGCGCCGAGGTCCGCGAGACGCCCTCGCTGGGCGGGATGAACGAGGCGGTGGCCCTGGCCGAGGAGATCCGCGAGCAGCGCAAAGCGTTCATGCCGATGCAGTTCTCCAACCCGGCCAACCCCGCGGCCCACCGCCGCACCACCGCGGAGGAGATCTGGCGCGACACCGACGGCCAGCTCGGTGCCTTCGTCGCCGGCGTCGGCACCGGCGGCACGATCACCGGCGTCGGCCAGATGCTGCGCGAGCGCGCCCCCGAGGCGCTCGTCGTCGCGGTCGAGCCGGCGAGCTCCCCGGTCCTCTCGGGCGGCCCTCCCGGCCCGCACAAAATCCAGGGGATCGGTGCCGGCTTCGTCCCCGAGGTGCTCGACCGCTCGGTCATCGACGAGATCCTCTCCGTCACCGACGAGGACGCGCTGGAGACGGCGCGGTTGATGGGTCGCAGGGAGGGGATCCTCGCCGGCATCTCCGCCGGCGCCAACATCTCGGCGGCGCTGCAGGTCGCGGCGCGGCCCGAGATGGCCGGCAAGCGGGTCGTGACGATCGTCTGCGACTCGGGCGAGCGCTACATGTCCCTACCCTTCTTCTCACCATGATCAGGCGCGTATTGGGCGAGATCCGCGCCGACGTGAGCGCGGCCCGCGACCGCGATCCGGCGGCGCAGGGGGTCTCTTCGTTCGAGATCCTGACCAGCTGGGCGGGGGTTCAGGCACTGCTCGCCCACCGTCTCGCCCACGCCCTGCTCGAGGCGGGGGTGCCGCTGGCGCCGCGGGTGATCGCGTACCTGACCCGGGCCGTGACCGGGGTCGAGATCCACCCTGCGGCGGAGATCGGGGCCGACTTCTTCATCGACCACGGCTCCGGCGTCGTGATCGGCGAGACCGCGGTGATCGGCAACCGCGTCACCCTCTACCAGGGCGTCACCCTCGGCGGCACCGGCTTCCAGCGCGGCAAGCGCCACCCGACGCTGGGCGACAACGTCACCGTCGGCTCCGGCGCCAAGTTGCTGGGGCCGATCGCGGTCGGCGACGGTGCCAAGGTCGGCGCCAACACGGTCGTCGTCGAGGACGTGCCGCCGGGGGCGACCGTGGTCGGCAACCCGGGCCACCCGGTACGGGTCGAAGGCAAGCGGGTCGAGGGTCCCGACGCCGACTGGATCCACCTGCCGGACCCGATCGCAGAGGCGATCAAGTCGCTCTCCGAGCGGATCGGCGAGCTCGAGCGGCGCCTGGCCGAGATCGATGGCGGCAGCGCTGCCGGCGAGCAGCCGGACATCCGTCCTCGCACCGGCCGTTCCTCTGCGGGAGGCTGATTGCTCAGCCGATTATGGAATTGTGGCCGACCGCTGATATACCGTCCGCTACACGAGTCCAGTCCAGCCTCCGAAAGGTCCGTCTTGAAGAAGAGTCGTCGTCTGCTGCTGTTTCCCCTGCTCCTCGTCGTGCTCCTGGGCGCGGCCGCCTGCGGCGGCGGTGGCGGCGACAGCGCTGCGGAAGGGGAAATCGAAACGGTGATCGAAGCCGCCGCGACCTCCACCGACCCCGCCAACTGCGGCAAATACAGCACCCTGCAGTTCATGGAACAGACGACGGGCGCAAAGGGCGCGAAGGCCGAAAAATCCTGTGAAGAAGACGCCGGCGAACCCGGCCAGCCGGAATCGGTCTCGGTCACCAACATCGAAATCGACGGCAGCAGCGCGACCGCCGACGCGGCTTTCGAAGGCGGCAACTTCGGCGGCCAGGCGCTGAGCGTCGCCCTGGTCGAAGAAGAAGGCAACTGGAAGCTCGACGAATTCAAGGGCTTCGCCGAATTCGACGCCAAGAAGCTGACTGAAACCCTGGTCAAGCAGTTCGAAGAAGAAGGATCGATCGAACCGAAGGTGATCTCCTGCATCGCGGAAGGCCTGGAAAAACTCGACGAATCCGAATACGAAAAGCTCGTCGTCGAACAGGAAACCCAGCCGATCGTCGAAATCGCCGAAGGCTGCGAATAGGGCGTTCGCAGGGGTCTGGCCGCAGCCGAGCGCGGCCGGGCCTCTGGCTATGCTCGGCGGGTGAGCCTGCAGAGCGAGTTCGAGTTGCCTGAGGAGGGGCCGGAAGGCCCCTCCGGCGCTCCCACCGAGCCCGGTGCCGACCGGGTCGAGCGCCTTCTCGCCGGCCTCAATCCCGCCCAGCGCGAGGCGGTTGAGTACCCACCCGGGCCGCTGCTCGTTCTCGCCGGCGCCGGCTCGGGCAAGACCCGGGTCCTCACCCACCGGATCGCCTACCTGCTCGCCACCGGCGCTGCCCGCCCGGGCGAGATCCTGGCGATCACCTTCACCAACAAGGCAGCCGCCGAGATGCGCGAGCGGGTCGGCCAGCTGGTCGGCCGCTCGGTGCGCGCGATGTGGGTGACGACGTTCCACTCGGCCTGCGCGCGGATGCTGCGCGCCGACGCCGAGAAGCTCGGCTACTCGCGCGCCTTCACGATCTACGACGAGTCGGACTCGCTGCGGATGCTGAAACGCTGCCTGACCGAGCTCGGCGTCGACCCCAAGCGCTTCCCGCCCCGCGCCGTCCGCAACAAGATCTCTGGCGCCAAGAACCAGCTGATCGACTCCGACTCCTACGCCGAAACCGCCGCCGGACCGTTCGAGGAAGTCGTCGCCGAAGCCTTCCCCCTCTACGAGAAGCGGATGCTCGAGGCCAACGCGATGGACTTCGACGACCTCCTCGTCCGCACCGTCAACGCCTTCGAGATCTCCGAGGAAGTCCGCGAGCGCTGGCGCCGCACCTTCCGCCACGTCCTCGTCGACGAGTACCAGGACACCAACCACGCCCAGTACCGCCTGCTGCAGCTGCTCGCCTCCGAGCACGGCAACCTGATGGTGGTCGGCGACGAGGACCAGTCGATCTACGGGTTCCGGCACGCCGACATCTCCAACATCCTCGACTTCGACCGCGACTTCCCCGACGCCGGCGTCGTCAAGCTCGAGCAGAACTACCGCTCGACCGGGACGATCCTCGAGGCCGCCAACGCGGTCGTCGAGCACAACCGGGAGCGGCGGCCGAAGGAGCTGTGGACGGAAGCCGAGGCGGGGGAGAAGATCCAGCTCTCGGAGCTCGGCGACGAGCACGAGGAGGCGCGCTGGGTGGCGGGGGAGATCGAGCGGCTCGGCGAGGAGGACGAGGTGCCGCGCGAGGAGGTCGCGGTCTTCTACCGGACCAACGCGATGAGCCGGGTCGTCGAGGACACGCTCAACCGCTTCAACGTGCCCTACCAGGTGATCGGCGGCACCAAGTTCTACGAACGGGCCGAGATCAAGGACGCGATCGCGTACCTCAGCTTGCTGCTCAACCCCGCCGACCAGGTCTCCTTCGCGCGGATCGTCAACTCGCCGCGGCGCGGGATCGGCAACACCAGCCAGGCGCGCCTCGCCGCCTACGCGAACACCGCCGGGCTGACGATCTGGGAAGTGATGGAACGGGTCGAGGAGGTGCCGGGGCTGGGCGCCGCGGCGATCAAGGCGGTCGGTCGCTTCTACGAGACGATGGACCTGCTCGCCGCCCGGGTCGACGCCGGTGCCGCGGTCGCCGAGACCCTGCAGGCGGTGCTGAGCGAGACGGGGTATCTGGAAGCGCTCGAAGCCGAGCGCACGATCGAGGCCGAAGGGCGGGTCGAGAACCTGGAAGCGCTGGTCGAGGGCGCCGCCGAGTACGACTTCGAGCGCGAGCAGGAGGGCGAGTCCGAGGTGCCGCCGCTGGAGGGCTACCTGCAGCAGATCTCACTGCTCTCCGATCAGGACTCGCTCGAGGACGAGAAGCAGCAGGTGACGCTGATGACCCTGCACAACGCCAAGGGGCTCGAGTACGACGCGGTCTTTGTCGTCGGCTGCGAGGACGGCGCCTTCCCCCACATGCGAGCGCTGGAAGAGGGGGGAGAGGAAGAGGAGCGCCGGCTCTGTTACGTCGCGATCACCCGCGCCCGCAAACGCCTCTACCTGACCTGGGCGAAGGAGCGGCGGCTGTTCGGGCGGGCCGAGCACAACCTGCCCTCGCGCTTCGTCGACGAGCTGCCGGTCGAGCTGACCGAACGCCACACGACCGTCCCCGCCGGCGGCGGCGGGATGACTTGGGACTCACCCTCCGGCGGGGCGGAGGCGGCGCAGCCGCGCGACCCCGGGCCGGCACTGGAGCTGCAGACCGGCGACGACGTCGTCCACGCCAGCTTCGGCGACGGCGTCGTCACCGCGGTCGAGCCCGGCGGGGTGGTCGTCGTCCGCTTCTCCGGCGACGGTTCCGAGCGCAAGCTGATGGCCGACTACGCACCGATCCGGAGGCGATGAGGATGGCACGCGGTGACTTCGACGCGGTCAGAGAGGTCGCCGGCGCGAGGCGGTGTAGGCTCGGCCCCTCGTGAGGGAGGCGGGGAAGAGGCGGATGAGGTTGGGCAGGCTGGGCCGGGGAGAGGCGATCGCCTCGGTGTCCGCGTTCGTCCTCTTCGTCGCGACGTTCCTCGACTGGTACGACGTCGAGGCGCCGCCGCGGTTGGACCTCTCGCGGCTCGGCCTCTTCGACACCGGCGGCAGCGCCTGGCAGAGCTTCGAGGTCGCTCCCTGGCTGATCGTCCTGGTCGTAGTCCTCACGCTCGGCGCGGCGGCGCTCGTCGTCCGCGGGTCGACCTGGGAGCCGGCGATAGCTCCGAGCGCAGTGGTCGCCGTCGCCGGCGGCGCCGCGGCCCTGGCGACTCTCTTCCGGATCCTCTTCCCGCCCGATTTCGGACCGGCTGGCGTGCCGCTTGTCGTCAGCGTCGACTTCGGCGCCTACCTCGCCCTCGCTGCTTCCCTCGGCATCGCCTACGGCGGCTACCGGGGGATGGGCGAGCACGGCACTTCGTTCGCGAAGATCGCCGACTCCCTCTCAGGGTCCGGCGCTAAACAGATGCGGCGGCGGGAGCCTGCGCCGCGATTCCGCGAGAAACGCGCTTCGAAAACGCAACGACCGTCATCATCGGGTTGACCCCGACCGAGGTTGGGAAGAGCGAGGCGTCGGCGACGTAGAGCGCTTCGGTGCCGTTGACCGAGCCGTCGGCGGCGCAGACGCCCTCGGGCGGGTCGGCGGCGATCCGCGCCGTCCCCATCGGGTGGAAGGCCTCGAGTCGCAGCTCGGAGGGCTTGAAGGTCGCGGCCTCGAACTCGGCCAGGCCGCCGGGCTTCAGCACCCCGACGCGCGGGATGTTGGGGTAGACCTCGGTGGCGCCGGCGGCGAAGTGGATTTCGGCGGCGCGGGCGATGCCGAAGGCGAGCCGGCCGGCGTCCTCGCGGGTCAGCCCGTAGGAGGCGCGCAGGGAGCCATTGCCGAGGCCGACGCGGCCGGCGGACTCGTCGGAGAGATGGACCCCGATCGAGCCGATGTGGCCGAAGTCGAGCATCGCCTCCTGGTGGGCGCGGCCGGCGCCGAGCAGCCAGGCGCCCCCGAAAGCAAGCGGGGTGAAGGTCGCCTCCAGGAGGATCCGCTGTTCCTCCCACTGGTCGACGTAGAAGCTCTGCATCACGCCCTCCCAGCCGCGCACCTCCTCCGGGTAGCGAGCGCCGACCCAGCAGGCGGGGTGGATGTGGAGGTTCCGTCCCACCTGCCCGCCCCCGACTCCCGAGCGCAGCAGCAGCTCCGGCGTCCCCAGCGCCCCGCCGGCCACGATCACCGCCCGCCGCGCCCGCACGCGAGCGCGAGGTTGCCTTTTCCCCTCTATACGACCGGAAAAGGCAACCTCGACGCCGATCGCACGGCTTCCCTCGAGGAGGATTCGGTCGACCTCGACCCCGGCGCGGAGCCGGGCCCCGGCGGCGACCGCCCTCGGCAGGTAGCTGACGTGCATGCCGCGCTTGGCGTCGATCCGGCAGCCGAAGGGGCAGGAGCTGCACTGGACGCAGCTGCCGGCATTGCGGTGGATCGGGCCGCCGCTGGCGCCGATCGCCGCCGCACCCTCCATCGCCAATTGGCCGTTGCGACCCATCCGCTCGGGGTCGAGCTGGGTGACGTGGAGGAACTCCTCGGCCTCGGCGAAATGGGCGTCGAGGTCGTGTGCCCAGGAGACGCCGTAACGGCTGCGCCACTCCTCGAGCACCGGCTCGGGCGCGCGGAAGCAGGTGCCGGAGTTGATCACGGTCGTGCCGCCGACGACGCGCGCGACGGGCACCGGGATCGGCGGCTTGCCTTCGGCGATCGTCAGGCCGCCGTCGCGGTAGAGCTCCGCGATCGCGTCGAGGTGGTCGCTCGGGTAGTTGTCGCGGTTGTAGTGGTCGCCGGCCTCGAGCACGATCACGTCGAGCCCGGCCTCGGCCAGCTCCGCCGCGGCGACCGCGCCGCCGGCACCGGAGCCGACGATGACCACGTCGCATTCCTCGCCGCCCTCGGGCGGCGTCGTCTCGCCGAGCGGGCCGGCCGGCTCGGGCAGGCTACCGTCGGCGAGACCGCAGGAGATCTCGAATCCGATCGCGCCCCGCACCTGCGGCGTCACCGCGTAGCCGAGGGTCGAGAAGACCTTCGCCATCAGCAGCAGGTCGTGCTTGAAGGCGAGGCGGGAGCGCGCGAGCTTCTGCAGGAAGCGCTCGCGGCCGGCGGCGTCGAGGCGGCTGAAGCTGCGCGGAAACGGCAGCCACTCGAAGGCGCGCAGGCCGAGCCGCAGCTGGGCGAGGACCCGGGGCGAGACGGACCTGAGGAACTCGGCGACCGGGCCGGCGACCTCGACGTCGCGCTCGGCGGCCGGCAGGCCGGCGACGCCCGGGGCCATCGCTGCGCAGATCGCGCTCAGCGTCCGTTGCTCAGCGGCCGACAGCCCTGGCGGGCTCTGTCAACCGGGGTCGATCGGGCGGCCGATCCGCCCCGCGAGGGCGTAGAGAGCGAGCGCGATCAGCACCAGCGAGCCGTCGAGGGTGAAGTTGAGCAGGTAGGCGAAGACCTGTTCGTCGAAGACGAAGAAGCCGAGCGTGGCCATCGAGGAGGCGGTCTTGCCGGCGGCGAGTACGAGCAGCAGCGGCCGGTAGCGGACGACGTCGGTCTGGGCCAGCAGGCAGATCCCGGTGATCACCACCATGTAGGCGAAGCCGAGCGAGAGCCAGAGCTGCTCGGAGCCGTGCGGGGCGCGGGTGTGGTTGCCGAACCATTCGCCGAAGTCGGAGAGGACGTCGAGCGTCGGGTTGGGGACGGCGATGAAGAGAAGGCCGACGACGGCGAAAGTCACAGCCAGCAGGCGCAAGCTGATGACGACGAATCTCTCGGCCGCAGCTCCCTGCATCGGGGGCAGCATAACTGGCTGCCCAGCCAGTGGCTAAAGTGCGCGCGATGATCGACCGCGACCAGGTCCTCCACGTCGCCCGGCTGGCGCGGCTGCGCCTCTCCGAGGAGGAGGTCGAGACGATGGCCGGCGAGCTCTCGGGGATCCTCGAGCACGTCGACCGGATCGGCAAGCTCGACCTCGAGGGGGTCGAGCCTACCTCGCACGTGGTCGCGCTGGAGAACGTCTGGCGTGCCGACGAGCCGCGGCCGAGCCTGTCCCACGAGCTCGCCCTCGCCTCCGCGCCCGACCCGCAGGACGGCGCCTTCCGCGTCCCTTCGCCGCAGGCCGAGTGATGAAAGACGTCCTCGACCTGACCGTCGCCGAAGCGGCGACGCGAATCGCCGCCACCGAGCTCTCGGCAGCCGAGTACTTCGGTGCTTGGCACGAGGCGGCGAGCGGCGACGACCTGAACGCCTACCTTCATCGGGTCGACCACGCCCAACCCCACCAGGCGATCGACGGTCCGCTCGGCGGCATCCCGGTCGCGGTCAAGGACATCTTCTGCACCGAGGGGACGCCGACCACCGCCGGCTCGAAGATCCTCGAGGGCTACCTGCCGCCCTACACCGCGGCTGCGGTGCGCAGGCTCGACGAAGCCGGCGCCCGCGTCCTAGGCAAGACCAACATGGACGAGTTCGCGATGGGCTCCTCGAACGAGAACTCGGCCTACGGCGCGGTGCTCAACCCCTGGGACCGAACGCGCGTCCCGGGCGGCTCCTCCGGCGGCTCGGCGGCCGCGGTCGCCGGCGGCCTCGCTCCTTGCGCGCTCGGCACCGACACCGGCGGCTCGATTCGTCAGCCGGCGGCGCTCTGCGGGATCGTCGGCCTGAAGCCGACTTACGGCGCGATCTCGCGCTACGGGATGATCGCCTTTGCCTCCTCGCTCGACCAGTGCGGGCCGCTGACCCGCGACGTCACCGACGCGGCCCTGCTGCTGGTGGCGCTGGAGGGCAGGGACCCCTTCGATTCGACCTCGGTCGGGATCGCCGGCGGCATCGTCGCGCCCAGCCGCGAGGACCTCAGCGGGCTGCGCTTCGGCGTCCCCCGCGAGCTCGCCGCCGACGCGATCGACGCCGGCGTCCGCGAGGTCTTCGAGGCGACGCTGAAGCGGATCGAGGAGCTCGGCGGAGAGATCGCCGAGGTCGGCTTGCCCAACGCCGAGCACGGCATCTCCGCTTATTACGTGATTGCCCCCGCCGAGGCCTCCTCCAACCTCGCCCGCTACGACGGCGTTCGCTACGGGATGCGCGCCGCGGCCGCCGGCGACCTGCTCGAGATGTACGAGGAGACGCGGGCCCAGGGGTTCGGCGCGGAGGTCAAGCGGCGGATCATGCTCGGCACCTACGCGCTCTCATCCGGCTACTACGACGCCTACTACGGCCAGGCGCAGAAGGTCCGCACGCGGATCGCCGAGGACTTCAGCGGCGCCTTCGCCGAGGTCGACTTCGTCGTCACCCCGACCTCGCCCTCGGTCGCCTTCGGCCTCGGCGAGAAGACCGCCGACCCGCTGGCGATGTACCTCAACGACTTTTTCACGGTGCCGATGAGCCTCGCCGGGATTCCCGCGATCTCGATCCCCGCTGGACTTGCCGAGCCTGAGGGCGGCGGCGCGAAGCTGCCAGTCGGCTTCCAGATCGCCGCGCCGGCCTTCGCCGAGCAGAAGCTGCTGGAGGGGTCGTTCGCGCTGGAGCAGGCGATCGGGTTCAACGATGCCTGGCACTCGCGGATTCCCTGGATCAGCGGGGTGGACGATGGCTGAGCTGGAGGCCGTGATCGGGCTTGAGATCCACGTCCAGCTGGCGACGCGGACGAAGATGTTCTGCGGCTGCGAACTCTCCTTCGGCGACGAGCCCAACACCCACACCTGTCCGATCTGCCTTGCCCACCCGGGTGTCCTCCCGGTACCCAACGAACAGGCGATCGTCTATGCCCTGCAGATCGGGTTTGCGCTCGGTTGCGAGATCGCGCCGCGCTCGATCTTCCACCGCAAGCAGTACTTCTATCCCGACAGCCCGAAGGCCTACCAGATCAGCCAGTACGACATCCCGATCTGCGGCGAGGGCAGGCTCGACCAGGTGCGGATCCACCGCGCCCACCTCGAGGAGGACGCGGCGAAGACGATCCACGTCGGCGATTCTGGCCGCATCCACGGCTCCGCGGCGTCGCTGGTCGACTTCAACCGCGGCGGCACGCCGCTGGTCGAGATAGTCACCGAGCCCGACCTGCGCGACGCCGCCGAAGCCGCCGAGTGGGCGCGGCTGCTGCGCGAGACGGTGCGCCAGCTCGGCGTCTCCGACGTCAACATGGAGGAGGGCAGCCTGCGCGTCGACGCCAACGTCTCCGTGCGGCCGGCGGGCTCGACCGAGCTCGGCACCAAGACCGAGCTGAAGAACATGAACAGCTTCCGCTTCCTGCAGCGCGGGATCGAAGCCGAGCTAGAGCGCCAGCGGGCCCTGGTCGCGGCGGGGGGGACAGTCGAACAGGAGACCCTCCACTTCGACCCCGCCAGCGGCGACCTCACCTCGCTGCGCTCGAAGGAGGAAGCCCACGACTACCGCTACTTCCCCGAGCCCGACCTGGTCCCGATCGTGCCGACCGAGGCGATGCTGCGGGCGGCACGCGAAGCGCTGCCCGAGCTGCCGGCGGCGCGAATCGAGCGCTACACGAGCGAGCTGGGACTGCCGGCCGACGTCGCCGCGACGCTCGCCGCCGACCCCGAGACGGCTGCCTACTTCGAGCAGGTCGCCACCGATGCGCCGGAGTCCGAGCCGCGCGTCGTCGCCAACTGGGTGACTGGCGAGCTGGCGGCGGCGCTGCGCGCCGCCGAGGTCGACTCCGCCGCCGAGTCGAAGGTGACCCCGGCGGCACTGGCTGAGCTGGTGACGATGGTCGCCCGCAAGACGATCTCCCACGGCTCGGGCAAGGCCGTCCTCGCGGCGCTGGTCGCCGAGGGCGGCGACGCCGAGGCGATCGTCGAGCGCGAGGGCCTGGCGATGGAGGCCGACGACGGCGAGCTGGCCGCGATCGTCGCCAGGGCGATCGAGGCCGACCCCGAGGCCGCCGAGCAGATCCGCGCCGGCAACGGCAAGGCGATCGGCGCCATCGTCGGCGCCGTCATGCGCGAGACCAAGGGCCGCGCCGACGGCGGCGAGGTGAACAGGCTGATCCGGGAGCAACTGGGGATCTAGAGCTGCGAGGGGCCACCTGGGGAGGGTCTCGTCGCAGCAACAGCGGGGAGGCTGCGTCGAGACCCTCCCCAGGTGGCTCAACACAGCGCAAGCTGCCACCGCTCGCGATTCACAAGTGGCGCCGCCTCCGGCTTGCCTCGAAGCTTCCGAGTCGCGGTTCGTTTGTCGCGGGACGCGCAACAAAGGAACCGCGCGATCACCCGTGGTCGTCACAAGTAGCACTTTGTAACAAGTTGTTACAAAGTGCTAGATTGGGCTCATGGCCTGGAACGTCGTCATCGCCGGGGGTGGATTCGGGGGAGCTGCGGCTGCTCGCGAGCTGGAGCGGGTGATGCCGAAGCAATCGGCGCGGCTGGTGCTGGTCAACGAGACGAACTTCGCTCTGTACACGCCGTTCCTGCCGGAGGCGGCGGCGGGAACGCTGGAGCCGCGGCACGTGGTGACGCCGTTGCGCGAGATCCTCAAGCGGACCTATCTGCGGCTCGGCTCGATCGTCGGCCACGACCCCGAGGCAAAGACGGTGACCCTGCGGGCCAAGTACGGCGAATCGGAGACGCTGCCCTACGACCAGCTGCTGCTCTCGCTCGGCTCGGTCTCGCGGACGCTGCCGGTGCGCGGGCTCGCCGACCACGCGGTCGGGTTCAAGAGCCTCGCCGACGCGATCTACCTGCGCAACCACGTGGTCGAGACGCTCGAGGAAGCGAACGCGACCGAAGACCCGGCGCGGCGCGAAGAGCTGCTCACCTATGTCTTCGTCGGCGGCGGTTACGCCGGTCTCGAGGCGCTCGCCGAGCTGCAGGACTTCGCCGCCGACGCGATGGAGAGCTATCCGCGGGCGCGGCTGCATGGGATGCGCTGGGTCCTGGTCGAGGCCGCCGACCGGGTGCTGCCCGAGATCGACGCCGAGCTTGCCGATTACGCCCTGCGCGAGCTGCGCGGCCGCGGCATCGACATCCGCCTCGGGACGACCCTGGAGGAGGTCACCGCAAACAGCGCCCGCCTCTCCAGCGGCGAGACGCTGCCGGCCCGGACCGTCGTCTGGACCGCGGGCGTCGCCCCGCAGCCGATCCTGCGCGAGCTGAACCTGCCGCTTGACGAGCGCGGCCGCGTCCCGGTCGATGACCACCTGCGCGTCCAGGGCCTCGACTCGGTCTGGGCGATCGGCGACTGCGCCGCCGCCCCAGATCCGCGCGGCGGCACCTGCCCGCCGACCGCCCAGCACGCCGTCCGCCAGGGCCCTGTCGTCGCCCGCAACATCGCCGCCGAGCTCGGCATCGCCTCGCCGCAGCCGTTCACGTATCGCTCCGAGGCCTCTTTCGTCAACCTCGGCCGCTACAAGGCCGTCGGCCGGATCGGCGACCGCACCTTCCGCGGCTTCCCCGCCTGGTGGCTGGCCCGCAGCTACCACATGTCCCAGATCCCGGGCGCGGCCCGCAAGGTCCGTGCGGTGATCGACTGGACCGCCGGCCTCCCGTTCAAGCGCGACCTCGCCGAGGTCGGCGAGATCGGCCGCCCCAAGCGCCTCGACTGACCCGTCTCAGCCGCTGACGACGAGAGTCGTTTCCATCCCTTTTTCGCGGTGCTGGGGGAGGGAGCACCAGAGCTTGTAGGTGCCGGCGGGGAGGTCGAACTTTGCGGTCGAGTGCTGCAGCGACTGGGTTTCTTCGATTTCGAAGACGGGTTCTTCGCCGCCCCCTTCGCGCTGCAGGTGGAGGTCGTGGGCGTCTTCGCCCTGGTCGTTGAGTTCGATCGTCAGCTCGCCGGCGCTGACGCTGGGCCGGGAGAGGATGAAGTAGTACTCGGAGGCGCGCACGCCGAGCCGGTTGGCGGTTGGTTCGGGTTCGGGCGGGGGCGGCGCCGGCGGCGAGGGCGTGCCGCCGGGGTCCCCGGCGGCCGCGTCGCAGGTCCACCAGTGGCGCACTCGCACGACCCGCTGCCGCTTGCCGTGGCGCCGCACGTGGCGGACGACGCGCTTCGCGTGCCGGTGCCAGGAGCATTCCGGCGTTTCGGCGCGCGCTCCGGCTGCGCCCGGGCCGGCGACGGGGAGGAGTGCCGCCGCCCCGAGCAGAGCCAGGCAGACCGCGGCGGCGGCGCCCCGCCTCATGCGACCAGCGTCGGCCGTTCGAATCCGCTGGCGCCGGGGATGATCGAGGCGGCGTCGAATTCGAGCCACTGCTCGAGCAGCGAGCAATACATGCCCCGGAAGTCGCTGGTGACGCGGACGTTTTCGTTGGCGTCGAGGTTGGTCAGGCCGGGGAACTCGCCGACCATCTCGCCTTTCGCTCCCGAGCCGATGACGAAGGCGCAGCCGGCGGCGCCGTGGTCGGTGCCCTGCGAGCCGTTCTCCTCCGGTCGCCGCCCGAACTCGCTCCAGGCCTCGACCAGGACGCGGTCGTCGAGCCCGCGCGCTTCGAGGTCGCGCTGGAAGGCGAGCAGGCCCTCGCAGGTCTGCCTGAGGTTGTTTTCGAGGTCTTCGGCCTCGCCTGAGTGGGTGTCGTAACCGCCGGCGGCGCGGATCGTCACCACCCGGATCGGCAGCCCGAACTGGATGTAGGCGGCAAGGCCGGCGAGCTTGTGGGCGAAATAGGTTTCCGGATAGGAGACCGGGCTGGTGATTTTGCCGACGCCTTCCAGTTCCAGGCGCAGCTTCTCGGTCTGCGCAGTCGCCCGCCGCACCTGGCCCAGCGCCGGCGAGTCGGCCGGTAGCGAGCCGAACTTGGCGAAGCTCTTGAACATCTCCGCCGTCAGCGGTTCGGAGACCGCCGACCAGAGGTCGTAGCTGTCGACGCTGTCGATCGCCGCCACCGGCTTTTCCGCGGTCGCGATCATCGGCGAGAGGCTGCCGTCCATCGATAGCCCCTGCAGCGGGTTTTCGTCGTCACCGACGGCATCGAGGTAGCGGCCGAGCCAGCCGGTGTGGAAGCCGACGTCGAGCTCGCCGATCTCGTAGTAGTGGCGTGAGGTGAAATGCGACTGGTCGGGGTGTTCGTAGCCGATCGCCGGGAAAGCGCTGACCTTGCCCTCCCCGTGCAGCGTCGCCAGCGCTGCCGCAGCGGGGTGCCACTGCAAGCTGGTGTCCTCGGTGAAGGTCGGGCCGGCGCCTTCGGGCAGCGCCAGCGTCGGCCGCAGGGTCGCGTACTTCGGGTCGCCGACCGGCGCCAGCACGCTGAGCGCGTCGATGCCGCCGTCGAAGAAGACGGACACCAGGATCTTGTCGCCCTGGGCGGCGCGCGCGATGCCGGCGTCGAAGGCGGAGAGCGGGATCTTCGAGGCACCGTAGATCGAGAGCGCGAGGCCGGCGCTGCGAGAGAGGAACCTGCGCCGCGAGAGGCCGGTCCCGGCCGGCTCCGGCATCCCCGGCTCGATCGCCGGCAGGCCGCGCCCGGCTTCGGCGGCTGCCGCCCGCAGCAGCTGCGAGCGCGTGTAGTCGTTGCAGCACTCGTGGCTCATTGCAGGATCAGGTCGGGGCTGGTGCCGATCAGTTGCAGCAGCGCGTTCTGGCGCAGCGCCCGGTAGGGACCCTTCTGCCAGTTGGCGAGGATCAGTTTTTCGGCCCGCGTCGCGAAGTCGAGCAGCTCGGCCCGGTGTTCGTCGCGCAGCGCCGGCGAGCCCCAGGAGGTGACCGCCCGCGTCAACGCTTCTTCGGCGGTCTCGGTCGTGCTGTAGGGCTGTCCCCAGGCATCGACCGAGATTCCGTCGAGGACGTAGTCGGCGATGTTCCAGCGCGCCCGCATCCGCGAGGTGTCGAGCCAGCGAGTGTCGTCCCAACCGCTGACGTTGGGCGGCCAGAACAGCCGCTGGCCGGCTTCTTCGCAGAGCCAGACCCAGGCGGTGGTGTCGACGTAGCGGCCGACGGCGCGGAGCATCGAGGCGAGCTGGACGACCGGCGGCTTCACCATCGGCGCGCCTTCGTAGAGGTCGGGGCTGAGCAGGATCGCCTCCAGCACCGGCCGGATCTGCCAGCCGGAGCCGACGTAGATCCCTTCCAGCGCCGACTGCCGGTCGCTGGGCATTGGCCCGGGGACGAAGTAGCTCCACAGCTTGGTGACGAAGAAGGAGGGGTGGAGGGGGTTTTCGACGCAGAGGCGGCAAGCGTCTTCCCAGCTCCAGTTGCCGGCCCGGCCGAACACCGTCTTCGTTTTTTCGTCGTGGCGTTTGGGGTCGAAGCGGAAGTTGTGCAGTCCTTCTTCGCTCGACCAGTCGGCGCGCCACCCGGTCAGCGACCGCGCCTGTTCGCGCACGTCGTCCTCGCTGTAGGCGCCGCGGTCGGCACCGAGCGAGAACAGCTCCATCATCTCCCGCCCGTAGTTCTCGTTCGGCGCCGACTTGACGTTTTCGAGCCCGTTCAGCCACTGCAGCATCGCGTGGTCGATCGTCACCGCCTTGAAGAGGTCGAGGAAGGAGCCGAAACCGGCGGCGCGGAAGAGGTTGGACTGGTCGATCATCTGCTGCGTCGTCGAGACACCGGCGGCCGAGGTCGCGAACCAGTCGTGGAGGACGAGCGCCATCCGCTCGACCAGGGGCTGGTCGCTGCGGACCATGCGGTCGAGCCACCAGAGGTGGTCGTGGCCCCAGGCGTCGGCGGGGGCCAGCGGTTCGCCGTCGTCGTCGACCGGGGCCGGGCCCGAGAGGGTCGCGGCGCCGTTCGGCCGGGTAAGCGACTGCACCGCCCCGACCAGGCCGAGCGAGGCGAGCTGGTCGGCCTGTCCCGGTCGCGGCCCGAACCCGGCCCGGTGCAGGAGGCGGGTCGCCTGGGCGGGTCCGAACTCGCCCTGGTAGGAGCCGGCCGGTCGCGATTCGCCGCTGGGGGCGGAGACGACCCGGCGCGGCGGCTTTGGACCGGGACCGCGAAAGTGGTGCTTGGGCGGCTTGTGCTTGTGGTGGAAGATGTAGCCCTGGACCCGCCAGCCGCCGTCGGCGGTCGGCACCCAGCGCCAGTGCTTGTCGTTCCAGACGCGCTTGTGCTTGCGGCGCTTGTGGGGCCGCTTCTTCTCCGCGCCGGCTGTCGCTTGGGGGATCGCCATGGCGAGACGGGGGCGCTCATGGCTCGGCGCCCGGCTCTCCGTGACCCGTCGGCACCGGAAAGGCACCCTTGAGCGAAATCGCTGCGGCTGGACGGAAGGACCAGTGGCGCGCTCTGCCGCCACAATGTGACCGTGGAATACATCCTCCTCATCGTTTTCCCCTTCGGCCTCGCGACGGGGATCATCGGCAAGGCGAAGGGCAGCTCCTTCTTCCTCTGGTTCCTGATCGGGGCGGTGCTGCCGATTCTCGGCCTGGTCGCGGTCATCCTCTACCGGTTCGAGAAGGACGAACCGGAGCGCCCCTGCCCGACCTGCGGCAAGGTGGTCAAGCTCTATGTCCAGGTCTGTCCCCGCTGTGGAACCGACCTCTATCTCCCCGACCCGGCGGAAGTGCACCACCCCGGCGTCAGGTAGTGGCGCCGGCCACTCCCGGGAGCAGCCGGCGTCGCCTTGTCTCCGCTCAGCCGTTCTTCGTGATCGAGGCGAGCGGGAATGCGCTTGCGGTGTGCATCGTCATCGGAGCTACCCCCTTTCGCTTGCGCTTTCAGGGGAGACCCGAAGTTTGCTGGAATCAGATCCAGCAATAAAGAATCGGGCTCCAAATTATCCGCACGGGCCGGCTAAAGCCGAATAGTCTGCGGAGCGCTAATAGGAACTCGATCAATGAAGGCGTGTTCGGGGGATTGGTGAACGAAACGGCGACAGGGACCGTCGAACGTCCCGTCGTGGGGCACATCGAGCTGCTCAAGGCGCTTGCCCACGAGACCCGGCTGCAGATCCTCGGCATCCTCAGCTACCGCGACCTGAGCCCGGCTGAACTCGCTCGCCAGCGGGCCGAACCGGTCTCCAAGGTTGCCTACCACTTCCGCCTGCTGGAGGAGCTCGGCTGCGCCCGGGTCGTGCGCGCGCGCCGGGTGCATGGCTCGGTTGAGCACTTCTACCGGCGTACCGGCGCAGTCGTCTTCGACGACGACGCCTGGGCCCAGCTGCCTACCGAGGTCCGGGATGTGGTCACGGACACAGCGATCAAAGAGCTGGTCGGGCGGATGGCGCGCGCGGTCCGTGCCGGCACCTTCGAGTCCCATCCCAACCGGCACTTCACCTGGCGCGCCGTCCGCCTCGACGAGCGCGGCTGGGAAGAGATGACGGCGGCGCTGAATGCGACCTTCGAAGCGGTCGCCGAGATCGAGCGACGGGCGCGGGAGCGGCTGGCGGCCGAGGGTGAGCGGGAGCGGGAGATCCTGGCCACCGTCGCCCTCGCCGGCTTCGAGTCGCCGGTCGACTGAGCCCTTGTGGCGACCGCTCTAGCGCAGCCAGGTGCGGACGATCGCGTTGGCGAAGCCGACTCCGTAGCGGAACACGGCGGGCTTCTTCGAGTGGCCGTGGAGGCGCTGTTCGACCGTGATCGGGACCTCCTTGGCGGGGATGCCGCGCTTGATCGCCTCGATCATGAACTCGGAGGTGTGGAACTGCTCCTGGCGCAGGACGAGCTGCGGCAGCACCGTGGTCCGGACCGCGCGGTAGCCGTTGGAGCAGTCGCTGACGTGGGTGCGGGTGATGAAGGAGACGACCCGGTTGAAGAAGACGATCCCGAGCTCGCGCGCGAAGTGGTTGCGGTCGGCCTGGCCGAGGACGCGAGAGCCGTGGGCGACGTCGACCTCGCCGTCGAGGATCGGCTGCACGAGGCGCGCCATCTCGTCGGGGCGGTGCTGGCCGTCGGCGTCGAGGGTGACGACGATCTGGGCCCCCGATTCGACCATCAGCCGGTAGCCGGTGCGCAGCGCGGCGCCGCCGCCGCGGTTGGTGACGTGGCGGGCGACCAGCGCCCCGTGCTCGGCGGCGACGTCGCCGGTGCCGTCGCGGGAGCCGTCGTCGACGACCAGAACCGCGATCGGCAGGCCGCAGACCTCGGCCGGCATCTGCTCGAGGACGGCGCCGATGTTGTCGGCCTCGTTGTAGGCGGGGACGAGGACGGCGACCTTGCCGCGGAAGCGCTGCGGCAGTCCTGCCTGGCGGAACTCCTCCCAGGCGAGACCCTCGAGTGCGGCGGAGAGCTGGCGCGAGTTGCGAGCGCCGACCGAGAGCGCCCGCAGCGTGATTAGGAAGAGGATCAGGATCGCGAAGACGGCGAGGCCGAGGATGCGCCCGCCGTTGCCCTTTTCGAAGGAGAAGGCCGAAAGCAGGCCGTTGACGGCTTCGGTCCCGGCGACGAGCGCGAGCGCGACCCCGCTGGCGAGCAGTAGCAGCACGTCGGCGTTGCGCAGGGCCCGGCGGCGGATCACCGCGTAGGCGATCAGGGCCAGGCCGATCAGCAGCCCGGCGGCGCGCAGCGCCGTCAGTTCGGCGGGGAAGATTCCTGCTTGGGGGACCATTCGCGTGCTGAGGATATGGCCGCGAGCCCCCAAGTCAGTGCCAGGGCGACGAGCGGAAAGACGAGCGTCATCAGCACCTCGTTGCGACGCGGCGCCGCCAGGGTCGCCGCTGCGACCAGGGTGACGAGGACGATCGGGGTTGCCATCGCGACCAGCTCCCACCAGCGGCGGCGCAGGCCGAGCAGGACGAAGCCGGCGAGACCGAGGAGGACGAGCAGAATCTGGACGACGCGGCCGGGAGTGCTGCTCATCGCTTCGCCGGGCCCGCTCGACCACATCCGTCCGACCTTGCGCACGGTCATTTCGAGGTAGCCGACCGGGTCTTCGCCGAAGAACTTGGAGAAGTTCTGCTTGCCGATCTTGCCCAGGGCGGAGTCGCGGGGCAGGTCGGGATAGCGTTCGGCGACTTCGTTGAAGAGGTCGGTCGGATCGACTTCGTTCAGCGCTTCGGACTGCGGCGGCAGCGAGATCCCCGTCTTGCGCTCGTAGAGGATCGCCTTGACCCGCTGGTATTCGCCGTCGGCGGGGAGGAAGGTGCCGACGTAGAGCGCCTTGCCGCTCCCGGTCGAGATCGGCACCAGGCGGCCGAGGACGTCGGCGTTGCGAATCGTCCAGGGGACGATCACCGCGATCAGGGAGGCGGCGAGCAGCGCCGCCCCGGCCAGCCCGGGTCGCCAGCCCCGCGAGAGACCGACCCGCAGCGCCGCGAGGACGACGAAGGCGCCGCCGACCAGCAGGTACTCGGGCCGGAACATCGCGGTCAGCCCGAAGAGAACGCCCGGCACGAGCCAGGCCCACCAGCGCCGCTCGGTCTCGCTCGCCCAGAGGAAGGCGAGGACCGCAGCGGGCAGCGTCAGGATCGCCGGCGGCTCGCTCATCAACTCCCCGGTCGAGTGAATGAACGCCGGGTAGACCGCCACCCCAAATGCCGCGACGAGCCCCGTCAGCTTTGCCGCCGACGGGCCGATTTCCCGTCTATATCGCGGGAAATCGGCCCGTCGGCCGGTCGCGCCTGTGGCTAGGCGGAGGGTGAGGAGGAAGGCGACGAGGATCGACGCTACGCCGAGGAGGGCCTCGACGATGCGGGCGGTGCCTTCGCGGGCACCGCCGGTTACGAAGAAGCTCGCGGCGTAGAGGAGGGGTGCGCCGGGCGACCAGTCGCTCGAGTTCTTGAAGCCGGGCCCGCCGAAGCTGCCTTCTTCGTAGAGCGCCTTGGCCAGGCCGTAATAGGCGTGGGAGTCGTCGGCCGGGTTGGCGACGGGGTGGACGACGGCGACGCCGCGCAGCAGCAGGCCGAGGGCGGCGATCAGCGCCAGCGCGATCAGGGTCCGCCGCCCGAGGCGGGCGGGCAGCTCGCGGATCCAGTCGGCGGCGCTCACGGCCCGCTCAGGCTATCCGCGGCGGCGCCCGGTCGGCGGCCGGCGGCGCCTGGGTGGTTTTCCCCCAGGCGCCGCCGCGGCAGCCTCTGGGGGCGTCGTCATCTCGAATAGGCTGCGCCCGTCTTCGTCCGCCGAGCCAGGAGAGCCGCCCATGATTCGCCCGCTTCGCAACGCCCTCGTCCTCGCCTTCGCCGCCGCGGCACTGCTCGCCGCCACGGCCACCGCTTCCGCTTCCTCGATCACGCTCAAGTGCGGCGGGCCGGGTAAGCACAACAAGGACAGCGTCGGGTCGGTGCTTTGCGCCGAGAAGCCGAGCAAGCCGCGGATGATCGAAGGCGTCCTCCGTGACGACTCCAACAAGCCGGTCTCGGGCCCGGTGACCGTGACGCTGAGCAAGTGGACGCCGCAGGGCGGCTACTACACGGTCGAAGACTTCAAGACGGTGACCGTCCACGCCAACGCCGCTGGCAAGTTCAGCTACCCGGCCAAGACCGCGACCAAGCTGACGATCAAGTTCGAAGCGGCAGGCGCCTTCGCCCAGGCCGAAGTCTCACGCGAACTGCAGGTGTCGATCAAGAAGCTCGGCGGCGGCAGGGTGAAGATGACCGTCAAGGGCGCCGGCAAGATCCCGCTGAAGCTCTACCTGCTCGACGAATCCGGTTACCCGCTGCCGGGCACCAAGGCGAAGAAGGCGAACAAGGCGGGCAGCGCCGTCTTCAGCCTTGGCAGCTTCCACGGCAAGTTCACCTACTACGTCGACGCCGGCGAATACGGCGACCTCTTCTGGGAAACCCGCGGCCCGACCTTCCATATCTGAGCCCAGAGCCAGACGATGCCGTAGCCGGCCAGCGCTGAGGTCAGCGGCAGCAGCGTCAGGGTGCGGCGCGGCGAGGCGATGTAGACGGCCTGGACGAGGGTGACGAGGAGCAGGATCGCGGCGATCGCGGCGACGTCGAAGCGGCGCTGGGCGAGGCCGACCGCGAGCCCCAGTGCCGCCGCCGCCAGCAGTGCGATCTGCAGCGCCCGCCAGAGCGGGAGATGCATCACGCCGCGGGCCGGATCGGTCCAGGCGAACCAGACCTTGCCGGCGAGGAAGCCGGCCAGCTGCAGCGGTTCTTCGCGCGCCGCCGTCGTGTAGGCGTCGATCGCCATCCCGGTCAGTGCCGCGTCGGTGTTCTCGCCCGGGCGCTGACGATGGGCGAGGGCGGCGACCGCCTGGCCGCGGTAGATCGGTCCCGGCGCCGGGCCGAGCTCGTTGCGTAGCCAGGGATAGCGTTCGAGCAGCACCGGGGTGATGTTTTCCGGGTTGGGCCCGGCCGGCAGGTAGCTGCCCTCGTAGAGGACCTGGCCGCCTCCGGTCGAGAGCGGCACCAGGCGTTCGAAGGCGACGTAGTTGCGCACCGTCCAGGGCAGCAGCACGAGCAGGGCGCAGCCGGCCATCAGCGCCGCCAGTCGCCAGCGCCGCGCGCCGCCCGGGGCGCCGCGCCGCCACGGCCATGCCGCCAGCGCCGGCAGGACGATGACGAATGGCAGGTACTCGGGCCGCAGCATCGCCAGGGCGCCGATCGCCAGCCCGGCCGCTGCCCAGCGCCAGGGCCGCTGGCGCTCGTGGGCCCGCAGCACCAGGAGGTAGGCCCCGGCCAGCAGCGCCGTCCCCACCGGCTCGGTCATCAGCATGCCGCTGTACTCGAGCAGCGCCGGGTAGATCGCGACCGCCGCCGCGGCGATCAGGCCCGCGGCGCTGCCCCCCAGTCGTCGCCCGATCGCGAAGGCGAACGGGACCGCCAGTGCCGAGAGCAGCACCAGCACGATCCGGGCGAAGCGTTCGTCGGGAGCCCGCCGGACCTCGTAGAGCCCGGCCACCGTCAGCGGCAGCCCCGGCTGGTAGTTAGAGGCCGACTGCAGGTAGCCGAAGCCGGGGCCCTGGGTGTACCCCTCGCCCTCGTACAGCGCCCGCGAGATCCGCGCGTAGGCGCGGGCGTCGTCGACCGGGTGCTGGGGGGCGCGGATGGCGTAGTCGAGGCGCAGGCCGAGGCCGAGCAGGGAGATGGCGATCAGCGCCAGCGCCGCCCGTCTGCCATCGCATGCGTTCTGCAGGCGCGCCCACACCGGGGCGATTCTAGGCCGGGAGCGGGGCCGCGCCGAGCCCCCTCCCGTCCCACTCCGGCCGCCGGTTCGGCTACGCTGCCGCGCCTATGCGAGTTCTGATCCTCGGTGGCGACGGCTACCTCGGATGGCCGACCGCGATCCGCTTCTCCGCCCGCGGTCACGAGGTCTCCGTCGTCGACAACTTCTCACGCCGCCGCTGGCACGACGAACAGGGCAGCGGCTCGCTGACCCCGATCGCCGACCTCGACGCTCGCATCTCCGCCTGGTCGGAGCTCGGCGGCGAGCCGATCCGCAAGTACGTCGGCGCGGTCGAGGACGGCGACTTCCTCGAAGAGGTCGTCGCCGAGACCAAGCCCGAGGCCGTCGTCCACTACGGCCAGCAGGCCTCGGCGCCGTTCTCGATGCTCTCGCGCGAGCGCGCGGTCGAAACCCAGCACGCTAACGTGATCGGCAACCTCAACCTGCTGTTCGCGATGCGCGACCACGTCCCCGACGCGCACCTGGTCAAGCTGGGGACGATGGGCGAGTACGGCCAGCCCAACATCGATATCGAGGAGGGCTACATCGAGATCGAGCACAAGGGCCGCCGTGACAACCTGCCGTTCCCGAAACTGCCGGGCTCGCTCTACCACTGCTCCAAGGTCCACGACTCGACCAACATCCACTTCGCCTGCCGCACCTGGGGCCTGCGCGCAACCGACCTCAACCAGGGCGTCGTCTACGGGATCGAGACCGACGAGACCGTCCGCGACGAGCGCCTGATCACCCGCTTCGACTACGACGAGCTGTTCGGCACCGTGCTCAACCGCTTCTGCCTGCAGGCGGTGATCGGCCACCCGCTGACCGTCTACGGCGCCGGCCATCAGACCCGCGGCTTCCTCAACATCCGCGACACCCTCGCCTGCGTCGAACTGGCCGCCTTAAACCCCGCCGACCGCGGCGAGTTCCGCGTCTTCAACCAGTTCACCGAGCAGTTCTCGGTGCTGGAGCTGGCGGAGAAGGTGAAGGCGGCGGCCGAGCACCTCGGCTACAGCGTCGAGATCGCCCACCTCGACAACCCGCGGGTCGAGAAGGAAGAGCACTACTACAACGCGATCCACACCAAGCTGCTCGACCTCGGCCTGCAGCCGACGCTGCTGGGCGAGGATCTGGTCGACTCGATGCTGCACGTGATCGAGCGCTACAAGGGCAACGCGATCGAGGCCTCGATCGATCCCCGCCACCGCTGGAATCCGGCGAAATCCACCGCGGCGCAGGCGTAAGGTCACGCCTGAGCGCGGCAGCGAGCGGGCGGCTCGGCGCTGGTAGCATCGGCTGTTCGATGAGAGCCGCCGACACGTTGATGGAATCGCTCAAGGCCGAGGGCGTCAAGCACGTCTTCGGGATCCCCGGTGGGGCCAACCTGCCGATCTACGACGCGGTCGTCGACGCCGACTTCCGCCACGTCCAGGCGCGGCACGAGCAGGCTGCCGGCCACGCCGCCGAGGGCTACGCGCGGGCCTCGGGCCGCGTCGGCGTCGCCTTCGCCACCTCCGGGCCTGGGGCGACCAACCTGATCACGGCGATCGCAGACGCGATGATGGACTCGACCCCGACCGTCTTCATCACCGGCCAGGTCAAAACCGAACTGATCGGCACCGACGGCTTCCAGGAGGCCGACGTGCTGGGGGCGACGCTGCCCTTCGTCAAGCACTCCTTCGCGGTCACCGACCCGCGCCAGATCCCCGAGTACGTGCACGAGGCCTTCCACATCGCCTCGACCGGGCGGCCGGGGCCGGTCCTGCTCGACATCCCGACCGATCTCTCGCGGGCCGAGATCGACTACGAGCCGCGCACCGAGCCGGTCGAGATGCCCGGCTACAAGCCCTCGACCGAGGGCAATATCAAGCAGATCCGGATCGCGGCCAAGGCAATGGCCAACGCGCGCCGGCCGATCCTCTACACCGGCGGCGGCGTCGTCAACGGCAACGCGAGCGAGGAGCTGCGCGAGCTGGCCGGCTCCGACCGCTTCCCGGTCACCTCGACCCTAATGGGACTCGGTGCCTTCCCTGCCTCCAGCGATCAATGGCTGGGGATGCTGGGCATGCACGGCACCTATACCGCCAACCACGCGATGGACAAGGCAGACCTGATCGTCGCGATCGGCGCCCGCTTCGACGACCGGATCACCGGCAAGCTCTCCGAGTTCGCGCCGCACGCGAAGGTGATCCACATCGACGTCGACCCGGCCGAGATCTCGAAGAACGTCGGCGCCCACATCCCGATCGTCGGCGACGTCAAGCTGGTCCTGCCGAAGCTGACCCGCGAGTACCGGGCGCTGCAGACCGATTCCAGCCGGCTCGACGTCTGGTGGGAGACGCTGCGCGGTTGGCAGGCGGAGCACCCGCTCTATTACGAGCCCGGGGCGGAGGGCGAGATCAAGCCGCAGTTCATGGTCGAAGCGATGGAGCGGGTGACCGGCGGCGACGCGATCGTCACCTCCGACGTCGGTCAGCATCAGATGTGGGCGGCGCAGTACTACGGCTTCGAGAAGCCGCGCCGCTGGATCAATTCCGGCGGCCTGGGGACGATGGGCTTCGGTCTGCCGGCGGCGATCGGCGCCAAGGTCGCCTGCCCCGACGAGACCGTGGTCTGCATCGCCGGCGACGGCAGCCTGATCATGAACATCCAGGAGCTGGCGACCTGCGTGACCGAGCAGATCCCAGTCAAGGTCTTCCTCATGAACAACGGCTACATGGGCATGGTCCGCCAGTGGCAGGAGCTGTTCTGGGATCGCCGCTACAGCGGCGTCGACATGACCGGCAGCCCCGACTGGGTGAAACTGGCCGAGGCCTTCGGCGCGACCGGAATGCGCTGCGAGGCGGCCGACGAGCTCGAGGCCACGATGACGAAGGCGCTGGAGACCGAGGGGCCGGTCCTGGTCGACGTCCGCGTCACCGCCGAGGAGAACTGCTACCCGATGATCCCGCCGGGCAATGCCGCCCGCGACATGGTCGAGGCGCCGCGCAGCGGCGCCCGGGCGACGGGGGAGAGCTGATGGAGGCTGGGACCCCCCAGGCCGTCAAGCTCGAGGACCTGCACGTCCCCGGGCAGCTCAGCGGCCGCAAGCACGTGCTCTCGATCCTGGTCGAGAACAAGCCGGGTGTCCTCGCCCGCGTCGCCGGGCTCTTCTCGCGCCGCGGCTTCAACATCGACACCCTCGCGGTCGGGCCGACCGACGACCCGAGCATCTCGCGGATCACGCTGACCCTCGACGGTGCCGTCCACCCGATCGACCAGGTGACCAAGCAGCTGCACAAGCTGGTCAACGTCCTGAAGATCCGCGACATGGAGCCGGAGGAGACGGTCGCCCGCGAGATGGCGATGTTCAAGGTTTCCGCTGCGGTTGAGAATCGGGCCGAGATCATCCAGTTCGCCGAGATCTTCCGTGCCAAGATCGTCGACGTCGCCCGCCGCACGATGACGATCGAGGTCACCGGCTCCGCCGACAAGATCGAGGCTTTCG
>DATKLT010000049.1:0-38468 GCA_035542315.1 Solirubrobacterales bacterium | reverse complement strand
ACAACCACGCGGGTGGGATCACCACTCGCCGCGGCGGGCGTCGGCCCAGAGGTCGACCTCGCCGTCCTCGCCGAGGTGGCCGTCGATCTCGGTCAGCTCGGAGTCGCTCAGCTCGAGCGTGTCGAGGGCGGCGACGTTCTGCTCGAGCTGGCCGACCGAGGAGGCACCGATCACGAGCGAGGTGATGCGCGGGTCGCGCAGCGCCCAGGCGAGGGCGAGTTGGGCGAGAGTCTGGCCGCGCCGGCCGGCGATCGCGTTCAGCTCGCGCAGGCGGCCGATCAGGTCGTCGTCGATCCAGGAGCGGTCGAACCCGTCGCGTTCGTGGGCGGCCCGCGAGTCGGCGGGGATGCCGTCCAGGTAGCGGTCGCTGAGCAGGCCCTGGGCGAGGGCGGTGAAGCCGATCACGCCGACGCCGAGATCCGCCGTCGCCTCGAGCAATCCCTCGGTCTCGATCCAGCGGTTGACCATCGAGTAAGAGGGCTGGTGGATCAGCAACGGGGTGCCGAGGCCGGCGAGGATCGCCGCCGCCTCGCGGGTGTGCTCGGCGTCGTAGGAGGAGATGCCGACGTAGAGCGCCTTGCCGGAGCGGACGGCGCTGTCGAGCGCGCCCATCGTCTCCTCCAGCGGCGTCGTCCCGTCGAGCCGGTGGCTGTAGAAGACGTCGACGTAGTCGAGGCCCAGCCGCGCCAGCGACTGGTCGAGTGAGGCGAGCAGGTACTTGCGCGAGCCGCCGCCCTGGCCGTAGGGCCCCGGCCACATGTCCCAGCCGGCCTTGGTCGAGATCACCATCTCGTCGCGGTAGGGAGCGAAGTCCTCGCGCATGAGGCGGCCGAAGTTGACCTCGGCGGCGCCGTAGGGCGGGCCGTAGTTGTTGGCGAGGTCGTGGTGGGTGATGCCGAGGTCGAAGGCCCGCCGCGAGATCGCCCGCTGAGTCTCGAAGGGCCGGTCGTCGCCGAAGTTGTGCCAGTAGCCGAGCGAGAGCAGCGGCAGGTCGAGTCCCGAGTGCCCGCAGCGCCGGTAGCTCATCGCGCCTTCGTAGCGATCTTGGGCGGCCACGTAGGTCACGCGCCCCATCGTGGCAAATGACGGATTTCTCCCTTGGCCCACCCGGCGTCCCCACCCCCGGTTCGGGGTATTTGCTCCGCCCTCGCCCGCTCGCACCGGCCCGGTCCTGTTAGAGATCGGGCTGTCGATGATCGCTCCGACTCCGATTCAGCCCGAGACCGTCGCCGGCCCTTACTTCGAGGACCTCGAGGTGGGGATGAAGGCACCGGCGGCGCCGGGCCTGACCCTGACCGAGGGACACGCGGCGCTGCACCAGGCGATCCTCGGCGATCGCCTGCGCTTGGCGCTGGACGCTCCGCTCAGCGCCGCGGTGCTCGGCCCCGGACCGCCCCTCGCTCATCCGGGGCTGGTTTGGGACGTCGCGATCGGGCAGTCGACCCTGCTCACCCAGCGGGTCGTCGCCAACCTCTTCTACCGCGGGCTCGTCCTCCATCGGGCGCCCCGGATCGGCGACACGCTGCGGACCGAGGTCGAGGTCGTCGGCCTGCGCCAGAACAGCCCGCGAGAGGGCCGGCCGGCAACCGGGCTGGCGGCGTTGCGGGTGCGGACGACCGACCAGGAGGAGCGGTTGGTGCTCGACTTCTGGCGTTGCGCGATGTTGCCGCTGGGCGACCCGGAGCTGCAGACCGGCCGCGCCGACGACCTCACCGCGATCGGCGCCGAGAGCGCCGCTGGCGATCTCGGCGCTTGGCTCGATGGCTGGGACCTCGGTGTCTACCGCGACGCGGTGGCGGGGCCGCACTTCGCCGACCTCGACCCCGGCGCGAGCTGGCGGCTCGACAGCGGCGACCTCGTCGCCGGCGCGACCGAGCTCGCCCGCCTCTCGCTCAACGTCGCCTCCGCCCACCACGACGCCGCCAGCACCTCCTCGGGCCAGCGGCTGGTCTACGGCGGCCACACGATCGGGCTCGTCTGCTCGCAGGTGGTCCGCTGTCTGCCGAGCCTGCTGACGGTGGTGGGCTGGCGCTCCTGCGACCACGTCGGGCCGGTGCTCGAAGGCGACACCGTGCGGACCGAGCTGGAGCTGGAGCGGACCGAGCCGCTGGCGGCCGGCGGCGGCCTCGCCCACCTGCGAGCGCGGGGCTGGGCCCGGCGCGGGGAAGACGAGCACGAGGTCCTCGACTGGCACCTGATCGGGGCTCTGGCATGAGCGGGCCGGGCGGCGTCCTCGCCGGCCTGCGCGTGGTCGAGGGCTCGGCCTTCGTCGCCGCGCCGCTGGGCGGGATGACCCTGGCTCAGCTCGGCGCCGACGTGATCCGCTTCGACCAGATCGGCGGCGGCCTCGACCACTCGCGCTGGCCGCTCGCGGCCGACGGCCAGAGCCTCTTCTGGGCCGGGCTGAACAAGGGCAAGCGCTCGATCCAGCTCGACCTGCGCAGCGAGCAGGGGCGCGAGCTGGCGACGGCGCTGATCGCCGCCCCCGGACCCGAGGCCGGGCTCTTCCTGACCAACTTCCCGGCCCGCGGCTGGCTCGGCTACGAGACGCTGCGCGAGCGGCGCGAGGACCTGGTCATGGTCGCCCTGACCGGCAACCCCGACGGGACCAGCGAGGTCGACTACACCGTCAACCCGGCCACCGGGTTTCCCTGGGCGACGGGGCCGCGCAACCTAGCCGAGCCGCTGAACAGCGTCCTGCCCGCCTGGGACGTGGCGATGGGGACGCTGGCCGCCGTCGGTCTGCTTGCCGCCGAGCGCCACCGCACGCGGACGGGGGAGGGGCAGCTCGTCTCGCTCTCGCTCTCCGACGTCGCCTTCGCTATGGTCGGCAACCTCGGCCGCATCGCCGAGGCGACGCTCGGCGGACGCGACCTGCCCAAGGACGGCAACTACCTCTACGGCGCCTTCGGCCATGACTTCGAGACCCGCGACGGGCGGCGGCTGATGGTCGTCGCCCTGACCGCACGCCAGTGGACCGCGCTGCGCGAGGCGACCGCGATCGGCGAGGCCTGCCGCAGCATCGAAACCGCGACCGGCCAGGACCTCGAGACCGAGTCCGGCCGCTTCGAAGCCCGCGACCTGCTCGCCGCGATCCTGCGCCCCTGGTTCGCCGGCCGCGACCTGGCCGAGGTGCGCGAGGCGTTTGCCGGAACCGGCGTCTCCTGGGGCCCGTACCAGACCTTCCGCCAACTGGTCGAGGAGGACCCACGGGTCTCGACCGAGAACCCGATGTTCGAGGCGGTCGAGCACCCCGGGGTGGGCGAGTACCTGATGCCGGGAACTCCGCTCGGCTTCTCTGGCCTGCAGCGCCAGCCCGTGCGCCGCGCCCCGCTGCTCGGCGAGCACACCGAGGAGGTCCTGGCCGAGGTGCTGGGATTGAGCCAGGCAGAGATCGGTCGTCTCGACGAGAGCGGCGTGATCCGTGTTTAAGAAATCTGATTAATCGACAGACTCCTGTCGGAGTGTTAGCGTGGCCGGCGTACCGCCGGGCGGGAAAGGGCCGCCTGGTCGAATCGGGAGGAGCCAGTCATGAAGTGGAGCCGAATCGCCGCAGTCCTCTGCGCGCTCGCCGCCTGCGCGGTCTTCGTCGCGCCGGCCTGGGCGACCAAGTACGTCGCCCTGGGCGACTCTTATTCGTCGGGGACGGGGACCCGCACCTTTTACGAACCGACCTGCCAGCGGTCGGTCTACGCCTATCCGTACCTGCTGCACAACGCGCATCCGGAATGGACCTTCATCGACGTCGCTTGCTCGGGGGCGACGACGAGCAGCCTGCTCAGCTCGCAGGTTTCGAGCGTCAGCTCGGACACCAACTGGGTCACCTACACGATCGGCGGCAACGACGCCGGGTTCTCCAGCGTGATCACCGAATGCGCGCTGCCCGGCTGGCTCTCGGACTGCAACGGGGCGATCAACACCGCGCAGACGTTCATCAAAAACACGCTGCCGGGTCGCCTCGACTCGGTCAACAACGCGATCAAGTCACGGGCGCCGAGCGCGAAAGTCATCGTCCTCGACTACCCGCGCCTGTTCAACGGCGAAGACTGCAACGCGCTCACCTTCTTCAGTCCGGCTGAGGAGACGCGGCTGAACGAAACCGCTGACCTGCTGAAGAGCGTGGAGAGTGCGGCGGCGACGCGGGCAGGGTCGAACTTCATCTTCCGCGACGTGATCCCGCCGTTCATCGGTCATGCGGTCTGCGACGGTGGCGGCGGCTCCTCGACGGAGTGGATCAACGGTCTCTCCAACCCGACGGGCGAAAGCTACCACCCGAAGGTCGCCGGTCACGCCAACGGCTACTACCCGGTGGTGCACGCGGTCACCGGCTGAAACAAGCGGCGCACGAGCGACGCCGGAGGGTCCGGCGTCGCTCGTCGCTGGCGACTATGCCGTGGTCGAAGCGGGCTCCGGGTCGGGCCGCACGTAGACCGTGTCGACGACCTCGATCACCTCCTGCGCCGGGATGTCGGCGCGGGCGGCGTGCTCGCGAATCGCCTCCTCGCTCACCGCCTGGTAGATGCAGACGGTGCCGACGCGGCCGTTCTCGGCGAGCACGTAGCTGCGGATCCAGCGCACCTGGTCCGACATCTCCTCGTCGCCGACCTGGGCCGAGCGTTTCGCACCGGCTTCGAGGTCCTCGGGCGTGGCCCAGCCCTCGCGGCGGAAAATCACGTAGGTCTTCATTGGCTTCCTTTCCTTCGGTTGGTCGATGAGGCGAAGGTAGGAAGCCCAGCCTTCCCGGAACCTTCCCTGGGCCTACGGGGCAGGTGCTAGGAGAGTTCGGCGAGGCGGGCGGCGGCGCGGTCGGCGTCGAGGCGGCGGCCGTGGCCGGCGAAGCCCTCGGCGGCGGCGGCGAGCAGCTGCCTGGCCTCTTCGGCGTCGCCACGGGCGAGGGCGGTCTCGCCACGGGCCTCCTCGAGGCTCGGTCGCCAGGCGTCCTCGGGCCAGAGCCCGACCGCTTCCTCAGCGGCGGCGACCCGCTCGCCGGCGCGCGCAGGTTCGCCGGCGCGGGCGGCGGCGATTGCGGCGGCGAGGTCGAAGCTGACGCCGCAGAAGACGCAGGGGCGCTCGATCTCGGCCAGCTCGGGCTCGGCCTGTTCGAGCCAGCGGCAGCCGAGCTGGGGCTGGCTGGGCGGGACGACGAGGGCGGCGTAGCTGAGCGGCTGCAGGTGGCGGGACAGCGGCGACCAGCGCGAGAGCGCCAGGGCGTCGGCGAGCAGCGCTTCGGCCCGGGCCTCCTTGCCCCGGGCTCGCTCGGTTTCGCCGAGCCGGAGACTGGCCAGCGCCTCGCTGGTGATCGCGCCGATCTCGCGGCTGGTGCGGATTGCCTCGCCGAGGCGCTCCTCCGCCTCCTCGGTCCGCCCCGCCGCCAGCGCCACCTCGCCGAGCAGGGTCGCGGCGAAGGCCTGGGCGCGGCGGGCGCCGGTGCGCAGCGAGTTGGCGTGCAGCTCCTCGGCCACCTCGCGCAGCTGCCCATGCGAGCTGGCGCCGCGCAGCGCGTACTGGCCGATGCAGAGGTGGCCGTCGAAGAGGGTGTCGGCGAGGTCTGGGGCGCGCAGCGAGGCACCGAGGTCGTGTTCGAGCGCGGTGCCCCAGGCGCCGCTGCTGTGGGCGACCGCGGACTCGACCTCGAGCGCGCCGCGCGCCTCCCGCGTCAGCCCCGCCTCCTGGGCCAGCTCGTAGGCCTCGGCGGCCAGCCGGGAGGCGGTCTCGACGTCGCCGCGGAACCAGGCGGCGGCGGCGTCGGTGACGAGGTGGCCGGCGCGCTCGGCGTCGGAGGAGGGCGCCAGCGGCGCCAGCGTCGCCTCGGCGGCGCCGGGTTCGCCGCCGGCGAGCTGCGCCCAGGCCTGGCGGATGCGCAGGGCGACGCCGTCGGGGCCGGCCGCCGCGGCGGCGGCGCCGTAGGCGGAGGCGGCGCCGCGGTCGCCGATCGCCATCAGCAGGTCGGCGCGGGTCGCCATCAGGTCGGCGCGCTCGGCGACGCTGGCCTGCTCGATCTCGGCGTCGATCTTGGCCAGGGCGCCGTCGAGCGCGGCGCCGCCGGCGATCCGGGCGTGGAAGGCGACTAAGCCGACGCTCGGCTGCAGGCCGTGCTCGGCGAGCGCCTCGCGCAGGCTCTCGAAGGCGGCGAGGGCTCCCGGGCGGTCGCCGGCGGCGAGCCGGATCCGCATCAGCGCCCGCTGTGCCGCCTCGTCGGCCGGTTCGGCGGCTGCCACCTCAGCCCAGTTGCCGGCCTCCCGCAGCGCCTGCAGCCGGCGTTCGCGCAACTGCTGGCGCCGCTCCTGCGTCCAGGCCGCGTAGCGGTCTCCGGGCAGCAGCTCGCCGCCGTAGAGATCGGGGTCGCCGCTGGCCTCGAAGCGCTCGACGTCGGTCTCGACCGCAGCGCCCGGCGCCAGCTGCACCTCGCCCTCGCGGAGGACGACGGCCTCGGCCTCGCCCAGTGCCCGGCGCGCATGGTGCGCCGCCTTGTGCAGGTTGGCGGCGCCGGCGTCGGCGTCGAGGTGGGGCCAGAGCGCCTCGAGCACTCGCTCGCGGACGAGGCGGTGGCCGGGCGCCAGCGCCAGCAGCTTGACCAGGTCGCGCGAGCGGCCGTGGCTCCAGGCGTCCTCGGCGACGAGCTCGCCGTCGATGCGCGCCTCGAAGTCGCCGAGCAGGATCAGGTCGAGCCGTTCCATCGCCGCGGATTACACCCTGCCGGCCGCGCCGCGTCCAATTGGGCAAGGCGCATTTCCTCCACCCCTGGGGCAAAGGGCGCCTTGGGTGCGCTAACCTACAACCAAATGGTTGTAGGTATCGAGAAGGAACCGGGCGTGGAAGAGACCGTCGTCGACGACCTCTTCCACGCCCTCGCCGACACCACCCGCCGCGACATCGTCCGCCGCTGCCTCGAGGGCGAGGCGTCTGTTTCGCGGCTGGCCGCCGCCTACCCGATGAGCTTCGCCGCCGTGCAGAAGCACGTCGCGGTGCTCGAGCGCAGCGGCCTCGTCAGCAAAGAGCGGCGCGGGCGGGAGCAGTTGGTGCGGACCGATCTCGACGCCGTCAGCCGGGCACGGGCGGCGCTCGAAGAGCTCGAGCGGGAATGGCGCGGTCGCGTCGACCGGATGTCTTCGCTGCTCGCCGCCGTGCCCGCCACCCCGAACAAGCCAAGGAAAGGAAAGAGATGACCGTCACCTCCGTCGACAAGGACCTCGAGAACCTGACGCTGACCCTCGTCGCCGACTTCGCCGCCCCCGCCGAGAGCGTCTGGGAGCTGTGGGCAAACCCGCGCCAGCTCGAGCGCTGGTGGGGGCCGCCGACCTATCCGGCGACCTTCGAGCAGCACGACCTCTCGCCCGGAGGCGAGATGAGGTACTTCATGACCGGTCCCGAGGGCGACAAACACCACGGCTACTGGGTGGTCGAGAGCGTCGAGCCGCCGCGGGCGCTGCGCGTCAAGGACGGCTTCACCGACCCCGACGGCAACCCCACCGACGGGTTCTCGGTCACGGCAATGGAGATGACCCTCTCCGACCACGAGGGCGGCACCCGGATGGAGCTCCGCTCGAGCTTCTTCTCGCGTGAGGGGATGGAGAAGATGCTCGAGATGGGCATGGAGCAGGGCCTCGGCGAAGCGGTCGGCCAGATGGACGCCCTGCTGGCCGAGTAGCGCTCCGCGGGCGGGCGGGCGCCGTAGACGCGCCGCCCGCCCGGGTGTAACGTCGTTGCATGCCGCACAAGGCAGCGGACCGGATCCGGAACGTGGCCCTGATCGGGCACCGGGGGAGCGGGAAGACGAGCCTGCATGAGGCGCTCCTGTACGAGGCGGGGGCGGTCAACCGGCTCGGCAGCGTCGAGGAGGGGTCGACGGTCTCCGACCACGAGGGGGACGAGCGGCGGCGGGGCCACTCGATCAACGCCTGTGTCACCTGCTTCGAGCACGACGACCGCGAGATCAACCTGATCGACACCCCCGGCGACCCCAGCTTCGTCGCCGACGCGGCGGCGGCGCTGCGCGCGGCCGACTCCTGCGTCGTCGTCGTCAACGGCGTCGCAGGGGTCGAGGTCAACACCGAACGGCTCTGGCAGCGGGCCGACGAGGAGGGGCTGGCGCGGCTCGTCTTCGTCAACATGCTCGACCGCGAGCGGGCCGACTTCTTCGCCGCGCTCGACTCGCTGAAGGCGGCCTTCGGCCAGCACGTGGTCGCGACCGAGATCCCGATCGGCTCCGAACGCGAGCTGCGCGGCGTCGTCGACCTGATCGACATGGAGGCCTTCGTCTACGGCGGCAGCGAGCGCGGCGGCGCCGAGCGCGGCCCGATCCCCGACGAGCTGCGCCCGCAGGCCGAGGAGTACCGGGAGAAGCTGATGGACGAGGTGGCGGAGAACTCCGACGCGCTGATGGAGCGCTACCTCGACGGTGAGGAGATCGACCACGAGGAGATCGTCACCGCCCTGAAGAGAGGCGTGACCGAGGGTCACCTGTTCCCGGTCACCTGCGGCGTCGCGACCCGCAACCTGGGGACCGACCGGCTGCTCGAGGCGCTGGTCGAGGACCTGCCCTCGCCGCGGATGCGGGGGGCGCTGGAGGCGCTCGACGGCGACGGCAAGCCGGTCGCGGTCGAGCCTGACGACGACGGCCCGCTCGTCGCCTACGTCTTCAAGACGACTGCCGACCCCTACACCGGGCGGGTCAACCTGTTCCGCGTCTACAGCGGCACGATTCGCTCCGACTCCCACGCGATCAACGTCGGCAGCGGCCAGAAGGAGCGGATCGGCCAGCTCGGCCAGCCACTGGGAAAAGACCTGAAGCCGGTCGCCGAGCTCGGCGCCGGCGACATCGGCGCAGTCGCGAAGCTGAAGGAGACGCGCGCCGGCGACGTCCTCGGCGACGGCCAGCGGCAGCTCTCGGTGCGGCCGCTGCAGCTGCCGGCTCCGGTGATGGCCTTCTCATACGAGGCGAAGTCCAAGGGTGACGAGGACAAGGCGGCGACCGCGGTTCGGCGGCTGAGCGAGGAGGACCCGACCCTTGACTTCCACCGCGACCCGCAGACCGGCGAGCAGATCATCGCCGGCCTGACCCAGGTCCACGTCGAGGTCCTGGTCGAGCGGATGCGCGAGCGCTTCGGCGCCGAGATCGAGCTGCACCCGCCGCGCGTCCCTTACCAGGAGGCGATCCGCCAGCCGGCGGCCGCCCACGCCCGCTACAAGAAGCAGACCGGCGGCAAAGGCCAGTTCGCCGACTGCTCGATCGAGATCGAGCCGGGCGAGGGCGGCGGCGGCCTCGAGTTCGTCGACAAGATCAAGGGCGCGGCGATCCCCGGCAGCTTCATCCCCGCGGTCGAGAAAGGCGTGGTCGAAGCGATGCAGCACGGCATCGTCGCCGGTTACCCGGTCAAGGACGTCCGCGTCCGTCTCGTCGACGGCAAGCACCACGACACCGACTCCTCGGAGCTGGCCTTCAAACTGGCCGGCGCGATGGCTTTCAAGGAGGCGATGGCCGAGGCCGACGCGGTCCTGCTGGAGCCGATCGTGAAGCTGACGATCAGCTGCCCCGACGAGGTCGTCGGCGACATCATCGGCGACCTCAACTCGCGCCGCGGGCGGCCGCTGGGGATGGAGGCAAAGGGCCGCGCGACCGAGGTCAAGGCCGAGGTGCCGATGGCCGAGGTGCTCGACTTCGCCCCCGACCTGCGCTCGATTAGCGGCGGCCGCGCCGAGTTCACAATGGAGTTCGAGCGCTACGAGGAGGTCCCCGATCACCTGGCGACCAAGGTGGTCGGCGCCGCGGTTGGCGCCAGCGCCGTCAGCGCTTAGTGCCTCATTCGATCCCCAGGCGAGGCCGGGGAGGTGTCGACCGCTCGACACGTTGACCTGCCCAGGGCAATGTCAATGTGTCGAGCGCGGATGGGAGCCCTTCCAGGTGCGGTACTCCGCCGGCATGCAGATGGCGCAGGGGCGATAGCCGGCCGCGACGGCGGTCACTTCGTCGGCGAAGAAGACGCGATCGGCGACGTAGCCGCCGCGGGCGATTGCACGTACCGCGGAAGGGCAGTTGAGACGGCCGTAGATCCGTGAGCGCCGATGCCCGCCGACGGTCCCCGGCACCTCGCTTGCGTACGGTCGCCCGTCAGCGCCGATCAACGTCCAGGGCATGTTCGCTTCCGGTAGCGAAGCGCTGTCTGTACGCGAGCGGGCTGGTGCCCGTCTCCGCCTTGAAGTGAGAGCGGAAGGAGGCGGACGAGCCGAAGCCGCAGCGGGCGGCGACGTCCTCGATCGAGCGGTTGGAGGACTCGAGCAGGCGGCGGGCCTGAAGCAGGCGCTGCTGCAGGACCCAGCGGTGGGGGGTGGTGCCGGTCTCGGCGCGGAAGCGGCGCGCGAAGGTCCGAGTGGAGACCATCGCGTGGCGGGCCATGGCCGGCACGTCGAGCGGCTCGGCCAGGCGCTCCAGCGCCCAGGCGCGGGTGGTGCCCAGGTCCGTGGCGGGGCAGATCGGCTCGGGAACTGGGAGCTCGACGAACTGGGCCTGGCCGCCGTCGCGGTGGGGGGCGACGACGGTGCGGCGGGCGAGGGTGTTGGCGAACTCGGCGCCGTGGTCGCGGCGGACGACGTGGAGGCAGAGGTCGATGCCGGCGGCGACGCCGGCGCTGGTCAGCACCTCGCCTTCGTCGACGAAGAGGACGTTGCGGTCGACGGTGATCGCCGGGAAATTCGCGGCGAGCGCTTCGGTCGAGTGCCAGTGGGTCGTCGCTCGGCGGCCGTCGAGCAGGCCGGCCCAGGCGAGGACGAAGGCGCCGGTGCAGATCGAGACGACGCGGGTGCCACCGGCGGCGGCGTCGCGGAGCGCGGCGAGCAGCGGCGCGGGGGGCTCGGCGACGGGGTTGAAGCCAGGGACGACGACGGTGTCGGCGCCGGCAAGGGCCCCGAGGCCGTGGGCGGCGAGGACGTCGAAGCCGTCGGCGCAGCGGACCGGTCCTGGCTGCGCGGCGGCGAGCTGGAACTCGTAGCGAGGCGGGCCGAGGCGGCCGAAGAAGTGCGAGGGCGCAGCGAGGTCGAGAGCGAGGACTCCGGGGAGGACGAGGGCGACGACCCGGTGCGGAGCGCTCATATGGCTGAATCCTAGCGTACATTGTCTTTTCAGCCACTGGCGGGTCGAATCCGTGCCTGGCACCTTGCTCGCATGAACAAGATCCAGGTACTCATCTACGACGGATTCGACGAGCTCGACGCGGTCGCGCCGTTCGAGATCCTCGCCGCCGCCGGGTGCGCGGTGGAGCTGGCAACCCTCGACCCCTGCGACGTGGTCCGCGGCGCCCACGGCCTCGTCGTCTCGCCCCGGACCACCCTCGACCCGGTTCCGGACATGGTCGTGATTCCCGGCGGCGGCTGGATCTCGCGAGCGCCGCAGGGCGCCTGGGCCGAGGCCCAGCGCGGGGCCCTGCCGGCGGCGCTGGCCGAGCGCCACGCCGCCGGAACGACGATGGCGGGCGTCTGCTCGGGCGTGATGCTGCTCGCTGCCAGCGGCATGCTGCGCGGCCGCCCCGCGGTCACCCACCGCGGCTCGATCGACGACCTGCGTGCCGCCGGCGCCGAGGTCTGGCCCGACGCGCGGGTGATCGACGACGGCGACGTGATCACCGCGGGCGGCGTCACCTCGGCGCTCGACCTCGCCCTCCACCTGGTCGAGCGCGAGCTCGGCCCGGAAGCAGCCGCCGCCGAGGCGCGCCGGATCGAGTACGAGGGCCGCGGCGCGGTCTTCGGGCTCGCTGCTCGAGCCTGAGCCGGTTCCGTTTGCTGCATTTGGTCCCCTATGGGGGTCCGAATGCAGCAAACGGCGACATAGGATCGGCGGTCTCGTGGCCCGCCTGACCGACAGCTGGCGAACCGCCCTGCCGCTGCTGGCGCTGCTGGCGCTGGCGGCTACCTGGGGCAGTCACCCGGCGACGCCGGTCGTGATCGTCGTCGACCTCTTCCTCGCCGGCGCCGTGATCGCCGCCGTCTTCCACGCCGAGGTGATCGCGGCGCGGGTGGGGGAGCCCTACGGCTCTCTCGTCCTCGCCGTCGCGGTGACCGTGATCGAGGTCGGGCTGATCGTCACCCTGATGGTCTCCGGCGGCGACCACCAGACCGAGACGCTGGCCCGCGACACCGTCTTCTCGGCGGTGATGATCACCTGCAACGGCATCGTCGGGATCTCGATCCTGCTCGCCGCCCTGCGCGACCGGATCGCCACCTTCAACGCCGAGGGATCGGCGACCGCGTTCGCGACGGTGATCACGCTGGCGACGCTGACCCTGGTCGTGCCGAGCTTCACGACGAGCACCACCGGAAACGAATTCAACGGCTCCCAGCTCGCCTTCGCCGCAGTCGCCTCGATCGCGCTCTACGGGCTCTTCCTCGTCGTCCAGACCGTCCGCCACCGCAGCCACTTCCTGCCCGAGGGGGAGGAGGACGGCGGCGGGCACGAGGGGCCGCCGCCGAGCCGGGCCGAGGCGCTGCGCAGCCTCGGGCTGCTCGCCGTCAGCCTCGTCGCCGTCGTCGGCCTCGCCAAGGTCAGCTCCGGCGCGATCGAGGACGGGGTCAAATCGATCGGCGCGCCGCAGTCGGCGGTCGGTGTCGTCATCGCCCTCCTGGTACTGGCGCCGGAGACCTTCTCCGCCGCCCGCAACGCCCGCCGCGGCCGCACCCAGATCAGCTTCAACCTCGGCTTCGGCTCGGCGATGGCGAGCATCGGGCTGACGATCCCGGCGATCGCCCTGGCCTCGATCTGGCTCGACGGGCCGCTCGTCCTCGGCCTTGGCTCGACCCAGATCGTCCTCCTCGTCCTCACCGGCCTGGTCGGCTCGCTGACCTTGCTGCCGGGGCGGGCGACGCTGCAGGAGGGCGGCGTCCACCTCGTCGTCTTCGCCGCCTTCGTCTTCCTCGCCTTCAACCCATGAGCGGGCGGCTGGCGGCGCTCGGCCGGCGGCTGCGCGGCTGGGCCGGCGCGATCGACCGCGCCGACGAGGCCTGGATCGCAACCGCGGTCACCGACCTGGCCCGCTCGCGCCGCTGGCTGGCGCCGCTGGCGCTGGCGGTAGGCGGCGTCACCATGCTCCTCGCCGGGATCCGCATCCTGATCTCCAACTGGCGGCTGACCCTGGTCCAGGTGCTGCCGGCGATGTGGGTCTGGCTGGCGATGTACGACCTGCGCCTGCACATGCTCCACGATAAGTCGCTGCCCGAGCTGCGCGGCGCGATCCTCGTCCCGATCGTGCTCGCGATCGTCGCCGGCACCGTCGCCGCCTATTTCCTCAATGCGGTCTTCGCCTTCGCCGTCGCCCAGCCCGAGCAGCCGCCCTCGGTCCGCCGCGCGGTCTCCGAAGCGCGTGGGCGGCTGCGACCGATCGTCGCCTGGGGCGCCTCGGTCGGGCTGGCGCTGGCTCTGGCGACGACCGTCGTCACCCGTTCGGAGCCCCCCTGGTTCGTGCTCAGCCTCGGGATCGTGATCGGGGTGATGATGGTCACCTACGTCGCCGTCCCGGCGCGGATGATCGGGGTCGCGCAGCCGCGCTCGCGCCGCGACCGCCTCTCGATCAGCGCGATCAGCGCCACCCTCGGCGTCGTCGTCAGCGCCCCGCCCTACCTGCTCGGCAGGATCGGGCTGCTGATGCTCGGCTCGCCGGTCCTCTTCGTCCCCGGCCTCGTCCTCTTCGGCGCCGGCGTCTTGCTGCAGGCGGGCGCGACCGGGGCGGTGAAAGCGATCAAGGTCAGCGCTCGGCTGGCGGGTGGCCGCGACCGTCCGCCGGGCTCCGGCCCGGTGGTATAAGCGGGCCGTGGACATCGAAATCGTCGGCGCCGGCACGGCTGAAGCATTGACGTTGCCATAGGCCCGTCAATGCTTCAGGTACGCGCAAAAACCCTGAGTCGGCGCGAGGTGCTTGGGGCGGCTGCGGGGATTGGGGGCGCGGCTCTGTTCGGACGGGCGGCCAGCGCTGGGGCGTGGGGGCAGCTGTCGAGGAAGCGCTCCGGCCAGCCCCGGGTCGCCATCGTCGGCGCCGGGCTCGCCGGGCTGACCTGCGCCTACCGGCTGCATCAGGGCGGGATCGCCGCCACCGTCTACGAGGCGCACGAGCAGCGGGTCGGCGGCCGCTGCTGGACCGCGCGTGGCTTCGCTGGCGGCCAGACCGCGGAGCACGGGGGCGAGTTCATCGACACCCGCCACGTCCGCATCCGCGCTCTGGCGCGGGAGCTGGGGCTGCGGCTTCAGGACGTGGCGGCGATCGCCGGCCGCTCCCCTCGCCTGCACCCGCGGCTCTTCCTCGCCGGCGAGCTACGCCGCTTCTCCAAGGTCTACGCCGAGCAGCATCTGCTGCGCCGCCAGGCCGACCGCGACCGCCGCCGGATCGGCAGCTTCCACTGGCTGCGGCCAACTGCCGCCGCGCGGGCGCTCGACGAGACGAGCGCCGAGGAGTGGCTCCTCGCCGCCGCGCCCGGACCCGGCCGCGAGCTGCTGCGCCGCGCCGTGCGCCAGTACATGGCCGAGGAGTACGGCCTCGACTGCGACCGGCTCAGCGCGATCGCCATGGTGCTGGAGTTCGGCTCGGCCGGCTTCGAATCCGACGAACGCTTCCACGTCGCCGGCGGCAACGACCAGATCCCCTGGGGCCTGGTCGAGCGGCTGCCGCGAGGGGCGGTCCGGCTCGGCCAGCCGCTCGCCAGCCTGCGTCGTCACGGAACCGGCTACGCGCTCGGCTTCGCCGGTGGCGGCGCCGAGGTCCGCGTCGACGTCGCCGTCCTCTGCCTGCCGTTCACGGCGCTGCGCCGCGTCGACCTCTCGGCCGCCGGGCTCGGCCGCCGCCGGCGCCAGTGCATCGAGCAGCTCGGGATGGGGACGAACGCGAAGCTGCTGATCCAGCTGCGTCGCCCGCCGCGCAGCTACGACCGCTTCGACGGCGAATACTTCGACGAGCAGATCGACAGCTGGGACAGCTCGCTCGGCGAGGGCGGCGGCCGCGGCCTGCTGACCGTCTACTCGGGCGGTCGCTATGGCGCCGGCTACCCGGGCCCAGCCGTTCACGGCCGTCCGCCGCGCCGCGTCGTCGACGCGACCCTGGCGCGGATCGCCCGTGCGGTGCCGGGACTCGCAGCCGGCTTTGACGGCGATGCCTGGCTCGACCGCTGGGCCGCCGATCCCTGGACCCACGGCTCCTACGCGGCCTATCTGCCGGGCCAGTACACCCGCTTCTGGGGCTTCGCCGGCCTCGCCGAAGGCGGCCTGCACTTCGGCGGCGAGCACACCGCGACCGAGGCTCAGGGCTACCTCGAGGGCGCGGTGCGCAGCGGCGAGCGTTGCGCCCGCGAGGTCGCCGCCCGCCTCGGCTAGGATCGGCCCCGCTTGAGCTGGGTCGAAGTATTCGCGGTCTCGATCGTCTGCCACCTGGTGGGCGACTTCGTCCTGCAGACGGACTGGCAGGCGCGGTTCAAGACCGGCGGGCTGGGCGCGGACCGGGTGCGGCGGCGGGCGCTGTTCTCGCACGTGATCACCTACACCTTGTGCTTCGTCCCGGCGCTGATCTGGATCGGGATCGAAAGCGGGCAGGCGTGGCGGGCGGTTCTGGTCGGCGTCGTCGTCTTCGTCCCCCACCTGGTCCAGGACGACGGGCGGCTGCTCGACTCCTACATTCGGACCGTGAAGGGGGTCCGGGACGAGGCGGACCCCTCAGGGCTGCGGGTCGCCGTCGACCAGGCCTTTCACCTCGTCTTCCTCTTCGGCACGGCTCTGCTCGCCGCCGGCTAGCGGGTTGAGCGGTCCCTGCAGGGTCCAGACCGTGATCTGGTGGGCACGGCCGCGGACCTCGCGCTTGCCGATCTGGATCAGGTCGCCCGGATCGGTCTCGAGCGCCAGCCGCGTCGACTCCGCGATGAACAGCTGGTGACCCGAGCCTTTGGTCATGCTCTCCAGCCGCGCCGCGGTGTTGGTGGTGTCGCCGATCGCCGTGTACTCGATCCGCCGCTGCGAGCCGACCTGCCCCGACATCACAGTGCCGCTGTTGAGCCCGATCCCCATCGCGAAGCCCTCGCCGTGGCCGGCCCCCTGCATCCACTGGTTGAAGTGGGGGAGGCGGACGTTGAGCATCTCGCGCGCGGCGGCGACGGCGCGGTCGGCATGGTCCTCCTGGTCGATCGGCGCCCCGAAGACGGCCATGATCCCGTCGCCCATGTAGGCGACGAGGGTGCCGCCGTGGTCCATGATCGCGTCGCTCATCTCTTCCAGGTAATGGTTGAGGACGTCGATCACCTCTTCGGGCCGGCGCGCCTCCGAGAAGCTGGTGAAGCCGCGCAGGTCGCTGAAGAGGACCGTGCACTCGCGCCGCACGCCGCCGAAGCGCAGGTCTCCGTCGTTGCGCTCGAGCACCTGGGCGACGACCGCCTCGGGGACGAAGCGGGAGAAGGTGTCGCGGACGCGCTGGCGCTCGAATGCGGTCAGCACGTAGTTGACGGCGAGCGCGCCAATCGCCGAGAGGACGCAGGCCAGCAGCGGATAGACGACCGGCAGCACGGTGCCGGAGTCGAAGAGGAGCTGGGCGAATCCCGCGTAGAGGATCCCAAGGGCGACCGCGGCTCCCAGCGCCAGCGGCGGGCGCAGCCGCAGCGTCACCGCCGCCGGCACGGCACCGAGCAGCAGGATCAGCAGCAGGTCGACGATCGTCCCGGAGGAGGTGAGCGGGAAGCCATGCAGGGCAGTCCAGGTCGCGCTGGCCTGGATTTCGGGGCCCGACATCAGTTCGTCGCCGCTGGTCGAGGTCGGGTGGACGTCCTGCAGCGAGGGCGCGGTGGCGCCGATGATCACGGTCTTGCCGCGGAAGACCGAGGCGGGGATTTCGCCGCGAAGCACGCGCGAGTAGGGGACTTCGCGGAAGCTGCCGGGGGGTCCGCGGTAATCGATCCAGGCCCAGTCGCCACCTTCGAACTGACTCGGTTCGACGTGCTCGCCGCTGGTCGCTTCGGCGAGCGCGACGGGGAAGGTGACCAGGCCCTGGACCTGGTAATGCATTTTGCGATAGGTGCCGCCGGGGTCTGGCTCGACGACGCCGTTGGCGGCGCGGGCGTGGATTTCGTGGACCACCGCTTCGCCGCCGAAGATGTTCGATTCGCCGAGTTCGTTGACTTCGGTCGTCGAGAGGACGACTCCGGGCGCGCCTTCGATCGCGCCGGCCAGCGCTTCGTCGTCTGCGATCCCGAGCGAGCTCGGCTCGGTGAACTGGATGTCGACGCCGATCGCCTTTGCGCCCGCCTGGTGGAGCCGCCGGATCACCCGTCCGTGCAGCTTGCGCGGGAAGGGCCACTGCAGGCCAAGCTGGTTGAAGGTGACGTCGTCGACGCCGACGATGACGATTTCGCTCGGCTGGGCCTGGGTGACGCGGACCGAGAATCGGGCATCGACGCTCTGCTGCTCCAGCGCTCGCATCAGGTGCGTTGCGTAGGCGAGGATCGCCAGCGCCGCGGCGCAGACCACGACGATCAGGATCGCCAGTTCTCGCCGCCGCCGCGGGGAGCCCGGCGCGCTCACGGCTGCGCCAGGTAGGTCTGCCCCTTGGGCAGCGCGAACGTCTTGTTCAGGGTGAAGTCGCGGATAGTGACGATGCCACGCCGGACCTTGAAGAAGGTGCCGTCGCAGCGGTCTTCGGTGAACCAGATCGTGCCGCGGACGCTGGCCGAGCCGTAGTTGCCTTCGGTGCGGAACTTGCCGTGGCCGCTGCCCCAGAGGTGGCGGCTCTTACGGCCGGCGCGGGCGAGCCGGGGCTGGCCTTTGCCCCGACGCGGGTTCGTCTTGCACGGGCCGACCTTGCCGCGCAGCTTCAGCACCACCAGGTTGCTGCCGTCATGTTGCTGAACGACGAAGACGCCGCCGAAGAAGTCTGCGGTCTGGGTTTCGCCGGCCTTGTTGACCGAGGTGAGGGTGACCTTGCCATTGGTGGTGTCGACGATCGACCCGACCGGGATCGTTTCGCCTTCCTTCAGTTCGACCTTTTCACCGCCCGGCCTGGTGACGTAGACCTTGCCGCTGGCCGGGGCGACGGCGACCGATTCGCCGTTTTCAGGCGCCGGTGGCGGTTTCTGTTCTTCGGCTGGCGGTTTCTGGTTGACCTTCCAGCTATAGGTGGCCGGGCTCGACTCGACGTTGCCGGCTTTGTCGGTGCCGCGCACCTCGAAGCTGTGCTGGCCGGTGCCGACGCCGCTGACCTGCTGCGGCGAGCTGCACGGTTCGAAGGCGGCGGCGTCCAGCCTGCATTCGAGCGCTTTGATCCCCGAGGTCGCGTCGTTGCCGGAGAACGAGAAGGTCGCGTCGGTCGCGGTGGTTTCCGCTGGGGGGCCGCTTTCGATCGAGCTCTGTGGCGGCGTCGTGTCGACGGTCCAGCTGCGGCTGGCCGGGGTGGCCTCGATGTTGCCGACTCTGTCGACGGCGCGGACCTCGAATTTGTGATTGCCGTCGCCGAGGCCGGAGAAAGTTTTCGGCGTGGCGCAGGTGGCGAACGGTTCCGCGTCGATGCGGCATTCGATTCCTTCGACGCCGGATTCGGCGTCGCTCGCCGAGAACCCGATCTCGGCTTCCGCGGAGGCGATCAGCCCGGTCGGGCCGCTTTCGATCTGACTCACAGGGTCGGTGTGGTCGGCGTAGACCGTCCAGTCGTACGCCGCTGGGACCGCGGTCGTGTTGCCGAGGCTGTCGGTCGCCTGGACTTCGAGCCGGTGGTTGCCGAGCGAGAGCCCGGTGTAGGTCTGCGGCGAAATGCACGGTTCGAATGGGCCGTCGTCGATGCTGCACCCGATCGATTCCACGGTCGAGCCGGCGTCTTCGGCGGTGAAGTCGAAGGTTGCTTCGGTTGCGTTCGTGGCCGCGGCTGGACCGCTTTCGATCTCGACGTTCGGCCCGGTGGCGTCGACCGTCCATTCGTAGCTCGCCGGGGTCAGGTCGGCCCAGCCTTCGCCGTCGACGCCGCGGACTTCGAGCTTGTGGAGCCCGTCGCCGAGGCCGGTCAGTTCGTCCGGGGTGGCACAGCTTTCGGAGGGCCCGCCGTCGAGGCTGCAGAGGTAATGGTCGATGTGGCCGAAATCTTTGGCCGTGTAGGTGAAGGTCGGGCTCGCCGTGCTGGAGAGCGTCGGAGGTTTGGAGAGGAATGCCGTGGCTTCCGGCCTGGTGCGACCGCAGAGCGAGAACTGCGAGGTCGTCCCGGTCGTCGTATCGGTTGCGATCGCAGTGAAGCTTTCGGCGTCGATCCCGGCCAGTGGGATGCCGTGGATTTCGGCGACGCCGTCACCGCTGGCGTCGACCGTGGTGCTGCCGGTGCCGAGGAAGACTTCGCCGGGGCCGTACTGATTCGCGTCGCACTGGGAGCTGGCGTACGCGTCCACTTCGTAGGTCCCGTTCGGAGTCAGCCCGGTTAGGAACACAGTGACGAGGGTTTCGCCGGGGAAGGCGACGAAGTTGTTGACTTCGAGCGGACCGGCGCCGCCCCCTTCGCCGAAGCCGATCGCGCCGAGCGTGTCGCCATGGAAGGAGTTGCGGCGAATCGAGGCGTTGCTGGCGGAGGTTTCGACGAAGACGCCGTAGCCGTAGTTGTTGGCGATCGTGTTCGGTGCGCTTTCGCCGGGGCCAGGGTTGGGAACTCCGCCGATGAAGGGCTTCACCGAGTTGCTGGTGACCCAGATGCCGCCGGCGGCGCCGAGCGGTGGGCCGTTGCCCAGCGGCCCGCCTTCGGCATCGACGCCGATCCCGTTGGCCGAGATCTGGGTTTCGGTGCCGTTCTCGAAGATCCCGTACGACCTGCTGGCGGAGATCAGGTTGCCGCCGAGCGCGCCGCACCCGGCGCCAATGCGATTGCCCGTCGAACCGAGAGCGACGAGGATCGCGGTCCCGTTGGGGGTCGCGGTGTGGCCGTCGAGGGCGACCCCGATGTAGTTGGCGCAGACACTCATGTTCCCGCCCGGGGCGCCGAGCTGCATCCCCCATTCGAAGCCGCCGATCGCCAGCCCGGAAACCGAGCTGCCTTGCGAGCTGCCGATCAGCGCCAGGGCCTCGTGTGCGGCCGCTTCTCCCTTTGCCTCGAGGGCGACCAGCGGCGCCCCGGCGTAGCCGCTGACCGTCGTCGCGTCGATGTCGACCGGCTCGGAGACGATCGGGAGGGGCGTTTCCGGTTCGATCGTCCCGGCGACTTCGAATTCGACCGTGTCGAGTTCGAGGGTTTCGTTGGCCAGCGTCAGTGCGTCGCGCAGAGTGCAGTCGCCGGCGGCCGCAGTGCAGGCGCCGCCGCTGCTGTCGCCGAGGTTGTCGACCTCGAAGGTCTGCGCCGCGGCGGCGGCCGGCACGAGCAGGAGGGCGGCGGCCGCGAGGAGAGCTGGCAGCAGCTGGTATCGGCGCACTTGCATCGCTGTCCGGCTAGGGCTGCGCGAAGTAGGTCTTGCCCTTGGGCAGGGCGAAGGTTTCGTTGCTGGTGAAGTCGCGGATCGTGACCACGCCGCGTTTGACCTTGAAGAAGGTGCCGTCGCAGCGGTCTTCGGTGAGCCAGATCGTGCCGCGCACGGTCGCCGAGCCGTAGTTGCCTTCGGTGCGGAACTTGCCGTGGCCGCTGCCCCACAGTCGCCGGCCCTTGCGGCCGCCGCGGGCGAGGCTCGAGCTGCCCGCACCGCCCTTCTTGCAGCCGGCCAACGGTCCCCGCAGCTCCAGGATCACCAGCCCGCTGCCGTCGTGCTGGGTGACGAGGAAGACGCCGCCGTAGAAGACCGCGGTCTGTTCTTCGCCGGCGGCGTTGACCGAGGTCAGGGTCACTTTGCCCTGGGTCGCGTCGATGATCGAGCCGACCGGGATCGTTTCGCCTTCCTTCAGCACCTTCTTCTTACCGCCGGGGCGCTTGACGAAGACCTTGCCCGCCACCGGCGCGACCGCGACCGTTTCGCCGTTTTCGGGCGTCGGCTTCTTTTCCGGTTCCGGTTCGGGCGCGGGCGGCGGCGGGGGATTCGGCGGTTTCGGCGACGGTTTCGGCGTTTTGACGCAGCCGGAGAATTCGGAGGTCGTGATGCCGAGCTCACCTTCGATCGTGCCGGTCGCGGTGAGGACGGTGCCCTCCGCCTGGACTGGGAGCGCCGCCGCGAAGGTGGCTTCGCCGGCGAGGTTCGAGCTCGCGGTCGTGCTGCCGAGATAGCGTTCGCCCTCGCCGGCTTCGATCGTTTCGGTCGGCCCGATCACGTATTGGTCGCAGGCAGCGTTGGCGTAGAGGTCGACGACGACTTCCTGCATCGGGTCGAGCCCGGTGACGCTGCCGTCGACCGTGGTCGAGCCGCCTTCGACGGAGGAAACGGAGCCGATCGCGGGGATCGGCGGCGAGAAGCTGAAGGGTTCGTGGAAGTAGATCCCGCGACCCTGGTTGGCGAAGATCGAGTTGCCGCGGATCGTCGTGTTCCCGTTGTCGACGATCACGCCGCCGCCGAACTGGAAGCCGCTGACTTCGACCTGGCTGACGTTGTCGGCGATCGTGTTGCCTTCGCCGGGGCCGCCGATCAGCCCGTCGTGGCCGCGGAGGAAAAGGCCCCCGGCCGGTTGGCTCGCCGCCGGGCTCTCGCCGTTGGGGAGCGGCGCGCCGGAGGCGCTGACGCCGATCAGGTTGTTGGCGATGTGGGTCCTGCCGCCTTCGTCGAGGACGCCGGTCCAGTAGTTGCCCGAGATCACGTTGCCGCCGCCGGCGCATTCGGCACCGATCGAGGTTTCGTCGGCCGCCGGAGCCACCCAGATGCCGATTTCGTTCGGTTCCGCCGTCTCGCCGTCGAGCTCGACCCCGATGTAGTTGCCGCAGATCGCCGCCAGATCGCTTTCGACGACGATCGGTTCGTAGAAGTGGACGAGCGAGAGGCCTTCGATCGTCACCTCTTCGGCGGTGATCTGAAAGGCCCGGGCGTATTTGCCCTCGGTTTCGCCGCTGATTTCGACCCCCGGTTCGCCGCCGGCTTCGGTGCCGTCGATCGTCACCGGTTGGGTGATCGCCGGCAGTTCGCCTTCGGCGAAGATCTTTTCGAGCGCCGGATCGAAGCTGATCGTGCTTTCTTGGCCGTCGCCGTTGGCCAGATCGATCGCATCTTCGAGCGTGCATTCTTCGTCCGGGCCCGAGTTGCAGCCGACCTCCGGGGTGAAGTTGAAGTCCTCGTTGACGACGTAGCTCGCCGCGTTTGCAATTGCCGGCATCGCCAGCAAGGAGGCGAGCAGGAGGATCAGCAGAGCGAGAGACGAGCGGAAGGAAAAGATCGGGAACCTTACCCGGTGGTTCCTGTTACAAGCAAGAGCGTCTATCTTGCCGCGGACCATGGGCAGAGCCTCACGGAAAGTTCGGGATGTCATTCGCGCTCTGCTCATCGACTTCGACGACCCAAACCGCACTCGGCTCGGTTTGTCGCGGGTCCTCACCTCTTTTTCTGCCTGGTGCTTCGCGATCGCCCTCGGCGTCTACGGGTTCGAGGCGCACGGGATCGTCGGCGTCGGCCTCGTTGCCCTGATCCGGTTTCTGCCGGGCGCCCTGGCGGCGCCGCTCGCCGGGCTGATGATCGACCGCCACTCGCGCAAGCTGGTGCTGGTGGCCAGCTCGCTGGCGATGACGGTTGTCCTGGCCGGGGTGACGATCGCCGGCGCGGCCGGCGCCCCGCCCGCGATCGTCTTCGTCTTTCCGGGCCTCTACGCGATCGTTTCCAGCGCCTACCCGCCGGCCGAGTCCTCGATGTCGCCGGTGCTGGCGCGCACCCCGCAGCAGCTCTCCGCCGGCAACGTCAATCACGCGGTGATGGAAAACGCCGGCAGCCTGCTGGGCGCGATCGTCACCGGCGTCCTGCTCACCGCGACCTCGCCCAGCTTCATCTTCGGAGTTGCTGCGGTCGCTGCCCTGGTCGTCGTCTTCCTCCTGGCCGGGATCACCCGCGACCACCGCCCCGACTACATCGAGCCCGAGTCCGAGCTCGCCGGGGCGATGCACGACATCACCAGCGGCATCCGCACGCTCGCCGCTCATCCGGCGCTGCGCCTCGCCTGGCTGACGACCGCGGCGCTGCTCTTCTTCGAGGGCTTTGCCGAGGTGATCGTCGTCGGCCTCGCCCTGCACCTGCTCGAGCTGCCCGAGGGCAGCGTCGGCTTCCTCAATGCAGCCTGGGGCGTCGGCGCCGTCGTCGGCGGCGCCTTCCTGATCCTGATGCTCGACCGCAACCGGCTCGTCGTCGCGATCGCCGGCGGCAGTGTCCTGATCGGGCTGGCGACCGTCCTGCCGGGCATCGTCACCGAGCCCGCCGCCGCCTACGCCGGCTGGTTCGCGATCGGGATCGGCTTCGTCTTCGTCGAGGTCGCGGCGAAGACGCTGCTGCAGCGGCTCGGCGACGACGAGACGATGGGGCGGCTGCTGAGCTTCCTCGAGTCCGGTCGCCTGGCGGCGATGGCGTTCGGCGCGCTGGCGGCGATTGCCCTCGACGAACTGCTCCACACCCAGGGCGCGCTGATCGCCCTCGGTTGCCTGATGCCCGCCTTCGTCGTCCTCTGCTGGACGCGGCTACGCGCCTACGAGGTCGGTGCCCCGGTGGCCGAGGAGCAGTACCGGCTGCTGCGCCGCAACTCGATCTTCGAGCCGCTGCCGGTGGCGACCGTCGAGCGCCTCAGTCAGGACCTGACGACGATCGAGTTCGCCGCTGGCGAAGACGTGATCGTCCAGGGGCAGCACGGAGACCGCTTCTTCGTGATCGAGGCGGGCCAGGTCGAGGTCTTCGAAAACGGCGAGTTCCGCCGCAACGAGGGCCCGGGCGAATCGTTCGGCGAGATCGCCTTGCTGCACGACGTGCCTCGCACGGCGACCGTGCGGACGACCGAGCCGACCCGCCTGCTGGCGCTCGAGCGGGAGCAGTTCCTCACCGCGGTGGTCGGCCACCGGCGCAGCCACCAGCTCGCCGGCAACGTCGTCGAGGACCGCTGGGCGAGCCGTGAAATGACCTCGCCCGCGGCGGACTGAGCGATGCGGGCGGCGCTGGCGCTCGTCGGCGCCGCCGTCCTTGCCCTACTCGCGGCGGCACCGGCGGCGGCTCTGACCGCAGACGAAATCTACGAACCGGGGGCGGTCGTCGTGATCGACCTGACCCTGCCGCCGGCCTCGATCGCCGCGCTCGAAGCCGACCCCGAGGGCGACTACGTCGAAGGCGAATTCTCGCTGGCGCCGAGCGACGGCACTCCGGCCGGCGTCGGCGCCTTCTCGCCGCCGATCGCGGTCGGCGTCCGGCTCAAGGGCGAAAGCTCGTTCCGGCCGCTCTCCGGCAAGGCGGCCTTCAAGCTCAAGTTCAACGAGTTCGTCAAAGGCCAGAAGTTCCTCGGCCTGAAGAAGATGACGCTGAACAACCTGGTCGAGGACCCCTCGATGGTGCACGAGACGCTCGCCTACCAGGCGTTCCGCGCCGCCGGCGTGCCGGCGCCGCGCACGGGCTATGCCGACGTCCGCGTCAACGGCGTCGAGTACGGGTTGCACCTGAACCTGGAAACGCTCGACGAAGTCGCGCTGAAGCGGCTCTTCGGCGACTTCGGGGCGCCGCCGCAGCACCTCTACGAGGGCGCCTTCGGCGTCGACGTCGTGCCCGGCGACGCCGGCCTGTTCGAAGTCGACGAGGGCGAAGAAGGGGGCCGCTCCGACCTCGAAGCGCTGATCGCCGCTGTCGCGGCGCCGAGCCCGCCGTCGTTCTCGGCTCGGGTCGCCGCCGTTGCCGACCTCGAAGAGATGACGCGGATGTGGGCGGTCGAGCGCTACATCGGCCACTGGGACGGCTACAGCGGACGCAGCCTGCCCCACAACTATTACCTCTATAGCGATCCCGCCGGCGTCTTCCAGATGCTGCCCTGGGGGACCGATCAGACCTGGTCGCAGCCGCAGCTCGGCTTCGGCCCGCCGGGGCCGGCGCTGTTCGAAGCATGCTTCGACGACGGCTCCTGTCGCGCCGCGTACCTCGCCGCGCTGCGCGAGGCCGCGGCCGCGGTCAGCGGCCTCGATCCCGGGGCTGAGGCGAGTGAGCTGGGCGACCTGCTGGCGCCCTGGCAGGCGCTCGAAGCCGCACCTCGCAAGCCGTTCGACGCAAGCCAGATCGCGGCGGCAGTGGCGGCGGTGGGCCAGTTCGCTGCCGCCCGCCCGGGACAGCTTCAGCGCTGGCTCGAGCCGCCCGCGCCGCCCGAAGAACCGGCCGGCCACGGCGGCGGCGGGTCCTCGGGCGGCGCGCCTGAGATCTGGCACCGGTTACCGTTGAACCGCGCCAAGCTCGGCCGCGGCGTGCTGCTAACCTGGGCCCACGCGCCCGCCGCCGGCAGCCTCAGCCTCAGCGCCGCGATCGCGACCAGAGCGGGGCCGGTATCTGCCTGCGCGGCTCGGGTCCGCGCCGCCGACGCCGCTCAGGTGGCGCTGCGCTGCCGGCTCTCGCCGCGGGTTCGTCGCCACCTCGCGAAGCGCTGGATCAAGCTCCGGCTGCGGCTCGAGGTCGCGCTCGATGCGGGCACCACCGCGACCCTCTCGCGCAGCGTCCGCCTTGCCCGCACCGAGCCGACCGCGGCCGGCGGGGTTGCGCAGGAATCTCGCCCCGAAGTTTGAGGGCTGGGCGCGTCGGGCACCTGTAGGGGCGCCGCACAGCTTCGACTCGGCCTGGAGCTCAAGGGTGGCGCCGCCCCCCGCGGGCGGCAATCCAAGCCCCTGAGAAGGAGGAGAAGATGGTCGGAGGGATCATTGCGGTTCTAATCGTCGTCGCCCTGGTGCTGGTCCTGCTCAAGGTCGCGGTCGCCGGAGGCATCCTCGGCCTGATCGCGATCGTCCTGCTGGTCCTGCTCCTCCTCGGGAGGATCTGATGACGATCGGAGCGGGGATATTCCTGATCGCCGTCGGCGCGATCCTCTACTTCGCGACCAACGTCCACGTCGCCCACGTCAGCATCGACACGGTCGGCCTGATCCTGATGATCGCCGGCCTCGCCGGGCTGATCCTCGGCCTCCTCCGCGAGGCCACCTGGGCGCGCCGCAACCGCCGCCGCGAGGTCTACGTCGAGGATCGCCGCGATCCTCGCGATCCACCGGCGACCTACTGAAAGGAGACGCGAATGTCCACCGTGTGGATAGTCGTCATCGTCGTTGTCGTGCTGGCCTTGGCCGCCCTCGCGCTGGTCAGCGCCCGCCGTGCCAGCAGGCGCCGCCAGCTCGAACGCCAGCGCCAGGGCGAACGTGCCAGCGCCCACCGCGACGAAGCGAGCGCCAACGCGGCGCGCGCCGAGGCGCTCGCCGCCGAAGAGGAGGCCAAGCGCGAAGAGGCCGACCAGCTCGCCGCTGCTGCCGATCGCGCCCGCGAGCGCGCCGGCCGCCACGGCCGCACCGCCGACGAGATCGAGGACGACCTCTAAGCGCCTACCCGAGAAGCGGGTGGGTGAGGTCGTGCTCGGCACAGAGGCGGGTGACGCTCGCGAGGTCGTGCTCGATGCCGTAGCGGCGCTCGAGATCGGCGAAGTCGAGGTTGCCGGTCTCGATGCCGTCTGAGATCTCGCGGAAGAAGTGCTCGAAGCCGCCGGGGGAGATGATCTCCAGCAGGCGGGCCGGCTCGTCGCCGGCGTTCCAGAAGGTGTGCCACTGATCGCGCGGCTTGAAGGCGAGCTCGCCGGCCTCGGCATAGACGACCTCGTCGCCGAGCAGCGCGCCGATCCGTCCCTCGAGCACGAAGCTGTACTCGTCGACGCCGGCGTGGCGGTGCAGCGGCGCGCAGAGCGAGCGGGGCGGGATCGGGTGTTCGACCAGCGAGAAGCCGCCGCCGGTCTCCTCGCTCCAGGCAAGGAAGCGGGCGTCGCAGCCGCCGAGGTGGGCGACGGGGCCGTCGGCGGCACCGACGATGCGCGGTCCCTGCGATGCGTCGAAGCGGCGCAGGTTCTCGGTGGTCTCGGCGATAGACATCTCATCTCTCCTTTGGTCGAACAGTAGTGTTCGGCGAAGCTAGCAGAGCGCCGATCGCTCTGTCAATATTCGAAGTACAGATATGTCCGCGAAAATGAGAGCAACCCCGAGCCGAGGCGAGGAGAAGCGCCCCTATCGCAAGCGGCGCCGTGCCGAGCAGGAGGAGGAGACGCGGCTGCGGATCACCGAGGCGGCGGTCGAGCTGCATGGCAGCGTCGGTCCGGCGCGAACGACGATCAGCGCCGTCGCCGAGAAGGCCGGCGTCCAGCGGGCGACCGTCTACCGTCATTTCCCCGATGAGGTCGCCCTCTTCGGCGCCTGTTCGGCGCACTGGGCGATGCAGCACCCGCTGCCGGACGTTGAGGTCTGGGCGGCGATCGCCGACCCCGAGGAGCGGTTGCGGGTGGCGCTCGGGCAGCTCTACGCCTGGTTTGCCGATGGCGAGGAGATGCTGGAGAACGTGATCCGCGACGGCGTCTCGGTGCCTGCGATGCAGGGGCCGGTCGAAGCGGTCCGTGCCTGGCTCGCCTACGCGGCCGAGGCGCTCCTCCGCGGCCGCCCCGAGCGCGGCCGCCGCCGGCTGCTGGCGCGGGCCGCGATCGGCCACGCGCTCGCCTTCGAGACCTGGCGCTCGCTGGTCCGGGAGCAGGGCCTCTCGCAAGAGGAGGCCGTCGAGCTGATGGTGGCCCTAGCCGCCCACCGTGGTTGAGCTTTCCCACGCTATGCGTGGTTTTCCTCAACCACCGTGCCAGGAGGTCAGCGGAGGAAGGCGTCGACGGCGCGGGTGAAGCGGGCTCGCGACTGGAAGAGGAAGGCGTGGGCGCCGGCGAAGCGCTGGAAGCGGGCGCCGGGGACGCGGCGGGCGATGCGGCGCAGGTTGAGCGGCGGCACGACCGGGTCGCGGGCGCCGGCGGTCGCCAGGGTTGGCGCCGCGATCTCGGCCAGGCTGTCCCAGTTGTCCTCGCTGCGCAGCCAGGGGTCCTCGGCGGCGACCTGGCGGTCGGTGGTCGCCGCGGCAACGTGGAAGTCGTTCGGTATCTCGCCGCTCTGGCTCGCCACTTCTAGCCTGCGCAGGAAGGCATGGCCCTGGCGCTGTGCGTGCGGCGGGTAGAGCTCGTGCAGGATCTGGGCTTCGCTCGGGTGCGGCTCGCTGTCGATTTCCTGGAAGTGCCTGCTGCCCAGGACCGTCTGGCGACCGCCCGGGTTGGTGCCGGCGAGGACGAGCCGGGAGACGCGGCCCGGATGGTCGATCGCCAGACGCTGGGCGACGAAGCCGCCCATCGACCAGCCGAGGACGTCGGCACGCGCCAGGCCGACCGTCTTCATCAGCCCCGCGGTGAAGTTGGCGAGCGAGTCGAACGAGGTGCGACCGCGCCAGGGGCCGGAGAAGCCGACGCCCGGGTAGTCGAACATCACCAGCCGGTGGTGGGCGGCCAGCAGGCGGATCAGCGCCGGGTCCCATTCGGCCATCGTCGACCCGGTCCCGATCAGCATCAGCAGCGGCGGACCCTGGCCGCGTTCGTAGTAGGCGATCCGGGTGCCCGCGACGCGGCCGTATCGCACTTCCGCGTGGAAGCGATCGCCGGCGGCCGTCGCCGACGCCCCGAGCGCCTCTCCGCCGAGCACGCCGCACAGGACCGTCGCCAGCAGCGCTGCCGCTACTCGGCGCCGTACTCGCGGTACGGGTACCACCATTCCTTGCGCTCGATCCGCGTCTCCATGTGGACGTGCTTGGTCTCCTGGAAGGCCTCGAGCCCCTCGCGTCCGAGCTCGCGGCCGAGGCCGCTGCTCTTGAAGCCGCCGAAGGGGCCGGCGTCGTTGTCGGTCAAGGGATCGTTGATCCAGACGGTGCCGGCGCGCAGCTCGCGCATGCAGCGGACGGCGCTCTCGAGATCGGCGGTGTAGACGTTGGCGCCGAGCCCGAACTCGGTCCCGTTGGCGAGTGCGATCGCCTCGTCGAGGGAGGCCACCGGGACCAGCGGCGCGACCGGGCCGAAGGTCTCCTCGGTCAGCAGGGCGCTGTCGGGGGCGGCGCCGACGACGACGGCAGGGGAGAGGAAGTGGCCGCGCTCGGTGCCGCCCCGGTCGCCGCCGGTGAGGATCTCGGCGCCGGCAGCGCTCGCCGCCTCGAGCTGGGCGAGGACCTTGGCCCGCTGCGGCTCGGAGACCATCGGCCCGACGTCGGTGGCGACCTCGAAGGGGTCGCCGAGGACGAGCGAGCGGGTGTGCTCGACGAAGGCTGCGGCGTAATCGTCGAAGACCTCCTGCGCGACGTAGAAGCGCTCGGCCGAGGTGCAGACCTGGCCGGCGTTGAGGAAGGCGGCCCAGGCGCCGCCGCGCGCGGCGACCTCCAGTTGCGGGGCGACGTCGGCGCAGACGATGAAGGCGTCCTTGCCGCCCATCTCGAGGTTCATCCGCGCCATCCGCGGCAGGCAGGCCGCGGCGACCTTCTTGCCGGTCGCGACCGAGCCGGTGAAGGCGACGCAGTCGACCTCGGGGTGGGAGGCGATCGCGGCGCCGACCTCGCCGGCGCCGGCCACCAGGTTGGCGACCCCCGGCGGCATGTGGCTGAAGACGTCGGCCAGCATCAGGGTCGAGAGCGGGGTCAGCTCCGAGGGCTTGGCGACGACGCAGTTGCCGGCCGCCAGCGCCGGCGCCACCTTCCAGGCGAGCAGCAGCAGCGGGTAGTTCCAGGGGACGATGCAGCCGACGACGCCGAGCGGGTCCTTGACCACCATCGCCAGCTGGGTCGCCTCGATCGGCGGGATCACCCGGCCGGCGTGGTCGCGGCCGATCTCGGCGTAGTAGTCGAAGGCGGCGGCGGTCCAGTCGAGCTCGTCGCGGTTCTCCAGCAGCGGCTTGCCGCCCTCGGCGGTCATCGTCCGCGCCATCCCCTCGGCCCCCTCGCGCAGCCGGCGCGCGACCTCGTGCAGCAGCTCGCAGCGCTCGCCCGCGGTCGTCCGCGCCCAACCCGGCCAGGCGGCGCGGGCGGCGGCGACCGCCGCCTCGACCTGCTCCGGCGAGGCGCTGCCGACGCTGGCGATCGTCTCCGTCGTGTACGGGTTTTCGACCGCGAGCGGGGCGCCGGCGCCGGCGACCTTCTCGCCGCCGATCAGCAGCTCGGTCGGGGTCTCGATCTCGGGCGGCATCGGCAAGCGGAGGCTATACCGACCGAGGCGCTTTTCTTCCCCCAGCCGGGAGAAATGCGCCTTGTTCTTGGCGATGCCGTGAACGAGTCGTAAATTGGTCGCTTGAGCACGCCCGATCTCGTCCAGCCCGCCGTCGCCGAGCAGGCGCCCGTCTTCCACTTTCGCCACTGGCCACTGGCCCGCGCCATCGCCCTCGGCCTCTACTTCGTCGGTCTCGTCGTCTGGAGCTACAACTACGGGATCCCGGTCCAGCGCGAGCTGGTCGTCCTCTGGACCCTCGGCGCGCTCGCCTGCGTCTCGATCGGCCGCCACCCGCGCCAGATCCTGCAGCTGGCGATCGACTGGCTGCCGATGGTGATCGTCCTCGGTGCCTACGACTTCACCCGAGGCGCCGCAGACTCGCTCGGGATCGGCGTCCACTACCACCCGATGATCGACTTCGACAAAGCCGTCTTCTTCGGTGAGACCCCGACCGAATGGCTCCAGGCCCATCTCTACGACCCCGAGCAGCTGAGCGGCTGGAACGTTGCCTTCACCCTCGTCTACACCTCCTATTTCATCGTCCCCTTCGCCCTTGCCGGTTACCTCTGGGCGCGCGAACGGCTCGAGTACCTGCGCTTCATCAAGCGGCTGGTGACGCTGGCCCTCGCTGGCCTCTCCACCTACATCCTCTTCCCGGCGGCGCCGCCCTGGCTGGCGAGCGAAATGGGCCTCCTGGGCCACGTCGACCGCACCACCTCGAAAGGCTGGGAGATCATCGGCGTCGGCACCGCCGGCCTCTTCACCGAGGGCCAGAAGACGGTCAACCTGGTCGCCGCCGTCCCCTCGCTGCACTCGGCCTTCTGCATGCTGGTCGCGCTCTTCCTCTGGCCGCGGATCCGCCGCCGCTCCCTGCGCCCCCTGCTTCTCCTCTACCCGCTGGCGATGGGCCTGACCCTGATGGCGACCGGCGAGCACTACTTCTTCGACGTCGCCCTCGGCTGGGTCTACGCCGGCGCGGTGATGGTCGCCTGGGCCGCCTGGGAACGCCGGCGCGCCTGAGGCGCGTTTACGATGCCGCGCGATGAGCGGCTCGCCGATCGATTCTTACCTGCAGCGGTTGCACGAGCGGTGGCTGGAGGATCGGTCGGGGGCAGTCGCCGATTACATCCCGCCGCTGGCGCTGGCGGATCCGGATTGGTTTGGGATCGCGATCGCGACCACGGAGGGGCATTGCTACGAGGTCGGTGACTCGCGGCAGCGGTTCACGATCCAGTCGATCTCGAAGCCGTTCACCTATGGGCTGGCCCTGGCCGACCTCGGCTTCGAGGCGGTCGACGCCAAGATCGGGGTCGAGCCCAGCGGCGACGCCTTCAACTCGATCAGCCTCGCCCCCGACAGCGGCCGGCCGCTGAACCCGATGATCAACGCCGGGGCGATCACCGCCACTTCGTTGATCGCCGGCGCCGACCCGGCGGAGCGTGAGGGGAGGATCCTCGACGCCTACGGACGCTTTGCCGCCGCGTCGCTCGCGGTCGACCGCGAGGTGTATGAGTCCGAGCGGGCGACCGGGCATCGCAACCGGGCGATTGGGCACATGCTGCGCGGCTTCGGTGTCCTCGAGGACGACCCCGAGGTCGCCCTCGACCTCTACTTCCGCCAGTGCTCGGTCGCGGTCGACTGCCGCGAGCTGGCGCTGATGGCGGCGACGCTCGCCAACGGCGGCGTCAACCCGGCCAGCGGCGAGCGGGCGCTCGGGCGCGAGGCGGTCGACCGCGTGCTCAGCGTGATGACGACCTGCGGCATGTACGACTCGGCCGGCGAGTGGGTCGTCGACGTCGGCATGCCGGCGAAGAGCGGCGTCGCCGGCGGCGTTCTCGCCGTCCTTCCGGGCCAGCTCGGGATCGCCGTCTTCTCGCCGCCGCTCGACCCGCATGGCAACAGCGTGCGCGGGATCGAGGTCTGCCGTCAGGTCTCCGAGGACCTCAGCCTGCACCTGCTCCACGTCGCCCGCACCTCGCGCTCGGCGGTGCGCCGTCGCTACTCGGTCGCTGACGTGCCCTCGCGGCGGCGGCGGCCCGAGGCCCAGCGCGCGGTGCTCGAGGCGGTCGGCGGGCGTTGCAGCGTCCACGTCCTCCATGGCGATCTCGTCTTTGCTGCGATGGAGAGCGTCGTCCGCGCCATCGTCGCCGCGGTCGAGGAGACCGAGATCGCCCTGATCGACCTGACCGAGGTGACCGAGCTCGACCGCGCCGCGGAGCGCATGCTGACGGCGCTCTCAGTCTGGCTGGAGGAGGGGGGAAGGACGCTGGGGCTGGTGGTGCCGCCCGGCAGTGAGATCGACGCGGGCCTGGCTGCCGGCGCGGCCGAGGTCTTCCCCGACCTCGATGCGGCGACCGAGTGGGCCGAGGAGCGACTGCTCGAGGCGCACGGCGGCTCCACTCCGCCGGCGGCGCGGGTGACGCTGGCCGAGCACCAGCTGACCCGCGGCCTCGACGTCGCGGCGCAGGCGCGGCTCGAAGCGGAGCTGGTGCCGCGGCCCTTCTCCTCGGGGGAGACGATCTTCGCCGCCGGCGACCCGGCCGGGGAGATCTACCTGCTCGTCGCCGGGGAGGTTCGGGTCGAGCTCGGACTGGGCGAGGGCCGCGGGCGGCGCCTGGCGACGCTGACGCCGGGGCTCGCCTTCGGCGAGCTGGCGCTGGCCGACGTCGCGCTGCGCCCGGTCACCGTCAGCGGCGAGAGCGAGGGCGAATGCCTCGTCCTCTCGGTCGAGTCCTTCGATGGCTTCGCCGCGACCGATCCGGCGCTGCAGGCGGCGCTGCTGCGCAATCTCCTGGTCAGCTTCGCCGACACGATCGGCCGGATAACGCGTCAGGTCGGCTCCCTGTCCGACGCTTGATTTCGCGCCGGTAAGACTGAAGACTCATACGAATGTCCACCCAGGTCTCGATCCCGCGGCGCTTCAACGGTCCCCTGGGAAGCGGCAACGGCGGTTACTGCTCCGGAGTTTTCGCTGCCCTCGTCGACGGTCACGCGGCGGTCAACCTGCGGCGGCCGATCCCGCTCGACTGCCAGCTCGACGTCGTCTCCAGGGACGGCGAAGCGCGGGTCACGAACGGCGAGGAACTGATCGCCGAGGTGCAGCCCTGTCCGCCACCCGCGATCGACGTCCCCGACCCGGTCGACCCCGAGCGGGCGCGGGCCGCCACCAGTCGCTATCGCGGCGCCGAAGACGGCGTCTTCAGCGAGTGCTTCGTCTGCGGCCTTGCCCGTGAAGACTCGCTCGGCGTCTTCGCCGGGCCGGTCGAGGGCCGCGAGCTCGTCGCTTCCCCCTGGCAGCCGCCGGAGTGGACCGGGGGAGAGGACGACGCGGTCCGGCCCGAGCTGGTCTGGGCGGTGCTCGACTGCCCGACCGTCTTTGCCGCCTTCCTCGGCTCCGACGAGTACCCGCTCGCATACCTGGTGCGGATGAACGCCGAGCTGCGCGCGCCGGTTCCGGTCGACGGCGAATACGTCGCGGTCGCCTGGCCGGCCTGGTGCGACGGGCGAAAGCATCGAGCCGGGTCCGCGCTGTTCTCAGTCGACGGAGAGTTGCTCGCGGTCGCCGATGCGCTGATGATCGAGCCCGCGTAGGGACGCGGGTCGCGGGGTCGGATGGGTGGCCGCTTCTGGGGGCTGGGCCACTTTCTCTAAAGGATCGGCGCCCGCGGGCCGATTTCGGCTCTGTGGACGTAAGTCACGACGACAGGCTGCTGGCGATCATCCGCACCCAGACGGAAATCGCCGCCTCCGACCTCGACCTGCTGGCGACGATGCAGCTGATCGCCGAGCGCAGCCAGGAACTGACCCGGGCCAGCGCCGCCGTGGTCGAGGTGGTCGAGGGCGAGGAGATGGTCTACGAGGTGACTACCGGCGACGCCACTCCCTACCTGGGGATGCGGCTGGCGCGCGAGGCAAGCCTCTCCGGCCTCTGCGTCGAGGAGGGGCGGCTGCTGCGCAGCGACGACACCGAGGTCGACCCCCGGGTCGACACCGAGGCCTGTCGCCGGGTCAGCGCCGCCTCGATGATCTGCGTCCCGCTCGAATACCGGCGCGAGGTGGTCGGCGTGCTCAAGGTCTACTCCGGCGTTCCGGGCAACTTCGGCGACGAGGACGTCCAGGCCCTGGAGCTGCTGACCGACCTGATCGCCGCCCACATCGCCCATGCCACCGACTTCGAGATCGCCGCCCACGAGTGCCGCCACGACGCCCTCACCGGTCTCGCCAACCGTCGCGCCTTCGAAGAGCGGCTCGCGGTCGAGATCTCGCGCGCCCACCGCTACGAGCAGCCGCTCTCGCTCTGCCTGATCGACCTCGACGGCTTCAAGCGCCTCAACGACCGCCTCGGCCACCCCGTCGGCGACGAGGTCCTGCGCGCTGTCGCCCGCCTGCTCGACGAATCGCGCGTTGCCGACGACGCCTTCCGCATCGGCGGCGACGAGTTCGCGATCCTGATGCCGGCGACCGAACCCGAAGAGGCCCGCCTTGCCGCCGCTCGCCTCACCGCTCGGATCACCGGCGAGGAGTACGGCGGCAGCGACTGCGCGGTCGGCGCCTCCTACGGCGTCGCCCGCGCCCTCGGCGACCCCGAACTGGTCATCGCTGCCGCCGATGCCGAGCTGCTCGCCGCCAAGGACCGCCTGCGCGACGGTCACGGCGACGCCTGACAGCAAGCGGTACCGCGGGGTATGGTGGTCACGGTGCTGACCATTGGTCGGCCGGCCCCGCTCGGGGGGAGATCACGATGAGCGCCGCTCTACTGCTCAGCGACGAACGATTGACCAAGCGCGCAATCGGCGGCGATCCGCGCGCCTTCGCCGCGATCTTCGATCGCTACCAGGAGCGGCTCTACGGGTTCTGCCTCTCGCTGCTCGGCGACCGCCACGACGCCCAGGACGCGTTGCAGAATACGATGGTCAAGGTCCTGCTCGCGCTGCCCGGGGAGGAACGCCCGATCGAGCTGAAGCCCTGGCTCTACCGGATCGCCCACAACGAGTCGGTCGAGCTGCTGCGGCGCCGGCGCCCGACGGCCGAGCTCGACCCCGACCAGGCGGGAGTGGGCGAGGGGCTGGCCGCGGAGGCCGCATGGCGCCAGCGGCTGGCGCTGTTGCTCGCCGACCTCGGCCAGCTCCCCGAGCGCCAACGCGGGGCGCTGGTCATGCGCGAGCTGGGCGGGCTTGGGTTCGATCAGATCGGCGCCGCCCTCGGGACCTCGGCCGCGGCCGCCCGCCAGGTCGTCTACGAGGCACGGCTCGGGCTGCGGGCGATGGATGCGGGGCGGGAGATGGGCTGCGCCGAGGCAATGCGGGCGATCTCCGACGGGGACCGCCGCTCGCTGCGCCGCCGCGAGGTCCGCGCCCACCTGCGGGATTGCCCGGCCTGCCGCGCCTTTCACGCCGAAATCGAGGGCCGCGAGCGCGTCCTAGCCGCCTTGGCGCCGCTGCCCGCCGTCGCACTGGCGGCGACGGTTCAGGGAGTGCTCGGGGGCGGCACCGGCACCGCGACCGCAGTCGGCGGCGGCGCGGCGGGTGCGGCAGCTGGTTCCGGTCTGTTCAAAGGGGCCGCGACGCTCGCCGTCGTCGCTGCGGTGGGAATCACTGCGGCCGATCGCGGCGCCCTGCTCCCGAGTCGGGGGGACGGCAACCGGGGGCCTGAGGTGGCGCGCCTGGCCAAGGAGGCACCCGCCGCGGTCGAGACGGCCGTCTCGCCTGGTTTCGGAACGGCCGGCGACGAAGGCGAGGGCGACGCTGTGGCTGGGGCGCCGCGGCAGGCGGCGCTCGCCGGTGCGGAGGACACCAGCGTCTCCCTCGAATCCGCCGCCGGCGCGGGGCCTGAGCCGAACGCCCCCGGACCCGGTCGCGGCTCGCCGGCGAGCGAACTCAAGCACTCGGGACCCTCTCCCCAGGGCCACGAACCTGCTCCTGCTCACGAACCGCCGGGCGAGGGAGGAGACACGGCCGAAACGGGCGTAACCGGGCTGTCGGAAGGCTCCGAAGGGGGCGGCGAAGAGGAAGCGATTGCGGCGGAAGGCGAAGGCAACGGCGAGGGCGGGGACTCCCAGGGCAAGGGCGAAGGCCACCCCGACCACCCCGAACACCCGGCGCACCCCGACCACCCCGAACACCCGGCGCACCCCGAACACGGCGGCGAAGACGAGTGAGCAGGGGCGGGCCGCTCGAAAGTAGTTCCTGACGTTTGCCGCCCCCGCCCGTTTCAGGGTCGATCGGCCGGTACGCCCCTGCTTGGGAACGGAAGCTGGCCGAGTGACTGCGGTGGTGAGGCTGCAACAGGCCGAGAGCAGTCGACCCGCTCGCAGGGCCCGCCACCACTCTCCCAGTGGCGGGCCACAAAGCCGCCACCGGGATCGGTGGCGGGCCTCAAGCTTCCGTGCATAGGATCGGTGGACCGTGAGTGACGCCGCCGATCTAGTCCTCGCTGAGCGCCGCGGCGCGGTCCTCGTCCTCACCCTCAATCGGCCCGAGCGGCTGAACGCCTGGACCGACGCGCTCGAGCAGCGTTACTTCGCCCACCTCGACGCTGCCGAAGCCGACCCCGAGGTGCGGGCGATCGTGCTGACGGGCGCCGGCCGCGGCTTCTGCGCTGGCGCCGACATGGAGGTGCTCGAAGAGGCGACGGGCGACGAACCGGGGCGAGGGATCGTCGAGCGACCGCGGCCGCGCAGCTTCCCGCTCACCTTGCGCAAGCCCCTGATCGGCGCGCTCAACGGCGCCGCCGCCGGGCTCGGCCTGATCGAGGCCCTCTATTGCGACGTCCGCTTCTGCGTGCCGGAGGCGAAGCTGACGACCGCCTTCGCCCGCCGCGGCCTGATCGGCGAGTACGGGATCGCCTGGCTGCTGCCGCGCCTGGTCGGCCCCGGCCGCGCCCGCGACCTGCTGCTCAGCGCGCGGGTGCTGCGCGGCGAGGAGGCGCACCGAATCGGGCTCGTCGACTTCCTCGCCGAGCCGGATGCGCTGCTCGAGCAGGCGGTCGCCTACGCCGAGGACCTCGCCGCCAACTGCTCGCCGGCCTCGCTGGCGATCATGAAACGCCAGCTCACCGAGTCCTTCGACCAGACCTTCGCCGCCTCCTACGAGGAGGCCGAAACCCTGATCCGCGAGTCCTTCCAGCGGCCCGACGCCGCCGAGGGCGTCAACAGCTACCTGCAGAAGCGCCCGCCGGCCTTCCCGCCGCTGCCGCCGCGGTAGCGCTCAGACGGTCCAGGTGTCGCCGGAACGCAGCAGCTCGTCGACGTCGGCGAGGGTGGCGCCGGCGTGGGCGGCCTTGAGGTCGCTCTGGCGCTCGGCCCCGTAGACCGGGCGCTTGACGTCGCGGAAGACGCCGATCGGCGTCGGGCCGGTCGGGCGCTCGCTGAGCCGGGCCAGCGCCGTCGCGTGGCTGGGGTCCTCGACGTGGGCGTCGTGGACGACGAGGCCGCGCTCGCCCGCCGCGGCGACGTCGACGACTTCGAGGCCGCCGGAGTCGGAGCGGACGACGCCCTTCTCGAGGTCTTCGCCGAAGCGGATCGGCTGGCCGTGCTCGAGCCGGATCTGGTTGTGGGCGCCGCCCTTGCCGCGGACGGCATCGAAGGCGCCGTCGTTGAAGACGTTGCAGTTCTGGTAGATCTCGACGAAGGCGGCGCCGGGATGCTCGGCCGCGGCCTTCAGGGTGTCGCGCACGTGCTGCTTCTCGACGTCGATCGTGCGGGCGACGAAGGAGGCGTCGGCGCCGAGCGCCAGTGCCAGCGGGTTGAAGGGATGGTCCTCGGACCCGAACGGGGTCGACTTCGTCACCTTGCCGGGCTCGGAGGTCGGCGAGTACTGGCCCTTGGTCAGCCCGTAGATCTGGTTGTTGAAGGTGAGCAGCTTGATCGGGACGTTGCGGCGCAGGGCGTGGATCAGGTGGTTGCCGCCGATCGAGAGCGAGTCGCCGTCGCCGGAGACGACCCAGACCGAGAGGTCCTCGCGCGAGGTCGCGATCCCGGTCGCCAGCGCCGGGGCGCGGCCGTGGATGCCGTGCATCCCATAGGTGTCCATGTAGTAGACGAAGCGGCCGGCGCAACCGATGCCGCTGATGAAGACCGTCTTCTCCGGCGGCACGCCGAGCTCGGGCATCAGCGTCTGCACCGAGTTGAGGATCGCGTAGTCGCCGCAGCCGGGGCACCAGCGCGTTTCTTGGTCGGACTGGAAGTCCGCCTTGGTCAGGGTGGCGGTGGCGCCGTTGTCGTTCCCGTTCTCACTCATCTTCTAGATCTGCTCCAGGATCGCCTGCTCGAGCTCCTCGGCGAGGATCGGCAGGCCCTCGACTTTGTTGTAGCCGACCGCGTCGACGAGATACCGCGAGCGGATGAGCATCCGCAGCTGGCC
>DATKLT010000048.1:0-3575 GCA_035542315.1 Solirubrobacterales bacterium | reverse complement strand
AAGTTGTGGATCACCTCACGCACGGTGTCGGGGTCGGTGAACACGACCTCGCTGATCGCCGGCGGGCTCATGCCCTGCGCCGACAGCAACACGATCTGCGCACGCCGCCACGTCACCACCGAACCGCTCGTGCGACGCACGATCCGCAGCAGCCGCTGACCCTCCTCGTTGGTGATCTCCCGAAGCGTCACACGGGCCGCCACGACAACCGCCCCCTCGACACGATGACCATGCCCAGGGATTCGCGCTCAGCCCAACCGATCCTCGGTTATGGAAACCCGGCAAACGTTGCCGGGCGCTCCACTAGATGCCGAGGAGTTGCTGCTTCTTCCGGTCGTAGTCGTCCTGCGTGATGACGCCCTCATTACGAAGCTTGGCGAGCCTCTCGAGCTCGTCCATGTAGTCGTCGCCGTCCGAAGCGGACGTCCGCGGGGCGGCGGGGGCCGGCTCGCTCTCCTGGTCCGGCGTTGCCTGGTCCGGCGTTGCCTGGTCCGGCGTTGCCTCCTGGTCGGCCTCGTCGCCTCCTCCCTGCCAGAGGTCCCCGGCCAGTGTGCCGAGCCCGGCGCCGGCGGCTCCACCCAGCCCGGAGGACAGCGTGTTCATCGCGCCGGTCGCCGCTCCGCCACCACTCGCCGCCGCCGGAGCGGTGGACGGCGCGCTCGACGACGGCACCGGCCGTCGCGCGGTGACGGGACGGCGCCGTCGCATCCGCTCCGGCGTCCGGTAGCCAGCGCGTCCCCTCATGCGACGGCCGGCGCGCGACACCCTCATTCCTCTTCCGAATCGCATCTACGTGTCTCCTTCCAACTCATCGAGTTCGTGGGCCATAGCGCTGAGCTCCAGGGCCACGGCGCTGATCGCCTCCGGGGTCAGGAGGCCCTCGGCCAGCACAACACCGCCATCCGCACACGCGGCCGCCTTCAGGTCCCTGGCCCACACGTGCTCGATCAGGACGACGCCGGCGCTGGTGCCGGGGTCGAGCGCGTCAGCGACCGCCCGGACCTGATCCTCCGCGAGCCCGTAGGCTTGCCCTGCGACCGAGTTGCCCTCTGCGGGGCGACTCTCGACATCGTCGAAGTCGAAGCCGAGAAGCGCGCCGACGATGCCGCCGAGATCCTCGCCCTGAAGCTCTCCGGCGATCAGGTCACCTGTTTCGGCGTCCTTGTCGACGAACAGGATGTCGAGCACCCGCACGGTCCTCTCGCCCTCGAGCTCGGCCAGGCTCTCGAGGATCGTCTCCCCGGTCCCCGTGCCCGGTCCGAAGCCGATCGCGATCATCTGCACGGGGCCGATCTCAGTCATCCGCTCTTCCTCCTCGTTCTGATGCTGGCCCGCGGCCGCGTTCGCTTCACGCAATGCGCAGGCGCCCGCTGATCGTCGCGATGGTCGCGCGCCCGAGAGGCGCGGTCAAGGCCGGGTAGGGATAGCTGGAGCCTTAACGAGCCGAGCCCGCGCTGGTCGCATGGCACGCGGCCCGCGCTGAAGGGCGAGCCGCTAGTAGACTCGCCCGACAACCCCGACATCCGCCCGAGAGGACGTGCCATGAGTGACGACGCGAAAGACAGTGTGGTAGTTGTCACCTTCGACGAGGATCCGAAGGCGTACGAGGCCCTGACCCGCCTGAAGGAGCTCGACTCCAAGCAGCAGGTGAAGGTCGTCGGAGCCGAGGTGGTCGAGCGGCAGAAGGACGGTTCGGTGGTCGTCAAGGACCAGATCTCCGAGGAGAACTGGGAGGTCGCCGCGGGCGGCGGCATCGTCGGGCTCCTGGTCGGCGTCATCGGCGGGCCCGTCGGCATCCTGCTGGGCGGCGCGACCGGGGTGCTGGTCGGCTCGCTCTTCGACCTCCAGGACGCCGATTGGAACGATTCCGTGCTCGGCGAGATCTCCGGGTCCGTGCGACCGGGGCGGACCACACTGGTCGCCCAGGTCACCGAGCAGAGCCCGGACGCGCTCGACGCGGCCATGGCGGAGCTCTCGGGCACGGTTCTCAGGCGAGACCTGTTCGACGTCGAGGCGGAGCTCAGCGCCGCCGACCTGGCGCAGGAGAAGGCGAAGAAGGAGGCCCGCAAGGTGCTGCGCGAGCAGAAGCGCGCCGAGCACAAGGAGAAGGTCGACGCCAAGATCGAGGAGCTCAAGGCGAAGGTTCACCGACCGAGCTCCTCAGGCACCCCCGCCTCCTGACGGCGAGGGGCCTCGCGCTCGCACCCCCCGGCCGCGAGGCGCTGGGCTCAGGCGGTTGCCAGCTGCAGCGCCAGTGCGGCGACGGACAGGACGAGCGCGAGGATCGCGGGGCGCGCCTCGGACAGGGGGTTGTGGAGCCTGACCTGGGCGGCGCAGGCGCCGATCGCCACGAGCACGAGCCCGATCAGGGCCGCGATGCCGAGCGGGCGGAACGCCAGGCCGATGAGCGCCCCGAGGGCGCCGGCAACCTCGCAGGCGCCGACCAGGCGGTAGGTGCCCGGGCTGATGCCCAGCCGGTCGCGGGTCTGCATCGCGTGCTCCTCCCCGGTGAACTTCACCCACGCGGCGGCGAAGAAGAGGAGCGCCGTCAGGACCGTGACGATGATCGTGAGGACGGTCATGCGGCCACCACCGGGTTCGTGACGGCGCCGAGGCCCTCGACCTCGACCGCGACGGTCTGCCCGGCCCGCAGGAAGATGCCCTTGAGGCCGCCGATGCCGGCGGGCGTGCCCGTGGCGATGATGTCGCCGGGGACGAGCGTCATCGTGCGCGCCAGCCAGGCGATGGTCTCGGCGACGCCGAAGATCATGTCGCGCGTCGTGCCCTCCTGCACGACCTCGCCGTCGATGCGCGTCCAGAGGCGCAGGTCGTCGAGGTTCCCGGCCTCGTCCACGGTCACGAGCGCCGGTCCGCACGGAGCGAAGGTGTCGATCGCCTTCCCGCTGGTCCACAGCGGGTTCTGCAGCTGCAGGTCGCGGGCGCTGACGTCGTTGAGCGCCATCGCGCCGGCGACGTAGCTCAGCGCGTCGGCCTCGCCGACCAGGTGGCACGTACGGCCGATGACGACCGCCAGCTCCGCCTCGTAGTCGACGAAGTCCGCGTGCGCGGCGGGCAGGATGATCTGCTCGCCGTCGCCGATCAGCGAGTTGGCGAACTTCGCGAACCAGCGCGGGTGCTCGGGGATCTCCTGGTGGGCCTCCTCCGCGTGGTCGCGGTAGTTCAGCCCCAGGCAGACGATCTTCTCGGGGTCGGGAATGGGCGCCAGCAGACGCACGTCGGCGCGCGCGATCCGCTCACCGGCGCCCGCCGCACGCTCGCCGAGCGCCGCCAGCCCGTCGGCGTCGAGCGCCTCGAGCAGCCCGCGCACGCTGTCGGCAGGTGCGCCGAGCGCCCCGGCGGGGACGATCTCGTCCCCAACCAGGACGCCGGCGTGCGGGCCCTCGCCCGCGTCGAAGGTGACCAGGCGCATGTGCTCAGCCTTCGGTGGGGATGTCGACGGGTGGGGCGGGGGGTGCGAACTGGCCGGCCATCGCGCGTTGGTGGATGCGTTCGTGGCTTTCGCCGTCGGCGGCTGCCTGGGCGACGGCGGCGGGGTCGACGAACACGCCGATCGG
>DATKLT010000047.1:0-105746 GCA_035542315.1 Solirubrobacterales bacterium | reverse complement strand
CGCGGCGGCCGGGGCGATCGGAATCCGCACCGCGAGCTCATTGCGGACCACGGTCCGCAATCGCCCGGGAGTGGTGAAGGGCATCGAGCTGGCCAGCACCGCCTCGACGATCTCGCGAGCGATGTCCTCGCCCAAGCCGGCCCTGGTCATCCCCTCGACCAGCGCCCGAGCCTTCGGCGGCGCCTCGATCTCCGGCGCCGGCCCCAGCTCTTCCAGCATTTCGGCAAACGGCCGGGCCTGGGCGACCAGCTCTTGAACGGCAGGCGTGGCCAGCCCCTCCCTGGTAGCCGCGTCGTTCCGAACGACAGCAGCTTCCGCGCTCAGGACCCGCTCGCCGTCAGCTTCGTCCCACGCTCCTTCGTCCTCGTCGTAAACGTCGATCCTGGACCCGCCGGCCCGCGCCTCGACCTCGACGCATTTCTTCTGGAAGAAGCCGCCGACGCCGCCGACCAGGCCCTCGCGCTGCCGCACGATCACCGCGTCCTGCCCGAGCTGCTCGCGGATCTGCGGCAGTAGCGCCTCCAGCGTGCTGCCCCTGAAGGTCCTGACGCCGTCCTCGACGGCCATCGTCGCCTCGCTCATACCTGGACCACCCCCATGTTCTCGACCCGGACCCCGGGCACGATCTCGTTGTAGGAACAAACCGTCAGCTGCGGCAGCGACTGCTCGCAGAGATGTCGAAGATGGCGGCGGGCGCGGCCCGAGCAGAGCAGCACCGGGCGCCCGCCCTGGGCCAGCGCCGCGTCGAGCTGGGCGCGCAGCGAGGCGAGCAGCGCCTGCGCCCGCGAGGGCTCCATCGCCAGCAGCTCGCCGTCGGGCGTCTGCGCGATCGCTTCGCCGATCTCCTGCTCGACCGCGGGGTCGAGCGAGATCGCGCGCAGCTTCATCGACTCGTCGAGGTGCGGCGCGGTGATCGTCCGGCCCAGCTCGGCCCGCGCGTACTCGGCGAGGACGGCGGTGTCGCGGGTGACCCGCGACTTGTCGCCGATCGCCTCGACGATCGCGCCCAGGTCCTTGATCGGCACCCCCTCGCGCAGCAGCGCCTGCAGCACCCTCTGCACCTCGCCCAGCGAGAGCAGGTCGGGGACGACCTCCTCGACCGCGGCGGCGTTGGTCTCCTTCAGCCCGTCGAGCAGCTTGCGCGTCTCCTGGCGGGTCAGCAGCTCGGCCGCGTGGCTGCGGATCGTCTCGGTCAGGTGGGTGGCGAGGACCGATTCGCCGTCGACGACCGTGAAACCGAGCGCCTCGGCTTCGGGCCGGGAGGCGTCGGCGATCCAGGTCGCCGGCAGGCCGAAGGCCGGCTCGGTGGTGGCGACGCCGGAGACCTGCCCCGCGGCCTCGCCGGAGTCCATCGCCAGCTGGTGCCCCGGCATCAGCCGCCCGCGCGCGACCTCGGTCCCGCGCACCCGCAGCACGTACTCGTGCGAGTCGAGGCCGAGCTCGTCGTGGATCCGGACCGGCGGGATCACCGTCCCCAGCTCGGCCGCGAGCTGGCGGCGGATGCCGGTGACGCGCGCCATCAGCCCGGCGCCGGAGCCGCCTTCGACCAGCGGCACCAGGCCGAAGCCGATCGCCAGCTCGAGCGGGTCGACCGCCGCCGCCGGGTTCGCCTGCTCGGGCCCGGCCGGCAGCTGCGGCGCGCCTTCCTCGAGCAGCGCCTGCTGCTTCTCCTTCTCCGACGGGAGCCCGTCGCGGATCGCGTAGGCGACGCAGGCCAGCGCGCCGCCGATCAACAGAAACGGCAGTTTCGGCAGCCCGGGGACGAGGGCGAAGGCGCAGATCACCGCGGCGGCCACCATCGGCGCCTTGCGCTGGGCGAAGATCTGGTCGGCGATGTCGTTGCCGAGGTCGCGCGAGCTGGCGGCGCGGGTGACGATGATCCCCGCCGCGACCGAGATCAGCAGCGCCGGGATCTGCGCCGCGAGCCCGTCGCCGACGGTCAGCAGCGAGTAGTGCTGGGTCGCTTCGGGAAACGACATCCCCTGCTGCATGACCCCGATCACGATGCCGCCGATCAGGTTGATCAGGACGATCAGGATGCCGGCGATCGCGTCGCCTTTGACGAACTTCGAGGCGCCGTCCATCGCCCCGTAGAAGTCGGCCTCGCGGGAGATGTCTTCGCGCCGCTGGTGTGCCTGCTCGTCGGTGATCTGGCCGGCGTTGAGGTCGGCGTCGATCGCCATCTGCTTGCCCGGCATCGCGTCGAGGGTGAAGCGGGCGCCGACCTCGGCGACCCGGCCGGCGCCGTTGGTGACGACGACGAACTGGATGATCACGAGGATGAAGAAGACGACGAGGCCGACGACGACGTTGCCGCCGACGACGAAGTTGCCGAACGCTTCGACCACCTCGCCGCCGTCGCCGTGGAGCAGGATCTGACGCGTCACCGAGACGTTGATCCCGAGCCGGAACATCGTCGTCAGCAGCAGCAGCGAGGGGAACGCGGCGAAGTCGAGCGCCCGCGGCACGTAGAGGGTGGCGACGACGATCGCGATCGCCGCCGAGATGTTGAGGGTGATGAAGAGGTCGATGATGATCGGCGGCAGCGGCACGATCATCATCACGACCACGAGCACGACTGCGAACGCCGCGACCAGGTCGGCGTGCTTGAGCAGGCGCTCGATTCCCTGGCTCATGCCGCCCTCGCGATCGGCGCCCGGCGGCGGGCGGTGCGGTAGACGAAGGCGAGCAGCTCGGCGATCGCCCTGTACAGCTCCTCCGGGATTTCGGCGTCGAGCGCGACCGTCTCGAACAGGGAGCGGGCCAGTGGCGGGTTCTCGACCACCGGCACCCCGTTCTCCTCGGCGACGCGGCGGATCTCGAGCGCGATCAGGTCCTGGCCCTTGGCGACCAGGACCGGCGCCGCCCGGGTGCCGTCGTAGCTGAGCGCCGCGGCGAAGTGGGTGGGGTTGGCGACGACGACGTCGGCGCCGAGCACCGCCGCCATCATCCGGCCCCGCGACATCTGCTGCTGGCGGCGGCGCAGGGCCCCGCGCAGCTCGGGGGAGATCGACTCCTCCTTCTGCTCGCGCTTGATCTCCTCCTTGTCCATCCGCAGCTGCTTGTCGAGCCGGTGGCGTTGCCAGAAGACGTCGGCGAAGGCGATCAGCAGGTATGCGGCCGCCGCCATCCAGGCGATCTGGGCGGCGCGGCTGGCGATCTCCTCGCCCAGGGCGGGCGGCTGGATACCGACCATCGAGGCAAGGCTGGTCAGGTTCGGCAGCAGGGCCAGCGCCGCGATCGCGCCGACGATCAGCACCTTGCCGCTGCTCTTCAGCGCCTCGACCAGGGCGTTGGGGCCGAAGATGTTCTTCGCCCCGTTGATCGGGTTGAGCCGTTTCGGGTCTGGCCGCAGGCCCTCGGGTGAGAAGCGCAGCCCGAGCTGGGCGACGTTGGTGGCGAGGCCGGCGAAGAGGCAGGCGAGGGCGACCGGCGCAGTTGCCGCGACGATCGCCATCCCCGCTGCCGCCAGCAGCGGCCCGAGCCCGTTGGCGCTGACCTGGCCGGGATGGGAGATGCGCAGCAGCGATTCGCGCATCGAGTCGCCGAGGCCGTCGACGATCCCGGGGCCGAAGGCGGCCAGCGCCCCCAGCGCGGCGAGCAGCACGATCGAGCCGTTGAGGTCGGAGCTGCGCGCGACCTGGCCTTTGCGGCGCGCCTCGGCGCGCCGTTTCGGCGTCGCCTTCTCGGTTTTGTCGTGGCCCGCCATCAGCCGAGCCTCAGGGAGCCGAGGGCCGATTCGACGCTGAGCTGGAGCTGGCCTGAGAGCCAGCCGCCGACGAAGGGCAGTGAGACGCCGACGACGAGCAGGCCGACGCCGATCTTGATCGGGAAGCCGACGGCGAAGACGTTGAGCTGGGGGACGACGCGGGAGACGACGCCGAAGGCGACGTCGGTGAGGATCAGCGCCAGCAGCACCGGTGCGGCGACCTCGAGCGCGGCGCCGAGGATCGCGGCGAACTCGCCGGCGGCGCCGGCGACCAGCGCGGTCAGCGACGGCATCTCCAGCACCGGCACGACTTCGTAGCTCCTGGCGAGCCCCTCGATCACCCAGGCGTCGCCGCCGATTGCGATGAAGACGGCGATCGCGACCATCGAGTAGACCTGGACCATCTGGCCCGACTGGACGTTGGTGACAGGGTCGATCAGGGAGCCGAAGCTGAATCCCATCGAGGTGTCGAGGATGGTGCCGGCGGTGGCGAAGGCGGCGAACAGGCAGGCGAGGGCAAAGGCGAAGCCGAGACCCACCAGCACCTCCTTCAGCGCCAGGCCGGCGATCTGCAGGGCGTCGCCGGGGACGGTCTGTCCGTGCAGGGCGATCGGCGCCAGGCCGACCGCGAAGCCGACGGCGACGATCGCCCGCGCCCGGACCGGGACCATCTTCGAGTTGAAGGGCGGCGCCAGCATGAACAGCGGCCCGACCCGCGAGAGGACGAGGACGAAGCCGGCGAGCTGGTTCTGCCCGAGCTGGTCGATCGCCGCGCTCAATGCTGTTTCACCTGACCCGGGATCGAGTGGTAGAGGTCGGCGGTGTAGCTGACTATCTGGTCGAGCATCCAGGGCCCGGCGATCACCAGCACCAGCGCCACGGCGAGGATCTTGGGGATGAACGAGAGCGTCATCTCCTGGATCTGGGTGACCGCCTGGAAGACGCTGACGACGAGGCCGACGATCAGCCCGGCGAGGAGCAGCGGCATCCCCACCTTCAGCGCCAGCATCAGCGCGTCCATCGCCAGCTTGACTACCTGGTCCTCGTTCACGAGAAGCTTTCGACGGTCGACTGCATGACCAGGCTCCAGCCGTCGACGAGGACGAAGAGGAGCACCTTGAACGGGAGCGAGATGAAGGCCGGCGGCAGCATGATCATCCCCATGCTCATCAGGGTCGAGCTGACCACCAGGTCGATCACCAGGAAGGGCAGGAAGATCAGGAAGCCGATCTGAAAGGCGGTCTTCAGCTCGCTGGTGATGAAGGCCGGGATCAGGACCCAGGTGGGGACGTCTTCGCGGGTCTGGGGCCGGTTGAGGTTGGCGAGGTTGACGAACATCGCCAGGTCGCCGTCGTCGGTCTGCTTGAACATGAACTCGCGCAGCGGTTCCTCGGCCCGTTCGAGCGCGACCTTGTCGCTGATCTTGTGCGCGGTCAGCGGGTCGAGCGCCTCGCTCTTCATTTCCTTCAGAGTCGGCGCCATCACGAACAGGGTGAGGAAGAAGGCGATCCCGATCATCACCTGGTTGGGGGGCGCCGTCGGGGTGCCGAGCCCGGTGCGGACGAAGCCGAGGACGATCAGGATCCGGGTGAAGCCGGTGGTGCAGAAGATCAGCGCCGGGACCAGGGTCAGCCCGGCCAGCAGCAGCAGCAGCTGGACCGCGTTGCCGCCGTCGAGGTTCACCCCCGCACCGTCCAGGCACGCAGGGTCTCGAGCGGGTTGCGCGGCCTGCCGGCTTCGCCGGGCTCAGGCAGCGGAGCCAGCGGCTTCAGTGCCTCCGGTTCGGGCTCGTCCTCGATGATCCCGAGTGCCCGTGCCTGCGCTTCGTCGTAGCTGCGCACCGGGGTGACGCCGTGCTCGCCGGAGCCGACGACCAGCACCTCCTTGCCGGCGCGGACGACGTGCAGCGAGCGGTTGGAGCCGAGCGGCAGCGTCGCCATCGAGGAGAGGCCGTTGCCCTGCGCCTTCTCCTCGCGGCTCGCCTTGACCTGCTTCAGCACCCAACGCAGGCCGAAGATCACGGCGAGCACGACGGCGAGGCCGACGATCGTCCGCACCAGCGAGCCGCCGCTGGCCGCGTGGGCGCTGGCGGCGTGGCCGCTCAGGTCGAGCGGGGCGTTTTCGCCGTTGGCGGCCGCGTCGGCCAGGACCGGTGGAATCAGCAGGTTCATCGAGGGCGGATCCGGCTCGGATCGCCCCCGTTAATCGCCCGTCCCTTGCTCAGCTTTAGGGAGCGACCCCCGATCCCGCCCCGTTGGTGCCCGCGTTGCGTGGTGGATCGGCGTCAACCGAGGCGGCCGCAGCCGGCTCGCCCGCCTCCGTCGCGCCGCCGTCGGGCACCACCCCCGCCGCGATCTCGGTGATCCGCAGCCCCAGCTCCTCGTCGATTGCGACCACCTCGCCGCGGGCGATGACGCGGCCGTTGACCAGCAGGTCGACCGGGTCGCCGGCGAGCCGGCCGACGGTGACGACGCTGCCGGGGCCGAGCGCCAGCGCCTCGCCGATCGTCATCCGGGTGCGGCCGATCTCGACTGCCAGCTCGACCGGCACGTTCTGCAGCCGGCCTAGGTCGGCGCCCTCGCCGCTGCCCTCGACCGCGGCGTCCAGCTCCTCGTAGCGGACCTCGCTCGCGCCCGTCATCACTGCACCACCAAATCCGTGAAGGCGACGGCAGTCGTTTCGACGTCGGTTTCGCGGTCGATCGCGCGCTTGATCCGTTCCTCGTAGCCGTGGCGGCCCTGGCGCGAGGTCAGCGCCTGCGGCGAGGCCCCGGTCAGCGTGTCGGTGACGATCTCCCGCACCAGCGGCTCCTGCTCGAGCGTGCCGAACCCTTCCGGCGGTGCCGTCGCGCCGGCGGTCGACTGGCCGGCGGCGAGGACCAGCGCCACGGTCAGTTTCGCGTAGCTGCCGCCCGCCAGGTTGACGATGAATTCCTTCGGCAGCACGTAGACCTGGCCCTTGACCTTGGCCTTCGACTCTTCCGGCGCCGCGAGGACGAATTTGTAGACGCCGACCGCGGCCAGTAGGACCAGGATCGGGACGATCAGTTTCAGCTTGCCCTTCATCGGGTCGGCGCTCCTCCTTGCGGCACGGTGCCCCGCAACAGCGCGATTTCGACGCGCCTGTTGCGGGAGCGGCCTGCCGCGGTCGTGTTCGGGGCGATCGGTCGCTGGCCGGCGACGCCGCTTGCTTCGAGCCGGCCGGCGGCGACGCCTTCGGCGTTGAGGAAGCGGACGACGGCGGCCGCACGGGCGGTCGAGAGCTCCCAGTTGCTCGGGTAGCGGCTGGTCGAGATCGGCACGCTGTCGGTGTTGCCCTCGACCGAGATCGGGTGATCGGGGTCGACGTCGACGAGGTCGGCGATCTCGCCCAGCAGGGGGTCGGCCTCGCCCTTGATCGCGGCGCTGCCGGAATCGAAGAGGACCTTGTCGGTGAGCAGGCGGATGACGAGGCCGCGGGCGGTGATCATCGTCTCGATCGCAGCCGAGAAGCCGTGACGGCGGGCGTAGGAGTCGAGCTCTCGCTTCAGCTTCTCGAACTCGTCTTCTTCGATCGCCGGGTTGGTGGCGGCGCTGGAGACCGTCGCCGGCACCGGGCTGGCGCTCGCCGCTTGCTGGCTCTTCGTCGCGCCGCCGTCGGGGACGATCGATCCGCCGCCGCTCAGCACCTTCGGCGTGAACGCGTTCTGCAGCACCTCCTTCAGCGTCTTGAACTTGGAGACGTTGACCGAGGAGATCGAGAAGAGGACCATGAACAGCGCCATCAGCAGGGTGATCATGTCGGCGTAGGTGAGCAGCCAGCGCTCGTTGTCGGCGTGGCTCTCGTCGTCGCCGTGGCCGCGCCGCCGTTTGCGGCTGCGGCGCCGGGAGCGGGCTGCGCGGACCTCGCTCATGCGGCGGCCCTGACCGGGTCGGGCTGCTCGGCGACGCGAGGGGCGCGCTCCTCGCCGCCCTTGGCGGGCGCCGCGGCCAGCCGCTCCTGCGGCGGCACGAAGGCCATCAGCTTGTCGGCGACGATCCGCGGGTTGTCGCCGGCCTGGATCGCCAGCACCCCCTCGATCGTCAGTTCGCGCAGCGCCAGCTCGGCTTCGGAGATGTGCTTGAGCCTGCTGCCGACCGGGAGGAAGATGACGTTGGCCGAGGCGACCCCGTAGAGGGTGGCGATGAAGGCGCCGGAGATCGCCGGCCCGAGGGTCTCGGGCGCGTCGAGGTTCTCGAGAACGTGCACGAGCCCCATCACGGTGCCGATGATCCCCATCGTCGGGGCGAAGCCGCCGGCTTTCTCGAAGACCGAGCGGCCGACCGCGTGGCGGGCGCTGGTGCCGTCGATCTCGTTCTCCATCACCTGCAGGATCAGCTCCGGTTCGGTGCCGTCGACCACCAGCTGCAGGCCCTTGCGGGTGAAGTCGTCGTCGAGCTGCTCGATCTCGCCCTCGAGCGCCAGCAGGCCGTCGCGGCGGGCGCGGTCGGCGAGCCCGACGAGCAGGTCGACCCGGCCGCTCAGGTCCGGCTTCTCGCTGGAGAAGGCCTCCTTGTAGAGGGCCGGTATCCGCTTCATCGCTTCCCACGAGGTGGAGGCGAGGGTGGCGCCGAAGGTGCCGCCGAGGACGATCAGCGCCGCCGGGATGTTGATGAACGCCCCGACCGCGCTGCCCTCCATCATCGCGCCCAGCAGCAGGCCGAACACGGCAGCGGCTATCCCGATCGCGGTCGAGGCCTTCATCGTGCGGGTTCCTTGTCGAGGGTCGGCGGGGCCACTAGTTCTCCGTCAGGTAATCGACGGCGTGGAGGGGCGCTTCAGCCATTCGCGTCCGCTTCAGGGCGCGCTCGAGGACCCCGACCCGCCACTCGCGGACGGCGGCCGTCACCGCGTCCGGGGACTCGGCGACGACCAGCTTCGAGCCGGTGGTCAGGGTGACGACGGTGTCCGGCGTCGACTCGACCGTGAGCACGAGGTCGGGGTTGAGGTCGAACTCATGGCTCTCGCCTCCGAGGCGGTGCAGGCGGATCATCGCTTCAGGTTGACCAGGTCCTGGAGCATTTCGTCAGCGGTCGAGATCACCCGCGAGTTCGCCTGGAAGCCGCGCTGGGCGGCGATCATGTCGGTGAATTCGGTGGCGAGGTCGACGTTCGACATCTCCAGCGTGCCGGAGATCGTCAGCCCGAATTCGCCGCCCGGGGTGCCGTCGATCGCTTCGCCGGAGGCGGCGCTTTCGATCCAGCGGTTGCCGGAGGTGCGCTGCAGCCCGGCTTCGTTGGTGAAGGTCGCGATCGAGAGGTAGCCGGCGACTTCGCGGGCGCCGCCGCCGGCGGGGACGTAGCTGACGGCGCCGTCCTGGCCGATCGCGACGTCGGTCGCACCTTCGGGCACCTGGATGTAGCTGTTGGGGGCGCCGGCGCCGGCCGCGGTGCGGCCGAGGACGAAGTCGCCGTTCTGGGTCGTGAGGAAACCTTCGGAGTCGAAGGTGAAGTTGCCGGCCCGGGTGTATTCGAAGTTCGCCGGCAGCGCCGGCGGCGTGCCCCCGGCGCCAATCACGAACATCCCCGGCCCCTGGATTGCCAGGTCGGTGACGTTGCCGGTCGCCTGCAGCGTGCCGGAGCCCATCAGGTTGTCGATCGAGTTGATCTGGACCCCGAGCCCGACCTGGGCCGCGTTGCGCCCGCCCTGGCCGCCGCCCGGCGCCGCGGCCCCGATCTGCAGCTGGCTGAGTGAGTCCTTGAACGTCGCCCGGCTCGCCTTGTAGCCGACGGTGTTGACGTTGGCGATGTTGTTCGCCGTCACGTCGAGCATCGTCTGGTGCGATTTGAGGCCGCTGATCGCGGCGAACATCGCTCGCATCATGGTTGCGTCACTTCCTTTCGCGGCCCCCTCGCTGAGGTCCGGCCGTGGGTCGTATGGGCGACTTTGGCGCCCCTGCTGTCGGCAGCGCCGCTCATGCGACCACGGCGCTGTCGATGTTGGTGAAGACGTGTTGGCGCATGTGGGCGCGGTCGATCGCGGTGATCACGGTCCGGTTCGCGACCGAGACGACGAAGGCGTTGTCGTCGACCATCACCACCGCGTCGCGCGCGTTCTTGCCGGCGGCGAGGTCGACGCCGTTGCCCAGGCGGGCGATCGTCGTCGGGTCGGTGGGAATCCCGCGCCGCTGCATCCGTTCGATCGCGTGCTTGGAGAACTCGACGCCGCCGCTGCCCGCGCTCGCCTGCTTCTGGCGCAGCTGTTCGGCGAAGCTGGGCGCGGTGACGCCGCCCGCCCCGCTGGGGCCGCGCTGCGCCGGCGGCTGGGTTGCCGCCGGCGGCAGTGCCGGCAGGCCGCCGACGTTCCCGGTCGGTCCGGGGCTCATCGGACCTCCGTCACCAGCCCCGGCGCGATCCCCGCTTCGCCGCCGATCGTCAGGGTGAAGCCTTCGCCGTCGAAGTTGACCTTTTCTACCTTGCCTTCGCCGCTGCTGCCGTCGGCCTTGGTGTAGGTCACTTCGTGCCCGATCAGCGCCAGCGACTGGTTGGCGGCAACCGTGGTGTTCATCTGTTCGGTCGTGCCCGCCAGGTTGGTGATCTGCTCGAGCGTCGAGAAGGCCGCCATCTGGCTCATGAATTCCTGGTCGCCGACCGGGTTCATCGGGTCCTGGTTCTGGAGCTGGCCGACGAGCAGCTTGAGGAAGTCGTCCTTGCCGAGCCCGTTCGGCGAGCCCGTCTGGGTCGGCGCGGTGGCGCCGGCGGCCTGGCTGCCGGAGGTTTGGATCGGGGTGGTCATCTCTCTCCTTCCGCTCAGGCGAGGACGTCGACGAGGACGCCGCCGCCGAGCTCGATCTGGCGGGTCGTGGTGGGAAGCGGTTCGGGGGACTGGTTCGCAGCGGCGGAGGTGTCGGCGCCGCGTGAGGCGCTCGCCTCGCCGGGCGCTTCGCGGCCGGCTCCGGCGGCGGCGTCGCCGGCGACCGCGACCGTCAGCGCCTGCAGCTGCACCCCCTGGGCCTCGAGCCGCGCCCGCAGCTCGCTGCCGGAGGCTTCGAGCAGCCGCGCCGCCTCGGGGGTGTGGGCGAGGACCGTTGCGCTGACCCCACCGCCGACCGCTTTGAGGACGACGTCGACGGCGCCCAGTTCGGGCGGTCGCAGCGTCAGCCGCGCCCGCGAGAAGCCCTGCTCCGCCCCGAGCCGGATCGTCGCCTCGAGCGCTGCGGCGGGGGAGGGGGGAGGGGCGGATGGGCCGGGCGCGACGCCGCCGGCGCTGGGTGCGGCGCCGCTCGCGGCAAGAGGGATCGGCACCTGAATCGCGCCCGGGGCAGCGAGAGGAGCGTCGGCAAGGGTTCGGGCCGCGGCAACCGCCGAAGGCGCTCCTCCCGGCTGAGAACGCACTTCCTCCCGCATAGCGGGACCAACCGCGTCCTCGGTGGAGCCTTCGGGGTCAACCACAGCGCCCCCAATCCCGTGGTTCCTTTCGGCCGCATCCGGTCCGAAAGGAACCACGGGATCGGGGGCAGCGATTGCGTGGTTCGTTTCGGACGCGTGCGGTCCAAAAGGAACCGCGGGATCCGGGGTGGCGAGTGGTGCAGGGCCGCTTGCGGTGGCGGGGCTCTCCGTCGCGCCGGCCACGGCCTCGGACACCGCCGCCGAGCTCGGGGCGACGGCGGCGTCCAGCTGCGCCGCGGCTTCCAGCCCGGGCGCGGCATCGGGCACCGCTGGATCGTGCAGCCGCACCAGCGGCTCCCCCATCCCGCGGTTCCTTTCGGAGGTCGGGCCTCCAAAAGGAACCGCGGGATTCGCGCTGCCCGTCACGTGGTTCGTTTCGGACGCCAGTGGTCCCAAAGGAACCGTGGGATCGCTTGGGGGTGGGGCGGGAGGGGTGGCGCTCGCGGGCTTGCTCTCGGGGGGCGCGCCGTCTTGGATGGGGCCCTCGGATGCCGGAGGCGGAGTGGGGGCCTCGGCGGCGCGGGCCAGCTGGGCCGCGCTGGCGGCGGCGCTCGCTCGGGCCGCGACCGCTGCCGAGCCGTCTTCCGCCGCAGCGGGTTCCGCCGGCCGGGTCATCTCCCTGGCCTCGGCAGCGATCGTGCCGGGGCCTTTCTGGTCGCCTTCCGCAGGTGCGGTCCGGGCGCTGGGAGTGGGGGGCAGGAGCGCCGCGAACGGCGGTCCCGTCGTTTCTGAGGGCGGCGGTGGCCCCCCGGGCCACGCCTCCGGCGGCCAGGGCGGCAGCGGCAGCGGGCCCATGCGTGGGTGTTGGTAGGCCATCGCTACCTCGTCGCCCCGTTGCGAAAGTCTTCGGCGAAGCCGAGCACGCGCGGCACGTAGGCCTGCGTTTCGGAGTAGGGCGGGATGCCGCCGTACTGTTCGACCGCGCCGGGGCCGGCGTTGTAGGCGGCCAGCGCCAGTTCGGTGTCGCCGCCGAACTTGTCGAGCATTTCGCGCAGGACGTGGGCGCCGCCGTCGATCGATTCGGCCGGGTCGTGGGGGTCCTTGACGCCGACGCTCGCCGCCGTCGACGGCATCAGCTCGGTCAGCCCCTGGGCGCCGGCACCGCTGCCGACGGTCGGGTCGAAGTTGGACTCGGCTTTGATCAGCCCCGCCAGCAAGTCCGGGTCGAGCCGGTATTTGGCCGCCGCGGCTTCGATTTCGGCGGCGAAGGGGACGCTGGGATTGAGGCTGCCGCCGCCTGCGGCGCCAGCCGCGGCGGGAGCGGTCGGCGTCGTCGCGGTCGCCTGTCCGACCGCGGCGCCTTCGCCGCTCGCCGCCGAGAGCTGGGCGGCGAACCCGCCCCGGGTCGGCGCCGCGCCGGTTTCGACTTCGGAGATCAGCTGCCGTAGTTCGGCAACGCGTGCGGCTGCGGCGCTGGCCCGCGCCAGCCCGTCGCTGCCGACGGCGCTCTTGTCCGCGCCGATCCCGCCGATCGCAGCTGCCGCGCTCATGCCGCCCTCCCGCGCCGGTGGGCGGCAAGCGCGAGCTCGTCGATCTGGGCGCCTTCGCGCCGTGCCGCCTCGCGCCGGTGCTCGCCGAGTCGCCGGCCGCGCAGGCGATCCAGCGCGTGGCGGGCGCTGGCGGCGGCGAGCAGCCGGCGGCGCTCGACCTCGACCTCGCCCTCGCGTTCGTGCAGCGTCCGCGCAGCCGCGGCGCGCGATCCCCTCAGTCGTCCCAGGTAGACCTCGATCGCGACCAGCTCCTCGCCGCTGCGCAGCACTCGGCCGCCGCTGGCGGCGGCTTCGCGCTCGGCGACGTGCGCGTCCTCGATCCGCGCGTCGAGCTCGCTCAGGGAGCGCTCGCTGTCGAGCCGCCGCCGCAGCGAAGCGGCCAACGCTTCCTGCGCGCTGCGCTCGCTCTGCTGCCGCAGCCAGTGCACCCGCTCGAGTCGAAATCGGAAGCCAGGGTCCTTCACGCCCCCGGTAATCGCCCGCGCCTTGCCCGTCTTTAGGAGGACGGCGATCTCGGCGCGCCACCCGAGTACTTCGATGCCCGTAGAGTGATCGCGCTCGTGGAGGCAGCAAAACGGCAGCGGCTGAAGAGAGCGTGGAGGCGCGTCGGGCCCCCGGCAGCCTCTCTGGTCGTGCTCGCCCTCGTCGGGCTCGGCGTCTATGGCGTCGCCGAAGTCACCGACACTCTGATCACGATCCTGGCGGGGATCGCTGCAATCGGGCTACTTGCACTCCGGTTCAGCCACTGGCGCTCGCTTCCCGCCCAGATCGTCCGCGTGCTCGCCGCCGCCTACGTCTCCCTGCTCGCTCTCACCGGCCTCGACGTGATCGTCAACTTCGTCTTCGACGCCCGGATCGAGATCTGGATCGGGCTGATCGTGGCGCTGATCGCCTTCGGTCTGGTCAGCCTCTGGTACCTGGCCGAGGTTCCCTCGACGGTGAAGATCCGCGGCCACCAGCTGCCGCTGCGCCTCGGTCTCGCGGTCGCGATCGCGGTCGTCTGCATTCTCGTCGTGCCGCTGGTCTACGGCCTCGCCTCGACCAGCAGCAGCCGGGTGCCCTCGGCGACGACGCCGGTCGCGTCGAAGCTCGACCTGCGGATCGTCGGTGACGGCCAGCCCCTGCCGGCGCCGCCGGAACTGCCGCAGACGCCGCTGCTGGACGAATTCGACGTTACCTACTCGGTCGGCTACGCGGCCGGCGACCGCGTCCACTGGACGCTGGTCGACGGCTCAGACCAGGAGCAGGCGCTGCGGGCGATCGCCGCCGGCAGTGGCGCCCCGACGGCCCCCTCGGCACCGGCCGAGCGCCCCGACGCGGACCACGTCCTGCTCCTCTTGGTCGACGGCACGCCGCCGGTCGTCGAAGACCCGGCCGCGCTGCCGGACCGGCCAGCGCAGCCCGGCGAGGTGGCGCGCTGGCGCCGGATCGCGCGCAGCGCCGGCGGCGGGGGGACGGGGACCTACGCGCTCCTGCAGACCTCGGACCGGGGGCGGATCGAAGCCTGGAATGGTTTCGTTCGCAACGGCGAAGCCGTCCCGGAGCAGGCGCTGGCGAGCCAGACCGCGACCGACGCCGGCGCCCGGCTCGAGGTCAGCGCGCCGAACTCCCAGGCGGACTTCGCCCTGGCGATGGCCTACCGCCCGATCCTGCTCTTCGACAAAGACGAGCCGGTGCCCTGGCCGCTCTCGGTCTCGGGGCTGTTCGCCGCCGGCGACGTCAGCCTCTGCCATGACCAGGGCGCGCTGACCAGCGAATGCAAGAAGGTCGAACGACCGCGGGAACTGGAAAGCGGCGGCACCCACCTGCAGCTCGTCCGTCCCAGCTCGGCGGCGCTGCGGCGGCACGCCAGGGAAGAACTGCTGCGCGAGGAGGGCGAACTCGAAGCGGCCCAGGCACCGCTCGCCCGCGCCGTGCCGGAAGGCACCCCGGCGCCCAGCGCCGTGCCGGAAGCGACTCCGCTGCCGCCGGTCGGCGCCGGCAGCGCGATCTACGTCAACCCGGTCGAAGTTGGCCGCCGGCTCTATCTCGACTACTGGTGGTACCTGCCGGACAACCCGGTCAAGCTCGGCGGCGGCGCCCTCTGCGGCGCCGGGCTGGTGATCGCCGACGTCACCTGCCCCAGCCACGAATCCGACTGGGAGGGGATGACCGTCGTCGTCGGTCTCGGCGGCCGCGTGCCGCGGGTCGTCGCCGTTCAATACGCCCAGCACGCCGGCGTCGTCCGCTACGGCTGGGGCCTCCTGCGCAGGCGCTGGGACTCCAGCCCCTACCTCGCCAAGCTGACCGCGGGGATCGCCGATGCGGCGACGCGCCCGATCGCCTTCAGCGCTGCCGGCACCCATGCGACCTATCCCACCGCCTGCACAGGCGACTGCCAGCAGGTCGAAAACTCTGACCTGCGCGAGGAAGCCCACGACGGCAAGCTCGCCTGGGTCGGCGACTTCACCGCGGCCTGCGGCCACGCCAGCTGCCTGCAGCTTCTGCCCACCCATGATCGCGGCCGCAGGCCCGCCCTCTGGAACGCCTACGACGGCACCTGGGGCGACCGTCACTGCATCCTCAGCTACTACTGCAACTCGGCCTCGCCGCCGACCGCGCCCGGGACCCAGCGCCGTTACCGGGAACCGAGTCGCGTCACCGGCGTAGTCACCGGCACCAACTGGACCTTCCACCCGGTCGAAGACGAAGGCTAGGGCCGCGCCGTTCAGACGCTGAGGTGGAGCGGCGGGATCGCGCTCGGTTCGGCGGCGGCCGCGGCAGGGGCGAAAGCAGTGAGGTCAGCGCCGGCGCCGGCCTCTTGGTCGGCTTCGGCCGGCGCGCCCGCGGCGGCTTCGGCGAGCGCCTGCAGGCCCGCGTCGGCGTCCTCCAGGTCGCTGCGCTCGTCCGCGGTCTGGCGCAGGAAGGCGTCGGTCGGGCCGCGCAGGGCGATCGCGGTGTCGACGGTCGGGTCGGCGCCGGCCTGGTAGGCGCCGATCGCGATCAGGTCCTCCTTGTCGCGGTGGGCGGCGATCAGGCGGCGGACCTCGGAGGCGGCGGCCTGACTCTGCGGCGGCGCGATCTCGGTCGCCAGTCGCGAGATGCTCTGCAGCACGTCGACCGCCGGGTAGTGGCCGGCGTGGGCGAGGTCGCGGGTCAGCACCGCGTGGCCGTCGAGGATCGAGCGGACCGCGTCGGCAACCGGCTCGTTCATGTCGTCGCCGTCGACGAGGACCGTGTAGAGGCCGGTGATGCTGCCCGCCGGGCTCGTCCCGGCGCGCTCCAGGAGGCGCGGCAGCAGGGCGAAGACGCTGGGCGTGTAGCCGCGGGTCGCCGGCGGCTCGCCGATCGCCAGGCCGACCTCGCGCTGGGCCATCGCGAAGCGCGTCACCGAGTCCATCATCAGCAGCACGTCTGCGCCCTGGTCGCGGAAGTGCTCGGCGACCGCGGTCGCGGCGAAGGCGGCCTTGATCCGGACCAGCGCCGGCTGGTCGGAGGTGGCGACGACGACGACGCTGCGCCCGAGCGCGTCGCCGAGGTCGCGCTCGACGAACTCGCGCACCTCGCGACCGCGCTCGCCGACCAGGGCGATCACGTTGACGTCGGCCGAGGTCGCCCGCGCGATCATCCCCAGCAGCGAGGACTTGCCGACGCCCGAGCCGGCGAAGATTCCCAGCCGCTGGCCGACCCCGCAGGGGACGAAGGCGTCGAGCGCCCGCACCCCGAGCGCCAGCCGCCGCTCGATCCGCGGCCGCCCCAGCGGCTCCGGCGGCGGCCCCAGCGCTGGTCGCCGCCCCCTCAGCCCCAGCTCGGCGCCGTCGAGAGGACGGCCGAAGGCGTCGACGACGCGCCCCAGCAACGCCTCGCCGACCGGCACGCGGAAGGTCTCTCCGGTCGCCGAGACCGGCTTGCCGGGGCCGATGCCGTGCATCTCGCCGAGCGGCATCAGCAGCGTCCCGGAGTCGCGGAAGCCGACCACCTCGGCCGGCACCGCCGCGCCGTCGCGCCCCGTCTCGATCAGGCAGACCTCGCCGACCTCGGCCTCGAGCCCGGTCGCCTCGACGACCAGCCCGATCACGTCGCGCACGCGCCCGCGGCGCTCGATCAGGTCGGCCCGCCGCAGTGCCTCCGCCGCGCCCGCCAGCGGCTGCTTCACTCGCTCAGCTCCGCGGCGACGACGGTAGCGGCTCGCTCCAGCTGGCCGGCGATCTGGGCGTCGATCTCGCCCGCCTCGGTGCGGACGATGCAGCCGCCGCGCGGCACCCGTCGCTCAGCCCGCACTGCCAACGGCGCCCCATGCTCCCCGCCGAGCTCCTCGACCGCGTCGCGCACCGTCTCGGCGTCCTCGGGGCTGACCAGCAGCGTCGCCTCGCGCGGCTCGACCAGCCGCCGCAGCGCCCCGCGCGTCACCTCGAGGACCAGCTCCGGACGCACCTCGAGCGCCGCCCCCAGGACCTTGTCGGCAATTCGCAGCGCCAGCTCCGCCGCCGCCCTCTCGGCCCGCTCTGCAGCCGCAGCCGCCTCTTCGCGCAGCTCGCGTGCCGCCGAGCCCAACGCCGCGACGGCGGGCCCGAGCTCCTCGCGCCCGGCCGCCAGCCCCGCGGCGAACGCCTCCTCGCGCACCGCCGCCAGCCGCTCCGCCTCCTCGGCCTCGCGCCGCTCGCTCTCGGCCGCCGCCAGCAACTGCGCCGGCGCCGGCGGCGCCTCCAGCTCGGGGAACTCAAACGACGAGCTCATCGCCGTTCCCGCGCCGGCTCATCGTGATCTCGCCGGAGTCCTCGAGCCGCCGGATCTGGGCGACGATCCGCCCCTGCGCGTCCTCGACCACGCTCTTTCGCTGCGGCGGCTGGTACTCGATCTCCTCGACCAGCATTTCCGCCCGCCGCTCGGACATGTTGTCGAGCACCTTCTCTCTGACCTCCTCGGCGACGCCGCGCAGCGCCAGCGCCAGGTCGGCGTCGTCGACGTCCTTGAGCACGGTCTGGACCGCGCGGTCTTCGAGCTTGACGACGTCCTCGAAGACGAAGAGCAGCGCCCGGATCTCTTCCGCCAGCTCCTCGTCGGACTCGGCCAGGGTGTCGAGCACGTTGCGCTCGGTCGGCCGGTCGGCGTGGTTGAGGATGTCGGCCAGGGACTTGACCCCGCCCGAGGCGGCGTACTCCTCAGAGAGCACGTTGGAGAGCTTCTGGCGCATCACGCTCTCGACCTCGCGGATCACCGCCGGGCTGGTCTCGCTCATCCGCGCGATCCGCAGCGAGACGTCGGCCTGCTGCTCCTCGTCGAGCAGCGAGAGCACTTCCGCGGCCAGCGTCGTGTGCAGGCTGGAGATCACCAGCGCCTTGGTCTGCGGCGCCTCGTTGCGGAGGAAGGCGTTGATCTGCTCCGGCGGCGTCCGGTGCAGGAACTCGAACGGCCGCATCTCGATCACGGCCGAGAGCCGGCCCGTGATCTCGGCCGCCTTCTCGGCGCCGAGCGCCCGCTCCAGCACCTCGCGCGCATAGGCGACGCCGCCCTCGGCGATCGAGCTGAAGGCGAGCGAGTTCTCCGCCACCTCCTGCAACACCGCGTCGACCTGGTCGGCCGGGATCTCGCCGGTCTTCGCCATCTCCAGCGAGAGCTCCTCGATCTCGGCCTCGCTGAGGTGGGCGAAGACGTCCGCCGCTCGCTTCGGCCCCAGCGTCACCAGCAGCACCGCGGCCTTGCGCCGGCCGCGCAGCTTCGCCGGCGAGGCCGGCAGCCCGCTCTCGACCGCGACCAGCTCGTTCGGCGCCGCGTTCACGAGCGGCCTCCGGGGCTCACGCTAGCCCTCCTTGATCCAGGCCCGCAGCTGCTGCGCGACCCGGTCGGGCTCCATCGACGCAACGTCCTCGCTGCGCCGGTCGCCTTCGCCCCAGTCGCGTTCGCGGTCTGGGTCCCCAAGCTCCAGCTCGGCGAGCGAGGTCGGCGCGTTCAGTTCCCGTAGCCAGACCGGTTCGGCGTCGAGCACGTCCTCCTCGCGGCGGCGCAGGTGGCGCCCGGCGAAGATCAGGAAGCCGAGCCCGGCGAGCCCGAGGACGACGTACTTGACGACGTCGAGGACGCCGCCGACCGGGCTCGGCGCCGGCGGCGCCGGCGGTTTGGCGAAGGCGATCCGGCTCATCGTGATCGTGTCGCCGCGTTTCGGTTCGATCCCCGCCGCCGCCGCGATCGCGTTCTTGACTTCGGCCGCTTCGGCCGGCGGCACCGATTTGTCGAGCACCAGCGAGACGTCCTGGCGGTTGACCCCGCCCGGCGCCACCTGGGTGTGGCTGACGGTCTTGTCGACGCCGAAGCGGGTCTGTTCGGTGTTGCGGTTGTATTTCGAGTTGCCGCTGCCGCTGCCGCCCGCGGCCGCGTAGCTGGGGATGTTGCTGGCCGCCCCGGCCGCGCCCCCGGCGGCAGCCGTGCCCGAGCCGTTCAGCGACTCGGTTTCGCTGTTGCGGTCCAGCGGCGTTCCCTTCTTCGCGTATTCGAGCTTGCTTTCGGAGGTGCGGTTGGCGTCGACGTCGGCCTGGACCTGGACCCGGCCCTTTTCGGGGCCGACCGTGCGCGCCAGCAGCGCGTCGAGTTTCGCTTCAAGGCCGGTCTCATAGCGCGCCTCGACCTGCTGCTTGGAGGCGCCGCCGGCCCCGGCCGCACCGCCCTGCCCGGTCGGCCACAGCAGGGTGCCGGTGGCGTCGGTGATCGTCACGTCCTTGGCGTCGAGCCCTTCGACGCTGGAGGAGACGAGCTGCGCGATGCCGCGCACCGAGCCGGCGCCGAGCCCGCCCGAGTCGCTGCTGATCAGGACCGCGGCGGTCGGTTTCACCGCTTCGGCTTCGAACAGCTGGTCTTCGGGCAGGGTCAGCTGCACGGTCGCCGCGGAGACGCCGTCGACCTCGGAGATCGTGCGCTGCAGTTCGCCCTCCAGCGCCCGCTGGTAGGTGACCTTCTGCTGGAAGTCGCTGGCGCCGAACTGCTGCTTGTCGAAGAGCTCGAAGCCGGGCTTGTTGCCGCCGACGACGTCGCTTTCGGCGAGCGCGATCCGCGCCTTGGAGACGTCGGAGCTGGGAACCGAGACCGAGGTGCCGCCGTCGCCGACGCTGTAAGCGATGCCCTGACCTTCGAGCACCTTGGTGATGTCGCCGGTTTCGGCCGGGTCGATCCCCGAGGCGAGCGTCGACTGGCTCTGCTTGGTCGCCAGCTGGAAGAGGACGAAGACGAGGACGACGAGGGCCAGCGCCGCCCCCGCCAGGGCGATCCGTCCCCGCGGCGAGAGTCTGGCCAGGACTGAGCGGACCGATTGCACGGATCAGATCTGGGTGTGGAAGATCTCGGTATAGGCTTCGACGGCCTTGTTGCGCACCTGCGCGGCGAGCTGCATCGAGAGGCTCGCTTCCTGCACGGCGGCGACGACCGAGGAGACGTCCTGGGTCTGGCCCGTGGCCAGCGCCCGCGCCTGCTGCGCCGCTACGTCCTGGGTGTGCTCGAGGCCGCCGATCGCGTCGCTCAGCATCGAGCCGAAACCACCGCTGGGGTCGGTTGCGCCCGCCTGCCTGGGGCCGGTCGCCCACTGACCGAGGGTGGAGCTGAGAGCTGAGACCGGCACCGTCATCGCAGCAGTTCGATCGTTTTCGTGAACGCGGTCTTCGCCGTCTGCATCGCGGTCAGGTTCGCCTGGTAGGCGCGCGAGGAGTCGATCAGGTCGACCATCTCGGTCACCGGGTTGACGTTCGGCATCGTCACGTAGCCCTGCGCGTCGGCGTCCGGGTGCCCGGGGTCGTAGACGCGGCGCAGCGGCGAGTCGTCGTTGACGATCGCGACCGCTTCGACCCCGGCCGGTTCGGAGGCCCCGCCCCCGACCGCGCTGGCGAGCTGGCCGGCGAAGTCGCCCCCCGCCTGTTGCAGGACTACCTCCTGGCGACGGTAGGGACCGCCGCCGGGGGTGCGCGTAGTCTGCGCGTTGGCCAGGTTCTCGGCCGTGACGTCCATCCGCAGCCGCTCCGCGGTCATCCCGCTGGCGGAGACGTCGATCGCGTCGAACATCCCCATCAGGAGACTCCCATCGCCGTGCGCATGATCTGTACCCGGGCCCCGGCCACCTCGACCAGTGCGTTCAGTTCGAGCCCGTTCTCGGCCAGCTTCGCCGATTCGGCTTCCGGGTCGACCCCGTTGCCGTCGGCGCGCAGCGCCAGCGGCGGGCCCTGTTCGGGGCTGAAGGAGACCCGGCCGATCGCCCCGGGGCCGCCGTCGATCGCGCCCTGCAGGGCCGCGTGGAAGTCGACGTCCGAGGGCTGGAAGCCGGGCGTGTCCGCGTTGGCGAGGTTGTCGGCCAGGACCGTGCCGCGCAGGGTCGCGCCGGAGATCGCCCGTTGCAGGATCAGCTGGGTGGAGTCGAGGACGCTCATCGGGTCTGCGCCCCCGGTCATCGGCCGCAATCTCCGCGGGTTTAGGCGATCTGCCAATGGGCAGCCAGGAGGTGCAGGAGTTCGTTCCCGCCCAGGCGTTGTTCAAGCGTGCGGCGCCGACCGTCGATAGTGACCCCGATGCGTGACGAGAGGAACTGGCCCGAGCACGAGGTGGACGAATTCCTCGACCAGATCGCCGCCGGTGGACAGGACTACCGGCGCCTGGTCGAGCGCCTGCCGGTGATCGTCTACGCCTCCGAGCTCGGCGAGCACGGCCGCTGGCGCTACGTCAGTCCCCAGGTCGAGGAGATCCTCGGTTACTCGGCGGAGGAGTTCAAGGCCGACCCGGCGCTGTGGGCGCGCCTCCTGCACCCCGACGACCGTCTCCGCGCGCTCGAGATCGAAAGCAAGGACTTCCTCGGCAACCGCAACACGAGCCCGGTCGAATACCGGCTCCGCACCCGTGCCGGCGAGTACATCTGGATGATCGACGAGGCTGTGCTCGAGGCCGACGCCGACGGCGTCCCGGTCTGGCACGGCGTCCTCTACGACATCAGCGAGCGCAAGAACGCCGAGGAGGGCCTGCAGCGGGCGCTCTCCCAGCAGGCCGTCGTCGCCAAGCTCGGCGAGCTGGCGCTGCAGAACGGCGATCCCGAGTCGCTGATGACCGCCGCCGTCTCGCTGATCGGCGAGATCGACGGCGTCGCCAGCGCCTGCATCTGGGAGGTCGGCCGCGACGGCCGCCGCCTCAACCTGCGGGCTGGGCTCGACGACCAGGCGGTCGGTGCCGGCCGCCGCGTCTCCGCCGCCCGCGACTCCCACGCCGGCGCCGCCCTCGACTCCGGCGCGGCGACGATCGTCCCCGATTGGAACCGCGAGGAGCGCTTCACGATGCCGCCGGTCCTGCGCACGTTCGGCGCCGCCAGCAGCCTCGCGGTGATGATCGACGGCAAGGACCATCCCTTCGGCGTCCTCGACGTCCACGCCACCAAGCCGGAACTGTTCTCGCCCAAGGACGTGCCCTTCCTGCAGGCCGCCGCCAACGTCCTCGCCGACGCCTTCGAGCGCCATGCCGCCGACCAGGCGCTGCGCCACCGCGTCCTCCACGACGCCCTCACCGGGCTGCCGAACCGGCTCAGCTTCGTCGACGCGCTCGGCGACGCGCTGCGCCGCGCCGCCGTCTCCGGCTCGCCGGTCGGGATCCTCTTCCTCGACCTCGACCATTTCAAGCTGATCAACGACAGCCTCGGCCACCACGCCGGCGACGCCCTGCTGCGAGCGGTGGCGCCGCGGCTGCGCGCCCACCTGCGTCCCGGCGACGTCGTCGCCCGCTTCGGCGGCGACGAGTTCGGGATCCTGATCGATCGCCTCGCCGACGAGGACGAGGCGATCGCGATCGCCGACCGCGTCTCCGCCGCCTTCGCCCAGCCCTTCCAGATGGAGGGGGTCGAGCACTTCGTCAGCGCCAGCATCGGCGTCGCCGTCGCCCGCGCCTCCGACCAGCGCGCGGTCAACGCCGAACTGCTGATCCGCGACGCCGACGCGGCGATGTACCGGGCGAAGGAGAGCGGCCGCTCCCGCTGCGTCCTCTTCGACGCCGAGATGCGGGCCGGCGCGATGCTGCGGCTCGAGGTCGAACGCGAGTTGCGCCACGCGCTCGACCGCGACGAGCTCGCCCTCCACTACCAGCCGGTGGTCAACCTGCGCAGCGGCGAGGTCACCGGGCTCGAGGCCCTGGTCCGCTGGCAGCACCCCAAGCGCGGCCTGCTCGACCCGGCCGAATTCGTCTCGATCGCCGAGGACAGCGGCCTGATCGAGCCGATCGGGCGCTGGGTCCAGGAGCGAGCCTGCCACCAGGCGCTCGCCTGGCAGGAGATGCGCCCCGACGCGCGCCCGCTCGACGTCGCCGTCAACCTCTCCGCCCGCCAGGTCGCCCATCGCGACCTGCCCGCCACCGTCGCCGAGATCATCGCCCGCACCGGCCTCGACCCGGTCCACCTGCGGCTGGAGATCACCGAGAGCGTCCTCGTCGACGAGTCGGCGACCGCGATCGCCTCGCTCGAGGCGCTGAACGAGATCGGCGTTCGCCTCGTCCTCGACGACTTCGGCACCGGCTACTCCTCGCTCGCCTACCTCAACCGCTTCCCCTTCCACGCGCTGAAGATCGACCGCTCCTTCGTCGACGCGCTCGGCATCGAACAGGAGCGGACCGCGATCGTCGAGGCGATCATCGGCATGGCCCGGGCGCTCTCGCTCGACGTGATCGCCGAGGGGGTCGAGAACGAAGTCCAGGTCGCCGAGCTGCGCCGCCTCGGCTGCGACTTCGCCCAGGGCCACCTCTTCCACGCGGCGATGCCCGAGGCCGAGGTCAGCCGCCTGCTCGCCGCCGGCGAGCTGCGCTATTCGGGGATTTCGCCCGGCAAGTAGGCGTTGGTCAGCAGTTCGGGCGCGGTCGGCAGCGCTTCGATCAGTTCGTTGTCGCGCATCCAGCCGGCGAAGGTGTCCCACTGCTTCGGGTCCATGAACCCGAAGGGCTGGCCGGGGGGGACGCTCGGGTTGAGCAGGGGCAGCGTCGCTTCGACCTCGGCTTTGGTCAGCTTCGGTTCGAGCGCGGGGTTGGCGGCGAGGATCGCCTGGGTCGTTTTCGGCGGGTCTTCGCTGGCGGCGACCGTGCCGCGGGCGAGGGCGGCGATGAACAGCCGCACCGTTTCCGGTTCTTCTTCGAGCTGCTTGCGGTTGGCGACGAGGACGAGCTCGTCGTAGGTCGGGACGCCGAGCTTGTCGACGGGAAGGATGACCGGCTGTTTGCCGCGTTCGCGCAGGTCGACGCCCTCGACGTTGCTGTAGCCGCCGAGCATCGCCTGGGCCGAGCCGCTGACCAACGCCGGCAGCAGCCCGAAGCCGACGTTGACCGCCTTGACGTCGGAGAGCGAGAGCTGCGCCCGCGCCAGGATCGTCTTCAGGAAGGCTTCCTGGTAGGGGATGCCGGCGTCGGCGATCGTCTTCCCCTTGAGGTCGGCGACGCCTTTGATCCCGGACTTCTTCAGCCAGATCATCGAGGTCAGCGGCCGGTTGACGATCGCCGCGACGGCGACCACCGGCAGCCCCTGTTCGTGGGCGAGCACGACCTCCGGCTCGTAGGAGATCGCCAGGTCGGTCTTGCCGGCGGCGAGGAGCTGCAGCGGCGCCGAGGGGTCAGACGGCGCATTGATCGAGACGTCGAGCCCGGCTTCTTCGAAGTAGCCCAGTTCCTGCGCCATGTAGATGCCGGCGTGGTCGGGGTTGGGATAGAAGTCGAGCGTCAGCGAGAGCGCCTGCCGTTCTCCGGTCGTGTCCTCGGACTTCTCGCCGCAGGCGACGAGGCCGAAGACGGCGGCGAGCAGGGCGACTGCGAGGGCCAGGGCGGCGAGTCTGGGCGGCTTCATCCCCTGTGTTCTATCGCCAAGTGACGACGCGCCGCTCTACGAGGGCCAGGAGACCGAAGAGCGCGACCGACATCAGGGCGAGGACCAGGATGTCGGCGAACAGCCGCGCGGTTTCCAGCAGGCTGCTGTCTTCGTGGACCAACCAGCCCAGCCCGCCGTGGCCCACGGTCGCCGCCGACCACTCGGCAAAGACAGCGCCGATCACCGCCACGGCGACGCCGATCTTGGCCCCACTGAAGGTGTACGGAAGCGCAGTCGGCGCCTCGACCCGTCGCATGATCTGCCAGCGGGAGCCGTCCAGCGTCCGCATCAGCTTGATCGTTGCCGGGTCGACCGAGCGCAGGCCGTCGAGCGTGTTGACGGTCACCGGGAAGAAGCAGATCAGCGCCACGATCACCAGCTTTGGCCAGATCCCGAAGCCGAAGAGGACGACGAGGATCGGCGCGATGGCGATGATCGGGATCGCCTGTGAGGCGATCAGCAGCGGGTAGGTCGCGCGCCGCACCGTTTCCGAAAGGTGGCAGGCGAAAGCGAACGCGACGCCGGCAAGGAGCCCGAGCCCGAAGCCGATCAGGACCTCCTTCAGCGTCACCCAGGTGTTTTCGAGGATCAGCGCGCGGTTGTCCCAGAGCGCGCTAGCCACTTCCGAGGGCGAGGGCACTAGATAGTTTTCGAGGCTGAAGAGTTCCGCCAGCAGGCCGCTGTCAGCCGCAATCTGCCAGGCGGCGAGGAGGATCGCCAAGAGCAGCACCGGGTAGAGCCAGCGCTTCATCGCGACCCTTCGTGGAGGGCGCGGAGGGCGCGCTCGCGGGCGGCGACGAACTCGGGGTCGGTGACGGCGGCGTCGCGGTCGCTGGCGCGGGGGGAGGGGGCTGTCAGCTCGGTGACGATCCGCCCCGGCCGCGCCGAGAGCACCGCGACCCGGTCGCAGAGGTAGAGGGCCTCCTCGACGTCGTGGCTGACGAGGACGACGGTGCGGGCCTCGGCCGCCAGCGTCTGCGCCAGCCACTCCTGCATCTCGGCGCGGGTGATCGCGTCGAGCGCCGCGAACGGCTCGTCGAGCGCCAGCACCGGCTTGCCGGCGAGCAGGGTGCGGAGGAAGGCGACCCGCTGGCGCATGCCGCCGGAGAGCTCGGCCGGGGCGCTCGCCTCGAAGCCGCCGAGCCCGAAGCGCTCGAACAGGGCGGCCGCATGACGCCGCGCCGCCGCCTTGCCCTCGCCCTGGTTGCGCGGCGCCAGCGCCGCGTTGTCGAGCGCCGAGTACCAGGGGAGGAGGAGGTCGCGCTGGGGCATGAAGGCGCAGCGGGCAAGGCGCTCGGCCGCGGCCTTGGCGCCGCCGACGGCGACGCTCCCCACGCTTGGCTCTTGCAGCCCGCAGATCAGCTCCAGCAGCGTCGACTTACCGCAGCCCGAGGGCCCGACCAGGCCGAGGACGCCGCCTGGCGCCAGCTCGAGGTCGAGTCGGTCGAGGGTGCGCAGGTCGCCGTAGGAGTGCTCGAGGCCGGAAATCGCGATCCCGGCCCCGAGGTCACCGGGCGCCGCTCCCGGTACGGCGTCTGGTGTGGCATCAGGGGGGGTTTTGGCTAGTCGACTCGCAGGCACCGTGGTATCCTGGCGCACTCGGCACTCCCGACCAAGGCAGTCAGGAAAGTCAGGAGGTCGAGATAGTCGATTTCGCCGGTGCGTCGAGGCGCCGGCCCTTTCAAACTCCATGGACCCGGCAATCGTCCTCTTCGGATTGGGCATCGGCCTGCTGGTCGGCATGACCGGCATGGGCGGGGGGTCGCTGATGACCCCGCTGCTGATCCTGATCTTCAACACCCAGCCGACGACCGCGATCGGCACCGACATCTTCTACTCGGCGATCACGAAGATGTTCGGCTCCTGGCGCCACCTGAAGCTGGGCACGGTGAACATGGAGCTGGTCAAGTGGCTCTCGTTCGGCAGCGTTCCGGCCGCGGTCGCCGGCGTCGCCCTGATCTCGGTGCTCGAGCAGCACATCAGCGAGGAAAACCTCAACTCGCTCGTCTACGCGGTCCTCGGCGGCACCCTGCTGATGGTCGGGATCGTCACCCTCACCCGCGCCCTGATCCTGCGCAACCTGATCGACGAGCGCGACCGCTTCGAGGTCGAGACCCGGCACAAGGTCGCGGCGGTCGTGATCGGCGCCACCACCGGCTTCGTGATCGGGATCACCTCGGCCGGCTCGGGCACGATCATCGCGATCCTCCTGATCGCCGTCTACCGGCTCTCGCCGAAGAAGGTGGTCGGCACCGACATCGTCCACGCAGCGATCCTGCTCAGCGCCGCCGCCGTCGCCCACTGGGTCGGCGGCAACATCGACTTCGGCCTCGCCGGCAACATCCTCGTCGGCTCGATCCCCGGCGTCCTGATCGGCGCCTCGCTTTCCGACAAGGCCCCGCAGGGCTTCATCCGCACCGCGCTCGGCGTCGTCCTGATCGGCTCGGGCATCGTCACGATCCAGAAGGGCGACCCCAACGTCTGGCCGATCGCCGCTGCCGTCGCCGCCGTCCTGCTCGGCGCCGTCCTCTACGCGCCCCATCACCTCAACAAGCGCCGTCACCGGATCCGCGAGCAAGAGGCCGCCCGTGCGTCCAGCCTCGGCGGCACCCTGCCGGTGGACTGATTAACTAAAGGGCCCCATGCGTGTCTCCGCCAAAGCCGACTATGCGGTGCGAGCGGCGGTCGAGCTTGCCGCTGCCGACGAGGGCCCGGTCAAGGGCGAGCGCCTCGCCGAAGCGCAGAAGATCCCGCTGCAGTTCCTCGAGCACATCCTGCTCGAGCTCAAGCACAGCGGCATCGTCCGCGCCCGCCGGGGCGCCAAAGGCGGCTACTGGCTCGCCCGCCCCGCCGACGAGGTGACGATCGCCGACGTCGTCCGCGCCGTCGAGGGCCCGATCGCCGACGTCCAGTCGACGCCCCCCGAGGCGATCGAATACAGCGGCAACGCCGAGCCCCTGCGTGACGTCTGGGTAGCGGTCCGCGCCAGCCTCCGCTCCGTCCTCGAGGTGGTCACCCTCGCCGACCTGGTCAAGAACGAACTCCCCCCGATCGTCGACGAGATGACCTCCCAGCCGGGGGCCTGGCAGGCGAGCACCTCGACCAAGGAAATGAGCCAGGGCTAGGGACGGGCGTTGCGTGGAGGGGTTGGGTGACCCTCTTCACTTGCCTACCTAGCTGTGACGGCTACGGCCTTCCGAGGTCGTGCGCCCGGCTAGCGGCACAAAACGTTCAGAGGGTCACCCAACCCCTCCTCCCGGAAGCGCGGCAAAGCCCAGGGTCATGGCAGCTTTCGTGGTCGGGAGCTTCCATGAGGCAAGTGTCAGCGAGAGGCGGCACGGTCCCGAGCCCCGGAAGCTCGAAGAACACGGCCGGTCCTGCGGCTTTTCAGCTTCCGAGGGACGGCGGTCTACTCCGCCCTGGAGCGGTTTCGGGTCAGAGCTTGCGATTCGTGGGGGAGGGTTGGGGTACCCCCTCGCCAACACTCAAGAGCGGCCCCAGTTGGGGTCGCTCGTTGGAGAGGGGGTGCCCCAACCCTCCCTCGCAAACCCTGGAATCAAGCCTTGACCGGGACCAGGTCGAACGCCGTCCCCAGGCGCAGCTCGCTGTAGCGCCGCGTCCAGTCGTCGTTGACGCGGTCGGACTGGCGCTTCATCCGCGGCTCGAACTCGAAGCCCTCCGGTGGGGCGAGGTCGAGGCGGGAGAGGAGGTTGAGGGTGCTGGTCTCGTAGTCGGCGGCGAAATTCTCGTAGAGGACGAGGATCGGCTTGATTCCCGAGTGCTCGAAGAAGGCGTCCCAGGAGGCCTCCTCGATCAGCAACTGCTGGAGCAGGTGGTCGATCGCGCGGTAGTGGAAGCGCAGCTGCGGCCGGTGCTCCTCGATGAAGGTGCGGTAGGGCGGCGAGCCGTCCTCCTCGACCGAGCCGGCCGATGCGCTCGCCTGATCCTCCCGCCAGGTCGCGGTCTGCACCGCCTTCCACAGCGAGACCGCCTGGCGCACCTTGTTGGCGCGGACGACACGAACGAAGGTCAGCTCGGGGAAGACGCTGGGGAGGAGCTCGGCGAGCGGCACGTCGCGGTAGGCGGGGACGTTGCGCAGGAGGCTTACGAAGTCGCCGAAGTAACCCCACATCAGCTTCGCGCCGAAGACGCCGTTCGGGGTGGTCCCGACCTCGAACGTCCACTCCAGGTAGCGGTCGTAGGCGGCGCGACTCCACAGCGGTGAGCGGGGCGGCGGCTCGGAGCCGATTCCGCGCTCTCCCAGGTGGTCGCCGATCGAGGGGTCCTCGATGCCGCCGAAGTACTCCTCCGGCCGTCGCGGCCGGCCGGAATGCCGGAGCGCCTCGAAGTACTCCTCGGGCCGGCCGGCGACGCCGGTTTCGGCGAGTGCGTGGCAGACCAGGGTGCTGCCGCTTCGCGGCGTCGCGCAGACGAGATAGGAGCGGTCGGGCGTCACTTTGCCATCCTTGCCGACTAAGTTAATCAACAAAACCGGCAAAAGCTGTTTTTCTCGACGTCGTTTACCTACCCTGGGAGCGATGCCCCCCAACATCCTCTACATCCACTCGCACGACACCGGCCGCTTCGTCCAGCCCTACGGGTTCCAGGTTCCGACCCCGAACATCCAGATGCTGGCCGACCAAGGGGTGCTCTTCCGCGAGGCGTTCTGCGCGGCGCCGACCTGCTCGGGCAGCCGGGCAAGCCTCCTGACCGGCCTCTACTGCCACAACAACGGCATGCTCGGCCTCGCCCACCGCGGCTGGCGGCTCAACGACTACGGCCAGCACTGGGTCCACGCCCTGCGCCGCGGCGGCTATCGCTCCATCCTGATCGGCGAACAGCACATCTCCGAGGATCCCGGCGCGATCGGCTACGACGAGGTGGTCGAGCTGCGCTCGAGCAGTGCCGCCGACGTCGCGCCGCTGACGATCGAGGCGCTGCGCCGGGCGGGGGAGGGGCCGTGGTTCATGTCGGTCGGCTTCTTCGAGACCCACCGCGACTTCTTCGCCCCGACCTCGGTTCGGGACACGCTCTACTCGTTGCCGCCGTCCAACCTGCCCGACGTCGCCGCGACCCGCCGCGACGTCGCCGCCTTCAAGGCCAGCGCCCGCGCCCTCGACCAAGGGATTGGCGCCGTCCTCCACGGCCTGCACGACCTCGGCCTCTTCGAGGACACGCTCGTCATCTGCACCACCGACCACGGCGTCGCCTTCCCCGGCGCCAAGGCGACGCTCTCGGACCGCGGCATCGGCGTGATGATGATCATGCGCGGTCCCGGCGGCTTCGCCGGCGGCAAGGTCCTCGACGCCCCGGTCAGCCACCTCGACGTCTACCCGACGCTGTGCGAGCTGGCGGCGGTAGAGCCGCCGCCATGGCTGCAGGGGAGGTCGCTGACTCCGCTCGTCCGCGGTGAGGTCGAGCGCCTGCACGAGGAGATCTACGCCGAGGTCACCTTCCACGCCGCCTACGAGCCCCAGCGCGCCGTCCGCGGCGAGCGCTGGAAGTACGTGCGCCGCTTCGACGATTACGCCTACCCGGTGCTCGCCAACTGCGACGACAGCGACAGCAAGGACCTCCTCGTCGCCGCCGGCTGGGGTCAGCGCCCCGTTGCCCGGGAGCAGCTCTACGACCTTGTCCTCGACCCCGCCGAGGGCAACAACCTGGCCGCGGACCCCGGCTTCGAGGGGCAGCTCGGCGAGATGCGCGGCAAGCTCGAGCGCTGGATGCGCGAGACCGACGACCCGCTCCTCGCCGGCCCAGTCGCGCCGCCCGAGGGCGCCCTGCTCAACGAGCAGACCCAGATCTCCCCCAACGAGCCCCTCCTGGTCGCTGAGAACGCGCTTCCTCCCGCATAGCGGGACCAACTGCGTCCTCAGGAATCGGCCGGGGTGGGGACGCCGCCGGCGACCACGTTGACGAAGTTCTCCAGGTGCTTGGTCGTCCAGCACTCGAAGGCCCCGTCGCAGTAACGCTCGTAGGCGGCCATCACCGAGTCGCCGTAGTTCCAGTAGAGCTTCGGCTCGGGGTTGAGCCAGAAGAGGCGGCCGGCGCGCTCGGAGATCTGGGCGAAGACCTCGGCGTGCGGGGGTCGGCCGTTGGTGCGGGCGTCGCCGAGGACGATCACGGTCGAGCGCGGGTCGAGCTCGTCGGAGATCTCGGTCAGGAACTCGAGCCAGACGCGGCCGTAGTCGGTGTAGCCGGAGACGTCGGCGACGCCGCCCTCGCTCGAGATCCGCTGGGCGACGACGGCGAAGTCGCGCTCGTGCTCGAAGACGTCGGTCACCTCCGAGATCCGCTCGATGAAGACGAAGCTGCGCAGTTTGCGGAACGAGTCGTGCAGCGCGTGCAGGACCGAGAGGAAGAAGACCGAGGCCGAGGTAACCGAGGTCGAGACGTCGCAGAGGACGTAGATCTCCGGCCGCCGTGGCCGCTTCGGCTTGTAGCGCAAGCGCAGCGGCACGCCGCCGGTCTCCAACGAGGCGCGCATCGTCCGCCGCACGTCGACCAGCTGGCCCTTGCTGCGCCCGCGCTGCTCCTGGCCCAGCGTCGCCAGGCGCCGCTTCATCTGCGAGACGGCGCGGTGGACGGCGGCCAGGTCCTGGGTCGGGCTGGTCGGCAGCGCCCGGTCGAGCTCGGCCAGCGGCCGGCTGGGGGGGAGGGTCTGGGTGCGCTCGATCAGGTCGCGTTCGAGCTCGCGCCGCAGGTGGCGCTCGAAGCGGTTCAGCTGCGAGCGGTCGATCGGCGGCCGCTCGGCACCGGCTTCGTCGGGCGGCTGCTGGCCGGCGCTGAGGCCCAGCGTGCGCCGGATTCGCTGCACGTCGACGCCGACCACGCCCGAGCCCTCGCCGCGGCCGAAGGCAGCGATCGCGAGCCGTGCCAGATCGCGCATCCGGTCCTCGTCCCCGTCCATCATCGCCTGGCGGATCTGCTCGCGCAGCTCCTCGATGTCGATTCGGCCGCCGTCGTCGGCGTCGCCACCCTCGCCCTCGATCCCCTCGCCCTCGACGGCTCCGGACTCGCCGGTCCCCTCGCCCTCGCCGATCCCCTGGGCGACCGCGGCCGCCTCGGCCGCGCGGAAGAAGTAGCGGTCGAAGAGCAGCTCGAAGACGCCGCGGTCGTCCTGTGACTTGGCGATCGTCGCCGCCAGCGCCTCGCGGAAGTCGGCGTGGGCGGTCCACTCGACGTGTTCCAGGGCGGCGAAGGCGTCGAGGATCTCCGAGGTCCCGACCGCGACGCCCTCGCCGCGCAGCTCCTCGCAGAAGCCGAGCAGCTTCGCCGCCAGCCCCGGTGGCCCCGGGTCGGCCACCGGACCGTAAGGCGTTCTTGCGTTCATCGCTTCGATAATAGGAGCGATGAACGCGATGCAGGGCAGCGTCGGGGGCGGGTCGATCGTGGCGCTGCGCGAGATGCGGCGAGCGCGGCGGCGCCACTACGTGGAGCAGCTCGACCTGATGGAGGTGCTCTACCGCGTCTACGTCGTCGTCATCTTCGGCGCTATCGCGCTCGGAGTTCTCGCCGGCGCGATCCACGAAGCGCCCGCCACGCCCGCGGCGATCGAGTGGCTGCGCCACCACGGTCCAGCCCTGATCGGCGCCGCCGTCGCCCTCGGCTTGCTCGCCGGGCTGCGCAGCGGTTCCCACGGCGGCCCGCTGGCGATCGAGGCGGCCGAGGTCCAGTACGTGCTGCTGGCGCCGCTCGACCGCGGTGCGGCCCTGCGCCCGCTGGCCCTGCGCCAGCTGCGGGTCGGCGCCCTGGTCGGCGCCGTCCTCGGCGCGATCCTCGGCAACTTCGTCTTCCGCCGGCTGCCGGGATCGCCCGTCGAGTGGATCGGTTGCCTGGCGCTGTTCGGTGCCCTCGTTCCCGCCTGCGTCCTCGGCGCCGCCCTATTCGCCAGCGGGCGGCGCATCCCGCAGCTTGCCGCGGGAGCGATTGGCCTCCTCTTCGTCGCTTGGTCGGCCGCCGACGCCGCCCTCGGCACGACCACCTCTCCGGCGACGATGCTCGGCGCGCTGGCGACGCTGCCGGTCCAGCACGGTGCCGACGCTGGTTTCGCAGCCCTCGGCGCTGCGCTCGCCGTCGTCCTTCTGGCGCTTGCGCTCAGCGGGGTCGGCGGCGTGCTGCTCGAGGCTGCCCGCCGCCGTGCCGCGCTCGCCGCCGAGCTGCGCTTCTCGGCCTCGGTCAAAGACCTGCGCACGGTGATCCTGTTGCGTCGCCAGCTCGCCTCCGAGCGTCCCCGCCGTCGTCCCTGGCTGCGGCTGCCGGCCACCTGGGGCGCGGCCCATCCGGTCTGGCGCCGTGGCTGGCAGAGCTTCCTGCGCTGGCCGCCGGCGCGGATCGCCCGCGTCGCCCTGATCGGCGTGCTCGCTGGCGCCCTCGCGACCGCTGCCTGGCGCGCTGCGCCGCTGGCCCTCTTCCTGCCGGGACTGCTGCTCTTCGTTGCCGCCCTCGACCTGGTCGAGCCGCTCGCCCAGGAGTCCGACCACCCGACCCGGCGCCAGCTGCTGCCGCTCGAGCCGCGAGTGCTGATCGGCCGCCACGTTGCCGCCCCGGCGGCTGGCCTGGCCATCGTCGTCCTGGTTGCCACCGTCGTCGCGGCGCTCGCCGGCGGCGGCCGCACCGCGCTCGTGACGGGGATCCTTCTCTGCGCGCCGCTCGGCCTCGCGCTCGCCTGCTGCGCGGCCTTCAGCGCCAGCAACGATCCCTACGAGTACCTGCTCTCGCCGCAGGTCGCCAACGTGGTCACCTATGCGCCGGTCGGTGCGGCCTCGATGCTTGTCGGGCTGCCGCTGATCGGGGCCAGCTTGAGCGAACGCCACGACCACGCGCCGATTCCGATTGCCGCCGGAGGGGCCGTGTTCGTGGCCCTGTTGGCCGCTGCCGCGATCCCGCTGCTCGGCGAGCGGTTCGCCAAACGCGACTCGGTGCCGGCATGAGCGATCCGGTTCTGGTCGCCCGCGGCCTCGGGCGCAAGTACGACGGCTACATCGCGCTCGGCTCCTTTGAGCTCACCGTCGCCCCGGGCGAGCTGCTCGCCCTCGTCGGCCCCAACGGCGCCGGCAAGACGACCTTCCTCACCCTCGCCGCCGGGTTGCTCGAGCCGACCTCGGGCGAGGTCCAGATCGACGGCCACGCCGCCGGTTCGATCGAGGCCCGCCGGGCGCTCTCCTACCTGCCCGACACGCCGGTCTTCTACGAAGACCTCAGCATCGGCGAGCACCTCGAATACCTGGCGGCGCTGCATGGGGTCGCCGAGCCTGGGCCGCGGATCGACTCGCTGCTCGCGCGCCTCGGGCTCGCCGAATGGCGCGACGGCCTCGCCGCCGAGCTCAGCCACGGGATGAAGCAGAAGGCCTCGATCGCGCTCGCCCTGGTGCGGCCGTGCTCGGTTTTGCTCGCAGACGAGCCCTTCGACGGCCTCGACCCGCCCAGCCGCGCGGTGCTCTTCGAGCTGATCGCCGAGGCCCGTGCCGGCGGCGCCGCGGTGATCGTCTCCACCCACCGTCCCGACGTGATCGCCGCCGCCAGCCGCTGCGTCGCGATTCGCGACGGCCGGCTCGCCTACGACGGGCTCCCCGACGAGCAGGCGCTCGCCGAGTTCTTCGCCGGCGGCGAGGAGGTCTCGGCGCAGAGCGATTTGTGAACACGATTGTCTGTAATCGGCGATTCCGATCGCCATTCTCACCTTGGTAACGGGGCGGCTAGCTTGGCGGTTACCCTGGAGCGATGGTCGCGCTCTGGCTCGTCGCTCTCGCCCTCTCATCTGGAGTCGGGGTGAAGCACGCGCGGCCACTGGAGACGCCGATCGGCGTCGCTCAGGCAGTCGCCCGGCACGACGCCACCCACCGTCCGGGCTGGCGCACCGGTTGGGGCCGCCATCGGGTCCACCGCGGCCGCAGCTTCCTCCCTGGCTCGACCGCTGCAGCTACCGGCGCGGCTGGCGCCCCAGCCCCGGCGAAGCCGGCGACCCCGCCCGGTTCGGGCAGCGGCGGGCCGGTCCGCAGCGGCGTTCCGGATCTGCCGGAACCGGCCGAAGCGAACCCCGCGCCCGAACCGCCGCCGCGGCCCAAACCTGAACCTGGACCGGAACCGCCGTCGAACCCCGTGCCCGAACCGGAACCGGCCCCCGAACCGCAGCCGCAACCGGAACCGGCCCCCGAACCGCAGCCCGAACCCGAACCGGCTCCGTTGCCCGGCCCGACGCCGGAACCCGAACCGGTGCTGCCAACGGAACCGACTTCCCAGACCCCGTCGATCTATTGGGGTGCCTGGATCGACGGCGACGTCTACGGACGCAGCGGCGACGCGCCCTGGGACGCGACCACCTGGGACGACTTCGAGGCCGACGCCGGCAAGCGGGTCTCGATCGTCCACTTCGGCCAGCCGGCGCCATGGCAGCAGCCTTTCGCTCCCGGCCCGCTCGCGACGGCACGCAGCCGCGGCGCCCTCGGGCTGCTCGACATGGACCCCGACGGCGCCACGCTGAGCGACATCGCGAGCGGCGCCTACGACACGCAGCTGACTGCCTGGGCGCGGGCCGCCAGGGAATACGGCAAGCCCTTCTTCTTCCGCTGGGCCTGGGAGATGAACGGGACCTGGTTCAAGTGGGGCGCCGAAGCGGCGGCGGACCCCTCGGTCTACGTCGCGGCCTGGAGGCACTTCCACGACGTCGTCACCGCGCAGGGCGCCACCAACGTCACCTGGGTCTGGTGCCCGAACACCTCGTTCAAGGGCAGCACGTCGCTCGCCGGGCTCTACCCGGGCGACGCCTACGTCGACTGGACCTGCCTCGACGGCTACAACGCCGGCACCGGGGGTGGCGCCGGCGCCAGCGACTGGCGTTCCTTCGGCCAGATCTTCGGCGACAGCTACGCCGAACTGCTTGCCCTCGCGCCGCAGAAGCCGATCATGATCGGCGAGACCGGCTCCGGCGAAGACGGCGGTTCGAAGGCGGAATGGATCCGCGACGCCCTCGCCGAATTGCCGCAGGACTTCCCCCAGATCAAGGCACTGGTCTGGTTCAACTGGAACATCGTCGATTCCGCCGGCCTGCACAACTGGCAGATCGAGAGCTCGCCCGCGGCGCAGGAAGCGTTCGCGGCGGCGATCTCCTCGCCGCTCTACGCGAGCAGCGAATTCGGCAACCTGCCGGCGCTGCGCCCGATCGCGCCGCTGCCGTAGCTTGCCAGCACTCGGCTAGCCCGCCGCCGGCTCGGCCGGCTCGGCGAGTTTCATCCCGACCCGCTCGGCGACGAGGGCGATGTCGGTGCGGTGCTTGACGATGATCGACATCGTCTGGGTGAAGGTCTCGCGGTCGATGTCCTCGGCCCCCATCAGCAGCAGCGTCCGCGCCCAGTCGATCGACTCGGCGATCGAGGGCGGCTTCTTCAGGTCGAGCGCCCGCACCATCTCGATCACCTCGACCAGCCGCCGCGCCAGCGTCTCCGAGAGGTCGGGCACGTGCAGGCGGACGATCTCCATCTCGCGCTCGATCCCCGGGTAGTCGAGCCAGAGGTAGAGGCAGCGCCGCTTCAGCGCCTCGGTCAGCTCGCGCGAGTCGTTCGAGGTGAGGACGACGATCGGCATCGAGGTCGCCGAGACCTGCCCCAGCTCGGGGATCGTGATCTGGAAGTCGGAGAGCAGCTCGAGCAGCATCGCCTCGAACTCCTGGTCGGTCTTGTCGATCTCGTCGATCAGCAGCACGACCGGCTCGGGGCTGGAGATCGCCTGCATCAGCGGCCGCGTCAGCAAGAAGTCGGAGCTGAAGATGTCGTCCTGGACGTCCTCCCAGCCAGCCTCGCCGCCGGCCTGGATCCGCAGCAGCTGCTTGCGGTAGTTCCACTCGTACATCGCCTTCGACTCGTCGAGGCCCTCGTAGCACTGCAGGCGCACCAGCTCGCGGCCGGTCGCCCGCGAGAGCGCCTTCGCCAGCTCGGTCTTGCCGACCCCCGCCGGGCCCTCGACCAGGATCGGCTTACCCAGTTCCTGGGCGAGGTAGGAGACCAGCGCCGCGGGCTCGTCGGCGAGGTAGCCGACCCCCGCCAGCGCCTCCTTCACATCGGTCACAGAGCCATTCGACATGCTCGCGATGATAATCAGGCTCCCGTGCTCGACCTCGGCCCGCCGCCCGCCGCGCTGCTCGCGCACAGTCCCGGCCCCTACATCGCGCTGATGCTGGCCGGGTTCGCGATCGGGATCCTCGGCCACCTGACCAAGACCCGCTGGCTGGTCGGCGCCGGGGTCGTCCTGATCGCGCTCGGCGCCCTGCTGCTACCCCTGGCCGCCAACCTGACGACCTCAGACCGGCCGCCGGCGATCGAGGAATCGCGCGGCGATTCCGGCGAATGAGTCTCTACGATCAGGGCTCGACCCGTTCCCGGAGCGCCAGGAGGCCCCAGATCTTGAGTCGGATTCGCACCATCGCACTGCTCGCGACGATTGCGGCGCTTGGCGCGCTGGTGCTCTCGGCCTGCGGCGGCGGTGGCAGCGAAGAACCGCAGGCGGTGATCGAAAACGCCAGCTTCGCGGGGATCGAAAGCGGCAAGCTCGAAAGCAAGGTCTCGATCGTCTCCAAGGGCCAGCAGGGCGGCAACGTCGAACTGCGGCTCTCTGGCCCGTTCCAGGCCGGTGAAAACGGCAGCCTGCCGCAGTTCGCGCTCGAAGTCACCGCCAAAGGCAAGGCCGGCGGCAAGGACGTCGACTTCGAAGGCGGCCTCACCGTCCTCTCCGACCGCGCCTTCGTCGACTACAAGGGCACCGAGTACGAAGTCGACCCGACCACCTTCGGCTTCCTCAAGTCGAGCTTCGAACAGGCACAGCAGAAGGAAGGCGAAAGCGCCGGCGACGTCACCGCCTGCCAGGAAGCGGCGACCGGGCTCGACCTCGCCGATTTCGTCGAGAACCTGAAGAACGAAGGCAGCGCCGATGTCGACGGCACCTCGACGACCAAGGTCAGCGGCGACCTCAACTCCGCCGGCGCGATCGACGCCATCACCCAGCTGGCCGAAGACCCCGGCTGCAGCGCCCAGCTCGAAGCGACTGGGCAGTTCTCGCTGAGCCAATTGGAACAGGCCAAGGGCGAACTGGAAACCTCGATCAAGAAAGCGCACGTCGGCGTCTACGTCGGCGACGACAACATCATCCGCAAGGTCGCCGCCGAATTGACGGTCGAACCGGAGCCGGCGGAAGGCAGCGTCGAGTTCGACGTCGAAGCGACCCTCTCGGAAGTCAACGAAGAACAAGAAATCAACGCCCCCTCGGGTGCCAGGCCGCTTGAAGAGCTCTTCCAGGAACTCGGCGTCAATCCGCTCGAACTGCTCGAAGGCGGCGGCTCCGGCGGCATCGGCGGCCTGATCGAAGGCCTCGCCGGCGGCGGCGGGATCGGCGGGATCGGGGGCGGATCGTCCTCGGCCGGCGGCGGCAACCAGCAGGAATACGCCGAATGCCTCCGGGAAGTGGCGACGTCGCCCAACCCAACCGCCGCTGACCTGCAGAAGTGCGCGAGCCTGATCCAGTAGGAAGCTCGCGGGGGCCGCGCTTCGACGCGGCCTTTCTGCGCTCGCCGCAGGGCTACCCGTACCTGCTGGCGCCGCTGATCCCGATCGCGGTCGTGCTCGACCTCGCCGGCGTCGCCGCGACCGTAGTCTTCGCCGCCTCGGCGCTGGGAATCATCCCGACCGCGGCGCTGATGGGGCGGGCGACCGAGGAGCTGGCGGCGCGCTCCGGGCCGGGCATCGGCGGCCTGCTCAACGTCACCTTCGGCAACGCGCCGGAGCTGATCATCGCCCTCTTCGCCCTCGGCAAGGGGCTGCAGGAGGTGGTCAAGGCCTCGATCGTCGGCTCGATCATCGGCAACATCCTGCTCGTCCTCGGCGCCGCGATGCTGGCCGGCGGGATCGGTCGCGAGAAACAGACCTTCAGCCGCACCGGCGCCTCGGTCCAGACCTCGATGCTGATGCTCGCCGCCGCGGCGCTGCTGATGCCGGCGATCTTCGAGCTGGTCGAGGGGCAGGGGCTGCCAGCCCCCACCGCCGAGGCCGTCCACTACGGCGGCACCGTCGAGCGCCTCTCGCTGGCGGTCGCGATCGTCCTCATCGCCACTTACGTGATCGGCCTCTTCTTCTCGCTCAAGACCCACCGCGACCTCTTCAACCCCGAGTACGAGGACGAGGACAGCTGGGGCTGGTCGGTCCGCACCTCGGTGATCGCGCTGGCGATCGCCGGCGTCCTCGTCGGCATCATGTCCGAGGTCCTGGTCGGCTCGATCACTGAGGCCTCGCACTCGATCGGCCTCTCCGAGTTCTTCATCGGCGTCATCGTCGTCGCCATCGTCGGTAACGCCGCCGAGCACTGGGTCGCGGTCCTCGTCGCGATGAAGGACAAGATGGACCTCGCGGTCAACATCGCGATCGGCTCCAGCGCCCAGGTCGCGCTCTTCGTCGCCCCGGTGCTCGTCCTCGCCTCCTTCTTCATCGGCCCCTACCCGCTGGCCCTCGTCTTCAACGGCTTCGAGCTGGGCGCGATCCTGATCGCGATCCTGATCGCCCAGTTCGTAACCCAGGACGGCGAGTCGACCTGGTTCGAGGGAGTGCAGCTACTGGCCGTGTACTTCGTCTTCGGCTTGGCCTTCTACTTCGCGTAGACGCGACCAATAGCCTGGGAGTGTGGATTTCGTCCTCCTGCTGGTGAGCTTCGCCGTCGTCCTCACCGGGGCGCTGCTGTTCACCAACGCGGTCGAGTGGATCGGGCACAAGCTCGACCTGGGGGAGGGGGCGGTGGGCTCGATCCTGGCCGCGGTCGGGACGGCGATGCCGGAGACGCTGATCGCGATCGTCGCCCTGCTCAGCGCCAACGAGGGCTCCGAAGACGTCGCGATCGGGGCGATCGTCGGCGCTCCCTTCCTGCTGGCGACGTTGGCGATGGGCCTCGTCGGTCTCTTCGCCTACCTCTACCGCGAGCGCCGCACCCAGGGCATCCACCTCGAGGCCCACGGCCCGACGCTCGAGCGTGACCTCCTCTTCTTCCTCGCCTTCTTTCTGATTGCCGGGCTGCTCGCCTGGGGCCCGCCCGCCGCTGTCCGCATCCCCTGCGGAGTCGCCTTCCTCGTCGCCTACCTCGTCTACGTCACCCGCACCCTGCGCGGGGCGGGGGAGGTGCAGGGAGAGGAGACGCTCAACCCGCTGCTCTTCGAGCGCCGGGTCGAGCGCAGCGGGGACCCGGCGCTCGTCTTCTGCGTCCTGCAGCTCCTGGTCGGCCTCGGGGCGATGGTCGGCGGCGCCCATCTCTTCGTCGAACAGCTGCTCGAAATCGCCAGCGACGTCGGCGTCGACGCCCTCGTCCTCGCCCTGATCCTGGCGCCCCTGGCGACCGAGCTGCCGGAGAAGGTCAACAGCTTCGTCTGGGTCCGCGAAGGCAAGGACGCCCTCGCCCTCGGCAACGTCAGCGGCGCGATGGTCTTCCAGTCGACGATCCCGGTCGGCGTCGGCCTCCTCTTCACCGACTGGTCCCTCGACGCCAACGCGATCCTCTCGATCGGCCTCGGCGTCGCCGGCGGCCTCGTCGCCTACCTCAGCCTCCACCGCACCGGCCAGTTCAACCTGCCCTCGGTCGTCTGCTGGTTTGGCCTGTACGCGGCGTTCCTCGTAGCCGTCGTCCTCAGCGCCTGAAAACGCACTTGGTATCGCTTCTCCCGCCGAGAACGCAGTTGTTCCCGCATAGCGAGCAGTAGTGCGTTCTCAGTTCCGAGCCGAGCAGAAGTGCGTTCTCAGCGGTGCGGAGCTAGGCGCTCAGCTCGGCGAGAGCCTTCAGCACGAGGTCGTCGTGCTTTTTCGGCTGCACCTTGGGGAAGACCTTCGCGATCTTCCCTTTCGGGTCGATGATGAAGGTCGAGCGCAGCATGCCCATGTACTTCTTGCCGTACATCGACTTCTCGCCCCAGGCGCCGTATTTCTCGGCGACCTTGTGATCGACGTCGCCCACCAAGGTGAAGCCGAGCCCGTATTTGTCGTCGAACTTCTTGATCGCCTCCGGCTCGTCGGGCGAGACCCCGATCACCTTGACGCCCGCCTTCGCGTACTCGCCGGAGCGGTCGCGGATCCCGCAGGCCTGCGTCGTGCACCCCGGCGTATCCGCGCGCGGATAGAAGTAGAGGACCACCGTCTGCCCTTTGAAGTCCGAGAGCTTGACCTTCTTGCCGCTCTGATCGGGCAGGGTGAAGGCAGGGGCTTTGTCGCCGGGCTCGAGCATAGGAAGTGGGGAGGCTAGTCCTCGCGGCCGGGGTCCTGGCCGTCCTCGTCCTCGTCGACCTCTTCGTCGCCCTGTTCGAGCGCGGTCTCGGAGACCGATCCGGCGGAGCCTGGGTGGTAGTGGGTCTGGAAGGCCTCCAGCGCCCGGTCGCGGCCGTCCTCGTCGATCGGGACGTCGTCGGAGATGCGGACCCACTCGGCGCCCTCGTAGGCCTCCATGTTGAAGACCTCCTGGTCGATCGAGGCGGAGTCGTCGACGACGACGACGACCTCGGTCTGGGGGTTGAAGTAGGTCCCGGGCTGGTTGAGCAGCTCCTCGACCTCGTAGAGGTTCTCCTCGGGGGCGGCTGGCATCAACCCGATCCTACGAGATTCAGGCGGACCTTTCGAGGTCGGTCAACTGGCGTTCGGTCTCGGTCTCGACGTCGAGTGGCTCCAGGCCCTGGCGGCGCCGCCTTTCGTTGCGAGTGACGACGAGCTGGCGCACCTCGGCGCGCAACTCGGCCTCCATCCGCGCCTGCGGCTCCGGTCGCGTCGGCGACGCCTGTAGCAGCCGCGCGGTCTCGGCCTCGACGTCGAGGCTGCGCTCGCCGCGTTGGCGTTGGCGCTCGGCCTTGGCCTCCAGCATCTGCCGCACTTCGGCCGCCTGGATCGCCGGGTCGATCGGGGCGGGGGAGCCGCCCGGGCCGCGCGAGGGCGGCGAGGAGGGCTCGATCGCGAACGGGCCGCGCCCGAGCGTGCGCCAGGCGTCGGCCGAGCGCGCGAACCAGACGCCGGCGATCGGCGCCGCGACGCCGGATATCGCCAGCAGGATCACTCCCTTCTGGGTTGCGGTCAGGGCCAGCACCAGATCCATGCCGAGAAGCGTAAAGGCACCGTCGCGGCCGTCTGTTGCGCTAATCTTTTCCTTGGTTGACTGACCAGTCAATCGGCGGAACGCCCGCCAGCAGGGGCGCTCCAGGAAGAGCTTTCAAAGCACTGAACCGACAAAGGAGCACCCGGTGGTTGACTTCACCCTGACCGACGAGCAGAAAGACCTGCGCGAGCTCGCTCACAGCTTCGCCGAGAAAGAGATCCGCACGGTCGCCTGGGAGTACGACAAGGACGGCACCTGGCCGCAGGACGTGATCGACAAGGCCTGGGAGGTCGGGTTGATGAACACCCACATCCCCGAGGCCTACGGCGGTCCCGGCCTCGACTACCTGACCGGCTGCCTGATCGAGGAGGAGATCGGCTGGGGCTGCTCGGGGATCGGCACCTCGCTGATGGCCAACGGCCTCGCCGCCGCGCCGGTCGGCCTCGCCGGCTCCGAGGAGACGAAGAAGAAGTACCTCGGGATGCTCACCGAGAGCCCGAAACTGGCCTCCTTCTGCCTGACTGAGCCCGACGCCGGCTCCGACGTCTCCGGGATGAAGACCCGCGCGGTCAAGAAGGGCGACAAGTACGTCCTCAGCGGTTCCAAGTGCTTCATCACCAACGGCAGCTACGCCGACTGGTTCACCGTCTACGCCAAGACCGACCCGGAGGCCGGTCACCGCGGCATCAGCGCCTTCGTCGTCGACGCCGACGCCCCCGGGGTCAGCGTCGACAAGAAGGAGGACAAGATGGGCCAGCGGGCGTCCAACACCGCGACCATCTCCTTCGATGAAGTCGAGGTCCCGGCCGAGAACCTGCTCGCCCAGGAAAACGCCGGCTTCAAACTGGCGATGATGACGCTCGACCGCACCCGCCCGGGCGTCGCCGCGATGGCGGTCGGCATCGGCCGTGCCGCCTTCGAGTTCGCCACCGAGTACTCCAAGGAACGAGTCCAGTTCGGCGTCCCGATCGCGATGCACCAGGCGATCCAGTTCATGATCGCCGACATGTCGACCAAGGTCGACGCCTCGCGGCTGCTGATGTGGCAGTCGGCGGTGCTGCTCGACCAGGGCAAGCGCAACACGCTGGTTTCCTCGCAGGCCAAGCGCTTCGCCGCCGACTCGGCGATGGAGATCACCGTCGACGCCGTCCAGGTCTACGGCGGCTACGGCTTCATCAAGGAGTACCCGGTCGAGAAACTGATGCGCGACGCGAAGATCATGCAGCTCTACGAGGGCACCAGCCAGATTCAGCGCCTCGTCATCGCCAAAGAAGTCCTGATCCCGCGCCAGGCCGGCGAGCCGACCCCCGAGGCCGAGGCGAAGGCCGCCGACGCCGCCCGCGACTCGCAGTCGGAGACCGCCGCCGCAACTGCCTAGCTCGAGTTGTGCCGACGGGCCGATTTCGGCTGGCAGTCAGCTGAATCGGCCCGTCGCTGCGTTTCACCCAATTCAGGTGAGGTGATCGGGCCGCCGGCGCGGTAGCGTTCCGCCCGTGACCAAGGCCGAGCGAGCGGAGCTGGGAAAAGCGGCGCGGACGAATGCGCGCCGCGCCAGCCACGGCGAATGGGCCGCCGCGCCCGATCGCGAGGACCCGATCGCGATCCTCGAGCGCCAGGCCGAGCCCCGCGTCTCCGAGCTGGTCCCGATCCGCTACGGGCGGATGGCGGCCTCGCCCTTCGCCTTCTTCCGAGGAGCCGCGGCGGTGATGGCGGCTGACCTGGCGCCGACCCCGGTTTCCGGCCTCCGCGTCCAGGCCTGCGGCGACGCCCACCTCTCCAACTTCGGCGCCTTCGCGGCGCCGGATCGCCGCCTCGTCTTCGACCTCAACGACTTCGACGAGTCGCTGCCAGGGCCATGGGAGTGGGACGTCAAGCGGCTGACCGCGAGCTTCGCGATCGCCGCCCGCGAAAACGGGCTGAAGCGCAAGCAGCGGCGCGAGGTCGTGCTGCGCGCCACCCGCACCTACCGCGAGGCGATGCGCGATTTCGCCGAACAGGGCAACCTCGACGTCTGGTACGCGCGCTTCGACGTCGAAGACGCGCTTGCCGAGGTCGAGCACGACGACCCCGACGAGGTCAAACGGGTGCGCAAGGGGGTCGACAAGGCCCGCTCCAAGGACAGCCTGCGCGCGCTCGAGAAGCTGACCGAGACGGTCGACGGCGAAATCCGCTTTCGCAGCGAACCGCCCCTGCTGGTCCCCGGCCGCGAGCTGATCGGTGAGGACTCCGGCCCGGCCGTGGAGGAGACGCTGCTCGGCGTCCTCGAGGCCTATCGCGCGACCCTTCCCGACGACCGCCAGCGCCTGCTCGACGGCTTCGAGTTTCGCCAGATCGCGCGCAAGGTGGTCGGGGTCGGCAGCGTCGGCACTCGCGCCTGGGTCGTGCTGCTGACCGGCGCTGACGACGACGATCCGCTCTTCCTCCAGGCCAAGGAGGCAGAAGCCTCGGTGCTCGAGCCCTATGCCGGCGCCAGCGTCTACGCAAACCACGGCCAGCGCGTGGTGGAGGGCCAGCGCTTGATGCAGGCGGCCAGCGACATCTTCCTCGGCTGGTGCCGGGTCGTCGGGATCGACGGTCGCCAGCGCGACTTCTACGTGCGCCAGCTCTGGGACTGGAAGCGCTCGGCGGAAGTCGAGCGCCTCACCCCGACCGGGCTCGAAGTCTACGCGCGGATTTGCGGGCAGACGCTAGCCCGGGCCCACGCTCGCTCCGGCGACCGGTTCGCGATCGCCGCATACCTCGGCGGCAGCGACAGCTTCGACGAGGCGATCGCCGACTTTTCCGAGGCCTACTCCGAGCAGAACCTGCGCGACCACGAGGCGCTGGTCGCGGCGATCGGCTCAGGTCGGTTGCAGGCTCTCGACCTCTGAGCCGCTCTCGCCGCCGATCGGCTCGCCGGGCAGGTTGCGGGTGAAGAAGAGCGATCCGAGCGCCAGCATTGCGGCGAAGAGGAAGGCGGTCTTCAGCGCCTTCACCTGCGCGCTTTCGTAGTCGCCGACGATCGCTTCGACGGTCGGCGTGTCGATCCCCTCCTCTTCGGCCGCCGCTTCGACCTGCTCGGCGGCGACGAAGCTGACGCCGGAGCTGAGCCGCGTGTGGACCTGCTGCTGGACGTCGGCGGAGATCTGCGGGTCGTTCGTCACGTTTGCGGAGAAGGCGGCGATCAGTCCGGTGATCACGATCGCGCCGAGCAGCGCCGTGCCGAGCGAGGAGCCGAGCTGCTGCGCCGTGCTCTGCAGGCCGCCGGCCTCGCTCCGATCGGCGTCGCCGACGCTCGACTGGACGACGTTGCCGAGCTGGGAGACGACCAGCCCCATGCCGACCCCGAGCACCCCCATCGCGATCAGGAAGGACGTGTTGTCGAGTTCCGGCTCGACCGTGTCGAGCAGCAGCAACGCTGCGAGGAGGACGACCAGCAGCCCGACCCGGACTAGGAGCTTCGGCGAGAAGCGGCGGGCGAGGGCGGAGCCGGCGATCGCGCTGACGAAGAGGCCGGCCGAGGCGGGCAGCATCCGCACCCCGGTTTCGAGCGCGTCGAGCCCTTGCACGATCTGCAGGAAGAGCGGCACGGTGAAGAAGATCCCCATCAGGATCAGGTTCTGGGCGACCAGCATCGAGACGCCGCCGCGCAGCCGCGGCAGCTTCAGCAGGTCGAGGTGGACGAGCGGGTCGCGCCCCTGCGCTTCCCGGTGACGCTCCCAGATCGCGAACAGCCCCAGGATCGCCGCGCCGGCGGCGATCACGAACGGCGTCAGCGAGAACCCGAACGGCTCCAGCGGCGAGTTGCGAGGGGTGAGCCAGCCCCAGTTGCTCGACTCCAGTACGCCGAGGACGAGGACGCCGAGACCGACCGCGGAGAGGACCGCGCCGACACCGTCGAGCTCCTTCTTCCCCGGCGGGCGCTCGGGCTCGACGATCGCGCGGCTGCCGAGCAGGATGCCGGCGGCGACCAGGACCTCGCCGGCGAAGACGATCCGCCAGGTCAGCTCGGTCGTCGCCCAGCCGCCGAGGATCGGGCCGACCGCGATCCCGATCCCGGAGACGCCGCCGAGGACGCCGTAGGCGACGGCACGCTCAGACCCCTGGAAGTTGCCTGCGACCAGCGCGAACATCGCCGGCAGCACCATCGCCGCGCCGATCCCCTCCAGCACCGACCAGCCCAGCGTCAGGCTGGGGACGCTCCAGGAGACCGCGGTCAGGGCCGAGCCGCAGGCGTAGATGCAGAGGCCGACGACGAAGGTCCGCTTGCGCCCCCAGAGGTCGCCGATCTTGCCGCCGGTCATCATCAGCGCCGCCATCACCAGCGCGTAGAAGGCGATCACTGCCTGGATCGTCGTCACCGTCGTGTCGAAGTCGTCGACCAACTGCGAGATCGCGACGTTCATCACCGCCTGGTCGAGGACCATCAGGAACTGGGCGGCGGCCAGCGCCGCGAGTACTCCCCGTTTCGCCACGGCGCCAGCCTATTGGTAGGGGAGGAGGGGTGGGGCGCTCGGCCCCACCCCTCCTCGTTCAGCCGCTGGTACGGCGGCGGTACGCGTACAGCGTCGCTGGCAGGACGACGGCAAGGATCGCCAGGCACCAGAGGACCGAGGCGAGCACCGAGTGCTGCAGCGGCCAGGCGGCGTCGCCCGGGGTCGCGGTCGGATTGCCGAACAGCGTTCGCACCGCCGCCGCCCAGGCGCTGACCGGGTTGTATTCGGCGAACTGCTGCAGCCCCGCCGGCAGGCCGCCGACCGGGACGAACGTCGCCGCGACGAAGGTCAGCGGGAAGACGACGAGGAAGGCGATTCCCTGGACCACGTCGGGAGTCCGTGCGACGACGCCGATCAGAGTGCCGAGCCAGACCATGGTGCCGCCGAGCAGGATCATGAAGGCGAAGCCGCCGATGGCTTCGACCGGGTCGCTGTGGATGCCCCAGCCGACGAGGAACCCGGCGCCGACCATGATCACGATCGCCAGCAGGATCGAGGCGAACTCGGCGGCGAAGTGGCCGAGCAGGTAGGCGGGGCGCAGCATCGGCAGCGAGCGGAAGCGGTCGAGGATGCCCTCGCCGAGGTCGGTCGCCATCGAGACCCCGGGACCCATCATCCCGAAGACGAGCGTCTGCACCAGGATCCCGCCGATCAGGTATTCGTGGTAATCGCCGCCGCCGGGGACGGCGATCACTTCGCCGAAGACGAAGGCGAACAGCAGGACGAACATCAGCGGCTGGATCGTGACGTCGAGCAGCTTCTCGGGGATCTGGCGGATGTGGGCGAGGCTGCGCCCGGCCATCACCAGCGAGTCGCTGAGCAGCCAGCGCAGGCGGGCGGCTCCGGGGGCAGTCGTCGTCAGGGTCGCGGTCGGCGGGTTCACGTGCGCACCTCCGGGTCGTTGCCGCGTCTGGTCAGGGAGAGGAAGACGTCGTCGAGCGTCGCCTCGCGGCGGTGCACGTCGGTCGCCTCGACCCCGGCCGCGTCGAGGGCGCGGACGACGTCGATCAGCCGCGTCGCCTCGTTTGCCGGGGCGGTCACGATCGAGCTTTCGTGGTCGACCTCGGCGGCGCCGGCGGCGACCGCTTCCAGAGCTGAGGCGGCGGCCTCGACCTGGCCCTCGGCAGCGAGCGAGACGGCGATCCGCTCGCCGCCGTGGCGCGCCTTCAGCTGTGCCGGCGAGCCGGTCGCGACGATCTGGCCGTGGTCGAGGAGGACGATGCGGTCGGAGAGGCGGTCGGCCTCCTCCAGGTACTGCGTGGTCAGCAGCAGCGTCGTCCCCGCCCCGACCAGGTCGCGCAGCATCTCCCAGAGGTCGTTGCGGCTTTCCGGATCGAGGCCGGTGGTCGGCTCGTCGAGGAACAGCACCGGGGGCGAGGCGACGAGGCTGGCGGCGAGGTCGAGCCGGCGGCGCATGCCGCCGGAGAAGTCGCGCACGAGCCGCTCGCCGGCGTCGGTCAGCTGCAGCCGCTCGAGCAGCTCCGCGGCGCGCTCGCGGGCGACCTTGCGCGGCAGGTGGTAGAGGCGGCCGATCATCTCCAGGTTTCCCTGTGCGCTGATCAGGCCGTCGACCGTCGCCGCCTGGCTCGTCAGCCCGATCCGTTCGCGCACCCGTGCGGCGTCCTCGACGACGTCGAAGCCGGCGACCCGGGCGCTGCCGGCGGTGGGGGAGGCGAGCGTGGTGAGGATCCGGATCGCGGTCGTCTTGCCGGCGCCGTTGTGGCCGAGCAGGCCGAGCACCGAGCCGGCCGGGACCTCGAGATCGAAGTCCCGCAGCGCCCACATCTCTCCGTAGCGCTTGCCCAGGCCGCTGGTGGCGATCGCCATCTCGGCCCGGGGGTCCTGGTTTTCAGCGTTCATTTCGTACCTCGTACGTGGTTGTAGTACGTCGTACGGCTAGATTAGCAGTACGATGTACGAAATGCCTTCAGGCTCGAACAAGGAGGCGCGGAGGGCCCGCGCCCAGCAGCGCGTCGAGGAGCAGATGGAACGCGCCCAGGAGCGGCTCGAGCGCGCCCGGCAGCAAGTCGAACGCGGCGCCGACCGCGCCCAGGAGCGGCTCGAACGGGCCCAGGAGGCCGTCGACGGGATCCAGCAGTCGCTGATCTGGTTGCGGGAGGAACCGAGCGCCCGCCGACCTTCCCATACCCGGCCCGAGATCGCCCGGGCGGCGATCGAGATCGCCGACGAGGAAGGGTTCGACGCGGTCTCGATGCGCCGCGTCGCCCAGCGCCTCGGCGCTGGCACGATGACGCTCTACCACTACGTCCGCAACAAGGACGAGCTGATCATGCTCATGGTCGACGAGATGATGGGCGAGATCCTCATCCCCGACGACCAGCTGGCCGAGGGCTGGCGTCAGGCGCTGACCCAGATCGCGACCCGCTCGCGCGATGCCTTCATCGCTCACCGCTGGGTCCTCGATGGCATCGAGGGCGGCGAGATCGGCCCCAACGCGATGCGCCACTTCGAGCAGTCGCTGCAAGCCGTGGCTTCGCTCGACCTCGATCAGACCCTCGTCTTCGAGGTGATCGGCCAGGTCGACGACTACGTCTTCGGCTACGCCCTGCGCGAGCTGCAGGAGCGGCAGGAGAACGAGCGCGGCTGGTCACCCGACGTCGTCGCCTTCCTCCAACGCGAACTCGACACCGGCGAGTACCCGCTGATTCGCCAGTACCTCGGCGAGGACGCCAGCGCCGGGATCGAGCGCGTCCTCGAGCTCTTCTCCGGCAAGGGCCGCTTCGAGCGCGGCCTCAAGCGCCTGCTCGACGGCATCGAAGCCGACCTCGGCCTGTAGCTCCGAAGCCGCACGACGGGACGAAACAGCAGCAGGGAGGAGTGAGGGAGGCCCACGCAGCCCCAACCGGGGGGAGAACCCCACCCGTGGTTGAGCTTTCCGTCGCTATGCGAGGCAAAGCTCAACCACGCGGCAAGGATCTGGCGGCACTGGCGGAAGGGCAGCACGGCGTCGTCTCGATCCGTCAGTTGCGGCTGTTGCTCGGCTACTCCCAGCAAGCGGTGGAGCGAGCCGAGCGGGCAGGTCGCCTGCATCGCCTCTACCAAGGCGTCTACGCCGTGGGGCACACCGACCTCTCCCCCCACGGCGAATGCCTGGCCGCGGTTCTCGCCTCAGGGCCGGGAGCGCTGCTGAGCCACTACTCCGCTGCGTGGCTTTGGAAACTCACCCCTACCCAGCCAATCCCGGCCCATGTCACCGGACCGTCCCCGAGAGCCAAGCGCCTGCCGATCCACATCCACCGCTCCCGCACCTTCACCGACGCCGATCGCGCCCTGATCGACAACATCCCGGTCACCTCGGTCGCCCGCACGCTCCTCGACCAGGCGGCACAGGTCGACAGGCGGCGCCTCAAGCGCCTGCTGAAGCGCTCTGAAGAGGAGAAGCTCTTCGACCTGACTGCGGTCCTCGACGTGCTCGCACGCAACAGGGGGCACCGAGGCAACAAGCGCCTGAAGCGCGCCATCGCCCTCTACGAACCCCCGCCGTTCACTCGCTCGGAGTTCGAGTCACTCTTTTACGAGGCTGTCCTTGCCGCCGGTCTGCCGACCCCGCGCGTCAACTACAACGGCGCCGGAATGGAGCTCGACCTCTACTGGCCCGAGCACCGTTTCGCGGTGGAACTCGACCTCTACGAGACCCACGGTACCCGCGACTCCTTCGAGGAAGATCGCCTGCGCCAGGAGGACCTCTTGCTCGACGGGATCGGGATGACGCGGGTCACCGGGCCGCGCTTCGCGCGCGAACCCGGTGAGGTGATGGTGCGGCTGGGTCGACTACTGGCCGCGCGTGGTTGAGGTTTCCCTCGCTATCCGACGGACAGCTCAACCACGATGCGTGGCTAGGCGAGGCGCGGGGCGGCGTCGCCGCGCTTGGCGGCCTTGAGGCGCTGGACTTTGTCGAGGATCAGCTTGCGCAGGCGGACCGACTCGGGGGTGACTTCGACGCACTCGTCCTCGCGCAGGAACTCGAGCGAGGCTTCGAGGCTGAGCCGGGTCGGCGGCGCCAGGCGGACGAGGACGTCGGCGCTGGCGGCGCGCATGTTGGTCTGCTGTTTGGCCTTGGTCGGGTTGACGTCGAGATCCTCCGAGCGGGCGTTTTCGCCGACGATCATCCCTTCGTAGACCTCCTCGCCGGAGCCGACGAAGAGGGTGCCGCGGTCCTGCAGGCTCATCAGCGAGTAGCCAGCGGTCTGGCCGCGGCGGTCGGCGACGAGGGAGCCGGTCTGGCGCGTGCGCAGCTCGCCCGCCCACGGCTCCCAGCGCTCGAAGACGTGGTGGAGGATGCCGGTGCCGCGGGTCTCGGTGAGGAACTCGGTGCGGAACCCGATCAGGCCGCGGGCAGGGACCAGGTAGTCCATCCGCACCCACCCGGTCGAATGGTTGACCATCTGCTCCAGCCGCCCCTTGCGGGCGGCGAGCATCTGGGTGACGGCGCCGACGTGCTCCTCGGGCACGTCGATCGCCAGTCGCTCGACCGGCTCGTGGACCTCGCCTTCGATCTCACGGGTGACGACGCGCGGCTGCCCGGCGGTCAGCTCGAATCCCTCGCGGCGCATCATCTCGAGCAGGACGACGAGCTGCAGCTCGCCGCGGCCCTGGACCTCCCAGGCGTCGGGGCGCTCGGTGTCCTTGACCCGGATCGAGACGTTGCCGACCAGCTCGGCGTCGAGCCGGTCGCGGATCTGGCGCGCGGTCAGTTTGCTGCCCTCCTGGCCGGCCAGGGGAGAGGTGTTGATGCCGAGCACGATCGAGAGCGAGGGCTCGTCGACTTCGATCACCGGCAGCGCCTGCGGGTCCTCCGGATCGGCCAGCGTCTCGCCGATCGTCACCTCTTCCATCCCGGCGACGGCGATGATTTCACCCGGGCCCGCCTCAGCGGCGCTGACCCGCTCCAGGCCCTCGGTGACGTAGAGCTCGGTGACGCTGGCCCGCTGGACGCTGCCGTCGGCGCGGCACCAGCCGAGCTGCTGCCCGGCGCGGATCGTCCCCTGCCGCACCCGGCAGATCGCCAGGCGACCGACGTAGGGGGATGCGTCGAGGTTGGTCACGTGCGCCTGCAGCGGCGCTCCTTCGTCGTATTCGGGCGCCGGGATCTGCTCGACCATCAGATCGAGCAGCGGCTTCAGATCCTCGCCCTCGACCCCCTCTTCGAGCGCCGCCCAGCCCGCTTTCGCGTTGGTGTAGACGATCGGGAACTCGATCTGGTCGGAGTCGGCGTCGAGGTCGATGAACAGCTCGTAGACCTCGTCGACGACCTCGGCGATCCGCGCGTCCGGGCGGTCGACCTTGTTGACGACGAGGATGATCGGCAGCCTCGCGGCCAGCGCCTTGCGCAGCACGAACCGCGTCTGCGGCAGCGGTCCCTCGGAGGCGTCGACCAGGAGCAGCGCCCCGTCGACCATCGTCAGCGCCCGCTCGACCTCGCCGCCGAAGTCGGCGTGGCCCGGCGTGTCGACGATGTTCAGCTTCGTCTCGCCGTAGTTGACCGCGGTGTTCTTGGCGAGGATCGTGATCCCCTTCTCGCGCTCGAGGTCCATCGAGTCCATCACCCGCTCGGCGACGTCCTGGCCCTTGCGGAAGGTGCCGGTCTGCCACAGCATCGCGTCGACCAGGGTCGTCTTGCCGTGGTCGACGTGGGCGATGATCGCGACGTTGCGGAGGTCGTCTCGGGTCGTGCTCATGGAGGGGGGGAGGGTAGGGGACGAGGGGGATCGGCTCAGGGCAAGAAGAAGCCCGCCGAATCGGCGGGCTTCGGACTGCCTATGCGTCGAGCAGGAACTACTGCTGCTGAACGCTCGCGGCGGCCGGGCCCTTGGGGCCTTCTTCGGACTCGTAGCTCACTTTGGCGCCCTCGGTCAGCGAGCGAAAACCCTCGCCGAGGATGGCGCTGTGATGGACGAAGACGTCCTTCGAGCCGTCGTCGGGCGTAATGAACCCGTAGCCCTTGTCGTCGCTGAACCACTTGACAGTTCCAGTAGGCATGCATTGCCTCCACATCGTGTGCTGCGAACGCGGAGGATGCGGTGAAGCAACGACTGCGAGCGCTACGCACAAACTTTGCCGGTCTAAACCGGCCCTAACAAACGGGCACCGTAGCAGGATCGGCAGCGACGGCGGCGCCGATTCGGTGAAGCGCGCGTCCGAGACCAGATCTACGTTTCCCCTGTGCGCTTCCTCGAGAAGGTCGATCGCGAGGCGATATCGGAGCTGCTCGGCCGCGATGAGTACTTCTGGCTCGACCTCTGCGACCCCGGCGAAGAGGAGGCGAGGGCGCTCGGCGAGCTGCTCTCATTTCACCCGCTGGCGCTGGAGGACATGCTCAAGCGCGGCCAGCGGCCGAAGCTCGACGACTTCGGCGACTACATGTTTCTCGTCTACTACGGCGCCGCCGATGGCGCCGACGGCGAGATCGAGTTGGAAGAGGTCCACGCCTTCCTCTCCGGCGGCTATCTCGTCACCTCCCACCAGCACCCCTGCCCGGCGCTGGAGGAAGCGCGCCAGCGCTTCTCCGCCCAGGCGCCGCGCTCGGAGCAGTTCGTCGTCTACCGCGTCCTCGACGGTCTCACCGACACCTTCTTCCCCGTCCTCGAAGACCTCGGCGACCGGATGGAACGGCTCGACGGCGAGATCTTCGAACGCACCGAGCCCGGCCAGCTCGAGGAGATCACCCGCCTGCGCCGCCGCCTCGTCGAGCTGCGACGCGTCGTCGGCCCGCAGCGAGACCTGCTGGCCCGGGGCATCGACGACATCCTCGAAATCCCCGGCCTGCAAGCCGACAGCCGCACCTACTTCCGCGACGTCTACGACCACTCGATCCGCATCTCCGATCAGATCGACTCCTACCGCGACCTGTTGGCCGGCACTCGCGACGCCTACCTCTCGCTCGTCTCCAACCGGCTCAACCAGATCACCAAGCAGCTCACGGTCGTCGCCACCGTCTTCCTGCCGCTCTCCTTCATCGTCGGCTTCTTCGGCCAAAACTTCGGCTGGATGGTGATCAACATCCGCTCCGAGGCGGACTTCTGGGTGTTTGGTGTGGGTGGGCTCGTCGTCTCGGTGCTGGCGCTCGTCGCCTGGTTCCGGCGCGCGTCCTATCTCTAGCGGCGCCAGCCGCCGACCGCGAATCTCAGGCGATCTTGATCTCATGCCGATAGCTTCTAAGTGATGTCCTCGGGCACGCTCACGCGCTCGGCCGCGCTCGGGATCGCGGCTGCGCTCCTGGCGGCCTCGGCGGCTGCCAGCGCGACGGCCGCGACGAGGCCGGTCAAGGTCCCCGGCAAGCTCTCGCCGGTGCTTCGGCGACTGTCGGCGCCCGCCCTGCGCGGCAGCTCGCACGCTCGCCAGGCGCGCGCCGCCGGCGTTGCCGTCAGCGGCCCGGGCAGCTTCGTGCGCCGCGGCAACCGGGTCCTGGTCGAAGTCGGCTTCGACCGCGGCGCCGTCGCCCGGCGCGACCAGCTGCGTGCGGCCGGCGCTCAGGTCCTCGCCGCCAGCCGCCCCTACCAGGTGGTGACCGCGACGGCGGCCCCGGCCGACCTGCCGGCGCTGACCACCGTCCCCGGCGTCGAGTCGGTGAGCCCGGTGCGGGAGCCGATCTTGCGCGAAGTCGACTGCGAAGGCGGTGCCGCGATCTCCGAGGGCGTCGCCCAGCTCCACGCCGGCGGCAGCGAAGAAAAGGAAGAAGCGCGCTGGAAGTTCGGCACCAGGGGCGCCGGAGTCACGGTCGGCGTCCTCTCCGATTCCTTCGACGAGGCGACCGAAGCCGCCGACGAGAGCGGTCCCGTTGCGACCAAAGCCAAAGAAGACGAAGAAACGGCGGATCTGCCCGGAGCGCCGCTCAACACCTGCGGCGGCCAGGAACTCCCCGTCGGGCTCGTCGGCGAAGACTTCAAATCGTCCGAATCGAGCGACGAGGGCCGGGCGATGCTGCAGATCGTCCACGACGTCGCTCCCGAAGCCAAGCTGGCCTTCGCCACCGCCTTCACCGGCGAAACCGCTTTCGCCGAAAACATCGAAAAACTCCAGGAAGCGGGGGCGGAAGTGATCGTCGACGACGTCTCCTACTTCGAAGAGCCCTTCTTCCAGGAAGGCCCGATCGGCAACGCGATCCGCGCCGTCACCGAAAAAGGCGCCACCTACCTGACCGCGGCCGGCAACGACAACCTCTTCGATGGCGAAGGGCACGAAATCGCCTCCTGGGAAGCGCCCGCCTTCCGCGACTCCGGTAAGTGCCCGGCGGCGATCGCTCAGGGCCCCGGCCTCAACGCCAGCCACTGCATGGACTTCGACCCCGAAGCGCCAAGCGACGACGAATTCGGAATCCGAGTCGAACCCGAAGAAACGCTGACCGTCGACCTGCAGTGGGCCGAATCCAGGCATGGGGTCGGCACCGATCTCGACGCCTACCTGCTCGACTCGAGCGGCAACGTGGTCGCCGCCTCGCTCGAAAACAACCCCTCGCACGGGCAGCCGGTCGAGATCCTGCAGTGGGAAAACCCGAGCTCCTCGACCAGGCTGGTCGACCTCGCGATCAACCGCTTCTCGGGCGGCAACCCACGGCTCAAGTTCATCCTCCTCGAGAACGGCGGCGGGGTCGCCGGCACCGAGTACCCGACCTCCGGCGGCGGCGACGTCGTCGGCCCGTCGATCTTCGGCCACTCCGCCGCCGCCGACGCGATCGCGGTCGGCGCGGTCAAGTACAACGTCGACCCCGAAGCGGCGAGCGCCGCCCCCGAGCGCTACTCCTCGCGCGGGCCCGCGACCCTCTATTTCGCCCCGGTCGAAGCGGCCGGCGCCTCCGAAAAGCTGCTCTCGCCGGAGCTCGTCTCCAAGCCCGACGTCGCCGCCACCGACTGCGGCCAGACGACCTTCTTCGCTCATGTCTACACCGGGCAGGGGCCGGCCTGGCGCTTCTGCGGCACCTCCGCCGCCGCCCCGCACGCGGCTGGGGTCGTCGCGCTGATGAAGTCGAAGGTGCCGGGCGCGACGCCGGAAGAACTGCGCACGGCTCTGACCGGGACCGCGACCCCGTTCGCCTCCTTCGGCCCCTGTGCGATGGGGGCGGGCCTGGTCGAAGCGGTCGGCGCCCTGGAAGCGGTGCAGGGCGGGCCCACGGTCGGGCCCGGATCGTGTCCTGTTCCCGAGGCTTCCGGCCTGGTCGTCAAGGCGCCCGGCAACTGGGACGCCGAAGTCCCGGTCACCCCCGAACCGCCAGCTCCGACCGCGCCCGCGACCTCGATCCGCCTGCACCCGGCCGCCGTCGTCCGCCGGGCCCGCCCCCCGGCCAAGCTGGTCTTCGCCTTCGCCGCCGATCAGAGCGGCGTCAGCTTCGTCTGCCGGATCGACCGTGCCGCCAACTTCAGCCCCTGCCCGAAGCGGCTTGTGCGTCGCTTCGGCGTCGGCGCCCACGTGGTCAGGGTGCGGGCGCGCGGGTCCAGCGGGCTGCTCGACCCGACCCCCGCCGTCTTCCGTTTCCGCGTCAAGCGGGTCGACTGACCTCGTCCCGCTGGCTCGCCGTCTGGCGGCGCACGATCCAGTTGCCTATCAGCAGCAGGACCAGGAGCGCCACCGCCGAGCCGATCACCAGTGGGTCGGTCAGCTGTAGGCCTTCGAGCCGGGTGCCGAAGTAGACGGCGATCGCGGTGATCGGCATGTAGCCGACCACCGTCGTCCAGACGAAGCGCCAGAGCGGCACCCGGGCGGCACCGGCGGCGTAACAGACGAGACTGAAGGGGACGATCGGGATCAATCGCAGGGCGAGCAGCAGGGTGACGCCGCCGCGCTCGATCATCCGCTCGAAGCGCTCGAATCGCTCCTCGCCGAAGAGGCGGTCGAGCAGCGGCCGCGCGACCCGCGTCCCGACCAGGTAGCAGAGCAGGGCCGAGGCGAGCCAGCCGACCGTGACCAGGGCGAGCGCGGGGAAGAACCCGTAGGCGAAGCCGGCGGCGGCGTTGACGATCTCGGCCGGGTAGATGACGACCGCGTGGATCAGGGTGAGGGCGAGGATCAGCAGCGGCCCGGCGGCGCCGAGCTCATCGATCTGGTGGCGGACCTCCCCGGTGTCGCCCTGCACCGCCGCTTCGGCGGCGTGGCGCAGCGCCGGAACGCCGAGCACGAGCAGCGCCAGTAGCGCCAGCCCGACCAGGGTGAAGCCGAGCTCGATCCACGGCAACTGCGGTCGCTGTCGCTCGCCCTCGTCCGGCATCGGCCCAAGTATCGCGGCCAGGCGGCGTCGGGCCGGCGCGCTGGCTCAGCCCGCGGCGCCCGCCGCCCGGGCGAAGCCGGGGAACCGGAGCGAGCCCCAGCCGCTAGCCGGGTCGTAGCCGTGGCGGGCCCAGCAGCATTCGAGCGAGTGGCCTCCGCCCGCCGCCGGCGACAGCACCCAGCCGATGTCGTTGTTGCCCTGGGTGACGTCGTCGAAGGCCTGGCGGCGCGTCGCCCGGCTGGCGCCGAGCTGGTAGAGCAGCGGGTTGAGGAAGCCGAGCGGGGCCTGGCCGCGGCGCTCGAGGTACTGATCGGTGAGGGCGACTCCAGCCGCGGTCAGCGGCGTCGCGGCGCTGGTGCCGCCGACGCTGCTCCAGCCGAAGACCTGGTCGGCGTGCGGGGCACAGGAGGCGGCGCTGCAGAAGTAGGAGTAGCCCGGGTAGATGTCGGCCAGGGCGGCGAGGTCGGGGACCTTCCGCCCGAGCCCGTAGCGGTGGACGCTGCGCTGCCACCAGGGGGTGTGGGGATAGAGGAGGCTGGCGCCGCCACCGCCGCCGGCGGCCTGGATCCGCCAGTCGTTCCAGACGATCTGGCTCTTGATCCGGTTGCCCTTGGAGAGGATCAGGTTGGTGCCACCGACCCCGGTCGCGTAGGCCGAGGAGGAGGGCAGCTGCACCGCCAGCGTCGCCAGTGCCGTCTCTTCGCCTTCGCTGGAGAAGGTTCGGCAGCCGCTCGAGCCCTGGTCCCCGGCTGAGGCGAGGACCGAGATCCCGGCGCCGCCGGCGACCGCGAAGACGTTGTCGATAGCGTCGCGCAGCGAGAGCCCGCCGCTGACGTAGGGCTCGCAGAACCCGTAGGAGATCGAGATCACGTCCGGACGGTGCCCGGGGGAGCCGAGCGCCGCGCCTGCCGTTTCGATCAGGCCTTCGAACGTTTCGCTGCCCTCGTAGGCGACGATTCGGTCGAGCTTCGGCGCCCCGATCGCGACCATCGAGACGTCCAGCGTCGGCTCGTCTTCGGGCTTCAGCCGCTTGCGGGAGACGAGTGGCACGACCGCGATCGGCGGCGCCTTGGAGCCGAAGCAGCGAGTGAAGGTTTCGACGTCGCTGCGCTTGAAGGCGCCGCCCTCGACGATCGCGACCGTCTCGCCCTGGCCCTGGAAGCCGCGGGCGTGCATCGCGTTGTAGCCGTAGGCGGTCAGGTACTGGTTCGGCGTGAACGGTTCGAACGGCGGCCCAATGCCGCCGCTGCTGCCCGCGGCGCAGCCGCCGGCGGTGCCGCTGTGCTCCTTGATCGAGAAGTACGGCAGCTTGGGCTTCTTCGCCGCGGCGCTCGGCAGCGGGCCGGCTGCCGGGCCGGGCTTGGGCTCGGCCTGCTGCCCGGGTAGCAGCGAGATCCGCGTAACGTCGCCGCGCAGGGCCAGCGGCACCCGCCGGCCGATCCGGGCCGCGAGCGTCCCGGGGGTGGCGCTCGCTGCCCGCGGCATCCACCTCGCCGCCCCCGCCGAGGGCAGCCGGACGAGGAGGAAGGCGCCGTCGGCGGTCGGCTTGCCGCGTAGGCCGCGCCGCGCCAGCCAATGCAGCACCTTCGCCCTGGTCTGCGGCTTCGCCCCGTAGCGGGCGACGAGCTGCTCGACCGTGGCGTACTGGCGGTAGTCGGGAGAGCGCGGGTCGGAGACGCTGCGCACGAAGCGGTTGAGGCCACGAGGGTGGCGCAGTTCGAACAGCGCGGTGACCTGCCGCTTGCCGAGTGGGAACGAGCTGGTCGCCGCTGCCGAGGCGCCCGCCGGCACGAGCAGGGCGAGTGCGAAGAGGACGACGAGTCGCTTCATCAGACCGCCAGCCTTTCGCCTCCCTCGGACGCCGCCAGCCGTACCGCCAGGCCCGAGTGGCGCCCGCCGGCCTCGTCGCGGCGCACCGCCGCCTCCAGCACCGCCCGGTCACCGACCAGGACGCAGTTGCTGCGGGCGCGGGTGATCGCGGTGTAGAGCAGCGGCCGGGTCAGCATCCGCGAGTGCGAGCGGTGGCAGACGCCGACGACGACCGGCACCTCGCAGCCCTGCGCCTTGTGGACCGAGATCGCGTAGGCGAGGCGCAGCGTCGCCGTCTCCCCGTAGGGGATGACCAGCGAGCCGCCGTCGTCGGTGTCGACGACGATCTGCTCCTCCCCGGGGTCGTCCTCGCGGAGGAAGACGATCGAGCCGTTCATCAGGCCCAGCTCGTGCGAGTTGCGGGTCTGGATCAGCCGGTCGCCGATCCGGAAACGCTCGGCGAGCGCTTTCTTCCCGTCGCCGTTGAGCCTGTCCTGCAGGCGCTCGTTGAGCGCGTCGATCCCGACCGGCCCTTTGTACATCGGCGCCAGCACCTGGACCTCGCGGATCGGGTCGACGCCGAAGCTCTCCGCCGCCCGCTCGGCGACGACCTCGACCACGGTCTCCAGCGCCCGCTCCGGGTTGGCCCGCTCGATGAAGAAGAAGTCGCGGTCCTGGTCGGGGCCCGGCTCCAGGTGCGGCGGGCGGCCGCGGTTGATCTCGTGGGCGGCGGTGGTGATCATCGAGCGCGCCGCCTGGCGGAAGATCTGGGTCAGCCGCACGACCGGGACCGTGCCGGAGGCGATCAGGTCCTCGAACGGCTTGCCGGCGCCGATCGGCGGCAGCTGGTCGGCGTCGCCGACGAAGACGACGTGGGTCGACTCGGCCAGCCCTTCGAGCAGGACCTGGGCGAGGCGCAGATTGAGCATCGAGGACTCGTCGACGATCACCAGGTCGACTGGAAGCGGGCGCCCTGGCCGGAAGGCGGGCTCGCGCCCCGGCATCCACTCGAGCAGGCGGTGGATCGTCATCGCCTCGTGGCCAGTTGCTTCCTCCATCCGCCGCGCCGCCCGCCCCGTGGGCGCGCAGAGCGCCAGCGTCGCGTTTGCCGCTTCGGCCTCGGCGACGATTCCCTTCGTGCACTCGGTCTTGCCGACGCCGGGGCCGCCGGTGAGGACCGAGACCCGCGCCTCGAAGGCGCCGCGCACCGCCGCCCACTGCTCGACGGTGAGGCCACGCTCGGGTTCTTCGCCCGGCTCGTGGTCGAGGTGGGGCGTGAGCGCCGCGCGCTCGCGCAGCGTCGCCGCCACCGCGCGCTCGCTCTCCAGGGTCGCCTCGCGATAGACGCGATCCTCCTCCAGGGCCAGGCCCGGAGCCTCGGTCAGGACCTCGGGATCGGCCGCCAGCCCGAGCAGCCGGGTCGTGCGCCGCGCCAGCTCCGCCAGCGGCAGGTAGCTGTTGCCCTGTTGCTCGGCCTCGGCGAGGGCGAAGACGGCGGCGGCCTGGGCGCGGCGGCTCGACTCCGGCGGCACGTCGGCGGCGAGGGCGATCTTGTCGGCGCGGGCGAAGCCGACGCCGCCGACCTCGGTCAGCCGGTAGGGGTCCTCGTGCAGGACCGTCATCGAGTGCTCGCCGAAGCGGGCGTGGATCGGCGCCGCCAGGTGGGCGAGGCCGTGCGGGGCGAGCTGGACGTGGAGGTCGCGGACGGCGCGGCTGGCGTGCCAGGATTCGGCCGCCGCCGCGGCCTGGTCGGCGCTGACCCCGCGCAGCGTCGCGAAGACTCCCTGCGGGTCGGCGGCGATCGCTTGCAGCACGCCCTCGCCGTGGCTGTCGACGAGGCGCTCGGCGCGGGCCTGGCCGATGTGACGCAGCGTCGTCAGATAGGCGATCTGCCCCTCGCGGTCGGCGGGGTCGAGCGGCACCGCACCCTGCGCCCGCAGCTGGCGGCCGTAGCGCGAGTGGGTCTGCCACTCGCCGCTGACTTCGGCCCGGTCGCCCTCGCCGAGATGGGCGACGGGACCGACCAGGGCGAAGCCTTCGCCGGCCTCGGGGTCGCGCACCTCGAGCACCGCGTAGCCGTCGTCCTCGGCACGGAAGATGACCCCGAGCACCTCGACCGTGCCGGTGTAGGAGCCGGCATCGGCGTCGAACAGGGTCGCGGTCGGGTGCATCCATCCAAAGTAGAGCCCGCTCAGGCGGGAGCGGCGGCGGCGATTGCCGCAGTTTCCGGCCGAAGCCGCGCCCAGGAGAGTCGGCCCCCCTGGGCGTAGCATCGGCGCCATGAACACTGCCCCCGCCCGTGGCCTCTGCGACCGCTGCCGCCACCAGCGCCTCGTGCCCAACACCCGCGGCTCGGTCTTCTCGCTCTGCGAGCGCTCTCGCGACCAGCCAGAGTTTCCGCGCTACCCGCGGCTGCCGGTGCTGAGCTGCCCGGGCTTCGAGCAGGTCAGGCAGTCGCCATCGGGTCCGGCTGGCCCAGCTTGCTGACCTCCGGCGCGACGTAGGGCCCGCCGGGGACGCCGCCGACGACGACCAGCCGGATCCCGTCGGGGCCGGCCCAGACCTTGCGCTTGGTCCCGGCGGGGACGCTCGCGATGTGGTCGCCGTCGAGCGGGAAGCGCTCGCCCTCGATCTCGATCTCGCCGCTGCCCCGCATCGCCAGGAAGACCTCCTCCTGGCCGTCGCCCGAGTGGTCGTGCTCGGGGTAGCTGTCGAAGTTGGGGGGCAGGTCGATCACCGCCATCCCGAACGACTCGATCCCGAGCTCGGCCCGGGCGCGTTTGAAGGCGCCGAGGTAGACGGCCTCCATCTCGTCGATCTTCTTCGCTCCGTGAGTGCTCATCGTCTTTCTCCTCCCGCGTGGTTGTACGAACGTTCGTGCTTTTCTATAGCCTTTCGTCGATGAGCGCAACCGTCGAGCCGGCGTCGAAGGGCGAGCAGACCCGGGCCGCGATCCTCGAGCGGGCCGTCGACCTCGCCTCGACCGAGGGCCTCGAGGGGCTGACGATCGGCCGCCTCGCCGCCGAGCTGCGGATGAGCAAGAGCGGCCTCTTCGCCCACTTCGGCTCCAAGCAGGAGCTGCAATTGGCGACGGTCGAGGCCGCCGCCGCCCGCTTCCGTGCTGCCGTGATCGAGCCGGCGACGGCCGCCCCCGACGGCGCGCCGCGGCTGCGGGCGCTCGCCGCCGAGTACCTCGACCACCTCGACGTCTACGAGGGCGGCTGCTTCTGGGCGGCGGCCTCGGTCGAGTACGACGACCGGCCGGGCCCGGTGCGCGACGCGATCGCCGCCACCGTCGACGCCTGGACGGGCGAGCTCGAGCGACAGGCGCGGATCGCGGGGGTCGCCGAACCGGAGCGCTTCGCCTTCGAGCTCTACTCGCTGACCGTGGGCACCAACCTACGCTTCCGTCTCAGCGGCGACGCGCGCGTGTTCGAGTACGCCCGTGCCGCGCTCTGCCGGATCGGCGCCGAGCTGCCCTGAGCCGGCGCCCTACGGCGCCCAGTGCATGACCTTTTCCGGCTCGATCTTGACGATCACACGCTCTTCACCGGTCTGGCGCAGCGGGTACTCGTCGACGCCCATGTAGCGGTTGGCGAGCTCGTCGATGTGGTCGTCGGCACCCTCCTGGGTCATCTCGACCACCTTGCCGCGGATCAGCATCGTCTCGTAGGGGTTCCCCTCGGCGGTGACCGAGAGCGCGACCCGGGGGTCGCGGCGCAGGTTCTCGGGCTTCAGCCGACCCTCGGCGGTGTTGAAGACGACGAGGCCGTCCTCTTCGTCGATCCAGACCGGCGAGACCTGGGGGGAGCCGTCGGGCATCAGCGTCGCCACGTGGGCGAACGTCTTGCCTTTGAGGAGGTGCTGTGCCTCGCTGGGGATCTCTGCCATCTCTGCTCTCCTTTGTGAACCCGCGCGGTTGACCGTTGCTTGACAGGACAATACTTTCCTCGATGAATAACTGGATGCTCAAAATCGAGGTGCGACTGCGCCCCGGCGCCAGCGCCGACGAGCTGCTCGGCTTCGACGACGGCGTCCTCGTCGCACGGGTTTCTGCTCCCCCGCTCGACGGCCGTGCAAACAAGGCGCTCTGCAAGCTGATCGGGAAGCGGGTCGGCGTCGCTCCCTCCCGCGTCCAAGTGATACGCGGCGAGAAGTCTCGCCAAAAGCTGGTCGCGATCGAAGGAGTCGAGGAGGCGGAGGCGCTGGCAGCGTTGGGCGGTTAGGCGAGAATCGGGCGATGGCAAATGACGACCTGCCGATCGTGCTCTTCGCCGGCCCGGCGGAGTTCGAGCGCTGGCTCGAGGGGGAGGGGGGCGATTCGAGCGGCGCCTGGTTGAAGATCGCCAAGAAAGGCGCCCGCGAGCCGAGCGTCACCTACGCCGAGGCGCTCGAGCTGGCGCTCTGCTTCGGCTGGATCGACAGCCAGAAGCGTTCCCACGACGACCAGCACTTCTTGCAGCGATTCACGCCTCGCCGTCCCCGCGGGCGCTGGTCGAAGATCAACCGCGAGAAGGCGGAAGCGTTGATCGAGGCGGGGCGGATGCGCCCGGCCGGGCTGGCCGAGGTCGAGGCAGCGCGGGCCGACGGTCGCTGGGAGGCGGCCTACGAGGGGCAGCGGACCGCCGCCGTGCCGCCCGACCTGCAGCGCGAGCTGGACGCCCGCCCTGCCGCCGCCGAGTTCTTCGCCGGTCTCGACGGCGCCAATCGCTACGCGATCGTCTATCGGCTGAACGACGCGAAGAAGCCCGAGACCCGCGAGCGGCGCCTGCGCAAGTTCGTCTCGATGCTCGAGCGCGGCGAGCGGATCCACGAATAGCCGCGCCGGTCCCCATCCGACGTTCACCACACCCTCGTGTGGTCACCGTCGGATGCGGCGCCCCTACACTCGCCTGGTGGATCGCGCTCTTCTCGAATCCGCGCTCGCTGACGGTGGCGAGCCCCCTTACCGCGCCGAACAGGTGTGGGAGTGGGTCGCGCGCGGCGCCCGCTCCTACGCCGAGATGACCAACCTGCCGGCGGCGCTGCGAGCGCGGCTCGTGGATGGCGTCCCGCTCTCGACCCTCGAGCTACGGGCCGAGGCGAAGTCCGACGACGGCACCGTCAAGTGCCTCTTCCACACCGCTGACGGCCGCCCGATCGAGGCCGTCCTGATGCGCTACCGCGACGGCCGCCGTTCGGTCTGCCTCTCCTCGCAGTCGGGCTGCCCGCTGACCTGCACCTTCTGCGCCACCGGCAAGATGACGTTCGGCCGCAACCTCTCCGCCGACGAGATCCTCGACCAGGCGCTCCACTTCCGCCGCACCGAAGCGATCGACCACGTCGTCTTCATGGGCATGGGCGAGCCGACGATGAACGTCGACAACGTCCTCGCCGCCTGCGAACGGCTGCCCGACCTCGGCGTCACCCATCGCCGCACCGCGATCTCGACCGTCGGCTGGGTCCCCGGCATCGACCGCCTCGCCGAGTGCGAGATGCCGATCAGCCTCGCCCTCTCCCTGCACGCGCCCAACGACGGCCTGCGCTCGCAGCTGATGCCGGTCAACGACCGCTACCCGCTGGCCGAGGTGCTGGCCGCCTGCGAGCGCTACCGGTCCGCGCGCCGCCGCAAGGTCTTCGTCGAGTACGTGATGCTGAGCGAGGTCAACGACCTGCCCGAGCACGCTCGTGAGCTGGCCGCCCTGCTCGACCCCCGCGTCTACAAGGTCAACCTGATCCCCTACAACCCGACTGGCGCCTACGACGGCTCCTCGCCGGAGCGGATCGAGCGCTTCCGCGCGATCCTCGCCGAGCACCGCCTCGCCGCCACCGTCCGCCTCACCCGCGGCCGCGACATCGACGCCGCCTGCGGTCAGCTCGCCGCCAGCCGTTAGCAACGACCGTTTACGGATTCGCCGCGATTCGGCGCAAGTCTTGCGTGCCTTGTAACCCACGCGTGATGCCTCACTGGTCATGCTCTGGCGATGACCGGCGAGACGGCACAGGCGATTGCGGCCTTCGCCCTCGCCGCCATTCCAGGCGTCCTCGTACTCGAGATCCTCGAGTACGGACGGCCGCGACTTCGTGATCGCAGTGGCATCCGTGCCTTCGCGAGTTACCTGATCCTCAGCCTGGTTGTATGGAGCGTCGCAACGGTTTGTCTCGACGCGGGAGGCCGGCTTGCCGCGGTCGTGGACGTCGCCGACGCGGCGGGGCAGATTCGTGTCGACGCCTATTCGGCGTTGGCCTGGCGACTTCTCGTGACCTCGGTTGCCGTTGGGCTGCTCGCCCGGATCGGACTCTGGCTTGCCGGCCTTCTCGCACGGAAGGTTGAGGCGGTGAGGCGCGCTGGGGAGCCTCGGGCCTATAAGTGGCTCGGTGACGTCCTGACCCAGCTCGTCTCGATCTCCTTTGGCTGGGACCGGCTGTTGGAACGCCTGCGACAGGCCGGACAGCCGCAGATCGTCCACGTTCGCTTTCGCGATGGCTCCGAGATGTATGGAGTGCTGGCGGCCGGCGGAAGTGCCGATTTTCAGGCGGACGGTCGCGGCCTGGTTCTCGATGCCGAGTTGATCGAAGTCGATGGCCAACTGCAGGAGGTGCCTGGCAGTAGTGGTGCATTCGTTTCAGGGGACGCCGTCGCCAGCGTTGCCTTCGTCGAGTACACCGCCCCGCCGGCGGACCCGGCTAGCATCTAGCCATGAGCCTTGACCAGACCAAGCCGTTGCCGAAGGTTCCGGACCCACGCCATCTCGAAGAGCATGGAGTCACGATCCCGGCACCGACGCCGACGTCGATCAGTATCCCGAACCCCTGGAAGCCGCCACAAGATGGGGCCGCGCAGTCCAATGGCTCCAGCGGCAACGGCTCCTCCGACTCGGCTAAATCTGACTAAGTCCGGCTATGTAGTTGGGCGGGTAACCGCGGACTCCGCGAAAAACTGGCTAGCTGGCCAGTTATGATCGCGGCATGGCCACGGTAGATACGACGGCGCCGCTGGCGCGGCCCCCTCAGATGTCGGCCAACCCGGTTCGCCGGGTGGTCGAGGACCTGGCGGCCGAGTGGCGGGGGAGGGGAAAGTACCCGCCGGGGCCGGGCGACTTCAGCTGGGCGCGCACGCACCAGATCGCCCACGACCCGCTGCCGCTGCTGCTCGGGGCCTACGAAGAGCACGGCCCGATCTTCAGCATGCGGCTGCTCCACACCCGGGTGATCTTCATGCTCGGCCCCGAGGCCAACCACTTCGTCACCGTCGCCCACCCGGAGAGCTTCCACTGGCGCGAGTCGAGCTTCGGCGACCTGATCCCGCTGCTCGGCGACGGCCTGCTGACCGTCGACGACGACTTCCACGACCGCGCTCGGGCGATCATGATGCCCGCCTTCCACCGCGAGCAGATCGCCGTCGCGATGGAGGCGATGGAGGTCGAGGCGGCGGCGGCGATCGAGCCCCTGCGCCCCGGCGAGGTCGTCGACGTCTACGCCTGGATGCGCAACCTGGCGATGCGGATCGCGATGCGGGCGCTGCTCGGCCTCGACCCCGACGAAGCCGGCAAGGGTGCCGCAGCGGCCGAGCACTTCGAGCGCGCCCTCGGCTTCTACGGGATCGACTTCGGCCTTCGCCTGCTGCGCGGTCCGGGATCCCCCTGGCGCAAGATGGTGGCCTCGCGCGCGGTCCTCGACGAGATCGTCTTCGGCGAGATCGCCCGCCGCCGTGCCGAGCCCGATCCCGACCGCCACGACATCCTCAGCCTCCTGGTCGACGTCCGCGGCGAGGGCGGCGAGGCTTTCAGCGACCGCGAGATCCGCGACCAGGTTATGACGCTGATGTTCGCCGGTCACGACACCTCGACCTCGACCCTGACCTTCATGCTGCACGAGCTGGCGCGCCACCCCGACGTCCTCGCCAGACTGGTCGAGGAGCAGGACCGGGTCCTCGGCGGCGCCACGCCCAGCGCCGAGCAGATCGAGCGCGAGCTGCCCTACCTCGACATGGCCCTCGACGAGGTCCTGCGCCTCTACCCGCCCGCCTGGATCGGCCCCCGCCGCGCCGTCCGCGACTTCGAGTTCGGCGGCTGGAGCGTGCCCCGCGGCGCCTACGTCAACTACTGCTCCTGGGCCAGTCACCGCATTCCCGAGGTCTTCCCCGAGCCCGAGGCGTTCATCCCCGAGCGCTTCACCCGCGCGCGCAAGGCGGCCCTCCCCCGCGGCGCCTACGTCCCCTTCGGCGGCGGCCAGCGAGTCTGCATCGGCAAACGCTTCGGCCAGACCGAGGTCAAGCTGGTGGCGACGATGCTGCTGCAGCGCCTGCGCTTCGACGCCCTCCCCGGCCGCACGATGACGGTGCGCCAGATGCCGACCCTCTCGCCGAAGGGCGGCCTGCCGATGCGGGTGCTGTCGCGCGCCGGCGAATTGGCCTGATCGATCGGCACGGCTTCGCCTAACATTCCTCCGCTTTGCCAGGGGGAACCACGAAGACGACTATCTGTGCCGCGCTGCTCGCCTGCGCCCTGCTCTTGCCGGCCCGGGCCCTGGCGGTGCCGCCCGCCAACGACGACTTCGCCGGCGCGGTCGAGCTGACCGGCGAACCGGCCGTGGCCGCCGGTACCACCGTCGGGGCGACGAGGGAGACCGGCGAGCCCGAGCCGGCCGGCGGGCCGGGGGACGCCTCGGTCTGGTACCGCTGGACGCCGCAGCGCTCGGGCGAGATCCGCGTGCACTGCACCAGCTTCCGCGACGTCGTCGTCGGCGTCTACACCGGCGCCTCGCTCGGATCACTGACCGAAGTCGTCTCCGACGGCACGGGCGCCGAATGCGCGTATCCCGACGCCCGCTTCCTGGCGGCCGCGGGGACCACCTACTGGGTTGCGGTCGACACTGTCGCCGGCGCCGGTGGTTTCGAAATCGAACTCGCCAACGGCTCGCCGGTCCCAGCCAACGACGACTTCGCCAACGCCACCCCGGTCAAGGACTTCGGCGGCAACGCCGCCGCCGAAGGCAGCACCCTGGGCGCCAGTCGCGAGCCCGGCGAGCCGGCGATCGGTGGCAGCGCGACCGGCTCGTCGATCTGGTTCCGCTGGACCGCACAGCGAACCGGGACCGCCCGCATCTTCCCCTGCGTCGGCAGCTTCCACCCCGTCGTCGCGGCCTTCACCGGCAGCGCGGTCAACGCGTTGACCCCGGTCGGCACGCCGGCGGACGCCGCGATGGGGGACAGGGCCTGCGGCCTCGGCGGGATCGGTGGGCTGACCCTGCCTGCGGTGGCCGGCCAGACCTACTCGATCGCCGTCGACGGGGCCGGGGGCCAGACCGGCTGGGCCCAGCTCAGCATCATCGAAGCCCCGTTCCCGCTGTACGGCCCCCAGGTGACGCTGGGCCGCAAGGTCCGGATCAAGCGCGGCCGGGCCAGGATTTGGTTTCGCGCGGCCTACCCGGAAGCCGAATTCCACTGCCGCCTCGATGGGGGGAAGACGCTGCCCTGTCTCTCGCCGGTGACCTACACCGGCCTGCGCGCGGGGAGCCACCGGTTCGAAGTCAGCGCGACGGTCCAGGGCCTGATCCCGGTCGGGCCCTCGGTTCGCCACTTCGCGATCAAGCGGGGCCGGCGATGAGGCGGCGCCTGCTGCTCGCGGCTTCCTCGGCGCTGCTGCTCGCCGGCCTCCTCCCGGCGGCCGCCGGCGCCGCCATCTACTGGGGCGGCGACAGCTTCATCGGCGCCGCCAACCTCGACGGCACCAAGGCCCTGATCAGCTACCCCTACGAAATCGTCAACGCCCCGCCGCAGACCCACGTCTGCGGCGTCGCGGTGAACGGCAGCGACGTCTTCTGGGCCGATCCCCGGGACAACACGATCGGCCGCATGGAATTGAGCCCCAACCCGGCGGGCCGGCTCGATTATCTCAACGAACGCGTTGCCGTCGACGAAGCGCTGATCAGCAACGTGGAGGAACCGTGCGGGATTGCCGTCGACGCCGGCCACATCTACTGGGCGAGCGCCGGCGGGTTGTCGATCGGCCGCGCCAACCTCGACGGCAGCGGCGTGGAGCGCAACCTCGTCGTCGGCCTCTCTCGTCCCTGCGGGATCGCGGTCGACGGCCAGCATCTCTACTGGAGCGACGTCGCCGCCGACACGATCGGCCGCGCCAACCTCGACGGCAGCGACCCCGAACGCGAATTCATCGTCGGCGTCCACCACCCGTGCGGGGTGGCCGTCACCGCCGACCACCTCTACTGGACCGGCGAGAGCCCGAGGGGGATCGGCCGCGCCGACCTCGATGGCGGCGCGGTGGATGACGACTTCATCCCTCTCACGGACGAACCATGCGGGATCGCCGCGACCGCAACCCACCTCTACTGGGCCAACCGCTTCCAACCCGGGCCCCTGGTCTCCTCGGCCACGATCGACGGCAGCGAAGTGCACCCGCTGGTCACCGAACCGTCCTACGCTGCCTCCTGCGGGGTGGCGATCGACTCGCGCGTCTTCGGCGAACCGCCGCCCAAGTCCTCACGGTCGATCCGGATCGGCGAAGTCAAGCGCCGCAAGCAGGGCCGGCTGCTCGAACTCCTCCTCTTCGTGCCCGAACGGGGGACGCTCACTGTCGATTCGCCCCGCCTCGGCTGGAAGCTGGAGACGGGGCCGACGCCGCCGCCATGGCGCGGCGGGGAGTTCCGCTGGAAGCTGAAGATCTGGCCCGGGAACGGGGCGGCCGGCAAGCGGATCCGCAACGAGCTGGCGAAGGCCGGCCGGTCGGCCGTCGACCTGCATCTGACCTACCAGGAGACCGGGAGGCTGGCGGTGAAGAGCGAAAAGGAGCTCGTCTTCCTGCGCCCCCACCGCCCCCGGAGCTGATCCCGCCGGCGCGATCGGCGATGATCGTGGCTTGCGAGCGCTGGTCATATCCGACACCCACTTCGGGGCCTGGACGGGCCGCGACCTGCTGCGCGAGGAGTTCGCGCTGGAGCGGCTGGCGCCGGCGCTGGACGACGTCGACGAGCTGATCTTCCTCGGCGACCTCTTCGACTTCCTCTTCGGCTCGGTGGAGGAAGCGGTGGACGCGGCCGACGGGCTGCTGAAGCTGATCGACGAGAAGATGGCCGGCGGCCGCCTCGTCTTCCTCGCGGGCAACCATGACCATCACCTCGTCCACCGCGACGAAGAGGACCGCTTCGAGGCGCGTCTGGCCGACGGCGAGGCGGCGGGGACCGGGCCCGCCCGCACGGGTCCCTGGTACTTCCGCGCCTTCCTCGAACGGCGCCTGCCGCGGGTCGAGATCGAGATCGCCTATCCGACCTACGGCTTCGGCGGCGTCCTCCTCACCCACGGCCACTACCTCGACCCGCACGCGCGGATGAGCGGCTCGCGCGGCTCCCGGCTGCTGACGCGAACGCTGTGGGCGATCGCCTCCGGCGGTCCCGAGCAGCCAAAGACGGTCGCCGACTACGAGTCGGTGATCACCCTGCTCACGGAGTGGCTCTACGTCGTCGCCCAGATGCCGCACGGAACCCACGCCCAGCAGAACGTCTTCCGCGCCCTGCAGAAAGCGAGCCGCGCGGCCTACGCGCTTGGCGCCCCGCTGCGCGGCGCCAAGCGGCTCGAGGAGCATCTGCGCCCGGCTGCCGCGGAGAGCGAGGCCGACTCGCTGCCGAGCGAGGAGCACTTCGCCGCGGTCGTCCGCGACGAGGCTCAGCGCCAGGCCCGCGAGCAGCCCCTCGCCGGCCCCTCCTGGCCGGTGCCGCTCTACCCCGAGCCGACCGTGATCTCGCGCAGCGACCCCTCCGAGCACGCGCTCGACGCCTTCGCCCAGGTCGTCGAGAACCTCGGCTGGGGGGAGGAGGCGGAGACGATCGTCTTCGCCCACACCCACCAGCCGCTCGCCGACATACGCTGCCGCCGCGGCACCGCGACCAGGTACTGGAACACCGGCTCCTGGATCTACGAGCCCGACCTCGGCTCGCGCCAGGCCTACGCCCGCTATCTGCGCTACGCCTGGCCGGGCACCGCGGTGCTGATCGACTCCGAGCAATCGCAGCCCCGGCTGCTCGAGCTGCTCGCCGACCTCAACCCGCTGCACGGCGGCGTCGGGTTGCCGCCGGCGCCGTGATGCCCTTCGCGCTCGAGTCCTACTGGGCGGTGGCCGGCGGCCTGATCCCGATCATCGGCGCCGGCGGCGTCTTCTTCCTCGTCTGGTACGCGGTCCGAGACAACCCCTCGGAAAAGGGAGACGACGAAGAAGAGGGCCGCGACGACGAGCGCCGCGACCCTCCGGGTCCCACCGAGTAGCGCGCGCCGCTACTTGATGAACAGCATCTCCTCGTACTTCGGCAGCGGCCAGAGGTCGTCGGCGACGACGCGCTCGAGCTTGTCGGCTGCGGCGCGGACGTCGCCCATCGCCGCCAGCTGCTTGTCGCGGGCGTGGATCGCCAGGTCGAGGCCCTCGAGCCCGTCGGGGTATTCGTTGGCCTCCTCCAGCGCCAGCAGCGCTTTGCCCATCGCCTCGAGGTTCTCGCGTACCTCACCGGCGACGCCCTCGGCGACGCCAGAGTCCCTGATCAGCGCCAGGTAGCGCAGCGCCGCCGGCAGGATCATCGTCTTCGCGATCGTGTGCGCGGTCTCGGCCTCGATGTTGGCCCGGATCGTGTACTGCTCGACCCAGACCTCATAGCGGGAGTCGAGCTCGCGCTCGTTCATCACCTTGTACTTCTCGAAGGCGGCGACCGTGTCGGGCGCGATCACCTCGGGCAGCGCGTCCGGCGTCGTCCGCAGGTTCTTCAGCCCGCGCTGCTCGGCCTCGGCGTGCCACTCCTCGGAGTAGTTGTCGCCGCCGAAGCAGATCGCTTTGTTGGCGGTGTAGGAGTCCTTGACGATCTCCATCACGGCCTCCGGCATCGCCGTGCCGGCGTCGAGCTTGGCCTGCAGCTGGTCGGCGAGCTCGTCGATCGCCTCGGCGGCGATCGTGTTCAGCACCGTGTTGGGGAAGGCCAGCGACATGCTCGACCCCAGCGCCCGGAACTCGAATTTGTTGCCGGTGAAGGCGAACGGCGAGGTCCGGTTGCGGTCGCCGCCGTCGAGCGGCAGCTTCGGCAGCACGGTCGTCCCCAGGTCGAGGAAGGAGGCCGGGGTGTTCGGGTCTCCCTCGCCGGTCGCGATCGCCTCGAACGCTTTTTCGAGCTCGGCGCCGAGGAAGATCGAGATGATCGCCGGCGGCGCCTCGTTGGCTCCGAGTCGGTGGTCCTGGCCGATGTTCGCGACCGAGGCGCGCAGCAGGCCCTGGTGTTTGTTGACGGCCTGGATCACCGCCGTGCAGAAGAAGAGGAAGACGATGTTCTCGTGTGGCGTATCGCCCGGGTTGAGCAGGTTGATGCCCGAGTCGGTGCCCATCGACCAGTTGTTGTGCTTGCCGGAGCCGTTGACGCCGGCGAACGGCTTCTCGTGCAGGAGGCAGACCATGCCGTAGCGGCGGGCGACGCTTTCCAGTGTCCGCATCAGCAGCTGCTGGTGGTCGGAGCCGACGTTGGAGTTCTCGAAGATCGGCGCGATCTCGTACTGCGCCGGCGCGACCTCGTTGTGGCGGGTCTTTACCGGGATGCCGAGCTTTTTCATCTCCAGTTCGGAGTCCATCATGAAGGCCAGCACCCGCTCCGGGATCGAGCCGAAGTAGTGGTCGTCGAGCTCGTGGCCCTTTGGCGGCTTGGAGCCGAACAGGGTGCGGCCCGTCGCGATCAGGTCGGGGCGCTCGAAGAAGTACTGCTCGTCGATCAGGAAGTACTCCTGCTCGGGCCCGACGGTGGTGAAGACGTGCTCGGACTGATCGTCGCCGAGCAGCTTCAGCGCCTTGATTGCCGCCGTCGAGAGAGCGTCCATCGAGCGCAGCAGCGGGATCTTCGCGTCGAGCGCCTCGCCGGTCCAGGAGGCGAACGCGGTCGGGATCGCGAGCAGCGTACCGTTCGGGTTCTCGAGCAGGAAGGCGGGGCTGGTCGGGTCCCAGGCGGTGTAGCCGCGAGCCTCGAAGGTCGCGCGCAGGCCGCCGGTTGGGAAGGAGGAGGCGTCCGGCTCGCCCTGGATCAGAGCCTTGCCGGAGAAGCCGGCGAGCACTTTGCCTTCGCCGGCGGGCTCGAAGAAGCCGTCGTGCTTCTCCGCGGTCGAGCCGGTCAGCGGCTGGAACATGTGCGTGTAGTGGGTGGCCCCGTTCTCCAGCGCCCAGGCCATCATCGCGTCGGCGACGGCGTCGGCAAGCTCCGCGTCGAGCGTGTCGCCGCCGGCAATCGTCGCCTGCAGCTTGTCGAAGACGTCAGCCGGGAGACGCTCCTGTTGCTCGGCGAGATCGAAGACGTTGAGGCCGAAGGCTTCGTTCTCGGGAAGGGTCAGGTCGAGGGCGCCGAGGGACTCACCGTTGGAGCTCCACTGGGCCGCGGTCACGTTCTGCTGGCGGATACGGGTCATCGCTTGGTTCGTCCCTCACTTGGCGCGTGCCCGGCTTCACCAGGCACGATCGATTGCTGATACCGACTCCCTAATCGAAGAGCGGGAAAAAGCCTAATGGGAGTTGCCTAAAAGTGGCTTTGTACCGCCGTACAGCGTTGCCCCGCCGCGGTTGTCCCTCATGTCGCCGACGAGCGCGAACGGATAGCCTCCTGGCCGCAGAGCCAAGCCGAAAATCGGGAGGGACCAGACCGCAATGTTCGTTTCCAAGGCCGCCGTCGTCGGCGGCGGCACCATGGGGGGCGAGATCGCGCAGGCGATCGCCGCCGCCGACATCCCCGTCGTCGTCAAGGACATCGACCAGAGGTTCGTCGACGCGGCCCTCGAGAAGGCCCGGGCGGTGACCGAGGGCCAGCTCGGGCGCCTGGTCAAGAAGGAGAAGCTGAGCCAGGAGCAGGCAGACGCCCGCCTCGCCGAGGTCATGGGCCAGATCACCGGCGCGACCACCTACGAGGAGTTCGGCGACGTCGACTTCGTGGTCGAGGCGGTGCCGGAGAAGCTGGCGATCAAGCAGGCGGTCTTCCGCGAGCTCGACCAGGCGACCCCCGGCCACGCGATCCTCGCCTCCAACACCTCGGCGCTCTCGATCACCGAGATGGGGGAAGCGACGCTGCGCGCCGACAAGGTCGTCGGCTTCCACTTCTTCTACCCGGCCTCGGTGATGCCCCTGGTCGAGGTGATCGTCGGCGAGGACACCTCGCAGGAGACGGCCACCGCCGCCTACAACTTCGCCCAGGCGATCAAGAAGCAGCCGATCGTCTGCGGCGAGATCCCCGGCTTCGTCGTCAACCGGATCCTGATGGCGACGATCGGCGAGATCTGGCGCGCGCAGGAGGAGCAGGGCCTCTCGCTGAAGGCAATCGACGAGGCGATCGCTGCCGCCCAGGTGGCACCGATGGGCCCGTTCTTCCTCACCGACCTGCTCGGCCTCGACACCGTCCTGCACGTCGCCGAGCACCTGCGCGAGGCCTATGGGGAGACCTTCTACGTCCATGCCGGCCTGCAGAAGCTGGTCGGCGAAGGCAAGCTCGGCGCCAAGAGCGGCGGCGAGGGCTTCTTCAAGGACGGCGAGCAGACGATCCCCGGCGAGGCCGCGCCCGATGCCGAGGAGCTGGTCGCGATGTTCACCTGCCGCGCCCTGATCGAGGCTTGCCTCCTGGTCGAGGAGGGGGTCACCTCGGTCCGCGACGTCGACCTCGGGATGATGGCCGGCGCCGGCCTCGACCCCCGCCGCGGGTTGCTGCCGCCGTTCTGGAAAGCCGACGTCGAAGGGCTCGGCAAGGTGCTCGAGACGATCGAGGTCCTGGAGGAGAAGCACGGCGAGCGGTTTGCGCCGCCGGTGACGCTGAAGCGGCTCGTCGCCCAGGGCCGGCTCGGGCTGGAGAGCGGGCAGGGCTTCTATCCCTACCCGCAGCCCGACGAGGGCGAGCAGCCCGAGAAGGTGAAGCTGGAGACGCGCGGCGAGGTGGCGATCGCCTGGCTCGCCAACCTGCCGATGAACGCGGTCTCCCCGGATGTGGTCCGTGACCTCGGCGCCGTCTGGGAGCGAGTCAAGGCCGACGAGAACGTGCACGCCATGGTGATCGCCTCCTCGGTCCCGGTCGTCTTCTCGGCCGGCGCCGACATCAAGGCCTTCACCGCGATGGACGAGGCGGCGGGCGAGGAGCTGATCCACGCCGGCCACGCCCTGCTGCGCGAGCTAGGTACTGAGTCGGTTGCGACGATCGCCGCCGTCAACTCGATCGCCTACGGCGGCGGCTGCGAGATCGCGATGGCCTGCGACGTGCGGATCGCCGCTGAGGCCGCGGTCTTCGGCCAGCCGGAGATCAAGCTCGGGATCATCCCCGGCTTCGGCGGCACCCAGCGGCTGCCGCGGCTGATCGGCCCCAACCGGGCGCTGGAGATGAACCTGATCGGCGACGCGGTCCTCTCCGAGGAGGCGCTCGAACTCGGCCTCGTCAACCGCGTCGTCCCCGACCACGAGCTGTTCGAGACGGCGCTGATGTGGGCCCGCAAGCTCGCCGCCCAGGCACCGGTCGCCGTAGGCGAGATCAAGCGCGTCTCCCACCAGGGCGACCTCGACGCCGGGATCGAGGCCGAGAAGCAGGGCTTTGCCAGCGCCTTCAACAGCGCCGACGCCAAGGAGGGCATCGCCGCCTTCCTCGACAAGCGCACCCCGAAATGGAGCGGGAGCTAGCGGACTCCGAAGCGACGGCGCGGCTGGCGCAGCTCGTCCGCGACTCGCGCCGCACGGTCGTCCTCAGCGGGGCGGGGATCTCGGTGCCTTCCGGGATCCCCGACTTCCGCACGCCGGAGACGGGCCTCTGGGAGAAGGTCGACCCGATGGAGGTCGCCCATATCGACGTCTTCGAGCGCGACCCCGAGCGCTTCTGGTCCCACTACCGGCCGCGCTTTCACTCGCTCGCCGGCAAACGGCCCAACCGCGCCCACGAGGCGATCGCCGAGCTCGAGCAGTGCGGCCTGGTCGAGGCGACGATCACGCAGAACATCGACCGCCTGCACCGCGCCGCCGGCTCCGGCGAGGTGGTCGAGGTGCACGGCTCGATCGCGACCTCCTCCTGCACCGCCTGCGGCGAGAGCTACCCGCTGGAGCGGGTCGAGGAGCTCTTCGACGATCGCGGGGTCGCGCTCTGCGCCGGCTGCGGCGGGGCGGTCAAGCCCGACGTCGTCCTCTTTGGCGAGATGCTGCCGCTGGACGCGATCGGCCGCGCCACCGAGCTCGCCGAAACGGCCGACCTGATGCTCTGCGTCGGCTCCTCGCTGGTCGTCCACCCGGTCGCCGGCCTGCCGGCGCTCACCCTCGAGCGCGGCGGCAGGCTGGCGATCGTGACCAAGGGCGAGACGCCCTACGACGACGCGGCCGAGATCAAGCTCGAAGGCGAGGTCGACGAGGAGCTGGCGGCGCTGGCCGCCGCCCTCGCCTGACCTCGACGTTCAGAACTTGACGCCCTGCTGCTCGCAGTTGGCGACGATCGTTTCGGGGCGGTCGCCGGTGAAGCCCGACGCACGCTGGCAGATGGCGACGGCTTCCTGACCGCAAGCGCTGATCGTTTCTGCCCCGACTATGCCGGCGACGTTCGGGTTGATGCACCCGATCGGCGGAGCGGGATTGCTGTCGCCGACCGTGGCGAAGACCACCGCCAGCATCGCGACAACGGTCACGATCAAGGCAATCAGGGCCGCCTTGATCTCGCGTGAACTGAGCTTGTAGAGCGGCGTGGTCTGCCGCGCGTAGTGTCCTTCAAGTGGCATGGCGGCAGCCTATCCGGGTTGCTCCAGGCAGCGGTATCGCCACCCGGGCGAAGAATCGCCGCCGATCTTTAGACACCTGTACGTAGTGGCATTCCTCTCCCGGAGAGATGGTTACGCGGTCCCAGAGTGGGCTCAGAACGCCGACTGGGGAGCGTCTTGTCCGCAGTGCCCGTTACCGCGTATTTCGAGAAAGGAAAACCGCATTTATGGAATGGTTGAGCGAAGGCGCCAATTCATGGCAGCTCACCGCCGCGACCCTGGTCGGCCTGATGAGCGTCCCCGGGCTGGTCGTGCTTTACGGCGGCGTCATGCAGAAACGCTGGTCGGTGAACTCGATGATGATGGCGTTCGTCGCCTTCGCGATCGTGGTGATCCTGTGGGTCCTCGTCGGCTTCAAGATGGGCTTCGGCGAGCCGATCCACTTCTTCGGCACGGACTCCGGGTTCTTTGGGAATCTGCTCGGTAAGCCCGAATCGATTCTCGGCAGCGCCGATCTGCTGAAGCAAGCCCACATACCCGAGCTGGCGGAAGAAGAATTCCTCTTCCCGCAATCGACGCTCGCGTACTTCCAGATCGTCTTCGCCGCGATCACGCCGTTGCTGATGCTGGGCTCGGTCCTGGGCCGCTTCAACTTCAAAGCGTGGATCCCGTTCGTGGCCCTCTGGACGCTGCTCGTCTACACGGTCAACGCCTTCCTGATCTGGGGCGGTGGCTTCTTCGCCCAGCAGGGTGCGATCGACTACTCGGGCGGTTACGTGATCCATCTCGCCGCCGGAGTCTCCGGCTTCGTCGCCGCGGCGGTGATCGGACCCCGCCTGCAGCGCGACCGCGAGGTCGACGCGCCGAACAACCTGGCGATGGTCGCCGTCGGTGCCGGCCTCCTCTGGATGGGCTGGAACGGGTTCAACGGCGGCGACTGGTACAGCGCCGGCGAAGTCGCCTCCGCATCGATCCTCAACACCAACCTCTGCACCGCGGTCGCCTTCCTGGTCTGGGTGGCGATGGACTACCTGACCGGGCGCAAGCCGAGCCTGATCGGCGGCGTCAACGGCATGATCGTCGGCCTCGTCGCGATCACCCCCGGCGCCGGTTTCGTCAACGGCTGGGGCGCGATCATCATCGGCGTGGTCGCCTCGGTCCTCGTCTACCTGGCGCTCAACTACCTGAGCCGGGTCGCGCCGTTCCGCAAGGTCGACGACACGCTCGGCGTCATCTACACGCACGGCTTTGCCGGCCTCCTCGGCGGCCTCCTGGTTGGCATCTTCGCCAACAAGCTGATGGCCGGCGAACACGAAGGCCTGATCTCAGGCGGCGGCTTGGACCTGCTCTGGAAGCAGGCCTATACGGGCGCCTGGGTGATCGTGTTCTCCGCGATCGGCACGTTCATCCTGCTCAAGCTCGTCGGTCTGGTCGTCCCATTGCGGATGTCCGACGAGGAAATGGAAACCGGCGACATCGCCGTCCACGGGCACGAGGTCTATCCCTCCGACGTCCCGTCGCTCGGCTACCCCGGCGGTGCCCCGCCGGCCCCGCCGGCCCCGGCTTCCACCCCGGGAGGCGCCGCCTAGGCAATCCCCAGCTGTAGTGCCCCGACGCAGTCCGGAACCGCCCCCGCCCCCTTTCCCGGGGGCGGTTCCGCGTCTGGGGTCAAGTGGGCAGGTGGCCGCGGGCCGCCTCGGCGCGGAGCACGTCGATCATGGTCGCTACCGCCGGGGTGGCGGCGGCGCCACGGGGGGTGGCGGCGAAGACCTTGCGGACCGGGCTCGCCGGGTGCAAGGCGCGGACGACGATGTCCTCGCGCACGGTCGAGAGCGCCAGCTCCGGGATCAGGGCGACGCCGACCCCCGCCGCGACCAGGCCCTGGACGGTCTGGTAGTCGTCGCTTTCGAAGGCGACCGCCGGTTCGAAGCCGGCGGCGTGGCAGGAGCGGATCACGTGCTTGGCACAGGGGCTGGCGGCCGAGGTCTGGACGAAGGACTCCTCGCGCAAGTCGCCGAGCTCGATCTGCTCATGGCCGGCGAGCGGGTGATCGGCGGGGAGGGCGAGGTGGAGCGGGTCGTCGAGCAGCTCGAAGCGGCGCATGCCGGCGCCGAGGCGCTCTCCGACGCCCTCGAATTCGAACAGCAGGACGAGGTCGAACTCACCCGCCCGCAGCCGCGGCGCGATCTCCTCTGGCTCGCCCTCGGCGAGAGTCAGCTCGACCCCTGGGTGAGAGGCGCGAAAAGCGGCGACCGCGCGCGGCATCAGGGTCGAGCCGGCGGTCGGGAAGGAGGCGGTGCGCAGGCGCCCGCCGCGACCGCGGGCGATCGCCGCCACCTCCGACTCGGCGGTCTCCATCTGGGCCAGGATGCCGCCGACGTGGGCGACGAGGGCGGCGCCGGCTGGGGTGGGGAGGACGCCGCCGCGGCGGCGCTCGATCAGCGCCGTCCCCAGTTCGCCCTCGAGCGTGGCGATCGCCTGCGAGACAGCCGACTGCGAGTAGGCGAGCTCGTCGGCGGCGGCGGAGAAGGAGCCGCGCTCGACGACCTCGCGAAAGACGTTGAGGCGGGTCGTATTTAGCATAAGCAGAACTGATTTTAGCAATCATTGATACCAGTTGCGCTGATAGAACATCAGTGACACCATCGGCGACGAGCTTCAAGCAAACGACTGACACGCAAGACAGGAGGCACCTGAAATGGCTCTCAAGCTGATCGTTTCCTACGACGACACCGATTACGACAAAGACGCGCTGGCGCTCGGCCGCGTGCTCGCCCTCGGCGGCGCCGAGCTTTCGCTCGCTTACGTCGTCCACTCCTTCGGCGGCGCCCTCGACGAGAAGGCGGCTGAGGAGATGCTGACCCGGGCTGCGGCCTCGGTCGGCTCCCCCGAGATGCCCCGCCACGTGGTCGTCAACGCGGGCACCAGCGTCGGCCTGACCGAACTGGCCGAGCAGGAGAACGCAGACGTGATCGTCTTCGGCTCCGAATACCGGACCGCTCCCGGGCTGGTCAAGCCGGGGATCTCGGCTCACAAACTGCTGCTCGGCGGCCCGGCGGCGATCGCCGTCGCTCCGGCCGGCCTGCACACCGCGCCGGCGGTCAGCATCAACACCGTCGGCATCATCGACGAGGGCGACGCGGCGGCGCGGCAGACGGCGCAGAGCCTTGCCGCTGCGCTCGGCGCTCAGGTCGGCGAGTACGGCTCCGGCCCGGTCGACTTCCTCGTTGTCGGCTCGCGGCCCGAGGCACCCGAGGGCAAAGTCGTCCTCAGCGCCAAAAGCGACTACGCGGTCGAGGCCGCGACCTACCCGGTCCTGGTCCTGCCCCGCGGCAGCGCGCTCGGCTTCGCCGGCTAGTCGGCGTCTTTTCTCAGGACCACGATCACGGCCGCGACCTTTGGGTCGCGGCCGTCGATCTTCTCGCGGGCTTCGGCCCAGTGCAGCGGGCGGCCTCTGAAGCCGACGATTTCGGCGAGCAGGGCCTCGGGGTCGTCGGTCTCGATCGCAAAGGCGTCGGGCGTCGGCGGCGGCGGAGACGTCTCGAGCAGCTCCCGGGTGACCTCCTCCGAGGCCCGCTCGGCGTTGGCCCAGCCCTGGCCGAAGGAGAGGTCGGCGTTCTCCATCTGCGGGCCCTCGAGGATCTTCAGCTCGCTGTCTCGCGGTACCCACTCGCGGTCGCCCATCGTGATCCGCCGGTCCTCGAGCCAGGGCTGCACGACTTTCTCGACCAGATCCTCGCGGGTGAGGTTGAAGACGCGGGCGCGGTGGACGCCGCGGTTGACTTCGACGTGGAACATCGAGCCGCGACGCTAGCGGAATTGCGATGATCGGGCCGATGCCGCCGAACCTGCCCGCGGCCGTCGTCTTCGACAACGACGGTCTCCTGCTCGACACCGAGTCGGTCTGGACCCGGGCCGAGGAGGACATGTTCGCCCGCCGCGGGCTCGAGTTCACCGCCGCCGACAAGCACGAGCTGGTCGGCACCTCGGCTGCGATCGCCTCCGGCGTGCTCGAACGTCGCCTCGACGCGCCGGGGGAGGGGGCGGAGCTGATCGAGGAGCTGAACGCGCTCGTCGTCGCCGAGCTCGAGCACGGGGTCGAGACGATGCTCGGCGCCCGCGAGCTGCTCGAACGGCTGAGGGGGCGCGGTACGCCGATCGCGCTCGTATCCAACTCCCCGCTCGCCTTCGTCCGCCGCTCGCTCGAGCTGGCCGGCTTCGACACGCACTTCGACGCCGTCGTCAGCGCCCACGAGGTGGCGGCGCCGAAGCCGGCTCCGGACCCCTACCTCGAGGCCTGCCGCCGGCTCGGGGTCGAGCCCGGCCCCGACGTCGTTGCCCTCGAGGACTCGCCGCCCGGGGTCGCCGCCGCTCGTGCCGCCGGACTCACCGTGATCGGCATCCCCTCGATCGACGGCGTCGTCCTCGACGAGGCCCATCACCTCGCCGAGTCCCTCCTCGACCAGATCGTCGCCGACCGCCTCGCCCTCTAGCCGTTTGCCCTCGCAGTTTGTCGCCCACAGGGCGACAAACTGCGAGGGCTCAGCCGCCGAGGATGCGGCGGCGGCGCAGGATGCGCTCGCTTAGCTCCAGCAGGTCGCGCACGGCGTGAAACTGGGCGGCGGTCAGCTGACCGGCGACGGCTGCTGCGGCTGCGTCCGCGGCCTCGCTGCGGCGCTCGGCGAGCGCCGCCATGTCGTTCTCGTGGCCGGGGTCCTGGGGGCCGGATTGCAGCTCGGTGAGGAGCGCCGCCAGGCCGGCGTCGAGTTGCAGCGCGGCCTCCCGCTCACGGTCCGCGTCGAGGTCGGCGCGGGCGCGGAGGAGGAGCGTCTCGCAAACGTCGATCCGCTCGCGTCCGGCGAGCGTCGCCGCCAGCCGTTCCTGTGGGCGCAGCTCCTCGTCGCGCCGGCGCCGGCGCGAGCCCCGATCGACGCCCGGGTCGACCTCGAGCGCGGCGGCAAAGGCGCTCTCAGCGACCTCCTCGCCGCTGCCGAACCCGATCCGCGCCGCCAGTGCCCGCTCGGCGCCGAGCGTGGGCAGTGCCGGGTCGGCCGCGGCGACCGCGTTTGCGTGCAGGGCGCGGTTGAGCAACGCGACCGCCTCGGCCAGCAGCGCGTCGACAGCCTCCTCGTCGGCCGCCGAGCGCTCGAGCCAGGCCCTCGCCTCGGCCTCGGCGGCGAACGGCGAATGGGCCTGGATCGAGGTCACCCGCGCCAGCGGCAGCGAGGTCGGAGCCGCCCCGGCCGCGGCCGCTCGCGGGCGCCGGCGACGGCGGGGCGGGGCGGGGGCGGTGCCGAGGGTGAGGATGGCGAGGACGCTCTCCTGGCCACCGGCTCCGCGCGCCAGGTAGCGACCGTCGGCCAGCGGCAGCGGGCCGGCGAAGTCGAGCTGTGCGAATCCGAATAGCTGTCCCAGGGCCCGGATTCTCCCGGGTCGGCGCTCAGCCGGGGGACCTAGTCTTCGCCGCCGCCCGAGCCGCCGAAGATCGCGCTCCGTTCCTGCTTGGAGTCGGGTTCGGAGTACTTCGAGGGCTTGATCGGCACGTCCGGGTTTTCGATCTGACCGAGGCGGTCGATCAGTCGCTGCCACTGGTCGGGTTTGAGCAGCGGCGAGAACTGGCCTTCGAACGGGCTCGACCCCGCTGGGTGGTAGCCGATGTGGACGTGGTCGTAGTGGTCGGGCAGGGCGAAGCTGGTTTCGCCGGGCAGGTCCTCGAGCGAGATCACCTGGTGGGGGTGCATCGTCCCCTGTAGCTGCAGCACGTCTTTGATCAGTTCGTCGGTGACCGTTCCCGGTCCCTGGTGCCCCGTGACCGGGATGCCGTTGATTTCGGCGATGTCCACCGCGTCGCCGGTGCTGTGCTCGGAGACGTTGCCGGAGGTGGTCAGGTAGCTGTGGCCGCACTCCAGGGCGCTGATCCTCATCGTGAATCCCTTCGCCCGCAGGTACTCGAGCACGGCGAGGACGCGGCGGTCGATCTTGCCGCTGGCGATGTCTTCGCGGCCGCACTGGTAGATGTCGAGCCCCTTGTCGGCCAGGACCCGGCGCTGCAGCGCTTCCTTGGAGAGGAGCAGGACGCCGGCACCGCTCAGCTTCGAGTTGAACGGGTTCTTGCCCTTGGCGCGGTAGATCGCCGTCGCTTCGAGCAGCTTCCAGCCGTCGAGGATCGGCTTCGGGTCGATGCTCGGGGCGCCGCGCCCGGCGGGCCGGATCGCGAAGTTGAGGTGGGGGTCGCTGCCCGTTTCGCGGCCGATCCTGCCCAGCACGGTCCCAGCTATAACCCTCGACCCGACCCTTAGGGTTCCGTCGTCGCCAGCGGGTTCGACCTGTTCCGTCCCGACAGCGGAGTGCTTGCTCGCCTTGCTGCCTGGGCGAGCCTCGGACTCCGCCTGTTCTCCTGCAGGGGCCCTGGAGCTGGCGCGGTCCGGCAGCGCCCGCAGCCGCGGCCGCAGGTTCTCGCTTTCGACCGGCAGTCGCTCTTCCTTGCCCGAGGCGGTCACCAGCGAGCGGTGCTTGCGGACGATCTTGCCCAGCTGCGCGTAGGTGTAGCGGTTGCCGTAGGTGTCTTCGAGGACGACGAACTTGCCGAGCTTCTTCGACTTGCCGAGCTTGCGGATGACGCCATCGTTGACCGCGACCACGGGGGAGCCGGCGGCGGCGAAGATGTTGATCCCGCGCAGGGTTGGCGAGGAGGAGATCACTTCAGCCGCCGAGCCGGCGATGCCGCTGTCGCCGCTCTTCAGCGACTGGCGGGCGGAGACGTCGTCGGCGTAGCGGGCCTTGGCGGCGATCGGGAAGTGGGCGCCCTCGGTCAAGCCGGTCAGCGAGCCGACCAGGTCGGAGGGGAGGCGGCCGTAGGCGCGCGCGTAGAGCAGCACCTCCTGCACGTACCAGTCGGCATGGTTGTAGGCGAGGATCGCGTCGTAGAGGTGGTTGGCACCGCCGGCCAGCTTCAGGTAATGGGCGGCGGCGCAGATCGCGTCGACCGGGTTGTAGGGGTCTTTGCGGCCGTCGCCGTTGGCGTCGAGGCCAAACGCTTCCCAGCTCGAGGGAAGGAACTGCATCCAGCCGACCGCACCAGCGCTGGATACGTTGAGGTTGGTGCCGAAGCCGGTCTCGATTTTGTTGATCGCCGCCAGCACCTCCCAGGGGATCCCGTATTCGGTGCCGCAGGCCTGGTAGATCGGGAGCAGGAAGGGCGGGATCTCGAACGAGTCGATGACGAAGTTGGGGACGCCGATCGGGGCCGGCCCGAAGGGCGCGATCGTCGTCGTCGGGTTGCCGGGGGTGGGGGCTCCGCCCGGAGTGAAGGGGGAGGAGCCGCCGTCGCCTTCTTCGGCCAGCGGCTGATCGCCGCCGCCGGTGGCGCTCGGCGCCTTGACGCCGCCGCTGTGGTGGACGCCGCCGCTGGAGTCGCCGAGGTCTTCGTTGCGGACGACGCCGCCGCTTTCGACGTCCGGGGCGACTTCGGAGCTGCCCAGGCTGGGACCCGAGCCGGAGCCTCCCTGGCGGTTGTTGACGTGCGGCTTGAGCAGTTCCTTGCCGGTGATCGTGACGGTTTCTTCTCGCGCCGCTTCTTCGCCCTTGTCGCAGTCGGGGTCGGCCTTGTCGACCTTGCCGTCGCTGTCGTCGTCGATCCCGTTGGCGCAGATCGGCAGCGGCAGCGTCGCCGTCGAGGGTGGGACGGTTTCGGTGCCCGTCGCTCCGGTGGTGCCACGGGCGCCAGTGGCACCAGTGGCACCTTCATCGGCAGCGGCGATCCCGGCCCACGTGACCAGCGCCAGCAGGCTGGCGAGTGCCACTATCAGTGCCAATCTGGTCGATCTCATCCCAATGCGCCTTGATGCCCGTCGCTGCCGCAAATAGCGGACAAAGCCGTCTGACCCTCCCCGAGCACCTTGGGGTTCCAAGCTACCCGTTGGCCCAGATGAGTACAACGGCCTTTGCCGCCCCCCAACAAGGCCTTAATCAAGAGCTGCTTCATTGCGGCACGGGGCAGCGTTTCAACTGTTGCGGACGGGCTCGTTAAGCTGATGTCAACGAGTCGCGAAAGGCGGCGAAAGGCGGGGCATGGCGTATAAAGGCGGGCGGCGTGACCGACGAGCATGACGAGCAGGACGGGCTTCGCGCCCGCTCGGAGCAGGCTCTCGGCGAGCTGGCTCAGGCGCTGCTCGAGAACCCGACGCTGCACAACGCGATCTCGGCCGCGTTCGGCGCCCGCGAGAAGGCAATCGAGGCCCAGCAGGCTGCGATGAGCGCCCTCAATCTCCCCTCCGCGACCGACGTCGAACGCCTCGAGCGCCGCCTGCGCTCGTTCTCGCAGCGGCTGGAGGAGGTCGAGGAGCAGATCGATGAGCTCAGTCGCGAGATCGGCGCCCTGCGTCGGGAGAACGCCAAAGCAGCAAAGAAAAAAACCAAAGACTAACCCTCGACTTCAGCCTGAGAGTACGGTCGCGGCGGCGTTTCCCGCACGTTTCGCGGCATCCACTTCCTGCTCCTCTCCGAGTCGCTCTCCGGAGGCGCTTGCGGCGACGATCAGGACCGCTGCCAGGCTCAGCCCGAGGTCGCCCGCTCGGGCCAGCAACGTCGCCGTCTGCATGTCGGCGATCTCCCCGGCCCCGGCCGGAGCCGCCCCCGGCGGGTGCAGGGTGTCGAAGCTGACCGACTCGGCGAGCATCGCCCGCCCGCCCAGCTCGTGCGCCAGCGCCGCGGTCAGGTCGCGGTCCGGTCGGGCCGCCTCGCTCCCAGCCGTCGCGCCGAGGTGAGCGGCGGCGACGACGATCAGCTGGCCCGGCTCGGCGTCCTCGCCAATCGCCGTCCCGGTGCCGACCCGAACTGCACGCCCCACCCCCAGCTCGGCCAGATCGGCGAGGACGATGGCGGCGCTCGGCCCGCCCATGCCGGTCGACATCACGCTCAGCTCGCGTCCGGCCGGGGTCCGCCCCGAGTAGCCCCAGAGCCCCCGTGCGTGGTTGCTCATCTTCGGCTGCTCGAGCAGCTCCTGGGCCAGCATCAGCGCCCGCCCCGGGTCGCCGACCAATACCGCGTCTGCAGCAATCGGAGCCGTCGGTCGCAGGCGGGCGGGCATCGGGCGCGAGACTAGGGGTTGTATGGGGGCCAGGTCGGGTGACCCCCTTCACTCGCCTACCTACGTGAATCGGCTGCCGCCTTCCGAGCTACGCGCTCTGGCGTAGCGGCGCAAAACGTTCAGGGGGTCACCCGACCTGACCCACCGGAGCCTCTGTCTCGAGACCGAGACCGCACGTTTGAGGCAGCCGGCATCGCCCGCCCCTCGCGGAAGCTGCCGTCCCTCGGAAGCTCAGAGAGGGGACGGCCGCCGATCCCGTCTTCCGGGAAGCTCCCGGCTCACGAAAGCTGCCGACGTCGTGAGCCTTGGCGAGCTTCGGGGGAGGGGGTGGGGTGACCCCTGAACGTTTTGTGCCGCTGGCCGAGAGCGCGATCTCCTACTGGGCTGGCGACGATCCAGCCAGGTAGGCAAGTGAAGGGGGTCACCCCACCCCCTCCACGCCAACCTCGACTAGCCTCGCCACCCATGGACGAGCGGATTTCGTTGAGCGAGGCCTCGCGGCGCTCGGGAGTCCCGGCCAGCACCCTCAAACGCTGGGCCGAGGAGAAGATCGTGCCGGTGCGGCGCGGCCGCTGGACCGCGACCGCCGCCGCCCAGGCCCGGGTCGTGGCGCGGATGCGCGAGCGCGGCTACTCGCTCGAGGACCTGCGCGAGGCCGGTCGCGAGGGCCGGCTCGCCTTCGGCTTCGCCGAAGAGCTCTTCGCCGAAGACGAGGGCGAGGTGACGGTGGCGATGATCGCCCGCGAAACCGGGCTCGAGGAGGAGCTGATCGAGCGCATCCTGGTCATGCTCGGGACGCCGAAGGCGCGCCAGCGCCACCTCACCGCCGAGGACGCGGTCGCGCTGCGGCTCTGCGCCCGGGTGCTCGCCGCCGGCTTCCCGCTCGTCGCCTTCCTCCAGCTGGTCCGCATATACGTGCAGTCGATCCGCCGCATCGCCGACGCCGAGGTGCGGCTCTTCCACCTCTACGTGCACGAACCGCTGATCCGCGACGGCGTCCCCGAGCTGCAGATGGCCGAGGCGATGGGCGACCTCGCCGCCGAAATCCTGCCGCTGGCGGCGCCTCTGACCGAGTACCTGCACAACCGCTACCTGCGCCACTACATCGAGCAGGACGTGGTCGGCCACATGGAGTCCGAAGCCGGCGCCGACACGACCGAAATCGAGCTCGGCCAGGTCGCCGTCAGCCTTTGCTTCATCGACCTCACCGGCTTCACCCGCTACACCGAGGAGGAGGGCGACATCGAGGCGCTCGACGTGGTCGAGAATTTCGTCGCCACGGTCGAGCAGACGCTGCCGGGCGAGGCGACGATCGTGAAGACGATCGGCGACGAGGTGATGGTCGTCTCGCCGGACCCGGGCTCGCTGACCGAGTGGGCGGTGGAGTTGCTCGGGCGCTTCCCGCAGCGCCCGCAGCCGCGCGTCGGCATCCACTACGGCGCCGCCGTCTACCGCGATGGCGACTATTTCGGCGGCCAGGTCAACCTCGCCCACCGCGTCGTCAACCGCGCCCTCGCCGGCGAGATCCTGGTCACCGACCGGGTCTGCGAAGCGATCGCCGGCCGCGAGCGCCTCGCCTTCGATCCGATCGGCGAGGTGCAGCTGAAAGGGTTCCCGGTCCCGACCGAGCTGTTCCTCGTCCGCGCCGCCGAGCGCTCCTAGACTCGTCCTCGTGGAGAACGACCCGCTGCTGGAGCGCGTGCTCGCCGACGGTCTGCTCGGCGACGGACCGGTCCTCGTCATGCTCTCGGGCGGTCGCGACTCGGTCTGCATGCTCGACCTCGCGGCCCGCAGTCGCAGCCCGCGCGAGGTGCTTGCGCTCCATGTCAACTATGGGCTGCGCGACGACGCCGACGCCGACGAGCGCTTCTGCGCCCAGCTCTGCGACTCCCTCGATGTCGAGCTGAGCGTGCGCAGGCCGGTGCGGCCCGACGGTGCCGGCAACCTGCAGGCCTGGGCCCGCGACGTCCGCTACGACGCCGCGGCGCGGATCGCGCTGCCGCTGCAGGCCCGGATCGTCACCGGCCACACCGCCGACGACCAGGTCGAGACGATCCTCTACCGGCTTGCCTCCTCGCCGAGCCGGCGGGCGCTGCTCGGGATGAAGCCGAGCGACGGCGTCCTCGCCCGCCCGCTGCTCGGCACGACTCGGACTGAGGTGACCGAATACTGCGAGCGGCGCGGCCTCGTCTGGCGCGAGGACGCGAGCAACGGCGAGCCGACCTTCGCCCGCAACCGGATCCGCGCCGGCCTCTTGCCCGAGCTGGCCGAGGTGCACCCGGCGGCGGCCGCCAACGTCCTGCGCACGGCGGCGATCCTGCGCGACGAGGCCGAGGTCCTCGATGCCCTCGTCGCCGCCGAGCTCGACGGCTCCGGCGCAGAGCGGCGGGGGACGATCCGCCAGGCGCGGTTGCGTGAGCTGCATCCCTCCCTGCGCCGGCTCGTCGTCCAGCAGCTCGCCGACGCCGCCGCCGGCCGGCCGGTCCCGGGCGCGGCCCGCTTCGCCGAACAGGTCGCCGAGCTGCGCCACGGCGGCGCCATGCTCGACCTCGGCGGCGGCGTCCGCGCCGTCCTCGAGCACGGCGTGATCCGCGCCGAGCGCCCCTGAGCCCGCGTCCGCGCGTGTCTATCTAGACTGCCGCCAGTGACCGACTCGGCGATCGGGGAGATCCTCGTCTCAAAGGAGGACCTGCAGCGCCGCGTCGCGGAGCTGGGGACTGAGATAAGCCGCGATTACGCCGGCCGCGACCTCTTCATGGTCGGGGTGCTGAAGGGCGCCGTCCTCTTCCTCGCCGACCTGATGCGCAGCGTCGACGTGCCTTGCGAGATCGACTTCATGGCCGTTTCCAGCTACGGCTCGCAGACCGACTCCTCCGGCGTCGTCCGCATCCTCAAGGACCTCGACGCGCCGATCGAGGGCCGTGACGTCCTCATCGTCGAGGACATCATCGACTCCGGCCTCACCCTCCAGTACCTGATGCGCAACCTGCGCGCCCGCAACCCGGCCTCGCTCGAGGTCTGCGCGCTGCTGACCAAGCCGGAGCGGCTGCGGGTCGACCTCTCGCCGCGTTACGTCGGGTTCGAGATCCCAAACCGGTTCGCGGTCGGCTACGGCCTCGACCACGCTCAGCGCCACCGCAACCTCGATTACGTCGCCGCGTTAGCCGAATAGACGGCAAAAGCCCCCTGGTACGCTGATTTATTCCCTTGAGACGTTTCTTCAAAAGCGCGGCATTTCCGATCCTCCTGGTGGTCATCCTCGCCTTCGTGGCGCAGCGCTGGATCAGCAACGATCCGGGCCCGAAGGCGCCCTCCTACACCGAACTGGTGAAGGAAGGCGGCCTGATCGCCGAAGGTCAGATCAAGAAGGTCACGGTCAACGTCAAGGACTCGAGCCTCGACGTTGAAAAGAAGAACGGCGAAAGCTTCTCGACCGGGTATCCGCCGAACACCGAAGAATCGCTGCTCAAGCGGCTCGAAAGCGCACCGAACAACCTCGAAACCACGGTCCACGGCACCGGCGGCTCGAGCATCCTCTCGCTGCTCACCTACATCCTGCCCTTCGTCCTCTTCTTCGGCTTCTGGATCTTCCTCATGAACCAGATGCAGGGCGGCGGTTCGCGGGTGATGAACTTCGGCAAATCGAAAGCGAAGCGGATGTCGGTCGACGCGCCGAAAATCACCTTCCGCGACGTCGCCGGCGTCGATGAGGCCGTTCAGGAGCTCGAGGAGATCAAGGAATTCCTCGAGAACCCGAAGAAGTTCCAGGCGCTCGGCGCCCGGATCCCCAAGGGCGTCCTCCTCTATGGCCCGCCCGGCACCGGCAAGACCCTGCTTGCCCGCGCCGTAGCTGGCGAGGCCGGGGTGCCGTTCTTCTCGATCTCCGGTTCGGACTTCGTCGAGATGTTCGTCGGCGTCGGCGCCAGCCGCGTCCGCGACCTCTTCGAGCAGGCCAAGCAGAACTCGCCCTGCATCATCTTCATGGACGAGATCGACGCCGTCGGCCGCCACCGCGGTGCTGGCATGGGCGGCGGCCACGACGAGCGCGAGCAGACGCTGAACCAGCTCCTGGTCGAGATGGACGGCTTCGAGATGAAGGACAACATCATCTTGATCGCCGCCACCAACCGGCCCGACATCCTCGACCCGGCGCTGCTGCGGCCGGGGCGCTTCGACCGCCAGGTCGTCGTCGACCGGCCCGACCGCAAGGGCCGCAAACACATCCTCGAGGTCCACACCCGCGGCAAGCCGCTGGCCCGCGAAATCGACCTCGACACGCTCGCCGGCCAGACCCCCGGCTTCACCGGTGCCGACCTCGCCAACCTGATCAACGAGGCGGCGCTCTTGACCGCCCGCTCGAGCAACCGCGAGATCTCGATGAAGGAGCTCGAGGAGGGGATCATGCGGGTGATCGCCGGCCCCGAGAAGAAAACTCGGGTGATGAGCGAAAAGGAGCGGCTCGTCACCGCCTACCACGAGGTCGGGCACGCGATCGTCGGCCAGCTGCTGGAGAACACGGACCCGGTCCACAAGATCTCGATCATCAGCCGCGGCCAGGCGCTCGGCTACACGATCAGCCTGCCGACCGAGGACAAGTTCCTCACCACCCGGGCCGAGCTGACCGACACGATGGCGATGACCCTGGGCGGCCGCGCCGCCGAGGAGATCGTCTTCGGCGAAATCACCACCGGCGCCTCCAACGACCTCGAAAAGGTGACCGAGTCGGCGAAGCAGATGGTGATGCGGTTCGGGATGTCCGAGCGGCTCGGCCCGCGCGTCTTCGGCCACGACCGGGGGCAGCCGTTCCTCGGCCGCGAGTTCTCCTCCGAGCCCGACTACTCCGACGAGATCGCGCGCGAGATCGACGACGAGATCCGCCGCATCGTCGAGGGCGCCCACCAGACCGCGAAGAGCCTGCTGGGCGAACGCCGCGACGATCTCGAGCGGGTCTCGAAACTCCTACTCGAGCGCGAGACGATCGACGCCGAGCAGTTCGTCGCTCTGCTCGAAGGCAAGTCCGAGGACGAGGTCTTCCACGACGACGAGCAGCCGACTCCGCCGGCCGAGCCGGTGGCTGAACCAGAACGCGCCGCGCGCGAGCCGCGTCCAGCGCCAAGGCCGCGCCCAGGATTCGCTGGCGGCGACGCCAGCTGACTACCAGCGCGCTCCGGCCGGTGGGTCCTGTCGCCGTAGGAACCCCCATGTCCTCCGGTAGCTAAAGCTTCCTCGGACATGGGTCCCCCTACGGCGCCACCCACCGGAGGAACGGGAGGGATAATTCGGTGGTGAGCCGGCCGCGGATCATGGGTGTGGTCAATGTGACGCCCGACTCGTTCTCGGATGGGGGGGTGTACTTCGAGACCGGGGCGGCCGTCCGGCATGGGGAAGAGCTGGCTAGGGACGGGGCCGCGATTCTCGATGTTGGGGGGGAATCGACTCGGCCCGGGGCGGAGCCCGTCGGTGAGGCTGAGGAGATGGAGCGGGTGGTGCCGGTGATCGAGGGGCTGGCCGGGGGGGAGGCTGAGATCTCGGTGGACACCTCGAAGGCGGCGGTCGCTGCCGCCGCGCTCGATGCCGGGGCGAGCATCGTCAACGACGTCAGCGCGTTGCGCGGCGATCCCGAGATGGCGGCGCTCTGCGCCGAGCGCGGCGCGACCGTGGTCCTGATGCACATGCTCGGCACGCCGCGGACGATGCAGCGCGACCCTCGCTACGACGACGTCGTCGAGGCGGTTCGAGCCTTCCTCGCCGAGCGGATCGAAGCCGCGCTCGATGCCGGCGTCGCCGAGGAGCGGATCTGGATCGATCCGGGGATCGGCTTCGGCAAGACCGCCGCCCACAACTTCGAGCTGCTGCGCCGGCTCTCTGAGCTGCGCGAGCTGGGGCGGCCGATCGTCGTCGGCACCTCGCGCAAGAGCTTCATCGGCGCCGCCGACGGCTCCGCCGCCAGCGAGCGCCTCGGCGGCACGATCGCCTCCTCTGTCCTCGCCGGCGCCGAGGGGGCCGACGTCCTCCGCGTCCACGACGTGGCCGAGGTCGCGCAGGCGCTGACGGTGGCGAGCGCGGTACTTGGATAGCGTTGCAGGCTGAATGAACCCGGATTCGCACAACGGGGTCGAATCGAGCGCCGAAGTCGAGCTGCGCGGGCTCTCGATCTACACCCACCACGGCGTCTCCGACGCCGAGCAGGAGGTCGGGCAGCGGCTCGAGTTCGACATCTCCTTCGACGTTCCCGACTGCGATGCGGTGCTGACGGACCGTCTGGAGGACACCGTCGACTACGCCCAGGTCTGCGACATCGTCGCCCTCGCCGCGACCGAGCGCAGCTACCGTACCCTCGAGCGCTTGGCCCAGGTCGTCGGCGAGCGCCTGATGCAGCAGTACGGTTGCGACACCGTCCGCGTTCGCGCCGCCAAGCCCGAGCCGCCGCTGCCGCTGGCGATTCAGGAGGTCGCGGTCGAGGTCACCCAGGAACGGGCGACCGACGAGGACGCCGAGTCCGACGAGGCCTAGGGTGGCCGACGCGCCGCTGCGCCGCGGCTACCTCGGACTGGGGTCCAACGTCGGCGACCCCGCCGAGCACCTGCGAGCGGCGGTGGCGCTGCTGCCGAGCCGCGGAGTCGAGGTCGAGGCCGTCTCCTCGGCCTACGCGACCGAGCCGGTGGGGGAGATCCTCGACCAGCCCGACTTCCTCAACGCCGCGATTCGGGTCCGGACCGGGCTGGATCCCGAGCAGCTCCTCGATGCCTGCAAGGCGGTCGAGGCCGAGCGCGGCCGCGCCTTCGACCTGCCGCGCCACAGTCCTCGCCCGCTCGACGTCGACCTCCTCCTGCTCGGCGACCTCGAGGTCCAAGGCGACCGCCTCACGCTCCCCCACCCCGAGGTCACCAGCCGCCGCTTCGTCCTCGCTCCCCTGCTCGAGCTCGACCCCGAGCTGGCGCTCCCAGACGGCACCCGCCTCGTCGACGCCCTCGCGACCCTGCCCGAGGACGAGCAGCGCGTCGAGCGGGTTGGCAGCCTCTAGACCGAGGCGGCTTCGAGCGGCACCAGCCACTCGCGGGGGAGGATCGGCGGCATCTGACCCGGGTAGTCCGGGACCAGGCGCTCGGCCAGTGCCGCCGCGGGCCGACCTTCGATCGCCGGCCGCAGGTCGTCCATCGTCAGCGCCAGGCCGATGCTGGGGGCGATCTGGTAGTCGGCGACGTTGGGCTCATGCCCGTTGAGAACGCCAGCGGCGATCCAGGCGTCGACCCGGTCGAGCAGCGCCGGCAGCTTGGCGACGTCGGCGCGGGCGTTGTCGTCGCTCGATTCGTTGAAGCGGGCAGAGAGGGCGACGATCGGCGCCGCCGTCTTCATCGCCAGCCCGATCGGCATCCCGATCTTTGCCCCCTCCGAGTAGCTGCGCAGCGGCTCCTTGTCGCGCTTGAACCCCCACCAGAGGATCTGGCGGATCGGGTGCTGTAGCTCCTCGTCTCCGAAGCGCTCGGCCTCTTCGACCGCGCTTCGCAGCTCGGGGTCGGCCGGGAACAGCGCCGGCTCGGGGACGAGGCGCTCGAGCTCGCGGGCGATCCGGCGCGAGCCCTGGACCTTGGCGCCGTCGATCTTCAGCGCCGGCACGGTCACGCCGGGGAAGCCGACGGCGCGCAACGCCCCCTTCGAGATCACCGGCAGCAGGTCGGTCCGCTTGTACTGGATGCCCTTGCGCTGGAGCATCAGCTGCGCGGCGATGCTCGGGTGCGAGGCCGGAATCACGTAGAGGCGCGCTTTCACGTCACGATCCTATGCACATATGCGCGGGTTTGGCTACTCAGCCAGTCGCAGGTCCGCCAGCGTGCCGCGGGCCGGCCCGCGATAATCCGCCGACGATGCTGCTCGCCGCCGACATCGGCAACACCCAGACCCACCTTGGCGCCTTCGAGGGCGAGGAGCTGGTCGAGCACTGGCGCTTCCAGACCCGCTCGGGGGCGACGGGGGACGAGCTGGCAGAGCGGATCGCCGGCCTGATGAGCCTCAGCGGCCTCGCCTTCGAAAACGTCGACTCGGTCTGCGTCTCCTCGGTCGTGCCGCCGCTCGGCACCCAGTACGAGCAGCTCACCGAGCGCTACCTCGAGGCCGACTGCCTGACGATCCGCCAGGGGGTGAAGACCGGGATGCCGATCCGGATCGACAACCCGCTCGAGGTCGGCGCCGACCGGCTGGTCAACGCGATCGCCGCCTGGGATCGCTTCGGCGAGGCCTGCATCTGCGTCGACTTCGGCACCGGCATCAACATCGATGCGGTCTCCGGCGACGGCGAGTACCTCGGCGGCGCGATCGGACCCGGCCTGGCGCCCTCCCTCACCGCCCTGATCGACCGCGCGGCCCGGATCTCGCGGATGGACCTCGAAGAGCCGAGCCAGGCGATCGGCCGCTCGACCAAGGCCGCGATCAACTCGGGCTTCATCTTCGGCTTCGCCGGGCTGATCGACGGGATCGTCGAGCGGATGGAAGACGAGCTGCCAAACCCCCGCCTGATCGCCACCGGCGGCTACGCCGCGGTCGTCGTCCCCTTCACCGAGACGATCGAGGAGGTCGACGACCTGCTGACCCTCAAGGGCCTGCGTTTGATCCATGAACGCAACTCCTGAGCAGCCGTCCCTCACCGAGCCGTTCGAAATCGGCGGGGTTCGCATCGCCAACCGAGTCCTGCTGGCGCCGCTGGCGGGGATCGGCAACTGGTTCGTGCGCCTGCAGGCCAAACGCCACGGCGCCGGCCTCGCCGTCTCGGAGATGGTCTCCAGCTTTGCCCTCCACTACCGCAACGAGCGCACCCTGCGGGACCTGATGCGGATCCATCCCGAGGAGCACCCGGTCTCGATCCAGCTCTTCGGCCACGACGCCGAGGTGATGCGCTCGGGCGCCGAGATCGCCGCCAGTGCGGGCGCTGACCTGATCGACATCAACATGGGCTGCCCGGTGCCGAAGGTGCGCAAGACCGGCGCCGGCGCCCAGCTGCTGCGAGACCACGAGCTCGCCCTGGCCCTCGTCCGCGGCGCCCGCGAGGGCAGCGGCCTGCCGGTCACGGTGAAGCTGCGCTCGGGGATCGAGGCGGGCGACCGTTCCGGCTTCGAGCTGGCGCTGCGCTTGGCCGCGGAGGGGGGAGTGGCGGCGATCGGCTTCCACCCGCGGCCGGCGACCAAGGGCCACAAGGGGACGCCGGACTACGCCCTCACCCGCGAGCTGGTCGAGCGGGTCGAGGTGCCGGTGATCGTCTCCGGCGGGCTCAGCGACGCGGACGCCGCGCGGGCCGCCTACCGAGAGTCGGGGGCGGCGGCGGTGATGATCGCCCGCGGCTCGCTCGGCAACCCCTGGCTGTTCGAGGAGCTGACCGGGATGAGGGCCGAGCCGCCGCGGCGCGATGAGGTCGGCGCCGAGCTGCTCTGGGTCGTCGACCGCGCCGAGGAGCACCTCGGCGGCGAGCGCGCTGAGCGCTACCTGCGCAAGTTCTACCCCTGGTACACCGAGCGCCTGCAGGCGCCGCCGGAGGTCGTCGACGAGCTGCAGCGCAGCGCCGATCTCGACCGTGCGCGGGTCCTGATCGGCGCTCTGGCGGACCCTGCGGGGGTCCGATAAGGGCCTCGCTATAATCCCGCGACTCCGTGCCCGGGTGTCGCCGCCAGTCGGCCGCATCGGGGCATTTTTTCGGTCAGGGAGTCGGTTTCTCGGCTCGCTAACAACCCAACGAAGCGAGGTAGTGCAACGTGAGTCGTCAGGCGGTCATCACCCCAGAGGGTCTCGAGAAACTCAAAGAGGAAATCGAGCAGCTCTCGACGACGAAACGCCGCGAGGTCGCGGCGCGGATCAAGGAAGCGCGCGAATTCGGCGACATCTCCGAGAACGCCGAATACGACGACGCCAAGAACGAACAGGCGCTGCTCGAGAACCGGATCGCCCAGCTCGAAGAGCGGCTGCGCCGCGCCACCGTGATCGACGAGAAAGCCGCTGCCACCGACGAGGTCGGCTTCGGTTCGGTCGTTCACGTCAAAGACCAGAAAACCGGCGACTCGCAGAAATTCCAGATCGTCGGCTCGACCGAGGCCAACCCGCTGGAGCACAAGCTCTCCAACGAGTCGCCGATCGGCAAGGCCCTGCTCGGCCACAAGCGCAACGACGTGGTCACGGTCGAGGTCCCGCGCGGGCCGAAGAAAAAACTGAAAATCACCAAAATCGAGAGGGCTTGACTCTCGGTAGGCTCGCCCCGAATGAGTAGCGAGCCAGGTGACCAGCAGGACCTGTCCGACGTACTCAAGGATCGCCGGGAGAAGCTGGAGCGCATCAGGGAGTCCGGCGTCGAGCCGTTTCCGCATGAGTTCTCCCAGCGCGAGGACATCGCTGAGGTGCGGGCCGCGCACCAGGGGCTGGCGCCGGGAATCGAGACCGAGTCCCGGCACCGGGTGGCGGGGCGGATCGTCGCCCGTCGCGGCCACGGCAAGGCCTGCTTCATCGACCTCCGCGACGGCAGCGGCCAGATCCAGCTCCACGCCCGCGAGGACCTGCTCGGCGAGGAGGCCTACGGGCTGCTTGTCGACCTCGACCTCGGCGACATCGTCGGCGTCGAGGGCACGGCGATGGCGACTCGACGCGGCGGCGAGCTGTCGCTGGCGATCGACCATTGGCGGCTGCTGGCCAAGAGCCTGCGGCCGCCGCCCGACAAGTTCCACGGCCTCGAGGACGTCGAGACCCGCTTCCGCCGCCGCGAGCTCGACCTGATCGCCAACGAGGAGAGCCGCCGCGTCTTCCGCGTCCGCGCCGGGACGATCTCCGAGATCCGCCGCTGGCTCGACGAACACGGCTACGTCGAGGTCGAGACGCCGGTCCTGCAGCCGCTCTACGGCGGCGCCCTGGCGCGGCCCTTCACGACCCACCACAACCAGCTCGACCGCGACTTCTACCTGCGGATCGCGACCGAGCTTTACCTCAAGCGGCTGGTCGTCGGCGGCATCGACCGCGTCTTTGAGCTCGGCAAGGACTTCCGCAACGAGGGCGTCTCGCACAAGCACAACCCCGAGTTCACGATGCTCGAGTGGTACGAGGCCTACGCCGACTACGAGAAGACCGCGCACGACCTCGAGATGATGGTCGCCGAGGTTGCCGAGCGGGTTCTCGGTACGACCACCGTGAAGCGCGGCGAGGTCGAGATCGACTTCGCCCCGCCCTGGCGGCGGATCACCCTGCGCGAGGCGATCCTCGAGCGCTCCGGCATCGACGTCCTCGAGCACCCGACGCGCGAGGCGCTGGCGCGGGCGATGGGGGGCGAGCCCGACCCGACGGAGGGCTGGGGCAAGCTCGTCGACGGTCTGCTCTCGCGCGACGTCGAGCCCGGCCTGATTCAGCCGACCTTCGTCCTCGACTACCCGACCGAGCTTTCGCCCTTCGCCAAGGCCCATCGCACCGAGCCCGGCCTGGTCGAGCGCTGGGAGGCCTTCGCCGGCGGCGTCGAGATCGCCAACTCCTTCTCCGAGCTCAACGACCCCGACGAGCAGCGCCGTCGCTTCGAAGCCCAGGCCGAGGAGATCGCCCGCGGCGACGAGGAGGCCCAGCCCTTCGACCAGGCCTTTGTCGAAGCGCTCGAACAGGGCATGCCCCCGACCGGCGGCGTCGGCCTCGGCATCGACCGCCTGGTGATGATGTTCACGGGGGCGCAGAGCCTGCGTGAAGTCTTGCTGTTCCCCGCGATGCGGACTTGAGCGCGGGCGGGGCGAGAGGGTGTGGGGGCCTATCGATGTTGAGCTTTCCCGCGCTATGGCCGGGAAAGCTCAACATCGGCGCGGATCCACCCGCCCCAACGGGTCGCCGAGCTCCTACCCCGCGGGCGCGGCAGGCGCTGCCGGCGTTTCCTTGACCTCGCCCGCCAGCTGATTCAGATACGTATCGAGGTCCTTGGCGGTGAGGCCCTGCGGTTCGGCCTCGAGCCCCGCTTCGGCGACGGGGCCCTTGGGGCCGGCGACGACGGCGATTCGGTCCTCGCGCTTGCTGCCGTCGCCGACGAGGACGAGGGCGCCGTTGACGCCGCCGGGCAGCATCCCGGTGAAGACGCGGTCGGGCTTGAAGGGGAGCTTGGCTTCGGCGTGGGTGGCGGAGAAGTGGAGCGGTTCTTCGAGCGTCAGTTCGCGGTCCCTGGCGTAGGCGCGGAAGAAGGCCTCGTTGGCGTACTTCGCCGAGTTGACCCGGACCCGTTTGCGGTAGATGAAGAAGAGCAGGATCAGGATCAGCGCCGCCTCGATCGCCGCGAGGACGGCGTAGTTGCCGGCGACGATCAGCAGGATCGGGATCGCGGCCGCGGGGATGTTCAGCACGAGGGTGATGAGGACGGCTTTCCACAGCGCCCAGAAGAAGGTCGACGGAGAGCGGCGCAGGTGGCTGGCGAAGCTCGGTGCCGCGGCGGCCAGGTTGGCGGGGGACTCGACCGGCACCGCCACCAGCGCCTTCTCCATCTCGGGGTCGGCGAGGTTGGGGTCCTTGGCGGCCTCGGCTTCGGCGCCGCCGGTCGCGGTCTCCTCGAGCGACTCTTCGCGGATCGCGGTGGCGACGTGGGCGGCGTCGTTGCAGAGCGTCTCGAGCTCGGCGGCGGTGGTCTTGTATTCCTCGTAAGCGGCGCAGAGGACGCCGTTGGAGAGTTCGAAGCCGAAGTCGTCGGCGCTGCGCGCGAGCCAGTCGACGAAGGCCGGCGAGAAGAGTTGCTCGATCCAGCTTTCGCTGGTGCCCTTGTAGACGTAGGCGCGGGCGTCCTTGAGCTGCTGGTCGTCGTCGAGCTTGAGCTGGCGCATCTCGGTCAGGCCGCTGCCGACCGCGGCGAGGCTGCTGCCCGCCCCGCGGAAGCCGAGCGAGGGGACGAAGCCGATGCTCTCGGGGATCGTGGTGACGACGACGGTGTAATAGCGGTGGTGGGTCTCGGTGTTGATTGTCGGAGTCGGTCGTCGTGTAGCTGTAGGTGAAGTGAGCGAGCGTGCCTTCGATCCCGCCGGGCAATTTGCCGGTCGCGGCGCCGAGGACCTGGCGCGTGTCGCGCTCCAGCGTGCTGCCCTCGGTGGGCAGCGAGCCATGCTCGGCGAAGGTCAAGGCATGGGCTTTGGCGAACTCGGCGATTGCGTCGGCGGGCGGCACGGCGCGATCCTATCCGTGCAGATCGGCGCCGATCCCCGGTAATCGGCGCAATTCGATACCCAAATGTGCCGAGTTCCGCCCAAAAGCCCGCTCTTAGCGCACGGGTGGCGCGCTGAGCCGGGGTGACAGGCTCGGTAGAGTTAAGGGACAGAAGGGCGCCCTCCGATAACCAAGGAACGCCCGCCGGTACTAACTCGGGCCTTCCGGGTTCGAGCACAAAGAGGTCTCATTTGTTCGAGCGATTCACTGAGCGAGCCCGTCAAGTCGTCGTCCTGGCACAGGAGGAGGCGCGGACGCTCAAGCACAACTACATCGGCACCGAGCACATTCTGCTCGGCTTGCTGCGTGAGGAGGAGGGCCTCGCCGCCCGCGTGCTCGAGTCCCTCGACATCACGGTTGAACGCGTTCGGTCGCAGGTGGTCCGCATCGTCGGCTCGGGCGAGGAGGTCACCTCCGGCCAGATCCCGTTTACCCCGCGCGCCAAGAAGGTGCTCGAGCTGGCCCTGCGCGAGGCGCTCAGCCTCGGCCACAACTACATCGGCACCGAGCACATCCTGCTCGGCCTGGTGCGCGAGAACGAGGGCGTCGCCGCTCGCATCCTGCTCGACTTCGACGCCGACTCGGACAAGATCCGCAACGAGGTGATCCGCATGCTCTCCGGCCCCGGTGGCCGGCGCCAGGGCAGCAGCGGTGGCTCCGGCTCGGGCGAGGGCAAAAAGTCTTCGAAATTGCTCGACCAGTTCGGCCGCAACCTGACCCGTCTCGCCGAGGAGGGCAAGCTCGATCCGGTGATCGGCCGCGAGACCGAGATCGAGCGGATCATGCAGATCCTCAGCCGTCGGACCAAGAACAACCCGGTGCTGCTCGGCGAGCCGGGCGTCGGCAAGACCGCCGTCGTCGAGGGCCTCGCCGCCCGCATCAACAAAGGCGAGGTGCCGGAGCTGCTGAAGAACAAGCAGATCTACACCCTCGACCTGGCCGCGCTCGTCGCCGGCTCCAAGTACCGCGGCGAGTTCGAGGAGCGCCTCAAGAAGGTGATGAAAGAGATCACCCAGCGCGGCGACATCATTCTCTTCATCGACGAGCTCCACAACCTGGTCGGCGCCGGCGCCGCCGAGGGCGCGATCGACGCCGCCTCGATCCTGAAGCCGGCCCTGGCCCGCGGCGAGCTGCAGACGATCGGCGCGACGACGCTCGACGAGTACCGCAAGTACCTCGAGCGCGACTCGGCGCTGGAGCGCCGCTTCGCCCAGATCCGGGTCGACCAGCCCTCCCCCGAGGACACGGTCCGGATCCTCGAAGGGCTGCGCGAGCGCTACGAACAGCACCACCGGGTGACGATCAACGACGAAGCCCTGGCTGCCGCCGCCGAGCTCGCCGACCGCTACATCTCCGACCGCTTCCTGCCCGACAAGGCGATCGACCTGATCGACGAGGCCGGCTCGCGGATGCGGATCAAGTCGATGAGCACGCCCCCCGTCTACCGCGACCTCGAGGAGGAAATCGAGACGACGCGGCGCGACAAGGAGGCGGCGATCGAGGCTCAGGAGTTCGAAAAAGCCGCCAACCTGCGCGACACCGAGCGCCAGCTGACGACCAAAAAGCGCCAGCTCGAAGACGAGTGGGCCGAGGGCGAGAACGGCGAGCGCCCGGTCGTCGGCGAGGAGGAGATCGCCGACATCGTCTCGATGTGGACCGGCATCCCCGTCTTCAAACTGACCGAGGCGGAGACCAAGAAACTGATCCGCATGGAGGAGGAACTGCACAAGCGCGTGATCGGCCAGGAGGTCGCGATCACCGCCGTCTCCAAGGCGATCCGCCGCTCCCGCGCCGGGATCAAGGATCCAAAGCGGCCGGCCGGCTCGTTCATCTTCCTCGGCCCTTCCGGGGTCGGTAAGACCGAGCTCGCCCGCACCCTCGCCGACTTCCTCTTCGGCGACGAGGAGGCGATGGTCCGGATCGACATGTCCGAGTACATGGAGAAGCACGCGGTCAGCCGCCTGGTCGGCTCGCCCCCGGGTTACATCGGCTACGACGAGGGCGGCCAGCTGACCGAGGCCGTGCGCCGCAAGCCTTACTCGGTGCTGCTGCTCGACGAGATCGAGAAGGCGCACCCCGACGTCTTCAACATCCTCCTGCAGATCCTCGAGGACGGCCGCCTCACCGACGCCCAGGGTCGCACGGTCGACTTCCGCAACGCGATCGTGATCATGACCTCGAACATCGGCGCCTCGGAGATCTCGAAGAACACCTCGATCGGGTTCACCGTCTCCGACGAGACCGGGATGTCCTACGACGACATGAAGAACCGGATCATGGGCGACCTGAAAAAAGTCTTCCGGCCCGAGTTCCTCAACCGGATCGACGAGGTGATCGTCTTCCACAAGCTCTCCAAGGACGAGGTCAAGGAGATCATCGACCTGATGATCGCCCGGGTCCGCGTCCAAGTCGCCGAGCACGAACTGCAGCTCGAGCTGACCGACGAGGCGAAGGACATCCTCGTCGACAAAGGCTGGGACCCGTCGATGGGCGCCCGGCCGCTGCGCCGCGCGATCCAGCGCTACATCGAGGACCCGCTCGCCGACGAAGTCCTGCGCCAGGGCCAGATGACGCCGGGCTCGACCGTGATGGTCGAGCGCGACCCGTCCGGCGACGAGGAAGACAAGCCGCTCAGCCTGAAGATCGTCGCGCCGCGCAAACCGGCGAAGAAGCCGGCGGCGAAACCGGAGCCCGAGAAGGTCGGCGTCGGCGCCAAGAAGGGCGATGGCGACGACCACGACGGCGACGGCGACGGTTCGCTGGAGCCGAGCGGCGACAGCGACGTCTGAGCCCGTCTCGGTGAGCCGATGAGGGAGCCTGGCCGCAGCGCGATCGGCACCTGGAGCGGCGGCCGCTTCCTCCACTTCGGCGAAGCGATCGAGGAGGACCGGCTGGCGGCGCTGCTGCGCCCCGGCGAGGGCATCGACACCGTCCTCAGCGCCGACGCCTACGGACAGGGCGACGCGGACCGAGTTCTCGGCACGGCGCTGGCCGGGGTCCCGCGCGATGGCTACTGCGCGATCGGCGCCGTCGGCCACGACTTCTACGAGGGCGAGCGCGACGGGCCGAAGGGCTTCCCGCGCTTCACCGATCCGCGCCTGCGCGGCGCCACCCAGTACGCGTCCTACCTGCGGATGGCGACCGAGCGCAGCCTCGAACGGATCGGGATCGACAGCTTCGACCTGCTTCTCCTCCACAACCCCGACCGCACCGGCTACACCAGCGAGGCCGTCTGGGATGGGATGGCGGCGCTGCGCGAGGCGGGGCTGGCGGCCCGGATCGGCATCGCCCCGGGGCCCGCAAACGGTTTCACCCTCGACGTCATCTCCTGCCTGGAGCGCTTCGGCGACCGGCTCGACTGGGCGATGATCATCCTCAACCCGTTCGAGCCCTGGCCCGGCGAGCTTTGCCTCGACGCCGCCGAGCGCCACGGCGTCAAGGTCCTCACCCGGGTCGTCGACTACGGCGGCATCTTCTGGGGCGACATGCGGCCCGGCACGCAGCTCGGCCGCACCGACCACCGCTCGTTTCGCCCCGCCGGCTGGATCGAGGCCGGACTCGAGAAGCTGGCGCAGGCGATGCCTTACGGCGAGCGCGCCGGCCTCACCCCGATCCAGCTCGCCTGCCAGTGGAACCTCGCCCATCCCGCGGTCGAGTCGGTGGCGCCGACCCTGATCCAGGAGCAGGGCCCCGACGCCCGCCCGATCGAGGCCAAGCGCGAGGAGCTGGCGGCGCTGCCGGCCGAGATCCGCCTCAGCGACGAGGACGTCGCCGCGATCCGTGCGATCGGCGACAACGCCAACTGCATGACCCTGAAGGGCGGCACCCCCGAATTCGAGGGCGAAGAGCGCCCCGACGCGTGGCCGATGAACGACGAGCTGGCCGCGGTCGGCGAGCGCTGGGGCATCGACCCCGAGCGCCAACTGGTCGCAACTCACTGAGGGACGGAACGGGGGCGGGAGGGCCTGGCCCGCACCCCCACATGGGCAGGTAGGGGTGCGCGCCAGGCCCTCGTTCGGGCGGGCTGGAGGGACGCGAGAGCGTTGTCGACTTTGTGTCGCTATAGGCCATGCAAAAGTCGACAACGACCCGGTGCGATCTATCGATGTTGAGTTTTCCCGCGCTATGGCCGGGAAACCTCAACATCGGTGTGCTCTCTCTTTTCCCCCAGCGCAGACGCGCCCCTGCTCGCGCACCTACCTGCCCGAGTGGGGGTGCGAGCAGGGGCGCGTCTGCGCCGTGCGCATGCCCCGCGCCATCCTTTGTCGCCGCTAGGTTGCGCGCCATGTCTCGCAAGTGGTGGACGCTCGCCGGCGCCTGCGCCGGCCTCTTCCTGTTGATGCTCGATTCGACCGTGGTGGCGCTGGCGTTGCCGGTGATCCATCACGAGCTCGACGCCAGCTCCGAGGCTCTGCAGTGGATGATGAACGGCTACCTGCTGACGATCGCGATCCTCGTCATCACCGCCGGTCGGCTCGGCGACATGTTCGGCCGCAAGCGGGCCTTCCTGGTCGGGATGGTGTTCTTCGCCGCCGGCTCGGTCGTCTCCGGGACCGCCGGCAGCCCGGAGATGCTGATCGCCGGCCGGGTGATCCAGGGAGTCGGTGCGGCGCCGATGCTGACGCTCTCGCTGGCGCTGATCTGCAACGTCTTCCCGCAGCGTTCCGAACAGGCGAGCGCGCTCGGGATCTGGGCCGCGGTCTCCGCCGTCGCGCTGGCCATCGGCCCCCTGGCGGGCGGGGCGCTGATCGAAGTCGACTGGCGGGTGATCTTCTGGGTCAACGTGCCGATCGCCGCGATCGGGATCGCGATCATGGCCCTCGCCGCCCCCGAGTCGACCGACCCGAGCTCCGGCACGACGATCGACTGGAGCGGTTTGTCCCTGCTCAGCGGGGGTCTTTTCGCCGTCGTTCTGGCGCTCGTCGAGAGCGACGCCTGGGGGGCTGGGCTGGCGCTCGCCGTCGGTATCGCAGGGGCGCTGGCGCTGCTCGCATTCGTCTTCGTCGAGCGCCGCGCCCGCGAGCCGCTGGTCGAGCTGGGGTTGTTTCGCAACGGGCCATACTTCGGCGCCACCGCCGCCGCCTTCGCCCTGGTCGGCTCCTACTGGGCGGTGATGTTCTTCCAGCCCCAGTACCTGCAGGACGCGCGCGGGCACTCGGCGGTCGAGAGCGGCCTTCTGATCCTGCCGATCACGGTGCCGATGATCTTCATCTCGCCGTTCTCGGGACGCCTGATCGGTCGCTTCGGCGCGCGGCGCCTGATGACCGTGGGCATGGCTTTCGGCACGCTCGGGACGCTGGTGCTGACCCAGATCGACGCCTCCAGTCCCTACGGGACCCTGCTCGTCGGCTACCTGCTGTTCGGGATCGCGCTCGGCTTCGTCTACGCGCCGATGTCGACCGCGGCGATGGCGGCGATGCCGGCCGAGAAGGTGGGGATCGCCGCCGGGGTGCTGGCGATGAACCGCCTCGTCGCCGGCGCCGTCGCGCTTGCGGCCAGCGGCGCCGTCTTCCACGCGGTGCTGGGGGACGGCACCTCCTTCGCCGATGCCGTCGCCGACTCGACCTGGGTCGTCGTCGCCCTCTGCGCGGTCGGCGCCGTCCTCACCTGGACCTTCGTCCGCGATCCCGAGCCGGTTGGCCCCGACCCGGCGGTGGCCGGCGAGCCGCCGCCCGAGCAGCTTCGCCATCATCAGCACCATCGCCGCTTCCACCTTTAGGGGGCGCTTGACAAATGCTATCCCGAGCTGTCCACTCGGATATGGCCAGACCGCATTCCAGAGCGCTTTTTGCCATCCTCTTACTTGATGCCTTCTTTGTCCGGGGATGAGCTTCACGAGTTGTCTGAACGACAGGATCCCCGCCTACTGAGAGCCCTCGACGTGGTCGCGCCCGGCGGCGCGCTGCGGGAGGGAATCGACAACATCGTCCACTCGCGGACGGGGGGCCTGATCGTCGTCGGCGACCTCGACGACATCTCCCATCTGCTCTCCGGCGGGATCAAGCTCGACATCGACTACACGCCGGCGATGCTCTACCAGGTGGCGAAGATGGACGGCGCGATCGTCCTCAACCGCGAGGCGACGAAGATCGCCTGGGCCAACGTGCAGCTGATGCCCGATCCGACGATCCTCTCTTCGGAGACCGGCACCCGTCACCGCACCGCCGAGCGCGTCTCCAAACAGACGACTGCCCTGGTGATCGCGATCTCCCAGCGCCGCGACGTGGTCTCGCTCTACGTCGAGGGCGCCAAGTACATCCTGCAGGACATCCCCGCCGTCCTCGCCAAAGCCAACCAGGGCCTGGCGACGCTGGAGAAGTACCGCGAGCGCCTAGATCAGGTCTCGGCGCGGCTGACCGTGCTCGAGTTCGAGGGCGGCGGCGTCCTCCACGACGCGCTCGCCGTGCTGCAGCGGGCCGAGCTGGTGACCCGGATGGCGGTCGAGGTCGAGCGCTACATCGTCGAGCTCGGCACCGAGGGCCGGCTGATCGAGATGCAGCTGGAGGAGACGATGGTCGGCGTCGCCGCCGACAAGACGGCGCTGATCCGCGACTACAGCGTCGAAGACTCGGAGGCCAACCTGAGCGCCGTGCTGCAGGCGCTGAGCAGGATGCCGCACCAGGACGTCCTCGACTTCGGTCGCCTCGCCGAGCTGCTCGGCTACGACCGCAAGCTCAACACGCTCGACTTTCCCGTCGCCCCGCGCGGTTACCGCGTGCTGGGCCGGGTGCCGAGGATCCCCAAGCTTGTCGTCCAGAAGATCACCCACGAGCTGGGCGGGTTGGAGGAGGTCCTGGCGGCCTCCGATGCCGACCTCGCCGCCGTCGACGGAGTCGGCCCGACCCGGGCCAAGGACATCCGCGAGGGCCTGCGCCGGCTCCAGGAGGTCGAGCTGGTCGACCGGTACTTGCAGAGCTGACGGCGACAGGCGCCGTCGAAGAAGAAAGGAGTCAGCAATTTCCGAGCTAGATGAGGCGACCATCGAAGAGGTCTTCGAAGAGGACGTCGTTTACGTCTGCGACTTCGAGGAGGGTGACAAGGTCGTCTATCCGCACCACGGTGCGGGCCTCGTGCTGACCAAAGAGACCCGTGAGCTGATGGGGAGTGAGCGTGAGTACCTCACGATCAAGATCCTCCACAACGAACTCACGGTGATGGTCCCGACCGAAAACGCCGGTAAAGCCGGCCTTCGACGCGTGATCGACGAGGAGGAAATCAAGAAGGTCACAAACGTCCTCACCGATGACGTGTCGGAGATGCCGAAAAACTGGAACCGGCGTTTCAAGTACAACCGCGAGAAGATCAAGACCGGCGACGTGTTCGAGCTGGCCGAGGTCGTTCGCAACCTCGCCATCCGCGAGATGGAGAAGGGTCTCTCCACCGGCGAGAAGCAGATGTACACCCGGGCGAAGAAGATCCTCGCTTCGGAGTTCATGTACGCGCTCGACAAGGACGAGGAGGGCGCGGAGGAATACCTCGACGGTCTGCTGGAGGAGCGCTTCGCCACCACGGCGTAGCACCTCGGCAGTAACCGCAGTCATCGCGGCCGCCGGCTCCGGAGAGCGTCTCGGAGCCGGCGGCCCGAAGGCCTTCGTGCCCGTTGCCGGGCGGCCGATGCTGGAGTGGTCCCTGGACGCCTTCGGCGGCTGTGAGCGCGTCGCGGCGATCGTCGTCGCCGCGCCGCCTGACGTCGTCGCCGCGCGGTCGTCGGCCCACCCGCCGAACCACGGGCAG
>DATKLT010000046.1:0-36082 GCA_035542315.1 Solirubrobacterales bacterium | reverse complement strand
AGGCCGTCTTCCCCCACGCGGCGTTGCTGCGTCACGCTTTCGCGCATTGCGCAAGATTCCCCACTGCTGCCTCCCGTAGGAGTCTGGGCCGTGTCTCAGTCCCAGTGTGGCTGATCGTCCTCTCAGACCAGCTACCCATCGTCGCCTTGGTAGGCCGTTACCCCACCAACAAGCTAATGGGCCGCGGGCACCTCCCAATGCGGAGGCCGAAGCTTCCTTTAGTGCAAGGACTTATGTCCAGGCACCACATCCGGTATTAGCCCGAGTTTCCTCGGGTTGTCCCGGTCATCGGGGCAGATTACCCACGTGTTACTCACCCGTTCGCGGCTTTGCCCCAGGGCAAGCCCTGGTTCGTCGCACCACTTGCATGTGTTAAGCACGCCGCCAGCGTTCGTCCTGAGCCAGGATCAAACTCTCCGTGAAATGTACTTCTACAGAGAGCCTGTCATGCCTTAGTTGGCCGCCGAGTACACAAGTACGGCGACCGGTATGACGAGGTAAATCAAGACCATCCGGCGCGCTGGCGCACCGAATGGGTCGGGCTCAAACATTCCGCAGGCCTGTTGATCGACCCGCGGAGTGCACGCTGCTCAGTTTTCAAAGACCGCTGCGCCTCCGCGACGTGATTCGCCGCTCTCAGACGCCGGGGCCCCACAAGGGAGCCCCAGAGGGCGATGGAATATAGCGCTTGGCGAGGCGTTTGTCCAGACGGGGCGAAGGCTCTTCAGGAATCTGAGTCTACGAGCCGCAGAAAGCGCCGCTTGCCGACCTGCAGGACCCTGCCGACCAGCTGCTCGCGCGGCAACTCGAGCGCATCGGCGGGCACCGGATCGCCGTCGATCTTGACCCCGCCCTGCTTGATCAGGCGCCGCGCCTCGCTCGAGCTGAGGTCGAATCCGGCGGCGATCAGCTGCGGCAGGAGGATGACGCCGAGCTGACTGCCCCCGTAGGGATCGATCTTCCAGTCCTCGATCTCCTCCGGCACGCCGCGGTCGACGAAGATCAGGTTGAAGGCCTGCTCGGCTTCGGCACCCGTGCCCTTGCCGTGGAAGCGGTCGACGATCCGCCGGCCGAGCTCGCGCTTGGCCTCGTTCGGCGGCGTCGCCGGCGGCTCGGAGCCAAGCAGTAAGCGGAAGTACTCGGCCATCGCCTCGTCGGGGATCGACATCAGCTTGCCGAACATCTCCTCCGGCGGGTCGGTGACGCCGACGTAGTTGCCGAGCGACTTGCTCATCTTCTGCACGCCGTCGGTGCCGACCAGGATCGGCATCGTCAGGATCGACTGCGGTGGCTGGCCATAGGCACCCTGGACGTCGCGGCCGAACAGCAGGTTGAACTTTTGGTCGGTCCCCCCCAGCTCGACGTCGGCCTCGACCGCGACTGAGTCGTAGCCCTGCAGCAGCGGGTAGAGCAGCTCCAGGGCCGCGATCGGCTGGTTCGCCGCCAAGCGCTTCTGGAAGTCGTCGCGCTCGAGCAGCCGCGCCACCGTCGTCTGCGCCAGCAGGCCGAGCAGCGCCTCGGGCTCCATCCGCAGCCACTCGCTGTTGCGGCGCACCTCGGTCCGGTCGCGATCGAGCAGCTTGAAGGCCTGCTCCTGATAAGTGGCAGCGTTGGCCTCGATCTCCTCGGCGCCCGGCACCGGCCGGGTCGCCGAGCGACCGCTGGGGTCGCCGACACGGGCGGTGAAGTCGCCGATGATGAGGACGACCGTGTGACCGGCCCGCTGGAACTCGCTCAGCTTCTCCAGCACGACCGTGTGGCCGAGATGGATGTCGGCGGTGGTCGGGTCGATCCCGAGCTTGACCCGCAGCGGCCGGTCGCCGCCGAGCTGCTCCTCGAGCCGCCCCGCGGGCAGCACGTCGACGGCGTTTTTCGTCAGGTCCGGCACGGCGGCAATGCTAGACTGCCGCCCTCGCTCGCGGTCACAGCTCCGATCGCCGAGCGCCGTTGTTCACTCTTCGATGCCTCGCTTTCCCTTCAAGCGCCGGCGAAGCGGTGGCGGCGACAGCCCGCCGTCCCTCTCGGCTCCCACCAAGCCCCCGAAGCCGCGGCTGAAGAAACTGCGCTTCCTCTTCGTCCTGCTCGGGCTCGGGATCCTCGCCCTCTTCTCGATGGTCTTCGGGATGATGGCCGCGGTCTCCCAGGATCTGCCGGCGATCTACGACTTCGCCCAGTACAAGGCCTCGAAGAACAGCGAGGTCTTCGGCGCCGCCGGCGAACCGCTCGGCACCCTCTCCAGCGACCAGAACAAGATCCTGCTCAACTCTGCGCAGATCTCGCCCAACATCAAGAACGCCGTCGTCGCGGTCGAGGACCAGCGCTTCTACGAACACAACGGCGTCGACTTCCCCGGGATCGGCCGCGCCCTGGTCAAGGACATTCTCAGCCAGAGCGCCGAACAGGGCGCCTCGACGATCACCGAGCAGTTCGTCAAGAACGCGCTCGAAGCCCAGGGCAGCCGCACGATCCTGGAGAAATTCCGCGAGGCGGCGCTCGCCTACAAACTGGAGCGCCACTGGAGCAAGGACAAGATCCTCACCGAGTACCTCAACACGATCTACTTCGGCGAGGGGGCCTACGGGATCGAGGCCGCGGCGCGTACCTACTTCGGCGCCGCCCACCCCGGCTGCGGCACCCCGGAAGAGCCTTGCGCCAGCGTGCTCGAGCCCTGGGAGGCGGCGCTGCTGGCGGGGATCATCCAGTCGCCGACCGCATACGACCCCAAGGTCTACCCCGAAAACGCCAAGATGCGCCGCGACGTCGTGCTCGAAAAGATGTACGAACAGGAATACATCTCGCACGAACAGCTGGAAGAAGGGCTGAAGCAGGCGCTGCCGGCCCCGAGCGCGATCGAGCCGCCGACGCTCGACTCCAAGGCCCCCTACTTCACCGCCTACCTGCGCCAGCAGCTGCTCGAACGCTACGGGCCCGAGAAGGCCTTCTTCGGCGGCCTCAAGATCAAGTCGACGCTCGACCTGAAGCTGCAGGAAGCGGCCGAAGAAGCGGTCAGCTCATACATGGGCTATCTGCCGGCGACCGCCTCGCTGGTCGTCATCGACAACCACAACGCCGGGATCAAGGCCCTCGTAGGGGGCTCCGACTTCGAAACGACGCCGTTCAACCTGGCCACGCAGGGTCGCCGCCAGCCGGGCTCCTCGATCAAGCCGTTCACGCTGATCACGGCGCTGGAAGAGGGCATCTCCCCCAGCACGACCTACGAATCGGCGCCGCAGGAATTCCACTTCGGCAAACACGACAAGGAAACGTACGTCGTCCACAACGACGAGGACTCCTATCTCGGCTCCTGCTCGATCGAATGCGGGCTGACCTACTCCGACAACTCGATCTACGCCCAGCTCGGGCTCGAAGGCCTCGAAGGCAAGACGATCGAGGACCGCACCCGGTCGATCGCGAAGACGATCCACGAGGCCGGCTACCGCGACCAGATCTCGACCAACCCGGGGATGGTCCTCGGCGGGCTCAAAGAAGGCGTCAGCCCGCTCGGCTGGGCCTACGCCTACACCACGATCGGCAACAACGGCGATCGCGTCAGCGGCACCCTGGCGCCCGAGCCGGGCGACAGTCCCGTCGCCTTCACCGAAGTGACCGACAAGGAGGGTCACGTGATCAAGGGCGGCGACAATGACTCGCTGCACAAGCAGGTCTTCCAGCAGGGGACGATCGAAGAAGCGAAGCGGATCATGGAAACCGTCGTCTCCAACGGCACCGGCACGCACGCCCAAATCGGGGCCGAAGGACAGTGGGGCAAGACCGGGACGACCGAGGAAAACGGCGACGCCTGGTTCTGCGGCGGCATCTCCGACGAAGTCACCGCCTGCGTCTGGGTCGGCTATCCGGACTCGACGACGCCGATGACGACGCTGTATGAGGGCGGACCGGTGATGGGCGGCACCTTCCCGGCCCTGATCTGGGCCAGCGTGATGCACGCCTGGGAGGAAATAAAGGCCGAACGGGCGGCCGAAAAAGCCGCGCGCAAAGCCGAAAAGAAGAACGGCGGCAGCTCCAACGGCGAAGAAGAATACGAATACGTGCCCTACGAAGGCTCGGAAGAATACGTCCCGGAAGAAGGCGGGGGCGGCGGTGCCGAAGTGACCCCCGAAGGCGAAGCCGCAGCTGAAGAAGGCACGCCCGAAGCTACGCCGGAAGCCCAGGAAGCCGCGCCGGAAGGCGGCGGCGGATCGGGTGCCGGCGGCGGCCTAACGGCCGGCTAGCCGGGCCACGGCTTCGAGACGAAGGGCGAGCCGGCGGCGCTGAAGCGCCAGGGGAGGTCGACCGCTTTGGTGATCCCGATCCGAGGGCCGACGACGATCCCCGGGCGAGTGCCGGGCTCGGGCTCGAAAAGGCGGAATGGGTCGCGGTCGAGCGGCAGGTCGTTGTGCTGGAGGCCGACGCCGAGCGCCTCGGTCAGCTTGCCCGGCCCCGAGCAGAGCCCGGTGTCGGGGTGGCTGTCGCCGCGGCGCGCGCGCATCTGCTCGAGCCCGACGGTCGGCTCCAGGGCCCGGATCAGCACCGCGGCCGCGTCGCCCTCGGGCTCGCAGACGAAGTTGAGCAGGCTGTGGATCCCGTAAGAGAGGTAGACGTAGCTGCGCCCGGGCGGCCCGAAGAGGACGCGGGTGCGCTCGGTGAGGCCGACGTAGGCGTGGCAGGCGGGATCGTCGCGCTCGTAGCTCTCGGTCTCGACGATGGTGCCGCCGCAGCCGTCGAAGAGGAGCCGGCAGCCGATCAGCTCGCGGGCGACCTCGTGCACGGAGCGATCGAAAAACGCCGGGCCCAGCGGCACTTTCAGGAACGCTCGTCGCGGACGCGGGCGCGAACCGCGGCGAGGGTCTCGCGGGCGCTCTCGATCTGGACGGCGAGCGGGGCCGAGCCGGTGCCGCCGGCGATCCGCTTCGACTCCAGCCAGCTCGAGCGCTGTAGCACCTCGTAGTAGGACTCGTCGAGGTGCTCAGAGCGCTGGCGCAGCTCCTCCGGGGTCAGCTCGGAGAGCGACTTGCCCTGGGCGACGGCGTCGCGGACCAGGTCGCCGACGATCCCGTGCGCCTCGCGGAAGGGAACGCCGCCGCGGACCAGCAGGTCGGCGACCTCGGTCGCCGCCAGCATCTCGTCGCCGGAGGCGTCCTCGAGCCGCGCCTGGTCGAACTCGATCCCGCTCAGCATCCCGGTGCTGGCGTCGAGCAGGCCCTCGATCGTGTCGATCGCGTCGAACAGCGGCTCCTTGTCCTCCTGCATGTCCTTGCCGTAGGTGAGCGGCAGCGCGTGCATCACTCCGAGCAGCGTCTGGTAGGAGGCGGCGACGCGCGGGCTCTTGGCCCGCAGCAGCTCGGCCGAGTCGGGGTTCTTCTTCTGCGGCATGATCGAGGAGCCCGAGGAGAAGGACTCGTCGAGCTCGCAGAAGCCGAACTCGCTGCTGGACCAGATGACGAGTTCCGAGCCCAGCCGCGAGAGGTGCATCGCGCAGGTCGAGGCGGCGGCGAGGTAGTCGAGGACGAAGTCGCGGTTGGAGGAGCCGTCGATCGAGTTGTGGCTGACGTGGGCGAAGCCGAGGTCGCCGGCGACCGCCTCGCGGTCGATCTCCCAGTTGACGCCGGCGAGGGCGCCGGAGCCGAGCGGCATCACGCTGGCGCTGTCGAGGGCGAACTGGAAGCGGAGGACGTCGCGGGCGAGCATCCAGAAGTAGGCGAGCAGGTGGTGGCCGAGGTAGACCGGCTGGGCGCGCTGCAGGTGCGTGTAGCCCGGCATCGGCCAGTCGCGGTGCGCCTCGGCCAGCTCCAGCAGCTGCGCCATCGTCGCCCCGCAGAGCTCGATCGCCCGCAGCGAGTGGGCCTGGACGACCATCGCCACGTCGGTCGCCACCTGATCGTTGCGCGAGCGGCCGGTGTGCAGCTTGCCGGCGAGCGGTCCGATCTCCTCGCCGAGCAGGCGCTCGATCGCCATATGGATGTCCTCGTCGGCGGCCTCGAACTCGAAGCCGTGCGCGGCCATCCGCTCGCCGACCCGCTCCAGCCCAGCTTCCATCTCGGTCAGCTCCTCGTCGTCGAGGACGCCGATCCGGTTGAGGCCGCGGGCGTGGGCGCGTGACTGGTCGAGGTCGTAGGGCGCCAGCCACTTGTCGAACTCGAGCGAGCGGTTGAGGCGCCAGAAGCGTGGGTCCGGGTCTTTGCGGAAGCGGGCCATCAGGGGCGGGATCGTAGTGCCGCGACCAGCTCCTCACAGACGCGGTCGACCTCGGCCTCTTCCAGGGCCGGGAAGAAGGGCAGCGCCAGCGACTCCGCCGCCGCCGCTTCGGCGACCGGGAACTGGCCCTCGCGGTAGCCGAGCTCGCGCAGGTGGGGGAAGAGGTGGATGCAGGGCAGGTAGGCCTTGCTGGCGACGCCACGCTCGCCGAGGCGGCCGACGATCGCGTCGCGGTCGATCCCCGGCTCGAGGCGGACCGTGTAGACGAACCAGCTGCGCTTCTCCTCGCCGCGGCCGGCGATCGGCGTCCGCACACCCTCGACTCCGGCCAGCCGCTCCTCGTAGAGCGCGGCGACCGCGGCACGGCGCTCCAGCAGCGAGTCGAGCTTCTCGACCTGGGCGATGCCGAGCGCGGCGGCGAGGTCGGAGAGGCGGTAGTTGTAGCCGAGGCGGTCGTGGTCGAGCCAGCCCATGTCGACCGCGCGGCCCTGGTTGCGCTCGCTGCGCAGGCGGGCGGCGGAGGACGCGTCGGTCGGCACGATCATCCCCCCCTCCCCCGTCGTCATCTGCTTGTTGGCGTAGAAGGCGAAGGTCGCGAGGTTGCCGCGGCTGCCGACCGCGCGGCCCTCGGAGTCGACCGCGCCGAGCGCCTCGCAGGCGTCCTCGAGGATCTCCAGGCCGTGCGTCTCGGCGAGGTCCTCGAGCGCCGCCATCGCCGCCGGGTAGCCGAAGATGTGGACCGGCAGGATCCCCGCGGTGCGCTCGCCGACCGCCGCCGCGGCGGCCTCGGGGTCGAGGTTGAGCGTCTCGGGGTCGACGTCGCAGAAGACCGGCCGCGCCCGCTCATACAGCAGGCAATTGGCGGAGGCGACGAAGCTGAAGGGGCTGGTCAGGACCTCGTCGCCCTCGCCCCAGCCGAGCTGGCGGACACCGAGGTGCAGCGCCGTGGTCCCGCTGGAGACGGCGACGGCGTCCTCGACGCCGAGCCAGGCGGCGAGCTCGCGCTCGAAGCGCTCTCCGGTCGGGCCCAGCGAGAGCCGTCCCGAGCGCAGAACCTCGAGCACCAGCTCCTCCTCGCGCGGGCCGAGATCGGGCTGTGCCAGCGGGATCGGCTGCTGCTCAGCCATGCACCGCCCGTGCCGCGTGCGGCTGGAAGGCGTACTCGAGCGAGTCGACGAGCGCCTGCCAGGAGGCCTCGATGATGTTCTCGGAGACGCCGATCGTGCCCCATTCGCGCTCTGAGTCGGCGGAATCGAGGATCACCCGGGTGACGGCGCCGGTGCCGTGGTCCTGGTCGAGGATGCGGACCTTGTAGTTGGTCAGCTCGATCTCGGCGAGGTGCGGGTGGCGGTCGGTGATCGCTCCGCGCAGGGCGCGGTCGAGGGCGTTGACCGGGCCGTTGCCCTCGGCGGTGCGGACGTAGCGCTCGCCGTCGGCGACGATCTTGATCGTCGCCTCGGTCTGGACCTCTCCCCCGGCCTTCTTCTCGGTGATCACCCGGTAGCTCTCCAGGGTGAAGAGCGACTCGTAGCTGCCCGCCTCGCGGCGCAGCAGCAGCTCGAAGGAGGCCGGCGCCGCCTCGTAGTGGTAGCCCTCGTGCTCGCGCTCCTTGAGCCGCTCGACGGCGCGCGCGGCCGCCTCCTCGTCGATCTCGAGCCCGGCCTGCTCGGCCTGGGCGCGAACGCTCGCCCGGCCCGAGAGCTCGGAGGCGAGGATGTCGCGCTCGTTGCCGATCAGGGCCGGGTCGAGGTGCTCGAAGGTGCTGGCGTCGGCGGCAACGCCGGCGGCGTGCATCCCGGCCTTGTGGGCGAAGGCGTTGCGACCGACGTAGGGCCGGTCGGGATCGGAGACGAGGTTGCAGATCTCGTCCAGGTAGTGGGCGGTCGAGGTGAGGCTCGCGAGCTGCTCGGGCGAGAGGACCTCGAAGCCCATCTTCAGCTGCAGCGCCGGCGCGATCGAGGCCAGGTTGGCGTTGCCGCAGCGCTCGCCGTAGCCGTTGACGCAGCCCTGCACCAGGCGGGCGCCGGCGCCGACCGCGGCGAGCGAGTTGGCGACCGCGCACTCGCCGTCGTTGTGGGTGTGGATGCCGATCTCGACTCCCTCGCCCAGCTCCTCCACGACCGCCGCGGTCGCAGCCGCGACGGTGTCCGGCAGGCTGCCGCCGTTGGTGTCGCAGAGGGTGACGTTCTCCGCCCCGGCCTCGGCTGCCGCGCGGACGCACTGCAGCGCGTAGGCGGCGTCTTCGCGGTAGCCGTCGAAGAAGTGCTCGGCGTCGAAGACCGGCCGCTTGCCCTGCGCGCGGCAAAAGGCGATCGAGTCGGCGATCATCGCCAGATTCTCCTCGCGGCTGACGCGGATCACGGTCTCGACGTGCAAGGGCGAGCTCTTCCCGACCAGGCAGACGACCGGCGCGAAGCAGCTCGCCAGCCCCTGCAGGGCGGCGTCGTCCTCGGCCAGCATGCCGCGGCGACGGGTCATGCCGAAGGCCGAGATCGTCGCGTTCTCCAGCTCGAGCTCGGCGAGGCGCTCGAAGAGCTCGGCTTCCTTGGGGTTAGAGCTGGGGAAGCCGGCCTCGATGAACTGCACGCCGAGCGCGTCGAGCGCACGCGCCACCTTCACCTTCTCGCCGACCGAGAGCGACATGCCGCGGCCGCCCATGCCGTCGCGCAAGGTCGAGTCGTAGAGCTTTACCTGTTCCATCTGAACTGCCTTTCGAATCGAAGATCGGGGGTGGGCACGGGGCCCTTGGCGCACGGCATCGCCGCGCCAGCCGCTAGGCGGCTGCGGTAATTCGCCCGATCTCTTGCTCGAAACGGCGCTGCATCAGCTCTCGACCTTATCGGCAGCGTCAACCGGCGCCTCAACGAAGTCGAGCCACTCGAGGTACTCCTCGGCGCGGCCGTGCAGGGCGTCCTCGAACTTGGCCTGGATCACGCGGGTCACCTCGCCGGGCTCACCGAGCGGGTGGTCGTCGACCTCGCGCACCGGCACCAGCTCGGCTGCCGTGCCGGTGAGGAAGACCTCGTCGGCGAGGTAGAGCTCGGCGCGGGCGATGTCCCGCTCCTCAACCCGGTAGCCGAGGTCGGTGGCGATCTGGACGATCGCGGTGCGGGTGATCCCGTCGAGGATCGAGGAGGTGTGCCCGGGCGTGATCAGTGTGCCGTCGCGGACGATGAAGACGTTCTCGCCCGAGCCCTCGGAGACGTGGCCGTGCTGGTCGAGCAGGATCGCCTCCTCGTATCCGGCCCGGGCCGCCTCGGTCTTGGCGAGGATCGAGTTCAGGTACTGCCCGGAGGCCTTCGCGTGCGGGATCAGGCTGTCGCCCGAGATCGAGCGCCAGGAGGAGACCTTGGTCCGGATCCCGTGTTTCTTGCCCTCGTCGCCGAGGTAGCTGCCCCAGGGCCAGGCGGCGATGATCACCTCGATCGGCGCGCTCTGCGCGTAGAGACCCATCTCTCCGTAGCCGCGGAAGGCAAGTGGCCGGATGTAGCCCGAGCGCAGGCCGATCCGGCGCAGCAGCTCCTTGGTCGCCTCGCGCAGCTGCTCGGCGTCGTAGGGCAGGTCGAAGTAGTAGAGCCCGGCCGACTTCTCGAGCCGGGCAAGGTGCTCGCGATGGCGGAAGATCGCCGGGCCGCGGTCGGTCTCGTAGCAGCGGATACCCTCGAAGACGCCCGTGCCGTAGTGCAGGCCGTGCGCGAGCACGTGCACCTTCGCGTCCTCCCAGGGGACGAAATCCCCGTTCTGCCAAATCAATTCCGCCGTGTCCATGTTGGAGAAGTATGCCCGATCGGGTTCCCCCTGTCCCCCGACCGCAAGGAGTGGCAATCCATGAAGCAGATACGTAAACGCCTGACCTTCTCGAACGTCGTCGCCTGCCTGGCGCTGTTCGTCGCACTGGGCGGAGCGAGCTACGCCGCCACGCAGCTGCCCAAGAACAGCATCGGCACCAAGCAGCTCAAGAAGCACGCCGTCACCAGAGGGAAGATCAAGATGTCGACGCTCGGGACCGTCCCCGACTCAGCCAAGCTCGGCGGCCTGCCCGCTTCCTCCTACTCGATCCGCAGCGCGGTGATCCTCGCCAACGGGGCGATCGCCAGCGGTCAGGCGGACGGAATCGCCCAGGAAAACGTCAGCGTCGCCACTCCGGGCCTGATCTGCATCGCCGGCCTCGATCCGGCGCCGAGGACCGCGGTAGCCTCGCTCGCCTTCAACGCCTTCAACGGCGACGACGTCTTCGTCGCCGTCAATCCCACCGTCGGCGGTTGCGCCGGCAAGCAGGTTGCGATCGCAACCGAAAGGCCGGTCGGCATCACCACCGTCGAACCGGGCGGCGTGTTCCGCGCCGATCCGGTCGCCGTGATCGTCCACTGAAAGACAAGCGAAAGGAGACCCAAGATGAGCAAGCTGCGCCAGAAGCTCACCTACTCGAACGTGATCGCCTCGCTCGCCCTTTTCATCGCCCTCAGCGGCGTCGCCGTCGCTGCCACCGCGCTGCCGCGCAACAGCGTCGGCGCCAATCAACTCAAGCAGGGCGCGGTGACCGCCGCCAAGCTGCGCAAGGGCGCGGTGACGGCCGGCAAGCTGGCGCCGAAGTCAGTCGTCGCCGGCAAGCTCGGCGCCAACTCGGTGACGCCTGGCAACCTCGGCAACGGGGTGGTCAGCAGCGCCAAGCTAGCCGAAGGCGCGGTGCTGGCGAAGAACATCAAGAACGGCGTCGTCACCGCCAACAAACTGGAGACCGAAGCGGTGACGACGGCGAAGCTGGGCAAGGAATCCATCACCACCGCCAAGCTGGGGCCGGAAGTGGCGCCGCTGCTGGGGACGCTGCGGTCGGGGCAGACGCTGCGCGGCGTCTTCGACGCCGGCGCCTTCGCCGTCGGGGCCGGCGACCTCTCGCGCGAGGGCGTCAGCTTCCAGTTCCCCCTCGCCGGTAACCCGCCGACTGTGACCGTGCTGAAGAAAGGCGAAACGACCGCCAACTGCGCAGGCATCGGCAGCGGCTCCGCGCCGGCGGCAACGGGCGGCAACCTCTGCATCTACCTGGTCGAAGAAGAAAACCTCGACTCGGTGGAACCGCTGAAAGCCGACTACAACACGCGGCTCGGGTTCGGCCTGGCCGCGAAAGCAGCCGCCACCGGTAGCTTCGCCGGTCGCGGCTTCTGGGCCCTCACCGCTCCCTAGCGATCGCGTGGTTCCTTTGTTGCGCTGGCCGCGACAAAGGAACCACGTTCCGGCTCAGGCCGCCAGCTCCTCGAGGACCGCGGAGGTCATCTCCGCGGTCCCGACCTCGACCTCCAGCGGCACGTCGACCATCGGCGGCTGGGCGACGGTGCCGGCGGCGAGGTCGGGGGTGCGCAGGCCGCGGGCGAGGACAGCGTCGACGGCGACCTCGATCCGGGCGGCGTCATCGGCACGGCCGAGGCCGTGGCGCAGCATCATCGCCGCCGAGAGGAAGGTCGCGAGCGGGTTGGCGGTGCCGTGGCCGGCGATGTCGGGGGCCGAGCCGTGGACCGGCTCGAACAGGCCCGGATCGCCGTCGGCGCCGAGGCTGGCCGAGGGCAACATCCCGAGCGAGCCGGTGAGCATCGCCGCCTCGTCGCTGAGGATGTCGCCGAAGAGGTTCTCGGCGACGATCACGTCGAAGTCGGCCGGGCGCGAGACGAGCTGCATCGCGGCGTTGTCGACCAGCAGGTGATCGAGCGCGACGTCGTCGTAATCGGGGGCGACGCGGGTAACCACCTCGCGCCAGAGGCGCGAGGTCTCCATCACGTTGGCCTTGTCGATCGAGGTCACCTTGGGCGCGCGGCCCGAGCCCTCGGCGCGGCGGCGCGCCGCCTCGAAGGCGGTGCGGGCGATCCGCTCGACTTCGGCGGCGGTGTACTCGCAGGTGTCGTGGGCGGCGTCGCCGTCGCGGCCGGAGTCGCCGAAGTAGATGCCGCCGGTCAGCTCGCGGACGACGAGCAGGTCGGTGCCGGCGATCCGCTCCTCGCGCAGCGGGCTGGCGCTGACCAGCGCCGGGCTCGGCCGCACCGGGCGCAGATTGGCGTAGAGGCCCATCCCCTTGCGCAGGCCGAGCAGGCCCTGCTCGGGGCGCGGCGCATCAGGGTCGGTGGTGTCCCATTTGGGCCCGCCGACGGCACCGAGCAGAACCGCGTCGGCGCCCTTGCAGGCCTCCAGGACCTCGTCGGTGAGGGCGACGCCGTGCTCGTCGATCGAGCAGCCGCCCATCAGCCGCTCGTCGTAGGAGAACTCGCCGAGGGCGTCGAGCAGCTCGGTCGCGGCGGCGACGATCTCGGGCCCGATCCCGTCGCCGGGGAGGACGACTATGCGCGGTGCTCCGCTCATCGGCCGGGCACTCTACTCAGGCGGCGACCGCGTCGATGTTGAGCCGAACGTAGCCGAGACTGAACGGCTCGCCGATCTCGGCGATCACCTCGGCGACGAAGCGGTCCTGAAGCTTCAGCGGCAGGCGGTCGACGTGGGGGCCGAGGACCACGGTGCGGCAGAAGGCGACCGGCTCGGGCGGGATCACCTCCCAGGGCTGAAGCCAGCAGCGCACCGATTCGAAGCCGGCGCTGCTCAGACGCTCCTCGGTCTCCTCCGGGGTGGCGTAGTTCCAGGGTTCCTCGAAGTCGCCGAAGTGCTCGGCGTAGGGCTCCCGGCCCTGCACCTCGGCACCGACCCGGCGGAAGGCGTCGATGTTGCCGGCGCCGCCGCACTGGGCGGCGAGACGGCCGCCGGGGTGCAGCGCCGCGCGCATCCGGGCGAAGAGCGAGTCGTGGTCGAGGATCCAGTGGAAGACGGCACTGGAGACGATCGCGTCGACCGGCTCCGCAAGCTCCAGCTCGGTCAGGTCCGCGGCGAAGGCTTCGTCCTGCGGGCGCAGGATCTCGCGCACCTTCGCCACCATCTGGGTCGACCCGTCGACGCCGAGCACGCGACCCTCGGGCAGCCGCTCGATCAGCATCCGGGTGACGCGACCGGTGCCGCAGCCGGCGTCGAGCACGGTCTCATCCCCTCGCAGCGGCAGCCGCGAGAGGACCGCCTCGGCCCACTCCTCGTGCGGGACCGAGATCCGCTGGTAGGTCCCGGCGTCCCACTCCCTGGCCGGAGCGGCCATCAGAGACCCGTCGTCACGGGGCCGTGGGCGCCGGCCGGAGTCGCCTCGAAGTCGTCGATTGCGCCCGCGTTCTCGAGCGTGATCCCGATGTCGTCGAGGCCGTTCAACAAGCGGTGCTTGACGTCGTGCTCGACCTCGAACTCGAAGACGCCAGCGGCGCAGGTGACGGTCTCGTCGTCGACGTCGATCCGGGCCTCGCCGGCTTCGGCGATCAGCTTGCAGTGGGCCTCGTCGACGATCGCCGGCAGCAGTCCGATCTTCGTGCAGTTGGAGTAGAAGATGTCGGCGAAGGAGGGCGCGATTATCGCCTGGAAGCCGAAGTCCTCCAGGGCCCAGGGGGCGTGCTCGCGCGAGGATCCGCAGCCGAAGTTGGGCCCGGTGACGAGGATCGGGTTCGACTCCAGCTCGATCTCGCCGTCGCGGATCCAGTCGTAGAAGAGGAACTCGCCGAAGCCGGTCCGCTCGACCCGCTTGAGGAACTGCTTGGGGATGATCTGGTCGGTGTCGACGTCGGCCCGGTCCAGGACCGAGACCTTGCCCTCGATTACGTCCAGCGGTCTCATCTTCAGCTCCAATCCCTGATGTCGACGAAATGGCCCTCGACGGCGGCCGCGGCGGCCATCTTCGGGCTGACCAAGTGGGTGCGCCCGCCCTTGCCCTGGCGGCCCTCGAAGTTGCGGTTCGAGGTCGAGGCGCAGCGCTCGCCTTCGGCGAGCGTGTCGGGGTTCATGCCCAGGCACATCGAGCAGCCCGCCTCGCGCCATTCGAAGCCGGCGCTGCGGAAGACCTCGTGCAGCCCCTCGGCTTCGGCGGCTGCTTTGACCTGCTGGGAGCCGGGGACGACCATCGCGTGGATGCCCTCGGCGACCTTGCGGCCGTCGAGGATCTCGGCCGCCTCGCGCAGGTCCTCTATCCGCGAGTTGGTGCAGGAGCCAATGAAGATCCGTTCCGGGGCGACCTCGGTCATCGGCGTGCCCGCCTCCAGGCCCATGTAGGCGAGGGCGCGCTCGGCCGCCTCACGGTCGGCAGGCGACTCCATCGCTGCCGGGTCGGGGACGGTGTCGGTTACCTCGATCACCATGCCGGGGTTGGTGCCCCAGGTGACCATCGGCGAGATGCCGGAGGCGTCGACGTCGACCTCGGTGTCGAAGCTGGCGCCGTCCTCGGTCGGCAGCTCGCGCCAGCGAGCGACGGCGGCGTCGAAGTCCGCGGGCGCGCCGGGGCGGCCGCGAACGAACTCGATCGTCGTCTCGTCGGGGGCGATCATGCCGGCGCGACCGCCGCCCTCGATCGTCATGTTGCAGATCGTCATCCGGCCGGGCATCGAAAGCGCCTCGATCGCGGGGCCGGCATACTCGACCGCGTATCCGGTCATGCCGCCGACGCCGAGGCGGCCGATCGTCGCCAGGATCAGGTCCTTCGGCGTGACCCCGTGGCCGAGCTCGCCGCCGTAGTTGATCCGCATCGATTTCGGCCGCTTCTGGACCAGGCACTGGGTCGCCAGCACGTGCTCGACCTCGGAGGTGCCGATGCCGAAGGCCAGCGCGCCAAAGGCGCCGTGGGTGGAGGTGTGGCTGTCGCCGCAGACGATCGTCATCCCCGGCTGGGTCACGCCCAGCTCGGGCCCGATCACGTGGACGATGCCCTGGCGGTCGGAGCCCAGCGAGTAGACCGGGACCCCGAACTCCTCGCAGTTTCGCTCCAGAGTTTCGACCTGGACGCGGGAGAGCTCATCGGCAATCAGGCGGGCGGCCATCGTGCCGTCGGTCGGCGTGTTGTGGTCGGCGGTGGCCAGCGTCTTGTCGGGCCGGCGCACCGGGCGGCTCGCCATCCGCAGGCCGTCGAAGGCCTGCGGCGAGGTGACCTCGTGGACCAGGTGCAGGTCGATGTATATGAGGCCCTCGGAGACCTCGTGCGCCTCCCAGATCTTTTCGAACATGTTCTTCGGCATGGTTCAGCCCCTCCTCAGGCCAGCGGCGATCACGGCGAAGAAGCGGTTCGGCTCCTCGCCCTCGTTCTCGAAATGATGGGGCAGATCGGCGTCGAAGGTGACGCTGTCGCCCTCCTGTAGCTCGTAGCGGGTCCCGTCGACGACCAGCGCCAGCGTGCCGGCGAGGACGACCGCGGTCTCGCGGCTGCCCGGCTCGTGCATCGGCGGATCGGCCCGGCCGCCGGTCGTGGCGCCCGGCTCCAGCGTGTGGACCGAGACGTCGGCGCGCTGCCCCGGCAGTGGCGGCGTCAGCTCCTCGAAACTGTGGCCGCCGCGCGTGCTGCGCCTGCGTCCGCCGGCGCGGCTGACGGCAACGTGCTCCCCCTCGTCCAGCCTCAGCAGCTGCGACAGCGTCAACTCCAGCCCAGCGGCGATCTTCGCGGCCACCGCCAGCGTCGGGCTCGTCTCCCCCCGCTCGACCTGCGACAGCATCTGGGCGCTGACCCCCGAGCGCTCGCTGAGGTCACGCAGCGAATAGCCCATTGCCTCGCGCAGCGCGTGGATGCGGGGGCCGACGGGGGGCGGCTGCTCGGAGACGCGTGATCGGGCCTCGGTCGCCAGGGACGACTTGGATGCGTCCACGGGCTTGGTCTGAGTGGGGGTCACGTTTGTACGCTATCACAGACATCCGTAAGTTGAAGTTGAGAGGAAACCTCTGGCGAAATCCAGGGCCTCTCGGAGCTGGCGCCTCGGCGCGCCCACCCCTCACCGCAACCTTCCTGCAGGTGTGGTTGCGGTGAGGGGTGGGCGCTCTGGGATCGCCGCTCCGGTTGTGGAAGGCTCGTTCCTGCTCAGGCGTCCAGGAGATCCCGCAGATCTGCGGCGATCTGGGTGGGTTCGTCGTCCAATTGGGACCACGTGAGGCGGGTGACGCTGTAGCCGGCGATGTGAAGGCGGCGGTCGCGGGCTCGGTCTCCGCGGAAGGCGGAGCGGGTGCCGTGTCCCTCCCAGCCGTCTAGCTCGACGATCTGGCGGTGCTCAGGCCAGAAGCAGTCCACCTGGTAGCGCTTCCCTCGTGCTTCGAGCCAGGCGTTGAGCTGTGGGCGCGGGAGGCGATGGCGGCGGAGGAAGGGAACGAAGACTTCCTCGAGCGGACTGCGGACGCGGCCGCTCGGCTTTTCGGCGAGGCGCTCCAGAGCAAGGCGCGCCCGGCGAACGCCGCGCCGCCCCGGGTAGCGGTCGATCAGGTCCCGGAGGGAGAGGGCGTCGTAGCGACGCAGGTATTCCGCCTCGCGCAGCGCGAACTCGACCGTGTCCGCCGAGGCTACGGCCGCGAGGTCGAGCAACGTCCGCGGCACCGTCGTCACCGCAACCCCCTCGTGCTCCGTCACCTCGTCCGCCGGCAACAGCTTGCTCGCATGACGCCGGATGCCACTCGGATGGCGGCTCTTCGGCAGCAGCGTCACATGAATCGCCCCACCCCGCGGCTCCCGAATCCCCCAGAGTTCCGCCGCCGACCAATGGCTGAGCACCGCCCCTGTCCCACATCCCAACGCCGCCGCCTTCCACTTCCCATGCTGATTGAGCACCCGGTGTCCCACGGAGTACACACCCGGATGGATCGGGTGGAGCCGCCCGGAGGCAATTCGAGCCTCCACACCGCTCCTCCCAAGTCCCAAATCCTCCAATTGCTGCTCCGCCACCACCCCGTGCTGCCGCTCCGCCAGCTCCGCCACCGCCACATCCATCCGCCGAGGTTGCCCTTTGCCTGTCATGTACAGGCATAAGGCAACCTCGGCGGGGGTTCTCCCCCGTCCTGGCGTGCGGTTTGGACTTTGGGAGCCCTAGGGGCCGGGGGTGCGCTCTTGTGCGGCTTCGGCGGTGGCTGATTCGGCCTCGCGGGTTGCGGCTCCCTCCAGGGAGTTGGAGAGGGCTCGCAGGTAGGCGCGAGCGGAGGCCTCGAGGATGTCAGTGGCGACGCCGACGCCAGTGGCCAGGCGGCCGTTGGTGCGCAACATCACGGTCACCTCGCCGAGGGCATCCTCTCCCCCGGTCACGGCATCGACCGTGTACTGGCGTAGCTCGCTCTCGGTCCCGGTCGCCGCCTGGATCGCGCGGAAGACGGCGTCGATCGGGCCGTCTCCGCTCGACTCGCCGACCACGGTCTCGCCGGAGGGCAGCTTGACGCCGACCTGCGCCCGAGGCTCGTGGTGGGAGCCGGCTTCGACCTCGAAGGAGGCCAGCTCGTGCGAATCGGAGGTCTCGCGCATCTCGTCGGAGACGATCGCCTCCAGGTCGAGCGCGGTCACCTGCTTCTTGCGGTCGGCAACCTCCTTGAAGGCCTTGAAGGCCGAGTTGAGGGCATTGCCCTCGACTTTGAAGCCCAGCTGCTCCAGCGCGTCTTTCAAGGCGTGGCGGCCGGAATGCTTCCCCAGCACGATCGAGTTCGACTCCAGGCCGACTTCGGTCGCGTCCATGATCTCGTAGGTGCTGCGCTCCTTCAGCACGCCGTCCTGGTGGATCCCGGACTCGTGGGCGAAGGCATTGCGGCCGACGATCGCCTTGTTGGGCTGGATCGCGTAGCCGGTCAGGCGCGAGACCATGCGGCTGGTGCGGGCCAGCTCGCGGGTGTTGATCCCGGTCGACAGCCCGTGCACGTCCTCGCGCACGCGGACCAGCATCGCGATCTCCTCCAGCGAGCAGTTGCCGGCGCGCTCACCGATCCCGTTGACCGCGCACTCGACCTGGCGGGCGCCGGCCAGCAGGCCGGCGTAGGAGTTGGCGACGGCCAGACCCAGATCGTCATGGCAATGGACCGACAGCTCGACCCCATCCAGACCCGGAACCAGCTCGTACAGCCGCTTCAGGTAGGCCGCGTACTCCTCCGGCGTCGTGTAGCCGACGGTGTCGGGGATGTTGATCACCGTCGCGCCCTCCTCGACCGCGATCGTGCAGACCTCGGCGGTGAAATCGACTTCGGCGCGAGTCGCGTCCATCGGCGAAAACTCGACGTCCTCGCAGTAGGACCTGGCCAGCGCGACGGCGGCCCGGGCCTGGCCCTTGACGTCTTCGCGATCGGTCTGCAGCTGGTGCTCGATGTGGATGTCGGAGGTCGAGATGAAGGTGTGGATGCGCGGCCGCACAGCCTCCTTCACCGCCCCCCAGGCGGCGTCGATGTCGGCCTTGTGGGTGCGGGCCAGGCCGCAGATCACCGGGCCCTCGACCCGGCGGGCGATCTCGGAGACCGCCTCGAAGTCGCCGGGCGAGGTGATCGGGAAGCCGGCCTCGATCACGTCGACTCCCAGGCGGGCGAGCTGGGTCGCGATCTCGACCTTCTCCGCGGTGTTCAGCGAGATCCCGGGCGACTGCTCGCCGTCGCGCAGGGTGGTGTCGAAGATGTGGACGCGGTTCGCGTCGGTATTCGTGTCAGCAACTGGTCCCATCGGAGACCTTCTCCTTCTCTTTCCGTTTGAAATGACCTCTGTCTCTCGCGGCTATCGCGCCGCCCAGCGCTATTCCCCCCGAGGGGGGAGGAGAAGGAGAAGCGCAAGGCTGTTGGCCGACAGAGCCATTCGTCCATGAGGGTAGCGCACGCGGGGGATTCCGTGGACGCGTGGCGTACCCTGCGCCCCATCGACCCCCAGTCAGGAAAGACCAATTGGCTGGCCCTCGTCGCGATGGGCCTCGCCGTAATCGTGATCGCCAACGACTTCTCCGCGATCAACGTCGCCCTGCCGACGATCGAGAAGGACTTCGACACGAACATCAACACGATCCAGTGGGTCGTCAACGCCTATGCGCTCACCTTTGGCGTGATGATCGTCACCGGCGGCCGCCTCGCCGACATGTTCGGCCGCCGCAACGCGTTCTTCCTCGGCAGCGCGATCTTCGCCCTGATGTCGGCGGTCGGCGGCGCCGCGCAGACCGAGACCTGGCTGATCGCCAGCCGCACCCTGATGGGCATCGGCGGGGCGCTGATGTGGCCGGCGATCCTCGGTATGACCTTTGCGATCCTGCCCGAAGAGAAAGCCGGACTCGCCGGCGGCATCATCCTCGGCGCCGCCGGCCTCGGCAACGCGGTCGGGCCGCTGATCGGCGGCGTCCTCACCGACCTCGCGAGCTGGCGCTGGATCTTCTTCCTCAACGTCCCGGTGACGATCTTCGCCGTCGTCGTCACCTGGTTCCTGGTCCACGTCGAAGAGCCCGAGAGCCCCGACCACGAGATCGACTATCCCGGGATCGCGACGCTCTCGGTCGGCCTCGTCTCGCTGCTCGTCGCCCTCGACCAGGTCGACGACTGGGGCTGGAGCGACCCGCGGGTGGTCGGCCTCCTCGTCCTCTGCGTCGTCATGCTGATCGCCTTCGTCCCGATCGAGCGCCGCGCCGGCAAGCACGCCCTGGTCCCGCGCGAGGTGATGCGCAACGAGAGCTTCACCGCCTCCTGCGTCGCCGTCCTCTTCATGTCGGCGACCTTCTTCGCCTCGCTGCTCTACCTGCCCCAGTTCATGGAGAAGCAGCTCGGCTACTCGCCGCTGGAAGCCGGGGTCGGGATCCTCCCCTTCCTCGGCGTCTTCGCCGTCGTCTCCTTCATCGCCGGGCCGCTCTACGACCGGCTCGGGGCAAAGCTGCTGGCGGTCTTCGGCGCCCTCTGCATCACCATCGCCCCCTTCCTCTTCTCCCTCGTCGGCAGCGACTCCGACTACAGCTCGCTGATCGTCGGCATGGTCGTGCTCGGGGTCGGGATCGGCTGCTTCTACCCGACCGCGACGACCGCCGGCGTGACCTCCGTCGACAGCTCGCAGTCGAGCCTCGCCGGCGGCATCCTCTACATGTTCCAGATCGCCGGCGGCTCGATCGGGCTGGGACTGACCACGACCGTCTTCTCGGCCTCGATCCCACCCTTCGTCGACGGCGTCAGCGCCGGTTTCAGGCTCGACGCGTCGCTCTCGCTGGTCGGGCTGCTGATCACGCTGTTCCTGGTCGGCGGGCGTCTCTTCTCGCGCTCGCGACCGGCTGCCGAGTCGACGTAATCCCGCCCGGCTAGGACGTTTCGGAGTCGCGGCCGGGGCCGCCGACTAGGACGTCTTCGCCCGGGCCGCCGACCAGCCTGTCGTCGCCGGGCCCGCCGTAGAGGCGGTCCTTGCCCGGACCGCCGAAGAGCCAATCCTCGCCACCGCCGCCGACCAGCCTGTCGTTGCCGGAGCCGCCCAGCAGCTTGTCGTTGCCGGAGCCGCCCGTGAGCCGATCATCGCCTGGGCCGCCGCGCAGAGTCGCCGGGACCTTCACCGCGCGCGTCAGGCTGACTCGGTCGTTGCCGGCGCCGCCGTTGACTTCGAAGCCGGCGATCGCCGCCGCTTCGCATTCGAGCGCGTCGGGACTGCCTTCCGGATGAGTGCAGATGCCGCCGCCGACTTCGAGCGGGGCGCTGGACTGGATCAGATAGCTGCGGCCGTCGGCGCTGAGCCCGATCCGGAACGCGTTGGCGCTGGCGTCGCCGGCCAGGAGCACGGTCAGCGCCCGTTCATCGGCATGGGCCAGCGGCGAGAGGAAGGCCGCGAGGACGGCCAGCAGGATTGGGATCGCCTTCTTCATCGAGCAGGTCTATTCGCCCCAGCGGGCCGCAGACCTTGCCTATGGCAACAACACGACCTTGCCGACGTTGCGGCGCTGGCCGATCAACTCGTGCGCGGCCCCGGCTTGGGCGAAGGGAAAGGAGGCGGCGATCGCGGGCTCCAGGCGGCCGGACTCGAGGTCGGCGAGCAACGGCTCGGTGACCCGATCGAGGTCTCCCTCGCGGTCCCACCAGGAGAGCATGTTGAGGCCGAAGACCCCCTTGTTCTCGTTCATCAGGTTGAGGCTCTTCCACCACGGCATCGTCGCCAGCGGCATCGAGACGAGGCTGCGAAGCGCCGCTGGGATGCTGCGCCCACCGGCGGTCGAGGCTTCGGAGAGGCCGAACATGATCAGCCGCCCGCCGGCACGGAGCAGCCGGTAGTCCTTGCGGAAGGAGACGGGGCCAAGCGCATCGATGACCACGTCAACCCCCTGGCCGTCGGTGAGCCGCATCACCTCGGCGGCGAAGTCCTGCGTGCGGTAGTCGATCGCGTGGGCGACGCCCTGAGCGCGGATCGCGTCGTGCTTGGCGGCGGAGGCGGTGCCGAAGACCTCCGCCCCGATGTTGCGGGCGACCTGGGTGGCGGCGATGCCGACCCCTCCCGCGGCGGCGTGGATCAGGACCCGGTCGCCGGCCCGCAGCCCTCCCATCAGGACCAGCGCCGCGTAAGCGGTGCCGTAGTTGACCGGGAAGGCGGCGCCCTGCTCGAAGCTGAGGCGCTCGGGCAGCGGCAGCACCTGCGCCGCGTCGACGACTACCAGCTCCGCCTGGCCGTTGAACCGCGTCCCCGCGATCACCCGGTCGCCGACGACGAAATCGGCCACGCCGTCCCCCACCGACTCGACCTCGCCGGCGACCTCGTAGCCGAGCACGCACGGCGTCTTCGGCGCGTCCGGGTAGAGGCCAACCCGAGCCATCGTGTCGGCGAAGTTGATCCCGGCGGCCCGCACCGCGATCCGCACCTGCCCCGGCCCGGCGATCGGGTCCGGCAGCTCCCGCACCTGAAGTACCCCGGGCCCCCCGGTCCCCGTCAAGACGACTGCCCGCATGCGGGGAAGACTAGCCCGAAACTGGCCGGCCGGCCAGTTGGCCTAGAGGTCGACTGATCTGCCGACGCTGAAGTCTGCGTCGCGGAGGATCTTCTCGATCGTCTCGGGGCGGACCGGTGCGTCGGTCGTCAGCGCCATCACCGCGTTGCCGCCTTCATGCTCGGCGCCGACCGCGGCGGAGACGATGTTGACCCCCTCCTCGCCGAACAGGGTGCCGACGCGACCGATCATCCCCGGCTGGTCGGCGTAGCGGAAGACGGTGATGTGGTCGGCGAAGGGGACGTAGAAGCTCTCGCCCCAGGCCGAGACGAGGTAGGGCTCGGCGCGCGGCCCGACGCTCGTTCCCGCCACCTCGACGTCGCCGCCGCCGCTGTGGATGCGGACGGTGACCAGCTCGGTGAAGTCGCCGGCGCTCGCCTCCTTGGTCTCGACCAGGTCGATCCCCCGCTCCTCGGCCATCTGCGGCGCGTTGACCAGGTTGACCGGCTCCTCGGTGTGGCCGGAGAGGATCCCGGCCATCACCGCGATCCCGAGCAGGCGGGTGTCGTGGGAGGCGATGCGGCCGCGGAACTCGGCGGTGACGCGCTCGACCGAGCCGTCGCCCAGACCCTGGGCGAGGCGACCCAGCTTTTCGCAGAGCGGCACGAACGGCGCCAGCGCCTCCATCGCCTCCGGTCGCACCGCGGCGATGTTGACCGCGTTGGTGACGACGCCGCCGTTGAGCGCAGCGGTCACCTGCTCGGCGGTAACGACGCCGGCGCGGTCCTGCGCCTCCGCGGTGGAGGCGCCGAGGTGCGGCGTGACGACGACGTCCTCGCGGGCGAACAGCGGGTGCTCGGTGAAGGGCTCGGAGGGGAAGACGTCGAGAGCGGCGCCGGCTAGCTTGCCCGACTGCAGGCCGGCGAGGAGGTCGTCGAGGACGACCAGCTCGCCGCGGGCGCAGTTGACGAGGCGGGCGCCGTCCTTCATCGCCGCGATCGCCTCGGCGTCGATCAGGCCTTCGGTCTCGGGCGTCTTCGGCACGTGCAGGGTGACGAGATCGGACTTGCCGAGCAGCTCCTCGACCGTCTCGGCGCCCTCGACCCCGAGCTCCTTGAAGCGCTCGGGCGAGACGAACTTGTCGAAGGCGACGACGTCCATCTCGAAGCTCTGGGCGCGCTTGGCGACAAGCTGGCCGATGCGGCCGAAGCCGACCACGCCGAGCGTCTTGCCGTAGAGCTCGGCACCCTTGAACTTGGCCCGGTCCCAGCGTCCCTCGACCAGCGAGCCGTGCGCCTGGGGAACGTTGCGAAACAGCGCCAGGGCCAGGGCCAGGGTGTGCTCGGCGGCGGCGACGGAGTTCGATTCCGGTGCGTTGGCGACGATGATCCCGCGTCGCGTCGCAGCCGGGATGTCGACGTTGTCGACGCCGGTGCCGGCGCGGCCGATCACCTTCAGGTTGGTCGCCAGCTCGATCAGCTCCGGCGTCATCTTCGTCGCCGAGCGGATCAGGATCGCGTCGTAGGCGCCGATCTTCTCGCGCAGCTCCTGGTCGGACATCTCGAGCCCGAGGTCGACGTCGAAGTTGCGCTGCAGCAGCTCGACCCCGGTATCGGCGATCTTCTCCTTGACCAGGACCCTCACGCGGCGAGCACCCCGTCGGCGTGCTCCAGCGCCCACTCGATGCAGGCGGTCAGGGCGCTGACGTCGTCGGGCTCGACCGAGGGGAAGAGGCCGATCCGCAGCTGGTTTCGGCCAAGCTTGCGGTAGGGCTCGACGTCGACGATGCCGTTGGCGCGCAGGACCTTGGCCAGCGCCGCCGCGTCGACCTGCTCGGCGAAGTCGATCGTGCCGACGACCAGCGAGCGCTTCGCCGGATCGACGACGAACGGGGTCGCCAGCTCGCTCGCCTCGGCCCAGCCATAGAGGCGGCCGGAGGAGTCGCCGCTGCGCTCGACGCACCAACGCAGGCCGCCGTTCTCGAGCATCCAACCGACCTGGTCGGCGAGCAGGATCAGCGTCGCCAGCGCCGGCGTGTTGTAGGTCTGCTCCTTGCGCGAGTTCTCGAGCGCCGTCTGCAGCGAGAGGAAAGCGGGCTGCCAGCGGTCGCCGGCGCCGTCGAGCTCCCCGACCCGGGCGATCGCCGCCGGGCTGAGCAGCGCCAGCCAGAGGCCGCCGTCGGAGCCGAAGGCCTTCTGCGGCGCGAAGTAGTAAGCGTCGGACTCGGTGACGTCGACCGGCAGGCCGCCGGCGCCCGAGGTGGCGTCGATCAGGACCAGGGACTCACCGGCGCCCTCGGGACGAATGACCGGGACCATGACGCCGGTCGAGGTCTCGTTGTGGGCCCAGGCGATGACGTCGGCGGCGGGATCGGCAACCGGCTCCGGCGCGTCGCCGGGCTCGGCCTCGACCACGATCGGGTCGGCGAGGAAGGGCGCCGCCGCGGTCGACTTGGCGAACTTCTGCGAGAACTCGCCGTAGGTGAGGTGCAGGGACTTCGAGCGCACTAGCCAGGCACAAGCGGACTCCCAGAAGGCGGTGGCGCCACCGTTGCCGAGCACCACCTCGTAGCCCTCCGGAAGCGAGAACAGCTCGGCAAGCCCGGAGCGGACCTCGCCGACGAGGTCGCGGACCGGCGCCTGGCGGTGCGAGGTCCCGATCAGCGCGGCACGCTCCTGCAGGGCGACGAGCGCCTCTGGGCGCACCTTCGAGGGCCCGCAGCCGAAACGGCCGTCGGCGGGCTTGAGGTCGGCCGGGATCAGGGCAGTGTCAGTCGTCTGAGGCGCCATCCGCCGACAGGTTATTGACCGTCTCGGTTCGACCCGATTCCGGCCTCTTCGAATCGCCATCCACACCCCCCGGTTCGGGGATCGGCCAAGCGCCGACCTCCGTCTAGATCGGTGGACTTGGCGCCGTCCACCGGGTTAGTGTCGTCCGCACCAGTCCCTGGGGAACTACTAGGAGGTATCGCGTTGTATCCGATCAGCTACGAAGCCGATTTCAACCCGACCCCGAATCGATGGACCACGTTCTTCCGGATCATCCTTGCGATCCCATGGTTGATCGTCGCGGTGTTCTGGGCGCTGCTGTTCTCGATCACGCATTTCATTGCCTGGATCGCGATCATCATCCTCGGCCGCTACCCGCAATGGCTCTATGAGTTCAACTCGGGCGTCGTCCGCTACGAGGTCCGGCTCGCCGCCTGGTTCTATCTGCAGACCGACGCCTGGCCGCCGTTTGGGCTCAGCGACGACCCGAGCTACCCGATCCGGGTCAACATCGCCCCCGCCGCCGCCAGCCAGAGCCGGCTGAAGGCGCTGTTCCGGCTGATCCTGGCGCTCCCGGTCGCCTTCGTCGTCGCCTACGGGACGCGGCTCGTGCTCAGCGCCATCGGCTTCATCGCCTGGCTGACGATCGTCTTCCGTGGCTACCTGCCGGAGGCGGTCAACAACGCGCTGACCTTCTGCAACGGCTTCGACGCCCGGGTCCTCGGCTATATCGCGATCCTCACCGACGACTACCCGCCGATCGGGATCGAGAAAGCCAACGGGTTGCCGCCCACGCCCGTGGCGCCGGTCACCCCCGAGCCGCCCGCGGCGCCGGCGGCCTGAGGGGAGAGGCGATGAGCGACGGCGAGCCGCAGGTTCAGGGAGGGGACGGCTTCGCCGTCGCCAGTCTCGACGATCTCGGTCAGGGGCCAGGGTTCCGCAAGATCCGCACTCCGCTGGGAGTGACCGCGTTCGGGGTAAACGCGATCGTGCTGCCGCCGGGCTATGAGACCGGCAGCCACTTCCACGACGAGCAGGAGGAGCTCTACTTCGTCCACAGCGGCGAGGTCGAGTTCGAATTCGGCGACGGCTCCACCGCGCGCCTGGGCCCCGGCGGCCTGGCGCGCGTCGACGCCGCCACCCCCCGCCGCGTCCGCAACCTCAGCGACTCAGAGGAAGCGACCTACGTCGTCATCGGCGGCAAGGGCGGCTACGTTGGTCGCGACGGCCGGCTGGCCGAGGGCGAGACGCACCGTTAAGGATTCGGCGGCACGTCACCCGACTTGCACCCCTCCATGGGCAGGTAGGGGTGCAAGTCGGGTGGGTGCGCCGGGAATTCGGGGGGATCGAGCCGTTTCGGCGGTCAAATCACCCTGTGCAACTTTGTGGGGGCTATAGACCCCACAAAGTTGCGAAGAGGGAATCGAGCATTCGCCACAACGCCCTGAGAGGGGCTGCGGCCAAGCAGTTCAAGGACGCAGGGAGAGATGCCGAGGGGAGCGCACTCCAGTGCGTGACCCGAAGGCGTCCGACCGAGGACGCCGAAATGCGCCGGCCGCAGCCCCTCTCAGAACTCTTGGTCGATCCAGGGCATCATCGAGCGCAGCTCTTTGCCGACGCTCTCGACTTCCTTGCCCTTGAGCTCCTTGCGCATGCGGTCGAAGCTCTCGCCGCCGGCGCGGTTCTCGGCGATCCACTCGCGGGCGAACTCGCCCGACTGGATCTCGGCGAGGATCTGCTTCATCGCCGCCCGCGTCTCGTCGGTGATCACCCGTTTGCCGCGGGTCAGGTCGCCGTACTCGGCGGTGTTGGAGATCGAGTAGTGCATCCCCTGGATCCCCTTCTCGTACATCAGGTCGACGATCAGCTTCAGCTCGTGCAGGCACTCGAAGTAGGCGAGGCGCGGGTCGTAGCCGGCCTCGACCAGGGTCTCGTAGCCGGCCTGGACCAGCTCCGAGGCGCCGCCGCAGAGCACGGCCTGCTCGCCGAAGAGGTCGGTCTCGCACTCGTCTTTGAAGGTGGTCTCGATGATTGCCGCGCGGCCGCCGCCGATCCCGGAGGCGTAGGCGAGGATCAGGTCGCGGGCGGTGCCGGTCGAGTCCTGGTGGACCGCAATCAGGTCGGGGACGCCGTTGCCTTCCTCGAACTGGCGGCGGACGAGGTGGCCGGGCCCCTTGGGCGCGACCATGCCGACGTCGATCCCGGGCGGCGGCTCGATCTCGCCGAAGTGGATCGCGAAGCCGTGACCGAAGAGCAGCAGGTTGCCCGGCGCGATGCCGTCGGCGATCTCCTCGCGCCAGACCTGGCCCTGTTTCTCGTCGGGCAGGAGGACCATGACGATGTCGCCGCGGCTGGTCGCGTCGGCGACGTCGAGGACCTCGAGGCCGGCCGCTTCTGCCTTGGCGCGGCTGGAGGAGTCCGGGCGCAGGCCGACGACCACGTCGACGCCTGAGTCCTTGAGGTTGAGGGCGTGGGCGTGCCCCTGGGAGCCGTAGCCGAGGATCGCGACGGTCTTGCCGTCGAGCTTCCCGAGGTCGGCGTCCTTGTCGTAGAAGATGTCGTCGGTTCGCATGAGGCGGCAGGCTACCTGAGAGCCGGCGTCCGCCGTCCCGTCTACCGCAGCGCCCGACGCATCAGCTTGCCCGAGGGGGTGCGCGGTAGGGCCGCCGCCAGCTCGACCCGCTTCGGGACTTTGAAGTCGGCGAGCGACTCGCCGCAGTGGCGGCGCAGGTCGTCGGGGGTCACCTCGGCGCCGTCGGCGAGGACGACGACCGCGGTCACCGCCTGCTGCCACTCGGGGTCCTCGCGGCCGATCACGGCGGCGTCGGCGACCGAGGGGTGGCGCATCAGCACCTCCTCGACCTCGGCCGGGACGACGTTCTCGCCGCCGCTGACGATCAGGTCGTCGATCCGGTCTTCGACGTAGAGGAATCCTTCCTCGTCGATGTGACCGAGGTCGCCGGTGTGCAGCCAGCCGTCGCCGTCGGCGCGGCCGGGCGCGACGGTCGGCCCCTGGATCAGGATCTCCCCCTCCTCGATCCGCAGGTGCGTCGTCATCAGCGGCCGGCCGGCGGAGCCGAGCTTGCGACGGGCATCGGCCGGGGCCAGCGTCGTCACCTGCGAGCAGGTCTCGGTCAGACCGTAGGTCTGGACCACGGTGGCGCCGCGCTCGAGCGCCTCGCGCAGCGGCTCCTCCGGAACCGGGCCACCGCCGACCAGGATCGCGCGCGGCCCGGAGAGGTCGGCGCCGGCGGCCAGCAGCCGCGTCAGCATCGTCGTCACCAGCGAGACGACGGTGATCCGGTCCGCTTCGAGCGCGGCGCCGACGCGGTCGACGTCGAAGCCGTCGTGGACGACGGCGGCGGTGCCGTAGATGACGCTGCGCATCACGATCCCGAGCCCGGCGATGTGGCTGAGCGGGACGCAGCAGAGCCAGCGGTCGTCGGGGTCCACGCCAAGGTTGAAGCCGCTGCCGACCGCGTTCCAGAGGAAGTTGCCGTAGGTGAGCCCGACCGGCTTCGGCGCCCCGGAGCTGCCGCTGGTGAGGACACGGGCGCAGACCTCGTCCATGTCGTGCTCGCCGAGCAGCGGCAGGTCGGCCTCGGTCTGGGTCAGCAGGCCCGGGTCGTCGAGGTCGACGATCGGCTCCTCGGCAGCGACGATCGCGGCGCGCTCGGCCGCGGTCAGCCGCGGGCTCAGCGGCAGCAGCTTGGCCCCAACCTTCATCAGCGCGTGGGCGAGGACGACCTGCTCGCGGCGGGGATGCATGGTCAGCGCCGCGGTCGAGCCGCGGCGGACGCCATGCGCGGCGAGCCGTCGCGCGACCCAGGTTGCCTCGGCCTCGAGCTCGGCGTAGGTCATCTCCGCGCCTTCGGCGATCAGCGCTGTTCGATCGGGACAGCTCTGGGATCGCTGCGCGAGCCAGTTGTCGAGTTTCATATCGTCCCGGATCATGCCAAGACGTCATAAGTCGGCCATACCCGAGACGGAGCTGTACGCGCCCGTCGAGTGGGAGACGGCTGGCGAATACGAAGACATCCTCTATGAGAAGGCCGACGGGATCGCCAAGATCGCGATCAACCGGCCCGAGGTCCACAACGCCTTCCGGCCGCAGACGCTGATCGACGTCGGCGAGGCGATGGAGCTGGCCCGCGAGGACGCTGAGGTCGGCGTCGTCGTCCTTACCGGCGTCGGCGACAAAGCCTTCTGCTCGGGCGGCGACCAGCAGGTCCGCGGCGACACCGGATACGTCGCCGAGGGCCAGACGATCGGCCGCTTCCACGTCACCGATCTGCAGGTGCAGATGCGCCGCTTGCCGAAGCCGGTGGTGGCGATGGTTGCCGGCTACGCGGTCGGCGGCGGCCACGTGCTGCATGTCTGCTGCGACATCACGATCGCCGCCGACAACGCCGTCTTCGGCCAGACCGGCCCCCGGGTCGGCTCCTGGGACGGCGGCTTCGGCGCCTCGCTGCTGCGCGACCTGGTCGGGACCAAGCGAGCGAAGGAGCTGTGGATGCTGTGCCGCATGTACGACGCCGAGGAGGCGCTGGAGATGGGGCTCGTCAACACCGTCGTGCCGCTCGCCGGGCTCGAGCGCGAGACCGTCGCCTGGTGCCGCGAGATGCTGGCCCTCTCCCCCTTCGCCCTGCGCCTCGTCAAGTCGAGCTTCAACGCGCACGAGGACGGCTACGCCGGCCTGCAGCAGCTCGCCCACGACACCAACCTCCTCTTCTACGGCAGCGAGGAGGCGGCCGAGGGCCGCGAGGCGTTCAAGCAGCGACGGCTGCCCGACTTCGGCAAGTTCCCACGCCGCCCATGAGCGGCGCGGCGGCGGGAGGCCGGCGATGAGGATCTGGCTGATGGCGGCGCGGCCGCGGACCCTGCCGGCGGCGGTGGCACCCGTCCTGGTCGGCACCGCGGCGGCGGTGCAGTGGGTCGGTCACCTGCCGCGCTGGGGCGCCTTCTTCGCGGCACTGGTGGGCTCGATCTTCATCCAGATCGGGACCAACCTCGCCAACGACTACTCCGACGCCCGCCGCGGCGCTGACACCGCCGACCGCCTCGGGCCGGTGCGGGTCACCTCGAGCGGGATGGTGACGCCGCAGCGGGTGCTGACCGCGACCTGGATCGCCTTCGCCGTCGCCGTCGCCTGCGGCATCTACCTGGCGGCGGTGGCGGGAATCGTGATCATCCTGATCGGGGTGCTCTCGATCGCCGCCGGCGTCCTCTACACCGGCGGCCCGCGGCCCTACGGCTACTCGGGCCTGGGCGAGGTCTTCGTCTTCCTCTTCTTCGGCCTCGTCGCCGTCAACGGCTCCTACTACGTCCAGCTCGAGCAGCTCGACGCGCTGCCGCTCGGGCTCTCGATCTCGGTCGGCTTCCTCGCCACCGCGATCCTCGTCGTCAACAACGTCCGCGACCTCGAGACCGACCGCCGCGCCGGCAAGATGACGCTGGCGGTGCGGATGGGGCGCGAGAGCGCGGTCAACCTCTACCGGCTGCTGATGCTGGGCGCCTTCGTCGTCCTGCCGATCGCGCTGGCGGCGGGGGAAGCGAGCGCGTTGCCGCTGATCGGGTTGCTGGCGCTGCCGCTGGCGCTGAAACCGATGCGGGTGGTCGCGACGCGGACCGACGGTCCCGCCCTAAACGGCGCGCTGGCAGCGACTGGCGCGGTCCTCGGCGTCTTCAGCCTCCTGGTCACCGCCGGCCTCTTGATCTCGGCCTGAGAGAGTTGGGGCATGCGCCTCACGGCGGTCGAAGTGATTCCCTACGCGCTGCCTTTCCGGCGGCCCTACGTGACCGCACGGGGAACGCTGACCCGGCGCGAGATGGTGCTGCTGCGGCTGCGCACCGACGAGGGGATCGAGGGCCTCGGCGAAGCGGTGCCGCTCTCGCTGCGTGGCGGGGCGACGCTGGCCCAGGTCGTGCGCGAGCTGGAGGAAGTCGAGGAAAGCAGGGCCCTTCACGACCTGATCGACGGCGGCCACCTCGAATACTCCTCGAGCCGGGTCCTCGATCCGCGCCTGACCCTCTCCCTGCCCTCGCAATGCGCCGTGCTCACCGCGCTCGACGACATGCGCGCGAAGTGGGCCGGCGACCGCTACACGCCGGCCTCGGTCCGCTGCAACGCGACCCTGATCGCCGGCGAGCCCCTGGCGGTCGCCGAAGACGCGATCGCCTGGCAGGAGGAGGGCTTCTCGACCTTCAAGCTCAAGCTCGGCACCGGCAATGACCTGGAGCTGGTCCGAGCCGTGCGCGAGGTCGTGGGTCCGATCGCGAAAGTCAGGGTCGACGCCAACGCCGCCTGGGAGATGGAGGAGGCGAGGCGAGTGCTGACCGCGCTGCAACCGCTGGGGATAGAGCTCGCCGAGCAACCGATGGCGGCGATCGAGGACTGCGCCGCCCTGGCGGAGCTGGTGATCTTCCCGCTCGCCGGCGACGAGAGCATCACCACGCTCGAGGAGGCGCGACTGGCGGCCGGGATCGGCGCGTTCCAGGTGACCGGCATCAAGCTCTCCAAGGTCGGCGGCTACTCGGCGGCGCTCAACATCTCCGAGGCGCTGCCCGCCTACGTCTCGAGTGCGCTCGACGGGCCGGTCGGGATCGCCGCAGGTGCAGCGCTCGCCGGCGCCCTCGACGACGACGCGGAGCTGCTCGGCTGGCCGCAGCGCGCACACGGCCTCGCCACCCAGCGCCTCTTCGCCTCGACGATCGCCTCGGTCGAGTGCGAGCTGATCGGCGGCACTCTCTACCCGCCCCCCGGTCCAGGCCTCGGCATCGTGATCGACGAGGATGCGCTGCAAGCGCACCGGATCTAGGCTGCGCCTGTCGACTTTGTCCATCGATAGGCGACAAAGTCGACACTGACCCACGTGGACCGGACCAACGCCAACACCGCCCTCGCCTCGGCCTTCGCCGAGGAGCTGGCGCGCGGCGGGCTGCGCCATGCGGTCGTCTCCCCCGGCTCTCGCTCGACGCCGCTGGCGTTCGCGCTCTGGAGGCAGCCGGAGATCGAGGTGACGGTGATCGTCGACGAGCGCTCGGCCTCGTTCTTCGCCCTGGGCGCGGCGCAGGCGAGCGGCGAGCCGGTCGCCCTGCTCTGCACCTCGGGGACGGCGGCGGCTAACTACCACCCGGCCGTCTGCGAGGCCGACGAGTCGGGATTGCCGCTGCTGGTCCTAAGCGCCGATCGCCCGCCGGAGCTGCGTGGGATCGGCGCCGGGCAGACGATCGACCAGCTGAAGCTCTATGGCGCCGCTGTGCGCTGGTTCTGCGAAGTCGGAACCCACGAGGCGAACGACGACGGGCTTCTCCACTACCGATCCGTCGCCTGCCGGGCGCTGGCAGCGGCGCGCGGCGAGGTCCGGCCCGGTCCCGTCCACCTCAACTTGCCCTGGCGCGAGCCGTTGGCGCCGGTCCCCGTCGAGGGCGCAGTGACGGCTACTGACCCGCTGGCGCTGGAGGGCCGCGACGGCCGGCCGTTGACCGCGGTGACCAGCATCGACCGCGAGCCCTCGGCCTTCTTGCTCGAGGAGGTCGCCGGCCATATCGGCGACGCGATCAGCGGCGTCATCGTCGCCGGCCGCCAGCTCGATCCCGAGCTGCGCGAGCCCCTCGCCCACCTGGCTCGCGTTTCCGGCTTCCCGATCCTCGCCGAGCCGACCTCGCAGCTGCGCTGCGGGCCACACGACCGCTCGCGGGTGATCTCGACCTACGACCTGCTGCTGCGCGACGAGCACTTCGCCCGCTCGACCGTCCCCGAGCTCGTCCTCCGCTTCGGTGAGATGCCGACCAGCAAGCCGCTGCGCGCCTGGCTCGCGGCGAGCGGCGCAGATCAGATCGTCGTCGATCCGAGCGGCGGCTGGAACGAGCCGACGAACCGCGCCGCCGCAATCCTGCGCGCCGACCCGACCGAGCTGGCCGCAGGCTGGGCGGCCAAGCTGGAACGCGAACCGCGCGGCGAACCGCAGACCTGGCTGGCCGCGGAGCAGGTCGCGCTCGAGGCCCTGGTCGAGGAGCTCGGCGACCAGACCCGCGGCGAGCAGATCAGCGAGCCGGCGCTGCACCTGGCGCTCGGCCGGGCCCACCGCGACGGCGACCTCGTCTACACCGCATCGAGCATGCCGATCCGCGACCAAGAGGCGTTCCTGGCGCCGACGGAGACCGATGCGCTCTTCCTCTGCAACCGCGGTGCCAACGGGATCGACGGATTGATCTCCTCTGGGATCGGCGCCGCCGCCGCCAGTGGCCGACCGACGACGATCGTCAGCGGAGACCTCGGCCTCCTCCACGACCTCGGCGGCCTGGCGGCGCTGCGCGACGTGCAGACGCCCGTTCGGATCGTCGTGACCGACAACGACGGCGGCGGCATCTTCCACTTCCTGCCCCAGCACGACCTCGTCGGCGCCGAGGAGTTCGAAGCGCTCCTCGGCACTCCCCAGGGCGTCTCGGCCGAGCGCGCCGCCGCCCTCTTCGACCTCCCCTATATCCACCTCAACTCCCTAGCCGACCTCCCCGCCGCCCTCGCCGCCGGAACCGGCCTGATCGAGGTCAAGACCGACCGCCAGACCAACGTCGCTGCGCACCGGCAGGCGGCGGCGGCCGTCGCTGGGGCGCTGGCGTCGCTCAGCAGCTGATCGGGCCGGCGGCGCGATCGGCGCCGGGCTGCCAGGCCGGAGCGATGTAGCCGACGCCTGACTGAGAGAGAACCCTGGTCGGACACGAGCCGTCGGCGTTGACCTCCATCACCGTATCGCCAATTCCGAAGATTGCGTTTTCGGTCAACGGCGTGGCGAGGCGAGCAAAGACCAAGCGGGACCCCGAGGGATCCCAGCTGGGGTACTCGTCAATCGAGTCCGTATGAGTGATCTGGGCCAGCTCGGAACCGTCTGCCTTCATCACGAAGATCTCGGCCGCGGTCCTAACTTCTACATGGCTTGCGCCACCCCGCGAAACCCTCTTCCGCGAAACCACCCGCGGGCGCAGGAACGCGATCTGTGCGCCGTCAGGGGAATAGACGGGATCGGCTCCCCTGCGGGACCAGACTTCGATCGCGCCGTCAGCCACGTCGACCGAGACGAGATGGGACCGGTTCGTCCCATCCGCTCGCGAGCCGAGCAGCTGCGCGCCATCAGGCGAGAACGAGGTCGGCCAAAGTGGGCTCCCTCGCCGCCAGGGGGTGAGTCGGCGAGCGCCACCATCGCCCAGATCTGCCAGCCAGATCGCGGATTCAGCATGGCTGACCTGATGCGTGCGGTGTCCTGAGGTCACCGACCGATTGACACCCCGCACACGGAGGAATGCAACCGTATGACCGTCCGGCGCGAACACGGGAGACACCGCGTTGCTGGACCCAGCTACGAGAGTAGGAGCGCCGCCGTCGGCGGCGATCACATAAATACTCGGGCGAGCCCTCCCTCTCCGATGACCGCCCCGAGGCCGGACGGCGGCGAAGGCGAGCATGGAGCCGTCCGCCGACCAGCTGACGCCCGAAAGCGGATAGGGGAGCGGCAGGTCCCGGGAGCCACCACCCACCAGGCGCAGGGTGTTCTGCCCCACCGCGTCGGCGCTCTGCAGTTCGAGCGCCGCAGGATGCTTGGCGAGCCGGATGAACGCGAGGCGAGGACCCGGAGGTGCGTCGGCCCCGGCGGCTGCGGTCAACGAGGCCAGAATCACGACAACGACCCCCACGATGAGTCCCCTGCGCTTCACGCGGGGCATCTTGCACTATTCCGAGTCGCGTCGCTCGCTCACTCCGCCAGGAGCGGCAGGAGCGCCTGCAACTTGACCTCGGTCTCCGCCAGCTCGGCGGCGGGGTCGGAGCCGGCGACGACGCCGACGCCGGCGTAGAGGTGGGCCTCGCGGTCGCGGAGGAGGGCGCTGCGCAGGGCGACGCAGAACTCGCCGTCCTCGGCGGCGTCCATCCAGCCGACCGGGCCGGCGTACCAGCCGCGGTCCATGCCCTCGAGGTCGGCGATCGTGGCGCCAGCCGCCGGCCAGGGCTCGCCGCCGACCGCCGGGGTCGGGTGCAGGAGGCCGGCGAGCTCGATCGCCGAGTGGGGCTCGGCGAGCTGGGCGATCACCGGGGTCGCCAGGTGCTGGATGTTCGCCACCTTGACGATCTCCGGTTCGGCGGCGGCCTCGACCCAGACCGCGTGCGGGCGCAGAGCGCGGACGATGCGCTCGCAGACGATGCGCTGCTCGCGGCGGTCCTTGTCGCTGCGCAGCAGCTGCTCGCCGAGGTGGTCGTCGACGGCCGGGTCGGAGCTGCGCCGGGTCGAGCCGGCGAGAGCGACGGTCGAGACGCCGGCGCCGGAGCGCCGCACGAGCAGCTCCGGGCTGGCACCGACGAAGGCAGCCTCCGGGGTGCCGCAGCAGAAGCAGAAGCAGGCGGGAAACTGGAGCCGCATCGCAGCGAAGACGGCGCCGCTGTCGTGGGCGGCGGCAGCGCTGACGATCACCTCGCGGGCGAGCACGACCTTGCTCAGCTCGCCGGCGTCGATTCGCTCTGTGGCAGCACCCACGGCAGCTTCGAACTCAGCCGGCGGCCTGGCGCTGCGGATCTCGGCGTGCGCGGTCGGGTGAGGGTCGATCAGCGGCAGCGGATCGGCGCGCAGGCCGGCTATGCGCGCCTCGGCGGCGGCGAGGACCGCGTCCGGCTCGTCGCCGGGGCCGACGAGGGCGTTGAGGGTGAGGAAGGTGCGCTCGCCGCTGCGGCAGAGCGAGGCCTCGGGCAGGACCAACGCAGCGGGAGCCAGCGAGGACCAAGCCGAGCTCGAGCCTCCATCAGGCTCGAAGGCGAAGCCGCCGAGCCAGACCGGCCCGGCCCCAGCCGGCAGGCCGCTCGGCTCGTCGACGACCGCGCCCGCACCCGTGCCCGAGCACTCGGCCGCTGCGTCGCGGAATCGCTCCGGCCCGCGCGAGGTCACCTCATGCGCAACTCCGATCCCGGCCAGCGCGAACCCCCGGTCGGGCTGCTCCCAGGCGAACCAGCGATCCGAAGCAAGCCTGGAGCCGAAGGCAACCGCGCAGGGATCGTCGACGGCGACCTCGCGGGTGACGCTGACCAGCGTCCTCCTCTCCCGATTCAGAGCGCGCTCGATCGCCGGCTGCAGCGACTCGAGCAGCGGCTCCAGCGCCGCGCGCTGGATCAGTCGGAGCCTCTCGCCAGAGCGATCTCGCCCGTGCGGACCATTTCCACCAGGCCGTGCGGGCGCACCATGCGCTCGAAGGCCTCGATCTTGTCGGCCGAGCCGGTCACCTCGATCGTCATCGTGCGGCGAGCGACGTCGACGATCTTGCCGCGGAAGATCTCGGCGAACTGGATGATCTCGGCCCGGTTCTCGACCGCCGAGGAGACTTTGAACAGCGCCATCTCGCGCGCCACCGTCTCCTCCGGCTCCATGTCGCGGATCTTCAGCACGTTGA
>DATKLT010000045.1:0-49117 GCA_035542315.1 Solirubrobacterales bacterium | reverse complement strand
CACCGCTCGCCTATGGCTCGCGGTTGAGTGTCTGGGGTGGGGCACCTCGCCCCTCCCATCCGAAGCGCCGGGCACATCCGGAACGCGAGAGACCTCGCTTTAAGCTCATCAGCTGATGTATGACAAGGCGAAGATTTGGGTTGAGGGGGGTGCTGGGGGGAACGGGTGCATTTCGTTCCGGCGCGAGGCGCACGTGCCGCGCGGCGGGCCCGACGGCGGCGACGGCGGGCACGGGGGGGACGTGGTGCTCGTCTGCGATGCGTCGAAGCGGGACCTTGGGGCGCTGCGGGGGTCGAAGCACTTCCGCGCCCAGCGTGGGCGCCATGGCGAAGGGGCCAACCGCCAGGGGGGGCGCGGAGAGGACCGCGAGATCCCGGTGCCGGCGGGGACGCAGGCGATCGCGGTCGACGGCAGCGAGATCGACCTGGTCGAGCCCGGGCAGCGGGCGGTCGTCGCCCGCGGCGGGCGCGGCGGCCACGGCAACAAGCGCTTCGCGACCTCGACCCGGCAAGCCCCGCGCTTCGCCGAGAACGGGACCGGGGCGGAAGCGGACTGGATCGAGCTGCGACTGAAGCTGCTGGCCGACGTCGGCCTCGTCGGCCTCCCCAATGCCGGCAAGTCCTCGCTGCTCGGGCGACTGACGCGGGCCGATCCGAAGGTCGCCGACTACCCATTCACGACGCTCTCGCCGGTACTGGGGACGATCGAGGGCGAGGAGCGGCAGGCGGTGATCGCCGACATCCCCGGCCTGATCGAGGGTGCCGCCGCCGGCGCCGGGCTCGGCCACGAGTTCCTCGCCCACGTCGAGCGCTGCGCGATGCTCGTCCACCTGGTCGACCTCGCCCCACTCGAGGGCGACCCGGTCGCCGCCTACGAGACCGTCCGCGGCGAGCTCGTCGCCTACGGCACCGGCCTCGAGCTGTTGCCCGAGCTGGTCGTGCTCAGCAAGCGAGACCTGCTGCCGGCCGCGGAGGTCGAGCTTGCGCTTGCCGAGTGGAGCGGGCGCCTCGGCGACACCGTGCTTGGCGTCCTCGCCGTCTCCGCCGCGACCGGCGAGGGCCTGGAAGACCTTCGCGCCCGCATCCTCACCGAGCTGCCGGAGACCCCGGTGGCGCCGGCCGCCGCCGCCGCGGGCGAGGAGTTCGAGGCCGAGCACCGGGTCTACCGACCCGCCGGCGAGGGCGGCTACTGGGTCGAGCGCGAGGACGACGGCGGCTTCCGCGTCCTCGGCCGCGGCGTCGAGCTGCTGTTCGAGCGCCACGACACGAAGAACGAGGAAGCGCTTGCCTACCTCGAGCAGCGCCTCAACGAGATCGGCGTGATCGCGGCCCTGACCAAGGCCGGCTTCGAGCCCGGCGACGACGTTCGCATCGGAGACAACGAGTTCGAGCTGCACGTCTGATCGCGTTGCCTGATCAGGTTGCGGCGAGCGCGGGGAGGACCTGCTCTCCCACCATCCGGACCTGTTCGCCCAGGCTTGGCAGGCCGTCGAGCTCGATCCCGGCCCAGGCGCGCAGGGTGAAGGGGTCGGTGAACGAGACCAGGGCGTGGTCGAATCCCGCTGGGGCGTAGGTCTCGCCAAGCCACTCGACCCAGTCCTCGGCGGTGCCTGCGACCATGATCCGATCGGCGACCTCCTCCGGGGTCAGCTCCAGCGCCCGCTGGACGTCGCCGGCCGCGAAGGCGGTACCGATCGGCGCGACCCGCTCGGGGTCGATCTCGTGCCGTTCGAGCAGAGCCGGCGGCATCGAGGGGATGTAAAAGGCGGCGAGGATGCGACCGGCGCGCCGGGCGACGTCGCGGTCAGGCGCGATCGCGCCGAGCAGCGAGTCGCCGAGGTCGAGCTCGCCGGGGTCGCGGCGGCTGCGCTCGGCCCCGGCCCGGAACTGCTCGACGACGTAGCCGAGCGCCTCGGGCGAGTAGGCGCAGGCGGCGTGGAGGCCGTCGGCGATCTCGCCCGCCAGCTGCATCGACCTGGGTCCGCCCATCGCGCCGATCTTCAGCGGCAGATGCTCCTGAACCGGACGAGCCGCGGTCGTCACGCCGCTGTAGGAATAGAAGTCGCCGGCGAAGTCGATGCTGCCCTCGTCGAGCAGAGTCCGCATCACCTGGTGTGCCTCGCGCAGGCGTGCGATCGGCCTCGTCCCCTGCCACTCGATGCCGTACTGCTCCAGCATCGCGATGTTGCCGATGCCGAATACGACCTCCGCCCGTCCCGCGCCCAGCTCGTCGAGCGTCGCCGCGAGCTGGGCGACGTAGGTCGGGTCCCGCATGTAGATCGGCGCCACGCAGGGGCCGAGCCTGATCCGGCTGGTGCTCTGCGCTGCCGCGGCGAACAGCAGCCAGCCGTCCTTGTGGTAGATCTCGTCGGCGCTGTAGCACCCGTAGTAGCCGAGCTCGTCGGCGATCGCGATCGCCTCGAGCAGCTCAGCTGCCGGCTGCTCGGGCAGCATCTGGAAGCTGAGCAGCATCGGGGCAGTCTAGACCCGGCCTGGACCGATGCGGGCCTCAGCTCAGGCTCGAAAGCGCCGCTGCCAGGGCGAAGCCGAGGACGGTGACGAGGCCGGCGGAGCGGCCGGCGTCTTCGCGGGCTTCGGGGATCATCGAGTCGATCAGCATCACCAGCAGGGCGCCGGCGGCGAAGCCGTCGATCGCCGCCTTGAAGTCGCCGGAGGCGCCGTCGGCGAGCAGATAGCCGGCGACCGTGGCGAGGGTGCAGATCGCGGCGACGGCGAGCCAGAGGCGGAGAATCTTGCCGCGCGAGGCGCCCGACTTGCGCATCTCCTCGGCCGAGCCCATCGACTCGGGCAGGTTGGAGACGAAGATCGCGACCAGCAGCGAGACGCCGACTCCCTGACCGGCGGCGAGGTTGATGCCGAGCACGAGCTGCTCGGGGATGCCGTCGAGGAAGGCGCCGAGGGCGAGCCCGATGCCGCCCTCGCCCTGGCTGCGCCGCTCCAGCTCACGGTCGAGCAGGAAGTAGGTGAGGGCGCCGGCGCCGAGCCCGGCTCCGGTGACCCCGGCGCCGCCGACCGCGATTCCCTCCTCGGCCAGCTCGAAGCTGACGGCGCTGATCAGCGCTCCGGCGCCGAAGGCGAGGACGGCCCCGATCTGCCGCTTCGACCAGCGCCGGGCGAAGCTGAGCAGGGCGCCGATGACCAGGGAGCTGGCCGCCAGCGCACCCCAGCCGAGGGCCGCTGCCATCAGCGGCCCAGCAGCCGGAGGTCGATCACCGGACTCAAGTCGAGATGTATTCGAACGGACCGCCGCAGGCGGGGAGGCGGAAGACAGCCCGGTAGACGGGCTGCAGGTGGCCATGCAGCCGATGCCTGGGCAACCTCATCCGCAGCCGCGTGTAAGTCGGCCCGCAGCGGCGATCGATCCGGTAGGCGAGCAGGTGCGCACGGCGCCAGGTGCACACGCCCGAGCCGCAGTAGTGCCAGTAGCCGACGCCGGCGGCGTGATTCGATCCCCAGTGCCGCCAATGAATCCCGGTCAGCGGCGCTTCGGTGCAGTGGCATGGCCGATTGCCGACGTACTCCGTGCAGCGCGCCGGCTTGTGCAGCGGGCGGAAGACGTAGGCGCCGTATTCGCCCAGGTCCGGGTTGAAGGCGACGCACGGGAGCGTTGCCGACTCGTCGGGCCCCGCTGCAGCACGGCTTTGCGCGGAGGGCGCGAAGACCGTCGCGAGCGCCACCGCAACAACCACGCTCAGCGCCGCCGTCCTCGCCATGCGGCCACCGTACAGGCGGCGCCGGCGCTTGTGGCGAGCTCCGCGCGCCTACACTGCCTCGCCATGACCCTGGTCGTCAAGCTCGGATCTTCGATCGTCGCTGCCGATGACGGTGAGCTGCGCGCCGACGTGCTCGATTCCGTCTGCGCGCAGGTCGTTGAGCTGAAGCAGGGCGGCGAGCAGGTGGTGATGGTCACCTCGGGGGCGATCGCTCGCGGCATCCGCGTGATGGGCCTCGGCGCTCGTCCTTCTCGCATGGACGAGCTGCAGGCCGCGTCGGCGGTTGGCCAGGGCGACCTCTTCCGGGCCTACGAGAGCCGGCTGGGAGCCGAGGACACGCGAGCGGCGCAGGTGCTCCTAACGCTGTCGGATGTCTCAGAACGCGCCCATTACCTGAACGCCCGCCAGACCCTCGAGCGGCTGCTCGCCTGGGGTGTCGTGCCGGTGATCAACGAGAACGACACGACCTCGACCGAGGAGATCACCTTCGGCGACAACGATTTCCTCGCCGCCCTTGTCGCTGCTCTGCTGCGCGCCCGGCTTCTTGTTCTGCTGACCAACACCGACGGTGTCTTTACCGCCGATCCGCGGAGCGATCCCGGCGCCCGACTGGTGCCGCGGATCGACGACACCCAGGAGCTTGGGCGGATCGAGATCGGCGAAGCCTCGCGCTTCGGCCGCGGCGGCATGCAGAGCAAGATCACCTCGGCTCGGATCGCCAGCGAGTCCGGTGTCGCGGTCGTGATCTGCAACGGGATCCGCGGCGATCTCCAGGCGGCCGCCCGTGGCGAGGCAGTGGGGACTCGATTCGCGCCGCAGACCGAGCGATCGCTCTCTCCCTACAAGCTTTGGCTCAAACACGCGAAGCAGCCGGCGGCGGGGGCCGAGCTGCACGTCGATGCCGGCGCCGCCGCGCGACTGCGCGACAGTGGTGTGAGTCTGCTCCCGGTGGGGATAGTCGACGTCGACGGCGGCTTCAACGCCGGCGACGCGGTCTACGTCCTCGGTCCCGAACGCGAAGTGATCGGCAAAGGCATCACCGAGTTCGGCAGCTTCGAGGTGAACCGGATCATGGGCCGCAAGAGCGACTACCTGCAGGAGCACTTCCCCGACGCTCCGGCCGAGGTAATCCACCGCGATCGCTTCGTCCTCGTCTAGTCGCTCGACACATTGACCCCACCACGGCGTGGTCAATGTGTCGAGCGACGAATTGGGCGGCCGGTACCCTGTTGCGATGGCCACTACGACGACCAGCGTCGCCGAGTCCTGCGCTGCCGCGAAGAAGGCGGTGCGGGCGCTGGCGAGCGCCCCGACCGCGACCAAGAACGCGGCGCTGGAGGCGACCGCGCGGCTGCTCGAAGAGCGCGCCGCCGAGATCCTCGACGCCAACGCGGCCGACCTCGCCGATGAGCGCGCCGCCAACCTGAGCGAGGCCCTGCGCGACCGCCTGACGCTGAGCGAGAGCCGCGTTGCGGCGATGGCCGAGGGCGTCCGCGTCGTCGCCGCGCTCGAGGACCCGGTCGGCGAGGAGCTCGAGCACCGCACGCTGGAGAGCGGCCTCGACCTGCGCAAGGTGCGCGTCCCGCTCGGCGTCGTCGCTGTCGTCTACGAGGCGCGGCCGAACGTGACGATCGACTGCGCCGCGCTGACGATCAAGAGCGGCAACGCGATCGTCCTCCGTGGCTCCAGCTACGCCGAGCGCTCCAACGCGGCGCTGGCGGCGATCGCCCGCGAGGCGCTCGAGGAGGCCGGCCTGCCGGCCGACGCGGTCCTGCCGCTGAGCGGCGGCGGCCACGAGGAGCTGGCCGAGCTGGCGACCCAGGAGGGGCTCGTCGACCTCCTGATCCCGCGCGGGGGGGGAGGCTTGAAGAACGCGATAAAGGCGGTGGCGACGGTGCCGGTGATGTACGCGGCGGCGGGCAACTGCCATGTCTTCGTCCACGCCGAGGCCGATCTCGAGATGGCGCGCCGGATCGTCGTCAACGCGAAGACGCAGCGGCCCGGTGTCTGCAACTCGGCCGAGACTCTGCTCGTCGACGAGGCGATCGCGCCCCGCTTCGTGCCGGCGATCCTCTCCGACCTCGCCGAAGCCGGGGTCGAGCTGGTCGGCGACGACCGCTCGCGGGGCCTCGCCGGCGAGGCCGAGATCAGCGCTGCGACCGAGGAGGACTGGGACGCCGAGTACCTCGAGCTGAAGCTGGCGGTCGGCGTCGTCGACTCGCTCGAGTCGGCGATCGAGCACGTCAACGCCCACGGCACCGGCCACTCGGAGGCGATCGTGACCGACTCCGACTCCGCCGCCGAGGCCTTCGTCGCCGGCGTCGACGCCGCTGCGGTCTACGTCAACGCCTCGACCCGCTTCACCGACGGCTTCGAGTACGGGATGGGCGCCGAGATCGGCAACTCGACTCAGAAGCTGCACGCGCGCGGCCCGATCGGGATGCGCGAGCTGACCACGTTCAAGTACGTGGCGCGCGGCGATGGCCAGGTGCGTGAGTAGACGGTGAGCGCCGGCATCGGCGTCCTCGGGTCGGCCTTCAACCCGCCGCACCTCGGTCACCTGGCGCTCGCCCAGGAGGCTCTCTGGCAGCTCGATTTGAGCGAGGTGATCCTGGTCCCGACCGGATCGGCGCCGCACAAGCGGATCCACGACGACCCCGGGCGCGAGCTGCGGATGACGATGACCCGGCTCGCCGCCGCCGACGACTCGCGCTTCAGCGTCTCCGCGCTCGAGGTCGACCGCGAGGGGCCGTCCTACACGTATGAGACCTTGGGGCTGCTTGCGCGGGAAAGAGGCGACACGGAGCTGGTGTTCGTAATGGGGGCGGACGCTGCGGTTGGCCTGGAGAGCTGGCGCAACCCCGAGCGGGTGGTCGAGCTGGCCCGCCTCGCCGTCGCCCGCCGCTCCGGCATCTCCGATGCCGAGGTGGCGGCAGTGATGCGCAGTCTTGGCGCCGAGGGGCGGGCGACGATGCTGGAGATGCCGCAGTTCGGCGTCTCCTCTTCGGCGGTGCGTGAGCGCGCCAAGCAGGGCCGGCCGCTGCGCTACTTGGTGCCCGAGCCCGTCGCCCGCCTGATCGAGGAAAAGGGGATCTACTCGTGACCCGCATTCAATCCGAGTCCCTCGCCCGCCGCCTGGCAGCGCTGGCCGACTCGAAAAAGGCCGAGGACATCGTCGTCCTCGACATGCGCGACCTCGTCGCCTACACCGACTTCCTTGCGATCTGCACGGCCCGCAACGAGCGCCAGGTGCGGGCGATCGTCGACGAGGTGCGGGTCGGGATCAAGCGCGAGCTGGGGATGTTGCCGGGCGGCGCCGATGGTGGCGAAGAAGCGGGGTGGTCGATCCTCGACTACCTCGACTGCGTCCTCCACGTCTTCACCGGCGAGGCGCGTGACCGGTATCAGCTCGAGGACCTCTGGCGCGAGGCGCCGCGGCTGGAGCTCGAATTGGACACCCCCGAAGCACCTTCGGCCGCCAGCGCCTGAGCCGCGCTGGGCGTGTCGCAGAGGTGCGGCGCATATGTGACGAAATACCGTCCGAAGGCGCCCTTACGGTGCCGCTCATGGGAAGTTTCAGACGGTCCCTGTTCGGCTACCGCCGCCTCGAGGTCGACGAGGCGTTCGAGGCGCGGGAAGCCGAGATACTGGGCCTGCAGGCGCGATTGGCCGACCGTGAAAAGCTGCTTACCGGGCTCGAAGGCGAGACGACGTCGCTGTCGGGGATGGTGGTCGAGCGCGAGCGCGAGATCCGCCTGCTCGGCGAGCGCTTGCGCGAGGCCAACGAATGCCATGACCGCAGCATCGCCTCGCTCGACGCGGTCACCGCGCGGCTCGAGGAGATGCAGGCGCAGGCGCGCGGTCAGGCGACCCGGATCCGGATGAAAGCGCTGCGCGAGGCGGTCGAGGTCAGCCGCAAGGTGCAGGCGCTGACCGAGGCGCACGAAGCGGCGCCCGAGGTCGACGCCGCGCCCGAGACCCCGGTCGAGGCCGATCCGAGCCCACTCCTGAACGGCCACGCGGACTTCGACGGCGTCTACGAAGGCGCGGTGCGGCTCGAGATCGGGCCTCTGGGCGACTTCTCCCAGCTCGTCGGGTTCGAGGACGCGGTCGGCCGGCTGGGCGCCTCGGAGATCTCGATCGAGCGCTTCTCGGAGGGCCGGGCGACGCTTTCGATGCGGCTCGATCAGCCGGTCGAGCTGCTGCGCGAGCTCGAGGACCTCTCCGAGCTCGACTTCAGGGTCCGTCACACGGCTCCCGACAACCTCGTCCTCGACGTCGACGACGAGCAGGATCCCGAGCAGCGCGCCGCCTAGACCTCGTCCTCGGCCCCGCTCTCGGTAAACTCGGAAACCGGCCTGGGGCTGTAGCTCAGCTGGAAGAGCGTCGCGCTGGCAGCGCGAAGGTCAGGGGTTCGAGCCCCCTCAGCTCCACTCCTCGTCGGCCTCGATCTCGTCGTTTTCCCGGGTCAGGCGAAGGAACTCGGTGACGCCGCCGTCGTCGGCGATGTTCGAGGCGAAGCGGTTGCCGCCGTCCTCCGGGGCTGCCGTCATCACCGAGATGCCGCCGCAGCTCTCGAGCACGAGGACGTGGTAACTGATCGTGCTGACGCTGGTGCCGGGGTTGAGCAGCGCCAGTTCCTCGAGGTTGCGGGCCTCGCCGTCGCCGTTGAGGGCGCGCAAGATCCGTCGCCTCATCGGGTGTCGGAGCGCACGCTGGAGGTGGGGGGCCAGCGTTTCCGTCAGCTCGGTGGGCAGCTCTGGTTCGGGGGCCTGCGGCACTTCATACCTCCGTCTTGGGGTGAGGTCGGGGGCTGATGTTCGTCGGGCGGACTTCCCGGAATTGGGGGCTTCTCGAGAAGCCCGCCCGAGCATTCAGGCATGGTTACAACCGATCTCGAAGTCCGCTAGCCAAAAGTCGCTGAGCGGGAATTGGAGGGCCCCCGTCGCGAGTCGCGCCCGGAGGCCCTCCGCGGGCGTCAACCGCCCTTCTTGATCGTCGTGCTCGGGTAGGTCGTTGCGGTCTCGATGATCTTCATGTCCAGTCACCTCCTTTGTCCTTTGGCAGCCGGCGACGCGCTCGCGGCGCGAGCGGCGTAACGACTGGTCCATGCGATTTACTGGGAGCGATTCCAGCAATCAACCGGGGCGGCGTCGAATTGCGCGCAAACTGCTCCGTGCCTGAGATGGGACGGATAGTCGAAGAAATTCAGCGAGCGGTCTGGGATAGTTGAGCACCAAACTCTCGCCTAGAGCAAAGTCCAGAGGCACAGTGGCTACCAAAACCTCACCCAAGCTGATCGACCCCAAGGTGCTGAAGGCGCAGTCGCACCCGATCCGCGCCCACATCCTCAACATCCTCAGCGAGGGCCCGAACAGTCCCGCCCGGATGCAGCGGCGGATGGACGGGGTCCACCTCAACCTCGTCTGCCATCACATCAAGGTCCTGCGTGAGGCGGGCTTGATCGAGCTGACCGACGTGAAGATGCACGGCGGTCGCAAGGAACACATCTATCGCGCGACCCAGCGCCAGTTCTTCGACCTCGAGGAGTGGCTTGCGATCGACGAGAAATACCGGCAGCCGCTGGTGACGACGATCCTCGAGCAGATCTCCGAGGACACCGGGCGCTCGATGGCGGAAGGGAAGTTCAACCTTCGCGCCGACGCCCACGTCAGCCGCGCCCCGGTCGAACTCGACGAGGAGGGTTGGCAGGAAGTCATTGATGCGCTCGACGGGGCGCTCGAGGCGGTGCTGGAGGCGCACGCGCGGAGCGCGGAACGGACGCAGGCCAGCGGCGAGCAGAAGATGGTCGCGCGGGTCGCGATCCTCCAGTACCCGATCGGCCGCGAGGATCCGCGCGAACGCGAGGCCGAAGCCGAGTAGCGGCCCGGGGGCCTCAGCCCCCGGGCTTGAAGATCAGCACCAGGGTGCCGACGAGGATGAAGGCGCTGAGGATCACGATCGCCCAGGTGAGCCCGCGCAGCCGTTGGTCGGAGCGGCCCTCGGTTCTGGTGATCGTCTCCCGGTAGAGCGCTTCGAGCTTCCTTCTGAGCGCTTCGTATTCGGCTTCGATGCCAAGCTGGTCCCGGAGGTCGCGATAACGCCTGCGATATGCCTCGACGGTGATTTCGATGTCGTAGGTCTCGTGCAGGTCGACCATCGCCTCGCGCTCGACGTCGGCGATCTGGTCGGGGGTGTACCTGTCCGAGAGGGAGATCTCGCGGAAGACGCTGCGGATCAGGCCGGTGGCGGTCGCCGCTCCGATCGCCATGTAGGCCGCCCAGCTGGCCTCCAGGAGCGCTGAGGTTCTGAGGCCGTGTTGCGCACAGCCGTTGCCGACGGTGAGCAGGCAGCGATCCGCCGGCAGCACCGCAGTCGCGTAGGCGCTGCGGTCGAACATCGAGCGGTCGAGTCGCAGCCGCCGCAGCGCGTCGGGCTCGGTCCTGGCCGGGCGCGTGATTTCCTTCGCCAGCAATTCGAGGACCGGGGACGAGGACCGCGCCCCCGTACCGCCTTTCGACGGCTCCTGCTCGTGGTCGGCCTCGATCTGGTTCTCGTCGTCCACGACCACGATCGAGGAAACCCGCGAAGCCGAGAGGGAGGCGACGATCCTGTCGCCGATTTCGCGCCGCGTCCGCCCCCCCGTCGACGCTCCGGGGCCGCGGGTCATCAGGGCCGTTACCACGAACAGCGTGGTTTCGGTGAACCCGCGCAGGGTGACCGTCGACTCGAACGCCTCTTCGGTCTTCCCGGCGTTCAGCTCGAGCAGGGCCGGACCGGCCGCTTCGCGCAGGTAGCCGGTCAGCGGGCCGGAGACGTCGAACTTGTCTCGCTTCCGGGGCTCGTCGAATGCCGAGGCCAGGGGCCAGGGGGTCTTCACCGAGTGGCGGATTTCCTCTGCGCTCATCCCTCGCGAACGCAGCCCCGCTCGCCGGCACGGGAGCAGGAAGAGGCTGAACGAGAAGGTCTGCCTGAAAGCGCGCCGACCGTAGATGCGGAAGAGGGAGACGGCCGGTTGGGCCAGCCAGTCGTTCCCTTCGCTTCCCTGCAGCGTCGCGCACGGAAGCAGCACGTTGAAGGTGCTGCGGGCAAGTGCGAGGCCGAAGAGCAGAGACCGCCGGTGTGCCAGCAGCTGGCAGAGCAGGCGCGAGACCTCGATGCCGGGGCTGTCGACTTCGTTCGCTTCGAGCAGGAAGTCGTTGCGGTCGCTGCCCGCCTCGGGGTCGGAGTTCGCGAAGGCGAAGGCCTCCCAGGGTTCGGCGCGGTCGTCTGTCCTCCAGCCCGGGTAGTCCTCCGCCCACGAGAGCGGCGGGGGCAGGTCCGTACGGCGCTGGAACGGCAGGTCGAGCGGCGCGACGTAGGTCTGGTCGGCGCCGACCAGACGACTGTGCCGCCACGGACCTGCGTCGCCCCTCTTCTGGGGTTTCATCTCGGCCTCGCCGAGCTCGAATCCCGCCGTTTCGAACATCAGCTGCAACTGCCGCTTCGTGTCGCGAATCCCGCTCCACATGTACATCGGGTGCAGTGCCTTCGGCACCTGCAGCGCGAAGGAGTTCTGGATCAGGCCGTTCAGCCCGGTCTCGGTCACGCTCTATTCCGGATCGAAGCGCGCTGGGGTGGGGATCATGATCGCGAACAGCGCCGTTGCCGCAGCCACGATCAGCGACTGCCTGGCCGCCTCGCTGACCTCGTCGGGGAGGAGGGACAGCCAGATCGCCACAATCGCCAGCACAAGCAGGCCGGCGGCGAAGAACCCCGAGATGTTGGTGAAGGAGAGGGGTGGCCGCCGGTCGTTCCCGTCGGTGGCGTTTGCATTCTTCCCCTTGGCCGCACGACCCACCCGCGGCGTTGGCACGAGGAGGCCCACCAGGGCGCCGGCGAGTCCGGCGGCCAGCGCCCAGAGGCCCCCGGGCACGCCGACGGTCGGCTGCGAGCGCGAGCCGGTTGTGCGTACGCGAGAGGTGCGCCTCTTCGGCTTCCCGCCTGTCCGGCTCTCCCGCTGGCGAATGGCGGAGTGGTCGTGCTCGACGCTGCGGCTGGGGCCAAAGGCGAGGACCAGCCCGATCGCGACGATCGTCAGAGCGAGGGCGGCGCCGAGGCAGGCGACCGCCATCCGCAGCGTCGCCGGGTCGCGTGGCTCGTTCAAGGTCCTGTGCCCGGCATCCGAGCGGCAAGGTCGATCCAAGAGGGCATCTGAGTAATTGGCATTCCTATTGTCGCCGGCGCCGGTTGTCAAACACAGTGAATTTCTTCTAAACGCCCGGCACCTGGCTGCCGATGAATAGCGGGATGAGCACTGCGAACGAGCACGTGTTCTCGCATGGGATGCGAGACACGCGGGAGACGATCGACGCCTGGAGCGGACGCTCGTGGCGGGTGCTGCGCGGCTGGTTCGCGCTCAGCCTGGCGATCGCGCTGACCCTCCTGGCCGCGGTCTGGTTCGTCTCCGGGCTCTTCGTCCCCGACCTGACGCCGATCCACCTGCCGGGCCTGACCTCGCCCTCGGACCCCGGCGACATGCTGCCGATCCTCTGGCGCAACTCGCTCGTCCTCGCCCTCCATGCGACCGCCTGCGTCGCCGGCTTCATCGCCGGTGCCTCGATGCCGATCGCCGCCGCGGAGCGGACCGGGTTCTCGCGCTGGATCCACGTCAAGGCGGGCGAGCTGGCGATCCTCTTCGTCTGCGCGGTGACGATCTTCTCGCTCTGCACCCAGGCGCTCTACCTTGGTCTGCAGGGCTCGACGATTTCCTTCCAGCTCCATATCTCGCGCCTGGAACTGATCCTCAGCGTCCTCCCGCACGCGCTGATCGAGCTGACCGCCCTCTTTCTGCCGCTGGCGGCCTGGCTGATCGCCAGTCGCCGCGGCGAGTGGAACCAGCTGCTGGCCGCGACCTTCGTCACCGTTGCGATCGCCGTCCCGATGCTGCTGGTGGCGGCGACGATCGAGGTCTACGTCTGGCCCCACATCCTCCGCTCCCTCTCCAGCTACCACTACACCCTCCGCTGATTAGCATCCCTGGATGGCTCGTTCGCGGCCGCTGATTCGTCTGGTCCACTGGAAGGCGGAGGAGGTGGCGGAGCGGGCGGCGCGGCTGCAGGCAGCGGGGTTCGGGTCGACGGCGAGGTGCCGGGGACCAGCATTGGGATCAAGGCGCTGCGCGAGAACCCGCCCGCGGCGTTCGTAATCGACCTCGGGCGACTGCCCTCGCACGGCCGCGAGGTGGCCCACGCGCTGCGCCAGGCGAAAGGGCTGCGCGAGATCCCGGTCGTCTTCGCCGACGGCGCCGCCGACAAGGTCGCCAAGGTCCGCGCCGAGCTGCCCGACGCCACCTACGCGAGCTGGGAAGGAATCGGCGAGGCGCTGCGGATCGCGATCGCGGCGCCGCCGGCCGAGCCGGTCGTGCCGCGGTCGGATTCGGGCCCGTACTCGGGCAAGCCGCTGGCGAGGAAGCTCGGGATCAAGCCGGCGACGACGCTGGTCCTGATCGACCCGCCCGAGGGGATCGAGGCGACTCTGGGCGAGCTGCCCGCGGGCGTCGCCCTGCGCCGCGGCAACCGCGGCGCCCGCGAGATGACGCTTTGGTTTTTGACCGCCAGCCGCGAGCTGGAGCGGCGCTTCGATGCAGTCGCCCGCGCGGTCGGCGAGGGCACGCTCTGGGTCGCCTGGCCGAAGGGCTCCTCGGGGGTCGCGACCGATCTCGGAGAGGGCGCGATCCGAGACCTCGCGCTCGGGCGCGGGATGGTCGACACCAAGGTCTGCGCGATCGACGCCACCTGGTCGGGCCTGCGCCTGACGCGCCGCCGGTCCTGACCCCGCGGGGCCGCGGCCGACCTTCCCGGCAGGGCGCCTCTAAGATCGCCCGCGCATGAGCCCCTACGACCCGCAATCGATCGAGCGCCGCTGGCAGGCCGTCTGGGCCGAGGAGAGCACCTGGGAGGTCGCCAACCCCGGTCAGCCCGGCTTCGACGCCGCCAAGCCGAAGGCCTACGTGCTCGAGATGCTGCCCTATCCCTCCGGCGAGCCTCACGTCGGTCACCTCAAGTGCTACGCGGTGGGCGACGCGATCGCCCACTTCCGCCGCCGCCACGGCTTCGAGGTGATCCACCCGATGGGCTATGACTCCTTCGGCCTGCCGGCCGAGAACAACGCGATCAAAACCGGCGAGCCGCCGCGGGTCGCGACCGAGCGCTCGATCGAGTCCTTCCGGCGTCAGTTTCGCGAGTGGGGGGTCTCGATCGACTGGGCGCGGGAGCTGGCCACCCACACGCCCGAGTACTACCGCTGGACGCAGTGGATCTTCCTGCAGCTATTCGAGAAGGGGCTCGCCTACCGGACCGAGGCGCCGGTCCAGTGGTGCCCGAAGGACGCCACCGTGCTCGCCAACGAGCAGGTCGTCGACGGCCGCTGCGAGCGTTGCGGGACCGAGGTGATCCAGCGCAGCCTCGAGCAGTGGTTCTTCCGCATCACCGAGTACGCCGACCGTCTGCTCGCCGACTTCGAGCAGCTCGAGTCCTGGCCCGAGCACGTGATCACGATGCAGCGCAACTGGATCGGTCGCTCCGAAGGTGCCGAGGTCGTCTTCCGTTGCTCGGAAGAGGAGGTGGGGCTCGACTTCCCGGTCTTCACCACCCGTCCCGACACCCTCTTCGGCGCCACCTTCTTCGTCCTCGCCCCCGAGCACCCCGAGCTGATGCGGCTGGTCGAGGGGACGCCGGCCGAGGCCGAGGTGCGCGAGTACGTCAACCGGATCGGCCGCGAGTCGGCCTCCGAGCGCGGCGCCGAGGACCGCGAGAAGACCGGCGTCCCGCTCGGCCGCTCGGTCGTCAACCCGGTCAACGGCGATGAGATCCCGATGTTCGTCGCCGACTACGTGCTGATGGAGTACGGGACCGGGGCGATCATGGCGGTCCCCGCGCACGACTCGCGCGACTACGAATTCGCCCAGGCCTTCGGCTTGCCGCTGCGACGGGTGATCGAGGGCGAGGACGCCGAGGCGGCACGTGACTCGGAGGGCCTGCCCTACCCGGGCGACGGGCCGATGACCGGCTCGGGCCGCTTCGACGGCAAGGGCAACCGCGACGCCTACGAGGAGATCGTCGCCTGGCTCGCCGCCGAGGGGCGGGGCGATTCCGCGGTCAACTTCCGACTGCGCGACTGGCTCGTCTCGCGCCAGCGCTACTGGGGGGCGCCGATCCCGGTCGTCTACTGCGAGGGCTGCGGCGAGGGCGGGGCGCCGGCGATCGTCCCCGTGCCGGCCGAGCAGCTGCCGGTCGAGCTGCCCGAGATCGAGGACTACGCGCCGCAGGGCAAGAGCCCGCTGGCGGCGGCCGAGGGGTGGGTGGCGACCGAGTGCCCGCGCTGCGGCGGCCCGGCGCGGCGCGAGACCGACACGATGGACACCTTCGTCGACTCCTCCTGGTACTTCCTCCGCTACCTCGACTCGCGCAACGGCGAGGCCGCCTGGGGCCGGGAGGCGGTCGATCATTGGTTCCCGGTCGACCAGTACATCGGCGGCGTCGAGCACGCGATCCTGCACCTGATGTACGCGCGCTTCTTCACCAAGGCGCTGGCCGACCTCGACCTCCTAGGCGCTCAGGAGCCCTTCGCCAACCTCTTCGCCCAGGGGATGATCACCCGCGACGGGGCGAAGATGTCGAAGTCGCGCGGCAACACGGTCAGCCCCGCCGAGTACGTCGAGCGCTACGGCGCCGACTCGGCTCGCACCTACGTCTGCTTCATGGGCCCGCCCGAGCGCGGCGGCGACTGGACCGACGAGGGGGTCGAGGGGGTCAACCGCTTCCTCTCACGGCTCTGGCGCCTCTGCGAGGAGGTCGAGGGGCGAACCGCGCCTTCGGCCGTCCCCGACCTCGGCGAGCCGGCGGCGCGGGAGCTGATGGCGAAGGCGCACTGGGCGATCGAGAAGGTGACGCGGGACTTCCAGCGCGGCTTCCAGTTCAACACCGCGATCGCCGCCGTGATGGAGCTGGTCAACGACGCCTACCGGCTCAAGGACGGGCTCTACGCGGAGCTGCGGACCGGGGCGGCGGTGCGCTTCGCGACCGCGACCGCGGCCTCGCTGATCTTCCCCTTCGCCCCGCACCTGGGGGCCGAGGTGTACGAGCGACTGCGCGGCGAGCGGGTCTGGGAGCAGCCCTGGCCCGTTGCCGACCCCGAGCTGCTCGCGAGCGACACGGTCACCCTCATCGTCCAGGTCAACGGCAAGCTGCGCGACAGGGTCGAGGCCCCATCCGAGGCCGCCGAGGAGGAGCTGTTGGCCTTGGCCAAGGCCAGCGAGAAGGTCTCCAAGCACCTCGAGGGCAAGGATCTCGTCAAGGAAATCGTGGTGCCGGGGAAGCTGGTCAACCTGGTGGTCCGTTAGGGGCAGATCCGGTCTCGGATCCCGCGGCGGCGCCCGGTTTTGGTACAAAGCGCGCGCATGCTCGTCAGAAGGTTCAACGAAGCGGCGGTGGTCGAGTGGCACCGGCTCAACGCCCACGTGCTGCTGGACGCGGGGGAACTCGGCTCGCGCAACCTCTCGGTCTCCTGGCTCGAGGTGCCGGCCGGAGCGAAGCAGACGCTGCGCACCGACGAGGGCTCCGAGCAGGCCTACGTCGTCGTCCGCGGCTCCGGCACGATGTCGGTTGCCGGCGACACCCAGCAGGTCAGCGAAGGCGACCTGATCCTGGTCCCGCCCGCGACCGAGCACTCGATCGGCACCGACGGCGAGGAAGACCTCGCCTGCGTTTCGATCCAGTCGCCGCCCGTGGCCGCGGCAGAGCTGTACAGCGACCAATTGGCCGAGGTCGCGGGCTACGACTACGACGACGAGGACTGAGCGCGGGGGCCGGCGCATCCTCCCTGTGTCCCCCGAACTGCTTGGCCTCCACACCTCAGTCACAGATTTGAGGTGAAATTGGTCCCCGGTGCGCGCCACGCGTGAGGGGGGGCCGGGCACGATCGGGGGGTGCCCGATCTGAGCAGAGCGCAGGTTCTCGTCTACGGCGCCGCTGCTGTGGCGCTGCTGCTGGTTGGCGCGCGGGCGCTGCGGGCCGAGGGGGGCGGCGGGGATTCGTTTGCGCAGGCCGCCGGAGGAGGGGCCGGTGGTGGCGACGACTTCGCGATCAGCGGGCAGGCGGGGGATCTCGTGGTCGACGTGACCGGCCAGGTCGCAAGCCCCGGCGTCTACAGGCTGCCGGCGGGGAGCCGGGTGAACGATGCGGTGCAGCGCGCCGGCGGCGCGACCGGGCGGGCCGAGCTGGAAGCAGTCAATCTGGCAGCGCGGCTGGCCGACGGCCAGCAGGTCGTCGTCCCGGGGCGGGTACCGGGCGGCGGCCCCACGACTTCGGCGAGCGGTGAAGAAGAGGGCCCGATCAGCCTCGGCACGGCGACGGTCGAGGACCTCGACACGATCGACGGGATCGGCCCGGTCACCGCCGAAGACATCATCGAGTTCCGCGACCAGCACGGCGGCCTCGCCTCCGTCGACCAGCTGGACCAGATCTCGGGGATCGGGCCGGCGACGATGGAAGCGCTGCGGGCTCGTCTGCAGCCCTGAGTGGCGGTGCGCACGCCGCATCCGAGTTGGCCGGTGGTCGTCGGGATCGCTTCCGTCGTCGTTCTCGGGCTCCTCCACAGCGGCGAGATCCGCGCCCGCGCCTCGGCTGGGCTTGGGGAGGGGATGCCGGCACGCGAGGCGGCACTGGCCCGCGGCTTCGTCCTCGGCGAAGACGAGGCGGTCGACGCTGCGACCGAGGACGACTTCCGCCGCTCCGGGCTGAGCCACCTGCTCGCCGTCTCCGGCGAGAACGTGACCTTGCTGGCGCTGCTGGCGGCGCCGCTGCTCGGTGCGCTCGGGATCCCGCTGCGCGAGCGCCTGCTTTGGCTGGCGGGCCTGATCGCGATCTACGTCCCGCTCGCCGGCGCCGGTCCCTCGATCCAGCGGGCGGCGGTGATGGGCGCGGCGGGGCTGCTGGCGACGCTCTCGGGGCGGCGCGCCTCGCGTCTCTACGGGCTCGGTCTGGCGCTCGCCGTCACTCTCGCGGTCGACCCCGGGGTGGCCGCCGACGTCGGCTGGCAGCTCAGCTTCGCCGCCGTGCTCGGCATCCTGCTGCTGGCCGGGCCGCTGCGCGAGGCGCTCGTGTGCCGGCTCGGCAAGGGAGGCTGGCGGCGGGCGCTGGCCGAGGGCATCGCCGTCACCGTTGCCGCGACCTTGGCGACGGCACCGCTGATCGCCTTCCACTTCGAAACGCTCTCGACCACGACCCTCCTCGCCAACGTCCTCGCGCTCCCCGCGGTGGCGCCGGCGATGTGGCTGGGGATGGTCTCGGCCGCACTCGCGCAGGTCCCGGGACTGCCGCTGGCACCGCTCAACGGCCTCGACGCCCTGCTTCTCGCCTACATCGCCCAGGTCGCCCACTGGTGCGCGGCGCCGAGTTGGGCGGAGGTCCACGTCCACCTCGGGCTCCCGGGGCTGCTGGCGTCGTACGTCGCCCTCGCCGGCGCGATCGTCGCCGCTGCTTGGCTGGCGCGGCTGCGTCCTCTCGCTGCCGCACGCGAGCGGCAGGGGCGCCTTTGTTCGGGTGATCCGAACAAAGGCGCCTCGAATCCGCCGTCCTGGCGGCGCACGGCGATGTTGGGGGCGGTCGCCGTCCTGGCGGCGCTCCTCTTCGCCGCTCACCCCGCTGCGCATCGTGCGGCGCAGCTGCCGATCGCCCCCGGCGAGCTCCGTATCGACGTCCTCGACGTCGGCCAGGGTGACGCGATCCTCCTGCGGCCCGGGACGGGGCTGCCGCTGTTGGTCGACGGCGGCCCTCCCGGTGACGGGCTCGAGGCGCAGTTGGCCGGCCTCGACGTCGGCCGCCTCGGCGCTGCGGTGATCACCCACGACGAGGCAGACCACGCGGCCGGCGTCGAGGAACTGCTCGGCCGCGTCCCGATCGCGCGCTTGGTCTACGCTCGCCTTCGGCGCTCCTCGCTCGCCCTCGCACGTGCTGCCGGAGCGGTCCCGCTGCGGGTCGGCGCCGGCGCCCTGATCCGAGCCGGTCGGCTCCGGCTTCGCGTCCTCTGGCCGCCGCTCGAGCTGCTCGCGCAGCCGCTCGCCGGCGCCGACCCGAACACCCAGGCGCTCGTCATCCTCGCCAGTTGGGGCCGGTTCTCGATGCTGCTCACCGCCGACGCCGAGGCCGAATCGGTGCCGATCGAACCTGGTCCCGTCGACGTGCTCAAGGTCGCTCATCACGGCAGCGACGATGCCGGCCTTGCGGGGCTGCTGGCCCGGACCGAGCCGCGCCTGGCGGTGATCTCGGTAGGTGCCGGCAACTCCTACGGCCATCCCACCGCGGCGACTCTGGCGACCCTCGCCGCGGCCGGCGTTCGCGTGCTGCGGACCGATCGCGACGGCCGGATCGAGATCGACGTGCGCCACGGCCAGATCACCGTTTCGAGCGGCTGACCGGATTGGAGCGTCGATCTAAACGAATGGTCGAATCGAAACTGGGGTTATCCGGGGCTCGGCCTACCGCCCTCGCCCTCGGCCGCCGATGGCGAGGGTGGTGAGATCGATGCTGAGAGCGCTGGCTGCCAGGGTCCCGAGCTGGGCCGGCACCCGCCTGCCCGAACGGATCCGCAGCACCACCTTCGCGATGCTCGGCCTAACCGCGGTCGCCGGCCTCGGATTGGTCGTCCTCTTCTCGCAGCCGGGCTGGCCGCTTCGCTCCCTGGGGCCGCTCTCCGAACCCTCGGCCGCGCAGCAGGACGTCGGCGGGGGTGTGGCGATCTCGGCACCGGACAGCGGCGCGCCTGGGCAGGCAACCGCCAGCTCCGGCGTCGCGATCGCGGTGGCTGCCGCGGCTCCCGCGCCGAATCGGCGGGGCGGGACGGCAGGCAAGGTCGGCGGCGCCGCCGCGGCGGATCCCGCACCTTCACGGGGCGGCGGTCGGTCTCCGGGCGGCAGCCAGCCCTCAGGCGAACCGAGCGCTCCGGTGCCGACCACGGAAGCACCCGGCCCGGAATCGACGACCACCACGACGACGCCCTCGACCCAGGGGCCGTCGACCGCCGGCGTCACCGGCGGCGAAGAAGCCGGTTCGGGCGCCGATGGCTCCTCTGCGTCATCCGGTTCGGGAGGCAGCGGTTCCGGCGGGTCGGCCAGCTCCAGCCACCGCTCCGGCGGCGGCTCGCAGACGCTCGGCGGGTCCGGCGGCAGCTCCTCGTCGACCCCGTCGACTTCCACGACCACGCCACAGCCCGCGACTCCGAGCGGCGGCGGTGGCTCGGGGACCGGCGTCCCCGGCAGCGAAGGCTCGGGTGGCGGTGGCGGCAGCGGTTCCGGCGGCGGCCACGGTCACGGCCACGGTCACTGAGCCGCGCCGGCGCCTGCCGCGCCGGTCTCTAGACTCGGCCGCGTGGCCGACGGGATGCAACCGCTCTACCTGATCGGCGGCACCGACGAAGCGAAGATCGACGCGACGCGGAGCCGGCTGCGGGCGCGCGCCGAACGCGAGGGCGGGGCCGCCGCACTCGAGGTCTTCGAGTCCGGCGAGGGACGCGGCATGCCCGACCACGAGGCGCTGCTGATGGCGATCCCGGCGCTTTCCTTGATGGACTCGCGCCGCTACCTGCTCGCCGACGGCGTCGACCGCTGGCGCGAGAAGCAGCTCGAGGCGGTGATCGCCGCCCTGGCGGCCCTGCCCCCGGACCTGACGCTCGTCCTCATCTCGCGGGCGAAGACGCCGGCGAAGCTGAGCAAAGCTGTACAAGCGGCCGGCGGTGAGATCCACGAGTTCGAGGCGCCGAAAGCTCGGGACCTACCGCGACAGCTGGTCACCGATGCGCAGCGGCTCGGGTTCAGGCTGGATCCTGCCGCCGCTCGGCTCCTCGTCGACCGAATGGGAGCAAATCCGGTTCGCCTGGCCAACGAGCTGGCCCGTCTGGAGCTGTGGTGCGGGAGCGGAGGAGAGGTCGGCCCCGAGGACCTGGAAGCGATGATCGCCGACACCCAGGAGGCGGCGGTCTGGACCCTTTCCGACGCTCTGCTCGAAGGCGACGCTGCCGGTGCCCTGCGGGTCGGCGAGCGGCTGATCGCCCAGGGCGAGAACGTCACCGGCCTGATCTACGGCCTCGCCTCGCGCCTGCGCAGCGCCTGCGCCGCCGCCGCTCAGCTCGAGGCCGGGGTGCCGCCGAAGCAGGTCGAGTCGTCGCTGAAGATGCATCCCTACGCGGCCAAGCTGCTGGTCGGCCGCGTCCGCAACGCCAAGCTCTCCGACCTGCGTGCGGCAGCCGAGACGCTTGCCGATCTCGAGCTTTGGTGCCGGGGAGAGAAGGACTACGGCGACGAGCTAGCGCTCACCTTGGCGCTGCGACAAATGGCGGCCTCTGCGGCCGCTTAGCCCTGCGCGGCGGCGCCGGCGGCGATGCGAGCAGCTTTCGACTTCTTGCGCGCACCCGTGTTTCGATGCAGGGCGCCCTTCTGGACGGCCTTGTCGATCTTCGAGACGAGGGCACGCTGCTCAGCGGCGATCGCCTCGGCGTCGCCGCCCTCGACCGCGGCCTCGAGGCGCCGGAAGTAGGTCTTGACCGTGCTGGTGAGCAGCCGGTTCTCGGCGCGCTCGCGCTCGCTGCGTAGGATCCGCTTCTTCTGTGAGGCTATGTTGGCCATGTCTCTCCGCCCCAGCAGGCGCCGTGCCGGCTGTGGGCGGCCGCTGACTATAGCGACTGAGGAGTTCCGGGGTCGCTCCCGAACCTGAACCCGAATGGCCAGGCCCGAGGCACCAGACACGCACGAATTCGAGGAGCGGCCGATCAACGCCGACGTCCCCTTCGCCGAGGACGTTGCCCTGCGCCGGGCGGAGGCGTTCGACCCGACGGAGGAATTCGCCGCCGAGCCGGCGCCCGGCCGCCAGGCCGGCCGCATCGCCCGCTCGACCGCGTTCTTCTCGATCGCCACCGGCGCCTCGCGCATCGTCGGCCTCGGCCGCGAAGTCGTCGCCGCCAGCTATTTCGGCACCAAGGGACCGGTCTCGGCCTTCACGATCGCCTTCCAGGTCCCCAACCTGGTCCGCGCCCTATTCGCGGACGCCGCCCTGCAGCCGGCCTTCGTCCCGGTCTTCACCGAACTGCTCGGGGAGAAGAAATACAAGGAGGCATTCCGGCTCGCCTCGACCCTGCTGCTGCTGGCGACGATGGTGCTCGGCACGCTCACCGCCCTATTCGTCCTTTTGGCGCCGGTGATCATGCCGGTGTTCATCCCGGACTGGAGCCAGAGCCTGGTCGACCTCACGATCACGCTCTCGCGGATCCTCTTCCCCATCCTGATCCTGCTCGGGATCAGCGGCGTCGTCGTCGGCGTCCTCAACAGCTACGACCGCTTCGGCGCCTTCGCGATCTCGCCGCTGTTCTGGAACCTGACGATCATCGTCTTCATCGTTCTCCTCGCGCCGGTCTTCGAAGGCGAAGATCGGATCTACGCCTACGCGATCGGGATCCTCGCCGGCACGCTCGTCCAGCTGCTGATCCCGGCCTGGGACCTGCGGCACACCCCGTACCGGTTCAGCTTCAGCTTCGAGTGGCGCCACCCGGGGGTGCGGCGGGTGCTGCTCTTGATGCTGCCGGTGACGATCAGCCTCGGCCTGATCAACTTCAACGCGCTGATCAACAGCTTCTTCGGCGCCCTGATCAGCACCGAAGGCCCCGCCGCGATCGACAAAGCGTTCCGGCTCTACCAACTTCCCCAGGGCATCTTCTCGGTCGCGGTCGCAACCGTTCTCTTCCCGGCCCTGGCGCGCTATGCCAACGCGGGGCAGATCGACAACCTGAGGGCGACGCTTGCCAACGGGATGCGCCAGATCCTCTTCGTCCTCGTACCCGCGGGGGCTGCGATCCTGGTCCTCTCCGAACCGATGATCCGGCTGATCTACCAGCGCGGCGAATTCGGTCCCGCCGAAACGACCCTGGTCGCGACGGCGCTCTTCTGGTTCGCCTTCTCGCTGCCGACCAACGGCCTCTACCTGCTGCAGACGCGGACCTTCTTCAGCCTTCAGAAACCCTGGCAGGCGACCGCCCTGGCCGTGATCGACCTCGTCGTCTCGGCCTTGGCCGCCCTGGTCCTCTATTCCCCATTTGGAGTCGGCGGAGTGGTGGCGGGCACGGGGATCGGGACCACCGCGGCCGTCGCCGCGCAGGCGTTCATCCTGCGCCGCGAGCTGCAGGGCCTCGAGCTGCGCCGCCTCTTCCTGACTACGCTTCAGATCACGATCGCCGCGGCGGCGCTGGCCGGGGTCTCGTGGCTCGTCTGGGACCTGCTCGACGAAGCCCTCGGCCGCGGCCTTGCCGGCCAGATCGTCTCGCTCGGTTGCGGACTGGCGCTCGGGGCGGTCGCCTACCTCGCCGTGGCCCGCCTGCTGCGGATCGCCGAGCTCGACCAGATCCTGCGCCTCGTGCTGCGGCGGAGATAGGGGACGGCCGGCTGCATGCTCGGGGTCGGGCGGTATCTACTGGGGGTCGTCGAGATCGTGCTGCTCGTCGGCTGCGCGTGGCTGGGTGCAGGGGAGGCGCGGAAGCGTCTGCTGCCGGAGTTCGCCGGAGCTGTGGCGGGTCTGGCCACGGCGGTGATCGCACTGGCCCTGCTGATCTGGTGTGCGGAGGTGCTCGGGACCCTTTCCCTGTTCGAGCCCGTTCCGTATCTCGCTCTCGTGGCCATCGTGGGGCTGGGCCTATGGGTGTCCTTGCGGCGCTCTCCGGAGGGAGGTCTCCCGCACCCGCACTTGCAGGTAGGGGTGCGGGAGACCTCCCTCCGGGCGGGCGCGCAGGACGGCGAACGCGGCAATGAGAGGAGAGGAGGGGGCGAAGCGACGGCGGCCACTCTCATCGCCCTGGTCATCGCCGCGGTCGCCGTCATCCACTTCGCGATGGGCGTGAAGGCGAAGCTCTCCACGGGGATGACGGGGTTCGACAGCACCTGGTACCACGGGCCGTTCGGGGCGGGGTTCTTCCAGAGCGGTAACACGATCGACCTGCACTTCATCGCGCCGCAGTTCCTCGCCTGGTTCTACCCGGCCAACGCGGAACTGTTTGGCGCGGCGGGGATGCTGGCGTTCTCCCGCGACCTGCTCTCGCCGCTGCTCAACCTGGGCTGGTTCCTCGGCTGCTTGCTGGCTTGCTGGTGCATCGGGCGGCCTTACCGAGTTGGGCCCTGGTCGCTGGCGCTGGGGGCGGTGGCGCTGAGCGTGCCGGCGCTGCACGACCAGGCCGGCGAAGCGAGGAACGACGTCGTCGGGATCTTCTTCCTGCTCGCGGCCGTGGCTGTGGCGGTGAACGCTTGGGGTGGGTGGCGGAGGGACGGAAAAGAAGCCGTGAGGGGGGAGGGGGCAGAGCGAGCTCGGGCCAGCGCCTGGGGGACTGGGGCACTGCTGCTCGTCGGTCTTGCTGCCGGCCTGGCCGCCGGGACCAAGCTGAACTTCCTCCTACCTGCAGCAGTTCTGGTCGTCGGCCTGGCCGCGGTGGCGCCAAGCGGCGCCCGTGGGCGTGCGCTCTGGGTCGGGGCCCTGGCCGCGCTGGCCGGCGGCGGCTACTGGTACCTGCGCAACCTCGTCCACAGCGGCAACCCGCTGCCCTGGGTGCACCACCTGGGCCCGATCACCCTGCCCGCGCCCCAGCAGGCCCTCGGCGGCCGCGAAGCCCACAGCGTCCTCTCCTACCTCAACGACGGCAGCGTCTGGTCCGACTGGTTCCTCCCCGGCCTCCACCACGGCCTCTGGATCCTCTGGCCGGTGCTCGGCCTAGCCGCGCTAGCCGGCCTCCTCCTCCCACTCCTCCCATCCCGCGGTTCCTTTGTTGCGGGAGACGCAGCAAAGGAACCGCGGGATTCGACGGGCGACGAACGTGGTTCCTTTGTTGCGCCTCGGGCGACAAAGGAACCACGAGAGCAGAAGTGGGACCTGGTGTTGGCGGTGGCGGGGCTCGTCGGGTTGGCGAGCGCGTTGGCCTGGCTGGTGGCGCCGACCTCGGCCTCCGGCCCGGACGGGATGCCGCGCGGCTTCGAATCCGGCCTCCGCTACCTCGCCCCGGCGCTCGTCCTCGGGCTCGCCCTGTTCCCCGCAGCCCCTCAGCTCCGCACTCGCCTCGCTCGCCTCGCCGACCAGTTGTCCTTTGTCGCCCACAGGGCGACAAACGTCGAGGGGATGGTTGCGAAAGGCGCGCGAAAGGCGCGCGGCTGGGGGTGGGTGGTCGTTGGAGCGGCGATTGCGGTGGTCGTGGTTGCGGTGGGATACCCGGTGCAGCGGCACTACCTGCGGGAGCGGTACGCGGACCCGACCTTCAGCACGCCGGGGCTCGATGCGACTTTCAAGTGGGCGCGGGACGTCTCCGGAGCGCGGATCGCGACGACCAGCACCCGCCAATATCCGCTCTTCGGCACCGACCTCTCTAATCACGTCCAGTACGTCGGCGTCGAACGCGACCACGGCGGCTTCGAAGCGCCGACCAGCTGCCCCCAATGGCGCCGCCTCCTCGACGAAGGCGACTACGACTACGTGGTCACCAGCCGCGACCGCATCGAACCCGGCAAGCCCCCCTACCCAGACACCACCAACTGGACCGAATCCCCCCAGGCCGAAATCATTCTCCGCAAGCCCCCCACGGTCGTCTTCAGAATCCGAGGCAAGCTGAACCCCTCGTCCTGCCCCAGCTGAGGGAAACAGGCTGCAGTCCATGCAGCCGTATGTTGCTTGGACTCCTGCCGGCGGGTGGCGCCGCAGGGGGGGACCACCCCTGAGGAAGCTTTAGCTACCGGAAGGGGTGGTGGGCCCCCTGCGGTGACAGGACCCGCCGGCCCGGCGCTCCCTTCATACTCCGCCGTCCCGCATGGACCGCATCCGCAACTTCTCGATCATCGCCCACATCGACCACGGCAAGTCGACCCTGGCCGACCGCATCCTCGAGCTGACCGGGGCGGTCGACCCGAAGAAAATGCAGGCGCAGCTGCTCGACTCGATGGACCTCGAGCGCGAGCGGGGGATCACCATCAAGGCCCAGGCGGTGCGGGTCGAGTACACAGCCGACGACGGGGAGACCTACCACCTGCACCTGATCGACACCCCGGGGCACGTCGACTTCTCCTACGAGGTCTCGCGCAGCCTCGCCGCCTGCGAGGGGGCGCTGCTGGTCGTCGACGCCGCCCAGGGGGTTGAGGCGCAGACCGTCGCCAACACCTACCTGGCGATCGAGAACGGGCTCGAGCTGATCCCCGTCATCAACAAGGTCGACCTGCCCGGCGCCGAGCCCGACCGGGTCGCCCAGGAGATCGCCGACCTGCTCGGCGGCGACCCCGAGGAAGCGCTGCGGATCTCCGCCAAGACCGGGGTCGGGGTGAAGGAGGTGCTGGAGGCGATCGTCGCCCGCATCCCGGCGCCCGAGGGCGACGTCGACGCCCCGACCCGGGCGCTGATCTTCGACTCCGAGTTCGACCAGTACCGCGGCGTGATCGCCTACGTGCGGATGGTCGACGGCCGCTTCCGCAAGCACGAGCGGATCGTCTCGATGCAGAACGGCAACGAAGCCGACATCGACGACATCGGCTTCTTCCGCCCGGCGATGACCGCGGTCGAAGGCATGGAGGCGGGCGACGTCGGCTACCTGATCACCGGCATCAAGGACGTCAACAAGCTGCGCGTCGGCGACACCCTGACCGCCCAGGGGGAGCCCGCGAGCGAGCCGCTCGAGGGCTACCGCGAGGTGCGGCCGATGGTCTTCTGCGGGCTCTTCCCGATCGACACCGATCGCTACGAGGACCTCCGCGACGCGCTCGAGAAGCTGGCCCTGAACGACGCCGCGCTCTCCTGGGAGCCGGAGACCTCGGAGGCGCTCGGCTTCGGCTTCCGGGTCGGCTTCCTCGGCCTCCTCCACATGGAGATCGTGCGCGAGCGGCTGGAGCGTGAGTACGACCTCGACCTGCTGGCGACGACGCCGAACGTGCGCTATGTCGTCCACCTCACCAACGGCGAGGAGATCGAGGTCCGCAGCCCGACCGAGTTGCCCGACCCGGGCACGATCGAGTCGATCGAAGAGCCCTACATCCGCGCCTCGATCATCTGCCCGAAAGAGCAGGTGGGGGCGGTGATGGAGCTCTGCCAGCAGCGCCGCGGCACCCACGTCGACATGCACTTCCTCAGCTCCGAGCGGGTCCAGATCCGCTACGACCTGCCGCTCGCCGAAATCGTCCTCGACTTCTTCGACCTGCTGAAGTCGTCGACTCGCGGCTACGCCTCGCTCGACTACGAACCGATCGGCAACCGCCCCTCGGATCTGGTCAAAGTCGACATCCTGCTCGCGGGTGAAAAAGTCGACGCGCTCTCGATCATCGTCTTCCGCGAGTTCGCCTACGACCAGGGCAAGCGCCTCGTCGGGCGGCTGCGCAAGACGATCCCGCGCCAGCTCTTCGACGTCCCGGTGCAGGCCGCGGTCGGCTCCAACATCCTCGCCCGCGAGACGGTCAAGGCACTGCGCAAGGACGTCACCGCAAAGCTCTACGGCGGCGACGTCACCCGCAAGCAGAAGCTGCTGAAGAAGCAGAAAAAAGGGAAGAAACGGATGAAGGCCGTGGGCCGGGTCGAAGTCCCGCAGGAGGCCTTCCTCGCCGTGCTCGAGATCGACGAGTAGGGCTTCCCTCCCGCCTGGCTGCGCAGCCAGTAAAGTGCGCGCGAGCAACCAGGGAGGGAGGTTCCTTTTGGCGATCAAGACCGATGCGGTTGGCAAGGAATGGCCGGCGACGACCTACCAGGTCGGCCGCGAGAAGATCAAGGAGTACGCGAACGCGCTGGGGATCGAGAACCCGGTCCACCGCGACGTCGAGGCGGCCCGCGCGGCCGGCTTCCGCGACGTCGTCGCACCGCCGATGTTCGCCGTCGTCTACAGCAGCCCGGCCGTCGGCCCGGCGATGTTCGACCCCGACGTGGCGATGAACTTCGCCGCGATGGTCCACGGCGCTCAGGTCTTCGAGTGGGGTGAGCCCGCTTGCTCGGGCGACGAGATCACGACCACCGCGAAGTGCGTCTCGATCGAGGAGAAAGCCGGCAACGGCTTTTACGTCTTCGAGACCAACGCGGTCAACCAGGATGGGGCCCAGGTCGTGCGCGGGACCTGGACCTGCATCGTGAGGGGGGTTTAGGGATGGCTGACGTGAACGTGGGCGACCAGGTCCCCGAGCTGCGGGTGACCCCGGACAAGTACCTGCCGCACCGCTACGCGGGCGCCTCCGGCGACTTCAACCCGATCCACATCGACGACGAGTTCGCCAAAGCAGTGGGGCTGCCGCGCAACATCCTGCACGGGCTCTACTCGATGGGGCTGGTGGCCCGGGCCAGCGCTCAGGGACTCGCTGGCGGCGACCCGAGAGCTCTCAAGCGTCTCTCGGTTCAGTTCCGGGGGATGGGTCTTCCGGAGCAGGAGGTAGTGGTCACCGGCGAGATCCAATCCGTCGACGCCAACCGGGTCGTGGTCGCCACGGAGGCAGCTCAGGGCGAAACTCGAATCATCCGCAACGCCGAGGCCACGCTGGAGCTATAGGCGCTAGAGCGGGGAGGGGCGGGTGACCCCTCCCAAAACACTCAAGCGAGGCTCCTGCCGAGCGTTTTGGGAGGGGTCACCCGGCGCTCCTCCTAGACTGGATGGGTGCTCTCCGAGCGGCAAGAACTGATTCTGCGGCTGGTGGTCGAGGCCTACTTGGCATCGGCACGACCGGTTGGGTCGCGGGAGCTCGCGTCCCGCAGCGAGATCGAATGGGGCTCCTCGACGGTCCGTTCAGAGCTGGCGGCGCTCGAGGAGGAGGGGTTTCTCACTCATCCACACACCTCCGCGGGGAGGGTGCCGACGGACTCTGGGTACCGGCTCTACGTCGAGGCCTTGATGGGTCCCTCGGCGCCTGCCGCCCCGGAGCCGGCGGTGGGGCTCGAGCTCTCGCGGTTGCGGCGCGAGGTCGACGAGGCGATGCGGGAGACGACCGCCGCGCTTGCCCAGGTCACCGACCTGGTGGCGATGGCGACGGCGCCGCCGCCGAGCCTGGGGGCGACGATCCACCGGGTCGAGGTCCTGCAGCTGGCGCCGCACCGGGTCGTCGTCATCGCGATCGCCTCGACCGGCGACGTTGCCCGCCGCGTCTTCGAGTTCGCCGACCCGGTCGATCCCGGCCTCGTCGCCTGGGCTTCCAGCTACCTGAACGAGTCGCTCTCCGGCCTCGGCGTCGGCGCCCGGATGATCGCGACGCGCCTGGCCGACCCCGAGCTGGGCCGGCTCGAGGCCCAGTTCGTAGCCACCCTCGGTTCCGCCTTCACCGAGTTCGGGCCGGAGACCGGCGGCGACCTCTACGTCGACGGCACCTCGCGCCTGCTCTCCGAGGCCCATCTCCCCGACCTGCCCCGCGCCGACGAGCTGATGACGGCGCTGGAGCGCCGCGCCGACGTCCTGCAGATGCTCCAGTCCTCGCTCGAGCGGCGCTCGGTCTACCTCTGGATCGGCGACGAGAACCCGCAGCCGCAGCTGCGCTCGGTCAGCGTCATCGGCGCCAACTACGGGCTCGGCCACCGCAACCTCGGCGCGGTCGGCGTCGTCGGCCCGCGGCGGATGGACTACGCGACCGCGATTGCCTCGGTGCGAATCGCCGCGCGTGAGCTCTCCCGTTACTTCGAGACCGTCTACGACTCCTGAGCCCGAGACCGATGCCCCGCGACTACTACGAGGTCCTCGGCGTCTCGCGTGACGCCAGCGAGACCGAGATCAAGAAGGCTTTCCGCGGCCTCGCCCGCGAGCTGCACCCCGACGTCAACGACCACGACCCCGAAGCCGAGGAGAAGTTCAAGGAGGCCGCCGCCGCCTACGAGGTCCTCTCCGACCCCGAGCGTCGCCGCACCTACGACACCTACGGCGAAGAGGGGTTGCGCTCGGGCGGCTTCGATCCGAGCGGATCGTTCGGCTCGATCGACGAGATCTTCCAGGCCTTCTTCGGCGGCGGCGGCTTCGGCTTCGGCGGCGGCGGCGGACCGGCCGCCGGGGGTGACGTCGCGGTCGCGGTCGAGATCGAGCTCGCCGAGGTCGCCACCGGTGCCCGCCGCGAGGTCAGCTACGCGGCGATCGGCGTCTGCGAGCACTGCCACGGCAACGCCGCCGAGCCCGGCACGCCGATCCACGCCTGTGAGCGCTGCGGCGGTGCCGGCCAGCTGCGCCAGGTCTCGCGGACGCCGTTCGGGCAGATGGCGCGCGCCGTCGTCTGCGACGTCTGCCACGGCGCCGGCAAAGTTCCGGAGACGCCCTGCGGGGTCTGCCACGGCAGCGGCCGCACCCAGGCCAACCTGACCAAGGAGATCGAAGTCCCGGCCGGGATCGAGAGCGGCCAGACCCTGCGCGTCTCCGGCGCCGGCCACGCCGGCGAGATCGGGGCAGCGCCGGGCGACCTCTACGTCGAGGTCCGGGTAGCGGCCGACGAGCGCTTTCGCCGCGACGGCACCGACCTGATCAGCCTCGTCACCGTTTCCGCCACCGAGGCGATGCTGGGCGCGACGGTGACGGTGCCGACGCTCGAGGGCGAGCACGAGATCGAGCTCGGTCCCGGCACCCAGCCCGGCCACGAGGAGACGCTGCGCGGCGAGGGCCTGCCGCGGCTCGGCGGCCGCCGCCGCGGCAACCAGCGGGTGATCGTCAACGTCGTCGTTCCCACCAACCTCAGCGAGGAGCAGCGCGAGCTCGCCGCCAAGCTCGACCAGAGCCTCGACGAGGACAACCTCGCGCCCCAGCACGGCGAGGGCTTCTTCAGCCGCTTTCGCAAGGCCTTCGGCTAGCCGGTGATCCGGCTCGCGGTCCGCTGCGCCCCAGACCAGGCCGAGCTGGTCCTAGCCGAGCTGACCGTGCTCGCCCCGAACGGGGTCGAGGAGGAGCGCGGCCCGGGCTACGTCGAGTACGCGATCTATGGCGGCGAGGGAGAGTTGCCGGAGCTGGGCGAGATCGACGCCGCGGTCGGCAGCGGCCGGGTCGAGGTCAGCGCCACCGAGGTCCCCGACGACTGGGCCGACCGCTGGCGCGACTTCCACAAGCCGCTGCTGATCGGCGACCGCCTCTGGCTGCGACCCTCCTGGGAGGACCCTCGCCCTGGCACGATCGACCTCGTCGTCGACCCCGGCCGTGCCTTCGGCACCGGCGCCCACCCGACCACCCGCCTCTGCCTCGAGTACCTGCTCGAGCTGGAGGAGGGGGGAGAGGCCGAAGGGCCGCTGACGGACCTGGGCTGCGGCTCAGGAGTGCTGGCCATCGCGGCCTCGAAGCTCGGCTGGGCCCCGATCACCGGCTACGACCACGAGCCCTCAGCTCTGGAAGCGACGGAATCCAACGCAGAGGCCAACGGCGTCAGCCTGAAGCTCGAGAAGAAGAACCTCCGCGAAAGCCTTCCGCCCCTCGGTCCCACGGTCGTGGCCAATCTCACGTCCCCGATCCTCGAGGCGGTGGCTGCTCAGCTTCCCGACCCGCCGACCACGCTCGTCTGCTCCGGGCTGTTGCCCTCGGAGCTAGATGACGTCAGTCGGGAGTTCGCCCGAGCGGGCCTCGAGGAGACGGACCGCCGTCGGGAGGGAGATTGGGCAGCTCTGCTGTTGCGCCGTCGGCCGTCCGAGATAGGGTCTGCGCCATGAGCCTGCCATTTGCTGGGTATTACGACACCGGCTACAAAATCGGCCTCTTCCTCCATGTCCTCTTTGTCGTCCTAGCCTTCGGCCCGACCTTCGGCTACGGGATCCTCTTCGGAGTGCTGCCGCAGTATCCGCAGGCGGCACCGGCGATCCTGGCGGGAATTCAGCGGGTGGACCGTTACCTGGTCAACCCCGGCTCGATCATCGTCTTGATCGCCGGGATCTACCTGCTCGCCGCGAGTGACAGCGTCTGGGATGGCAGCGACGCGTTCATCGTCGTCGGCTTCATCGCGATCCTCGCTCTTCTCGGCCTCCAGCACGCCTATTTTCAGCCGCATGTGCGGAAGCTGAAGGAGCTGGCCGAGCGCGACCTCAAGAGTGGCGACACGCTCAGCCCGGAGTTCCAGGCGATCGGCAAACAGGTCGGCAACGTCGGCATGATTGCCGGGCTGACCGTCGTCGTCACGATCTTCTTCATGACGTACAAGCCGTTCATGTGAGCGACCCCTCGCTGCCGGTGGCGATGTTCGACTCCGGCGTCGGCGGCCTCACGGTCCTGCACGAGTGCCTCGTCTCGCTGCCGCAGGAGGACTACGTCTACCTGGGGGACACGGCCTGCTTCCCCTACGGCAGCCGCGACCCGCAGCGGCTGCGCGAGCGGATCGCGCGGATCGCCGAGCTGCTGCTCGAGCGCGGCGCGAAGCTGCTGGTGATCGCCTGCAACACCGCTACGGCAATCGGCGAGGAGGTGGTCCGCGAGGTCGCGGCGCAGGCCGGGGTGGAGGTGGTGCCGGTGGTCGAGCCGCAGGCCGAGATCGCGGCGGCGATCACCGCCAGTGGCCGCGTCGGCGTGCTGGCGACCCCGAACACGGTCGAGAGCGGCGCCTACCGGCGGGCGCTGGAGGCGCAGGGCCGCGGTCTCGACGTGATCGAGGTCGAGGCGCCGCGCCTGGCGCCCTTCATCCAGGACGGCTCCCTCTTCGACGAGGAGACGATGGCGATGGCGCGCGGCTACTGCGCGCCGCTGCGCGAGGCGGAGGTCGACACCCTGATCCTCGGCTGCACCCATTACCCGCTGGTGGCGCCGATGCTGCAGCGGATCCTCGGTCGCGACGTTCGCCTCGTCGCCGGCGGCCACGCGGTCGCCGCCGCCGTCCAGCGCACACTTGCGGCGGCCGGGCTGGGTCGTGAGGGCGACGAGGAGGGCCGGTACGACTTCCTCTGCACTGGCGACCCCGACGCCTTCCACGCGGTGGGTACCCGCTTCCTGCAGATGCCGCTGGGCGAGGTCGAGCGGATCGCGATCGACGCCGGTCTCTAGTTCGCGACGAAGTCGAGGGCGAGTTGGCACCCGGTGCGCACCACAAGCGCGCCCTGACCCGCCACGATCCTTGCCATGCCCGTTCTGACCGCTGGCAATACCGTATATACTCACCCTATGGCAAAGGTGATGATCTCGATTCCGGATGCGCTCCTGGAGCGGATCGCCGCGCATGTGGCTTCGACCGGGGAGACCCGGAGCGGATTTCTCCAGCGGCTTGCAGAGGCCGAGCTCAACGCCGACGACGCGCGGCAGCACCAGCGGTGGAAGGAGATGCTGGAGGCGATCGGCCCGCTCGACCTGGGGGGGAAGAGCGCCGCGGAGCTGATCCGCGAAGACCGGGAATCGCACTGATGATGCTGCTGGACGCGGGCGTCTGGGTGGCGGCCCTGGTGCCAGACGAGCCACTCCACCGCGACGCCCGGGCGCTCCTCGACTCGCCGCGGGCCGACCTCGCCGCCCTCGATCTCACCGTCTACGAGGTCGTCAACGCGATCGGTGCCAAGCTCGGACAGCAGCGCGAGGCGCAGCAGCTTGGGCGGCTGATCATCGCGCGCTGCGCGCGCTCCATGGAAACGGTGGACGTGGACCTGCTTGACGGAATGGTCGACGTCGTCGGCCAATACGGCCTGACCTCATACGACGCCGCTTACGTCTCGGCTGCCCGGCGCAACGGCTGGACCCTGGTCAGCACCGATTTCCGCGACCTCGTTGACAAGGGTCTCGCCATCGCTCCCGACGCCGCCCTCTAACCTTGGTGCCGTGAGCGTCCTCGAGCAGGTCCAAAGCGACGTCAAGGTTGCGATGAAAGCGCGCGAAGGCGAGCGCGTCGCGGCGCTGCGCCTGGTCGTCGACGTGCTCCAGCAGGACGCCAAGCTGGGCAAGGGCGACGAGGTCGCGGTGCTGCAGCGCGAGCGCAAGAAACGGGTCGAGGCGGCCGAGGCCTACGAGGGCGCCGGCCGCGCCGAGCAGGCCGCCGCCGAGCGCTTCGAGGCGGAGCTGATCGAGGGCTACCTGCCGCAGCAGCTCTCCGACGAGGAGCTCGCCGACCTCGTTGCCGCCGCCGTCGCCGAGACCGGCGCGACCGAGCAGAGGCAGATGGGCCAGGTGATGTCGGCGCTGATGCCGAAGGTCGGCGGCCGCGCCGACGGCAAGCGGGTCAGCGCCGCGGTGCGCCAGGAGCTGGGTGCTTCTTAGTGGCGAAACGGCAGCTGACCCTCGACAACACCGTTGCGGCCGAGCTCGCCGGCTCGGAGGACAGCGTCCTGCGGGCGCTGCGCGGCAAGCTCGACGCCGACCTTCATCTGCGCGGCAACGTGCTCACCCTGGAGGGCGAGCCGGCCGACGTCGAGGAGGCGGCGCACGTGGTCGACGAGATGGTCGAGCTGATCGAGCAGGGCCATGAGGTCGCGCCGGGGACGATCGAAGCGGTGACCGGCGCGCTCGAGGCGCACGAGGACCCGGCCGAGATCCTCGACGACGTCGTCTGGCACCACCGCAACACGAAAGTCGCGCCGAAGACGCTGAACCAGAAACGCTATGTCGACTCGATCCGCCGTAACACGATCACCTTCGGGATCGGGCCAGCCGGTACCGGCAAGACCTTCCTCGCGGTGGCGATGGCGGCGGCGGCGCTGACCGAACGCCAGGTGCAGCGGATCATCCTCACCCGGCCCGCGGTCGAGGCGGGGGAGCGGCTCGGCTTCCTTCCCGGCGACATCCAGGCCAAGGTCGATCCCTACCTGCGGCCGCTCTTCGACGCGCTCTACGACATGATCGACCCCGACCGGGTCAACGGCTACTTCGAGCGCGACGTGATCGAGGTCGCGCCGCTGGCGTTTATGAGGGGCCGGGCGCAGCCGGTGACGAGCCCGGTCCTGACGCCGTCCGGGTTCAAGCCGATCGGCGACCTCGGGGTAGGCGACATGGTGATCGGATCGAAAGGGTCGCCGACCCCGGTGCTCGGCGTATACCCGCAGGGTCGCAAGGAGGTGTTCCGGGTAGGCACGCAGGACGGGGCGTCGACCCTGTGCTGCGCCGAACATCTTTGGCACGTGTTCACCGCATCTGATCGGCGCCGTGGGAAGTCGGGTCGGGTGCTGGAAACCCGCAAGATGATGGGTCGGCTGCGATCGGCGCATCAGCACCGTTTTGAGCTGCCGCTTCTGGGCTCCCCGGCCGCGATGACCGCCCGCGACGTTCCACTGGACCCCTATGCCCTCGGCCTGCTGCTTGGGGACGGCTGTATCACGGGAAAGACGACTCCGACCTTTGCGACCGCCGACCGCGGGTTGGCGAATGCGTTGGAGGATTCGCTCGACGGCATCGAACTGCGCTACAAGGGCGGGTACGACTACGTGCTCCGCAATGAAGATGGGCATCGTGGGGGCGTCATCGTCGCCAACCCCGTGACCGCCGTATTGCGTGAGCTCGACCTGCTCGGCACAAGGTCGAACACGAAGTTCGTCCCCGAGGTCTACCTGCATAACGAGTCGTCCGTCCGCCTCGCGGTCCTACAGGGCCTTCTGGACAGTGATGGGGGGCCGGTCAGGCAGCGGGACCGCAGTTGCCGCATTCAGTACGGAACGTCCTCCGAGCGCCTTCGCGACGATGTCGCCTTTCTTGTGCGCTCTCTCGGCGGAGTTGCTTACCTGCGACGACGCCCGGCCGAGGGGCGCTCCCCTGGGCAGGCCAACGGTCGGCCAGTCCACCACCGCAGCGACGCGTTCGTCATGGACCTGCGGCTGCCGGCGGGGATCGAACCGTTCCGTCTCGCCCGAAAGCGCGATCTGTACCGGCGGGACGGGGGTGGCAGGCCAATGCGTTTCATCGATGCGATCGAGCCGGCCGGCGAGGCGGAGACCGTCTGCATCCAGGTTGCGGCGGCGGACTCTCTCTATGTCACGGACGATTTTCTGCTGACCCACAACACCCTGAACGACTCCTTCGTGATTCTCGACGAGGCGCAGAACACGAGCCCCGAGCAGATGAAGATGTTCCTCACCCGGCTCGGCTTCAACTCGCGGATGGTCGTCACCGGGGACGTGACTCAGATCGACCTGCCGAGCGATCAGCGCTCCGGCCTGATCGCGGTGCGCGACATCCTCGACGAGGTCAAGGAAATCTCCTTCGTCGAGTTCGGCGGCGAGGACGTCGTCCGCCACAAGCTCGTCCAGCGCATCGTTGCCGCCTACGACGCCCACGGCAGCCGCGAGCGCGGGGCTCGCGCCGAACACGGGCCGACGCCTCGAGCCGGGTGAGCGTCGACCTCACCGACGTGCCGGCGGAGCTGCGCGGGGCGACGGCAGCGGCGCTGGCCGCTGCGGGCGTCGAGGACGGGCACCTCGCGGTCGAGATCGTCGACACCGCGCGGATCCGCGAGCTGAACCGCGACCATCGCGGCAAGGACGCGCCGACCGACGTCCTCTCCTTCCCGATCGACGAACTGGGGCCGGTGGCAGGCCCGCGCGAGCTCGGCGACGTCGCGATCTGCCCCGAGTACTGCGCCGACGTGACCGAGGCGGCAGTCCACGGCGTGCTGCACCTGTGCGGATACGACCACGAGACCGACGAGGGCGAGATGCTCCGTCTTCAGGCCCAGGTCATCGCCGCGCTGCCCCCGGACGCGGAGGCTCGGTCGGGAGATCGCCGGTGATGATGAGCCCGACCGAGCCGGAGCAGAGGAGGCAGCGCAGTGGTTTCGTCGGCTTAGCGGGCAGGCCCAACGTCGGCAAGTCGACGCTGGTCAACGCGCTGGTCGGCAGCCACGTCGCGATCGTCTCCAACCGGCCGCAGACGACCCGGCGCGCGATCCGCGGCGTCGCCACCGACACCGCGGCCGAGCGCCAGCTGATCCTCGTCGACCTGCCCGGTGTGCAGCGTCCCCGCGACGTCCTCACCGAGCGGATGCAGCACCGGGTCGAGCGCGAGCTGGCCGACTCCGACGTCGTCCTCGTCGTCATCAACGGCGCCGAGGGAGTTGGGCCCGGCGACCGCTTCATCGTCCGCGCCCTGCTCGGTGCCGGCACCGAGCTGCCGGTGATCTGCGCGGTCAACAAGTGCGACACGATCGGTCCCAACGAGCTGGTTCCGGTCCTCGCCGAGGCGGCCGAGCTGAAGGGCGTCGACGAGGTCTTCCCGATCAGCGCCCGCAGCGGCGAGGGCCTGCAGCCGCTGCTGCAGCGGCTCGGCGAGCTGGTCCCCGAGGGGCCCTATATGTACCCGCCGGAGGACTCCAGCGATCAGTCGAGCGAGCTACTGCTGGCCGAGCTGATCCGCGAGCAGGTGCTGAACCGGACGCGGCAGGAGATCCCGCACTCGGTCGAGGTCGCGGTCGCCGAGGTCGACCCGCGCGAGGACGGCCTGGTCACCGTGCGGGCCGAGATCTGGGCCGAGACCGAGTCCCAGAAGGGGATCCTGATCGGCAAGGGCGGGATCAAGATCGGCGAGATCGGCGCCGCCGCCCGGCGTTCGCTGGAGCGGGAGTTGGGTACCCAGGTGCACCTCGACCTGAACGTTCGCGTCCGCCGCCACTGGCGTCGCGACGAGGACCTGCTCGACCGTCTCGGCATCGAGTAGCGGCACTCGGTACGCGCCAGGGTTTGTTGGCCCCTTTACGATTGTGCGCGTGTTCGGAGAAATCGAATTCGACCAGCGCGGCCTGGCGCCCTGCATCGTCCAGGACTTCGCCACCGGCGAGGTGCTGATGTTCGCCTGGGTCAGCGCGGAATCCCTGGAAATGACGCTCGAGACGGGGGACCTCCATTTCCACAGCCGTTCCCGCGACCAGCTCTGGAAGAAAGGCGAATCCTCGGGCGCGCTGATGCACCTGCGCCAGCTTCGCTACGACTGCGATGGCGATGCCCTGGTCGCGATGGTCGATCCCGCCGGTCCCGCCTGCCACACCGGCCAGCGCAGCTGCTTCTACCGCGAGGTGCTCGGCTCGGCCTCGATCCGCAAGGACGCGCCGCCGGCCCCGGGGGAGCCGTTCCCGGTCACCTATGAAGCGCTGCCGGCGCTGGAACGGACGATTCGGGCCCGCGCCGTCGAGCGCCCCGAGGGCAGCTACACGGTGACGCTGCTCGAGGACCCGAAGCTGATCGGGGAGAAGGTCGAAGAGGAGGCCGAGGAGGTCGCCCGCGCCGCCCGCGAAGAGAGCGACGAGCGAGTCGCCGAAGAGGCCGCCGACGTCCTCTACCACCTCAGCGTGCTGCTCTTCTCGCGTGGCATCTCACAGGCCGAGGTAATGGAAGTGCTGAATGGCCGTAGCGGCTGATTCCGCCCTCGGCGAGCTGCGTCTGGAGCCGAGCCTCGAGCGGGCCCGCGAGCTCGCTCGCGAGGGCAACGTGATCCCGGTCCGCGCCCGCGTCGTCGACGACTGCGAGACGCCGGTCTCCGCCTTCCTCAAGCTGCGCGCCGGCGAGCCGGAGGGGGCGCCGTGCTTCCTGCTCGAGTCAGCCGAGCAGGGCCAGGTAGGGCGCTACTCGTTCGTCGGCCTGCGCCCGCGCGCGGTGCTGCGCTGGAGTGAGGGGACGCTCTCCGAATGGAGCGGCGAGGGAGCCGCGGCCGGCGCGGCGCCGCTGCGCAGCGAGGCCGCCCCGGACCCCTACGCCGCGGTCGGCGAGCGCCTCGCCGCCTACCGGCCGGCGCCGGTCGAGGACCTGCCGCCGTTCGTCGGCGGCGCCGTCGGCTTCTTCGGCTATGACCTGGTGCGCACGGTCGAGCCGCTCGGCGAGCCGAACCCGGACCCGCTCGGCCTCCCCGACCTGGCGCTGATGGTTACCGACGCGATGCTCGTCTTCGACCACCTGCGGCACGAGCTGACGATCCTCGCCTGCGCCTTCGCCGACGACGAGGGCGGCGTCGACGCCGGCTACGAGCGGGCGGCGGCGACAATCGAGGCGATGCGCGAACGCCTGCGCGGCGCCGTCCCGGTGCCGGCTGCGCCGGCGATCGCCGAGCCGCCGCGCTTCGAGTCGAACATGGAGCAGGTGGAGTTCGAAGCGGCGGTCTCCCGCATCGTCGAGTACGTCCACGCCGGCGACGCCTTCCAGGTCGTGCCCTCGCAGCGCTTCTCGGCGCCGGCCCCGGTCGAAGCCTTCTCCGTCTACCGCGGACTGCGCGCGGTCAACCCCTCGCCCTACATGTACTTCCTCGAGTTCGGCGACTTTCAGATCGCCGGCGCCTCGCCCGAGCCCCTGGTCAAGGTCAGCGGCCGCCGGGTCGAAACGCGGCCGATCGCCGGCACCTACCCGCGCGGGCGCAGCGAGGACGAGGACCGCCGCCTCGCCGAAAAGCTGCGCAACGACCCGAAGGAGCGGGCCGAGCACGTGATGCTGGTCGACCTCGGCCGCAACGACCTCGGCCGCGTCTGCGAGTACGGCAGCGTCAAGGTCGACGAGCTGATGTACGTCGAGACCTACTCGCACGTGCTCCACATCGTCAGCCAGGTCTCGGGCACCCTGCGCGAGGGGGTGAGCGCGCTCGACGTGCTGCGCTCGGCACTCCCGGCCGGCACCCTCTCCGGTGCGCCGAAGGTGCGGGCGATGCAGATCATCGACGAGCTGGAGCCGGTCAAGCGCTGCTCCTACGGCGGCGCGATCGGCTACCTCTCCTGGGACGGCGACCTCGACACCGCGATCCACATCCGCACCGTCGTCGCCAAGGACGGCCAGCTCCACGTCCAGGCCGGCGGCGGCACCGTCGCCGACGCCAAGCCGGGCTACGAGTACAACGAGTCGGTCAACAAGGCGAGGGCGGTCGTGCGCGCGGTCGAGGTCGCCTGCGAGCAACCAGATTGGGCGTGAGCGCGATGGCAACCCGGGTCCTGGTGATCGACAACTACGACTCCTTCACCTACAACCTCGTCCAGTACCTGGGCGAGCTGGGGGCGGAGATCGAGGTCGTGCGCAACGACAAGGCCGCGGTCGGCGAGCTGCTCGAGCGCGGCGCCGATCGTCTCGTCGTCTCGCCCGGCCCGTGCACGCCGGCCGAGGCCGGGATCTCGGGCGAGGCGATCCGCGCCTTCGGCGAAGCGGGGACGCCGGTGCTCGGCGTTTGCCTCGGCCACCAGGCGATGGTCGAGGAGTTCGGCGGCAAGGTCGTCCAGGGCGAGCCGATCCACGGCAAGGACGCCGAGGTCGAGCATGACGGCCGGACCATCTTCAGCGGTCTGCCCACGCCGCTCGTCGCCGGCCGTTACCACTCGCTCGTCGCCGACCCCGACCTGCCCGACGAGCTCGAGCTGAGCGCCTCCCTGGGCGAGGTCGTGATGGGCGCCCGCCATCGCGAGCTACCCGTCGAGGGCGTCCAGTTCCACCCCGAGTCGGTCCTCACCCCGATGGGCAAGACCATCCTCCAAAACTTCCTCGACGATGCCTAACGACGTCGTCAGCAGGGCGATCGACGCAGTTTGCGCGGGGGATCATCTGACCGCGGACCATGCGAGCGCGGTGCTCGCCGAGATCATGGGGGGGAGGGCCGACCCGGTGCAGACCGGCGCCTTCCTGATCGCGTTGCGGGCGAAGGGGGAGACGGTGCCGGAGCTGGTCGGGCTGGCGCGGACGATGCGCTCGCTGGCGACGCCGGTCTCGACCGGGCGCCAGAACCTGGTCGACACCGCCGGCACCGGAGGCGGGCCGACGACCTTCAACGTCTCGACCGCGGCGGCGCTGGTCGCCGCTGGCGCCGGCTGCGCGGTGGCCAAGCACGGCAACCGCTCGGCGACCAGCAAATGCGGCTCCGCCGACGTGCTCGAGGCGCTCGGCGTCAACGTCGAGCTCGACGCCGACCAGGTCGGCCGTTGCATCGACGAGGTCGGCTTCGGCTTCATGTTCGCGCCCCGTCACCACGCCGCCACTGCCCACGTCGTGCCCGCCCGCAGAGCGCTTGGCGTGCGGACGATCTTCAACTTCCTCGGACCGCTGACCAACCCGGCCGGAGCCGAGCGGCAGCTGCTCGGCGTCGCCGACCGCCACTACCAGGAGACGATCGCCGAGGCGCTGCTCGGGCTCGGCAGCGTGCGGGCCCTGGTCGTCGCCGCCGAGGACGGGCTCGACGAGATCTCGATCTCGGCGCGCACGCGGGTGATCGAGGTCGCCGACGGCGGCACCGCCGAGTGGTTCGTCGAGCCGGGCCAGTTCGGACTGGCGCCGGCCGAGCTCGAGGCCGTGGCGGGGGGGACGCCGGAGGAGAACGCCGCCGCCGTCCGCGCCGTTTTGGCCGGGGAGGGCGGCCCGGGGCGCGACCTGGTCCTTGTCAACGCCGCTGCCGCGATCTACGTCGGCGGCCTCGCCGGCGACCTCGAGGAGGGCGTCTCCAAAGCCGCCGCCGCGATCGACAGCGGCGCGGCAGCCGACGTGCTGGAGCGACTGATCGCAGCGACCGTCGAGCTGTCCGTCTAGGCTTTATCTGTCCAGTGGGAATTCTCGACCAGCTAGTCGCAGGTGCCAGGCAAGGAGTGGAGGCCCGCCGCAGCGAGGTGCCGCAAGCGGACCTCGAAACTCGGCTGTCGGCCCGCGGCGAAGACCGGCCCTTCAGCGAGGCGCTGACCCGGCCCGGCTTGTCGCTGATCGCCGAGTTCAAGCGGCGCTCGCCGAGCGTCGGCGAGTTTCCCTCCGATGCCAGCGTCACCGAGCAGGTCCGCGCCTACGAGCGCGGCGGCGCGGCGGCGCTCTCGGTGCTCACCGACGAGCCCCATTTCGGCGGCTCGCTCGACGACCTGCGCGAGGCGCGGGCCGCCTGCGGTATGCCGATCATCCGCAAGGACTTCATCGTCGACCCTTACCAGCTCTATGAGGCGGCGGTTTACGGCGCCGACGCCGTGCTGTTGATCGTCCGCGCGCTCGAAGACGAGCAGCTGCGGGCCCTCCACGAGGAGGCGCGCTCGATCGACCTCGATTGCCTGGTCGAGGTCCACGACGGCGAGGAGCTGGAGCGGGCGCTGGAGGCCGGCGCCGAGGTGATCGGGATCAACAACCGCGATCTAGACGAGCAGCGGATCGATATCGCCACCACCTTCGAGCTGATGCCCGACGTCCCCGCCGGCAAGACGGTCGTCGCCGAGAGCGGCATCTCCGGCCGCGCCGAGCTGGAGGAGCTCGACCGCGTCGGCGTCGACGCGGTCCTGATCGGCGGCGCGCTGATGTCGGCCGCCGATCCCGAGGCGAAGACCCGGGAGCTCGCCGGCGCCGACGACGTCACCCGCGAGCACCTGATCTAGCCCCTACGTGGGTTCGACCCACCCGCCGAACCCGGGCCTTTTCAGCGCTTCAGGGCGCCGCTACGGTCCGCTGCTATGAAAAACGCGCGTCTCGTCCTCATCTCGTCCCTCGTTCTCGGCCTGCTCCTCGCTGCCTCCGCAGTCGGCAAGCCGGACAAGAAGCCCCCCTTCAAGCCGTCCACCGGCGACTACGTCGGCACGGCCGACTACCCGAACTCGGGTACCCAGCCCGTCACCGGCAAAGTGACGAAGGCCAAAGGCAAGTACTACGTGCAGGTCTTCTTCAACACCGTCGCCAAGTGCAGCGACGACACCCAGGTGGTGGCCGGCATCGGGATCTACCCGACGGTCAAGACCAACAAGACCTTCAGCCTGACCGAATCGGGGACCGACTCGCGCACGGGCGGCACCAACACCTACAAGCTGAACGGCAAGTTCACCGGCGCCAAGGCCTTCACCGGGACCGCGAGCAAAACGACCACCGCCGATCCGGCACGGCCGGAATCGAAGGACTGCACGACGGGCAACATCGGCTTCTCGCTGCACCGGAAGAGCTAAGTCTTTAGAAAACTTTTTAAGATTGTTTAGGTTCGGCCCAGCCCGAAAGGGCACGATGCTCCCATGCCCAAGCAAAAGAACTTTCTCCAGAGTCCGTTCGGCTCTGCCCTGCTGGGCGGGGTCGTAGTCGCCGTCCTCGGGATCGTCGCGATCGCGACCGGTGTGATCAACGTGGAACGCAAGGTCACCACCGTCTCCACTCCGGCGAGCATTGCGCCCGTCGTCTCGAGCTCGAGCGAAGAAAGCACCAACGTCGTCAACCAGATCTACAAGGCCGACGGCGACGGCGTCGCCTTCATCGAATCCCAGCTCGAACCGACCCAGGCGGAATCGATCAACCCGTTCGGCGAACCCGAATCCTCGGGCGGCGGCGTCGCCACCGGCTCGGGCTTCGTGATCGACGGCGAAGGACACGTCCTCACCAACAACCACGTGATCGAAGGGGCGAGCAAGATCTCGGTCAAACTCGGCGCCTCCGACACCGAGTACACGGCCGAAGTCGTCGGGGCCGACCCCGCTTCGGATCTTGCCCTGCTCAAGGTGGAAGCGCCCGCCAAGGAACTGCATCCGCTCCGGCTCGGCAACTCCGACACCGCGGAAGTCGGCGACCCGGTGGTCGCGATCGGCAACCCGTTCGGGCTCGACCGCACCGTCACCAGCGGCATCGTCTCCGCCCTGCAGCGTCAGATCCAGGCCCCCAACGGGTTCTCGATCGACAACGTGATCCAGACCGACGCGGCGATCAACCCCGGCAACTCCGGCGGCCCGCTGATCAACTCCTCCGGCGAAGTGATCGGGATCAACTCCCAGATCGAGACCGGCGGCTCCGGCTCGGAGGGCAACGTCGGCATCGGTTTCGCGATCCCGATCAACACCGCCAAGGAAGAGATCAAGTCGCTCGAGACCAAGGGCGAAGTCGAACACGCCTGGCTCGGCATCGAAGGCGGCTCGATCACGCCGGCGCTGGCCAAGGCGCTCAACCTGCCGGTCGAAGACGGCGTCATCGTCCAGTCGGTCCAGAAAGGCGGGCCAGCCGACAAGGCCGGTCTCGAAGGCAGCCAGACGACGGCGACGATCGAAGGCCAGCAAGTCGGCCTCGGCGGCGACATCATCACCGAAATCAACGGCGAAAAGGTGACGTCGATGGAAGACGTGATCGAATTCGTCAACAAGGCGAAGCCCGGCGAAACCACCGAACTGACGATCCTCCGCGACGGCAAGACCAAGAAGCTGAGCCTAACTCTGGGCAAGCGCCCGGCGTCCGTCGAAGAAGCAAGCCAAGGCGGCTAGGACCACCCGGACCCCCTCCTCACTCAAACTGCTCGGGTGGGGAGGGGGTCGCCTTCCGAGGGCCGCGCGACCGAGAGTTACAAGCCGTTCGGAGGGGGTCCGGGTGGTCCTCCCGGACCGTCGTTGCGGTTCGGCCTCCACCTTCCCGTAGGCTGGGGAGCGTGCGGGTCAAGATCTGCGGACTGACGAATCTGGACGACGCGGCGGAGGCCGTGCGGCTCGGCGCCTGGGCGATCGGGCTGATCCACTACGACGGCAGCCCGCGGTGCGTCGAGCCCGACGCCGCCGCCGCCGTGGGGGCGGCGTTCCGCCGCAAGTGCGAGGTCGTCGGCGTCTTCGTCAACCCGACGCTCGACGAGGTCGTCGCCGCGGTCGAGAACGCGGGGCTGACGATGGTGCAGCTGAACGGGACCGAGGGCGAGTCGTTCTGCGCCGAGGTCGCTCGCCGCGCCGGCGTCAAGGTGATCAAGGCGATCCACGTCGCCAGCGCCGCCGACGTCCACGCCGCCGAGTCCTACCGCACCGACTTCCACCTCTTCGACCGCCGCGGCAAGGGCCTCTGGGGCGGGACCGGCGAGAGCTTCGACTGGGAGCTGCTGCGCGGCCATCGCTCCGAGGTGCCGGCGATCCTCGCCGGTGGGTTGCGCCCCGACAACGTCGCCGCTGCGATCGAGATCGCCCATCCCTACGCCGTCGACGTCGCCAGCGGCGTCGAGGCCGAGCCCGGCCGCAAGGACCACGCCGCGATGGAGGCCTTCTTCGCGGCCGCCAACTCCGCCCTGACCAACGCATGAGCACGGTCGAGTCCCGCTTTGGCCCCTACGGGGGGCGCTACGTACCCGAGACGCTGATCGGCGCCCTCGACGAGCTGACCGCGGCCTGGGGGCAGGCCCGTGAGGACGCTGAGTTCCGGGCTCGGCTCGAGCTGCTGCGGCGCGACTTCGTTGGTAGGCCGACGCCGCTCTACCTCGCCGAGCGCCTCTCCGAGCGGGTCGGCTCGACCGTCTACCTGAAGCGAGAGGACCTCTCGCACACCGGCTCGCACAAGATCAACAACGCGCTCGGGCAGACGCTGCTCGCCGAGCGAATGGGCAAGCGGCGGATCATCGCCGAGACCGGGGCCGGCCAGCACGGCGTCGCCACCGCCACCGCCTGCGCCCTGCTCGGGCTCGAGTGCGTCGTCTACATGGGCAGCGAGGACATCCGCCGGCAGGCGCCCAACGTCGAGCGGATGCGGCTGCTCGGCGCCGAGGTGGCGCCGGTGGAGGCTGGCGCGCGGACGCTGAAGGAGGCGGTCTCGGCGGCGATCCGCGACTGGGTCGCCAACGTCGAGACGACCCACTACGTGATCGGCTCCGCGGTCGGGCCAGCGCCCTACCCGGCGCTGGTTCGCGACCTGCAGCGGGTGATCGGCGAAGAGGCGCGCGAGCAGGCGCTCGCCGCCGAGGGGGTGCTGCCCTCGCGGGTGATCGCCTGCGTTGGCGGCGGCTCCAACGCGATCGGGATCTTCACCCCGTTCGTCGCCGACGAGGGTGTTGCCCTGATCGGCGTCGAGGCGGCGGGGGAGGGGCTGGCCAGCGGTCGTCACGGCGCCTCGCTCGGCGCCGGCAGCACCGGCGTCCTGCACGGCTCGCTCTCCTCGATCCTCGCCGACGAGGAGGGCCAGATCCTCGAGGCGCACTCGGTCTCGGCCGGTCTCGACTACCCGGGCTCGGGGCCCGAGCACGCCTATCTGCGCGACACCGGACGAGCCAGCTACGTCGCGGTCACCGACGACCAGGCGCTGGCGGCGTTCGGCACCCTGGCGCGGCTCGAGGGCCTGATCCCGGCGCTCGAGTCATCGCACGCGGTGGCGTGGTTGCTGGAGAACCCGGGGGCGGAGGGATTCGATGTCCTCTGTCTTTCGGGGCGGGGCGATAAGGACATGGCTGAGGTCATGGAGCGCACACGTGGCTGACCGGATCGCCTCGGCGTTTCAAGCTGCTGGGGACGAAGGCAGGGCGGCGCTGATGCCCTATCTGATGGCGGGGTACCCGGACCAGGCGACCTCGCTGGCGGTGGCTGCGGCGTATGTGGAGTCCGGGGCCGATCTGATCGAGCTGGGGGTGCCGTTCTCCGATCCTTTAGCTGACGGCCCGACGATTCATGCGGCTGCGACGAAAGCATTGGCGGGCGGGACGACCTTGTCGAGTGCCCTGGAGGTGTGCCGCTCTGTTTCGGACCGGATCCCGGTCGTTCTCATGGTCTACACGAACATGATCCTGGCCCACGGGGGTGCCGCTGAGTTCGCGCGGTTGGCGCTGGCGGCGGGCGCGGCGGGCGCGATCGTCCCTGACCTGCCGCTCGGCGAGGCCGAGGAGATCCGGGACGAGTTCACCGCGGCTGGGCTGGCGCTGGTGCCGCTGGTCGCGCCGACGACTCCCGCCGAGCGGCGGGCCGAGATCTGTGCCGTTGCACGCGGCTTCATCTACGTCGTCTCCAGCGTCGGCACGACCGGCGAGCGGGCCGAGCTGCCGCCGGAGCTGACCGGGCTGGTCGCCTCCGTCAAGGCTGATGCCGGCGGGACGCCGGTCGCGGTCGGCTTCGGGATCGGCACTCCCGAGCAGGCGGCGCAGGTCGGCGCGATCGCCGACGGGGTGATCATCGGCAGCCGCCTGGTTCGCGCCGCGGGTGAGGCCGACGGCGCCGACGCGGCCGCCGACTTCCTCGGCCAGGCGCGCGTCGCCCTCGCCCGATAGGCTCCCGAGCGCAATGAAGATGGTCGTAACGCTCTTTCTCGCGATCGCCGCGATGGTTTTCATCTACGGCTGGCTCGGCCAGGGTGGCGGCGTCTCCGGCCTGATCTTCTTCGGCATCCTGCTGATCGGCGGGATCCTCTCCGCCTACGGGCCGAAGTCCACTTCCTGACTCGCAGCTAGGCGCGGGTCGCGACGACCTGCAGGTATTCGGGCTCGATCACCAGCGCTCGCTCGCCGCCGACGTTGATCCGCTCCAGGTGGGCGCGCAAGTCGGCGGTCAGCGCCGCCTCGCCCTCGGGCCCGACTTTGTCGTAGGCGGCTTTGACCGGGCCGAAGTAGGCGCGGAAGAACTCGAGGTAGTGATCGGGAGAGCGGAACGCCTGACGGGACTTCTTCCGCTCCAGCCGCAGGTCCGAGATCCCGTCGCCGAACAGCTCGCGCAGCCGCTCCTCGGTCCCCCAGAGGACCGGCGGCACCGTCCCCGGCGGCGGCCCGCCGGTGTGCTGGACGACCACCGCGAACATCTGGGCGACGCCGCCGTCGGGGGTCCAGTTTGCCATCCCGATTCGCCCGCCGGGCTTCGTCACCCGCAGCAGCTCGGACGCCGTCTTCTCCTGATCGGGGCCGAACATCGCGCCGAAGACCGAGGTGACGACGTCGAAGCTGGCGTCCTCGAAGGGAAGGTCCTGGGCGTCGGCCTCGACGAACTCGACCTCGAGCCGTTCGGCGGCGGCGCGCTCGCGGCCGCGCTCGAGCAGCGCCGGGACGAAGTCGGCGCCGACCGTCTTGCCCCAGGCGCGGCGGGCGGCGGCGAGGGCGGCGTTGCCGCTGCCGCAGGCGACGTCGAGGACGTGCTCGCCGGGAAGGATCTGCAGCGCGTCGACGAGGCGCTCGCTGTCGAAGTTGACGAGGGCGGCGACCATCGCGAAGTCGCCGTCGGACCAGGTCCGCTGTTGCATCTGGGTTGCCGCTGCCAGGTCCGGTGCGTCGTTCATCTCATCCTCCGATCGTTGCCAGCGAACCTATCGCCTAATCTCAGGTCGATGCGGATTGGCGTCCTCACCGGTGGCGGAGACTGCCCAGGGCTGAACGCGGTGATCCGCGCCGTCGTCCGCAAAGGGGTCGGCAACTACGGCCTCGAGTTCGTCGGCTACCGCGACGGCTGGCGGGGGCCGCTGGAGGCCGATTCGCAGCCACTCGGGATCCCCGAGGTGCGCGGCATCCTGCCCCGGGGCGGCACCATCCTCGGTTCTTCGCGGACGAACCCGTTCGCGGTCGACGGCGGCCCCGAGCGGATCGCCGAGAACCTCGCCGCGGCGGGTGTGGACGGGCTGATCGCGATCGGCGGCGAGGACACGCTGGGGGCGGCCTCGCGGCTGCACACCGAGCACGGACTGCCAGTCGTCGGCGTGCCGAAGACGATCGACAACGACCTCAGCGCCACCGACTACACCTTTGGCTTCGACACCGCGGTCAACATCGCGATGGAGGCGATCGACCGCCTGCACACGACCGCCGACAGCCACCACCGGGTACTGATCGTCGAGGTGATGGGCCGCCACGCCGGCTGGATCGCATTCCACGCCGGGCTCGCCGGCGGCGCCAACGTGATCCTCATCCCAGAGCGCCAGTTCGACGTCGGGCAGGTCTGCGATCTGGTCGGCCGCCGCTTCGCCAGCCACTTCGCACCGATCATCGTCGTCGCCGAGGGTGCGGAGCCGATCGGCGGTGCGCCGGAGACGCTGGCGGCCGGGACCGACGCCTTCGGCCACGCCCGGCTGGGCGGGATCGGACACTGGCTCGAGGGCGAGATCGAGCGGATCACTGGCAAAGAGACGCGGGCGACCGTGCTCGGCCACGTCCAGCGCGGCGGTACCCCGACCGCCTTCGACCGCGTTCTCGCCACCCGCTTCGGTCTGCACGCGATCGACGCCGTGCAGGCGCGGCGCTGGGGGACGATGGCGGCCCTGCGCGGGACCGACATCGAGCTGGTCGAGCTGACCGAGGCGACGGCCGAGCTGAAGACCGTGCCCGAGTCGCTCTACGCCGAGGCCGAGGTCTTCTTTGGCTGAACGTCGTGGGGGGATGACGGCGCGGCGGGGGGCAGCATCGGCAATGCTGGCGTTGGTCTTGGTCGGCGCCGCCGGGGTGCTGACCGGCTGCGGCGGGGACGAAGGCGTCGCCGCCGGTGCGACGGTGCGCGTCTACGTCGAGGCGGCGCTCTGCCCCGGCGCGGAAAGGGCGCTGACGACGGCCGGCGGCGAAGCGGGCGACCTCAGGGTCCGCGCGGTCTGCCTGCCCCCGGTCGAAGGCGCAGCCTTGGGCAGCCGCCGCGTCAAGCTCGCCGTGGTCGGCTCCAACGCCCGCCGCGCCACCCAGGACTCCAGCTCCGTCGCCTACCTCGAACCCCCCGGCCCCGCCAACCGCTTCGCCGAACCGATCCTCGAAGAACCCGGCATCGCCTTCGTCAAATCCAGCTCCGGGGCAAGGGCGATGCGCAACGTCCTGTCAGCTGTCGAAGAAGCCGGATCCGGCTCCGGCTCGATTCGGGACGAGGTCCGCAAGACCTTGGAATCGGGTTAGGAGGGTCGG